>CAZCNH010000001.1:0-27881 GCA_964500065.1 uncultured Acidobacteriaceae bacterium
GCTATCACATCCGCGAAGCCGGCTCGACGGCGATCCAGGAGCTCGCCTTCACGCTGCGCGATGGCATGGAATACGTCGAGTGGGGGATGCGTCGCGGGCTGGATGTGGACGCGTTTGCGCCGCAACTTTCCTTCTTCTTCAATTCGCACAGCGACTTTTTCGAGGAAATCGCCAAGTACCGCGCCGCGCGCCGCATCTGGCACAAAGCCATGACCGAGCGCTACAAAGCTCGCAACCCGCGCTCCTGGGCTCTGCGTTTTCACACGCAAACGGCGGGGTGCTCGCTGACCGCCCAGCAGCCCTACAACAATGTGGTGCGCACCGCGCTGCAAGCGCTGGCTGCGGTGCTGGGCGGCACGCAGTCGCTGCACACCAATTCGCTGGACGAAGCCTGGGCGCTGCCCACCGAGTTTGCCGCCACCCTCGCGCTGCGCACCCAGCAAATCATCGCCCACGAAAGCGGCGTGGCCAATACGGCCGACCCGCTGGGCGGCTCGTACTTTGTGGAAGCGCTTACCAACGAAGTCGAGGCCGGCGCGTGGGACTACATCCAGAAAATCGACGCGCTGGGCGGCATGGTCGCGGCGATTGACCGCTCCTATCCGCAGCGCGAAATTGCCGAAGCCAGCTACCGCTACCAGATGGCGCTCGACCGCAAAGAAAAAATCATGGTCGGCGTGAATGATTTTGTCACCCAGGAGGAGCCCATCGAACTCCTGCAGATTGACGAGAGTCTGACTGCCAAGCAAAGCGACAAGCTGCGCAAATTGCGCGCCGAACGCTCGAACGATGAAGTGCAGCGCCGCTTGGCAGCTTTGCGCAAGGCCTCGCAGGGCAAGGAAAATCTGATGCCCTTCATCTACGAAGCGGTGAAGTGCTATGCCACGCTGGGCGAAGTATGCGACGCCATGCGCGACGCCTTCGGCACCTACGAAGAAGTGGCGATCACCTAGTGACCCCATGTGAGGAAAACTCTCGACAAATTTCCTGCAGGCTACTGAATCGGCTCGGTGACCAGATCGTAGTCGTCGGGATCCTTACTGCCTTCTTTGCATCCGGGCCGGAGTTTCACATAGACCAGGCGGCCGCCTGAAGTAATCGTTTTTCCCGGGGCAAGCTGGCCATCAGCCATGGCCGCGCGTTTGATGGCTTCCCGCAAGCCGCTCACCACATCCTGCATGGCGGTTGCGATATCCCGCGCGGTTTTCAGGTGTTCCTCGGTAATCTTGCCGGGCGGGGTCTTGGCCAGGGGCGCCAGCTTGGCCTTTACGGCGCGCATGGTTTTTTGTACCGGTTTCAAATCAATCCTGTGATTCTTCTTTGCGCCGGTCCTCTTCCGCCTCTTCCTGGCAGAGGATTTTTTCTTGACGGGCATTTGGCCTCTTCGCTGAACTACCGGAGGATGATACCGATGCGCCCGGCCGTTGAGAAGTCTAGGCGCCGGCCTAGGGGAGCGCCACGCCCAGGATTGGCGGTGACATCTCTATTTGCCTGGCGCCCTGTGGTAAATTGCTGGTTCGGGAGGGAGGCAATGGCGACGTTTGTACTGGTGCATGGCGGATGGGTGGGCGGCTGGTTCTGGGGGCGCGTACGCAATGCCCTGCGCGATGCCGGGCACCATGTTTTGACCCCCACGCTGACCGGCTGCGGGGAGCGCAAACACCTCGGGGGGCCGGAAACCGACCTCGAAACCCACATTCAGGACGTTGTCCATTGCATGGAATATGAAAACGTCGCGCGGGTGGTGCTGGCCGGGCACGGCTACGGGGGCATGGTGATTACCGGGGTGCTCGATCGAATGTCCAGTGTCGTGTATCACGCCGCGTACCTGGATGCCTTCGTGCCGGACAACGGCCAGTCGCTCGCGGACCTGCGCGGCAAGCAGGTGCTGGAAGAGTACAAGCAAGCTGTTCAGGGCGATGGCTGGCGCATTCCGTTGCCGTTCAAATTGGACAGCATGGGCATCACAGCGGAGGTGGACCTCCGCTGGATGATGCACCGCATCACCCCGCAACCGTTACAGCCCTGCCTGGCCCCGCTGAAGCTGCGGGGAAGTGAAGCCCCGCGCACGCCGAGGAGTTTTATCCGCTGCACGATGAACCCGCCTGCCTGGGTGCCGGCGATGGCTGAAAAGGCCAGGGCCGCGGGCATGACCGTGCACGAAGTGGCCGCGCCGCATTACGCGCCGGTCACCCACCCGAAGGAAATCGCCGCATTGCTGGTGAAGATGGCCCCGGGGACCTGAGGCCGCCCGGCGAAGGCCGGCGACAATTCCGCTTGACAATAGTTTAGTATTTACTAAACTATTGGCGTGGAACCGATCCTGCATGCCCTGGCTACCCCCCGGCGCAGGGAAATCCTGCGCCTGCTCTGGCGCGGGGAGCGCAGCGCCGGCGAGATCCGGCGTTCCATGCCCGACGTCACCTTTGGCGCGATTTCCCAGCACCTGCGGCAACTGGAGCGCGCCGGCGTGGTGGCTCGCCGCAGGGAAGGTCGCTTCCAGTACTACAAAGCAAAGAAACAGGCCCTGGGTCCCCTGCGCAAGTGGCTGGAAAACATGTGGGACGACGCGCTGGCCCGCTTGCAGGTGCAAGCCGAACTGGAAGAAGCCCGGCGAGGGCCGCGGCAGAAAAAGCGCCGCACCCGCGTAAACGAGGAGACAGCAAAATGAAGAACCCGTTCGGAACAGAATTGCCCTTTTCCCTGGAGCGCAGCGTGGTGATCCGGGCGCGACGCGAAACAGTCTTCCGTTTTTTCACCGAGTCCGCGAAATTCGCGGAATGGTGGGGGCCGGGTTCGGAGATCGAGCCGCGGCCCGGAGGGCGAGTCTCGATTCGCTATCCGAACCAGGTGGCTGCTTCGGGAGAAGTACTGGAAATCGAGACCGGAAAGCGCATCGTGTTTTCTTACGGGTACGAAAGCGGCAAGCCGATTCCGCCGGGCGGTTCGCGCGTCACGATGACGCTGGAGGAAGTGAAGGAGGGCACGCGGGTGCGCCTGCGTCACGACATCGCCGATGCGCCCACGCGCGATCATCACGTGCAGGGCTGGCGCTATCAGATGGCGGTGTTCTCCAACGTGGTTACGGCCACCGAGCATGCCAATGTGAATGAAACGGCCGACAAGTTCCTGGCCGCCTGGGGAGAACCGGACGTTGCCCTGCAGGCCAGCCTGCTGGAGCAGTCGGTGGCGCCGGAAATTTCTTTCCGCGACAAGTTCAGCGCTACCGAAGGGCTGGAGGACATGAAACTGCACTTGGCGGCGGCGGTCCAGCACATGCCGGGCGTTCGCGTGAAACGGGAAGGGGACGTAAGTCAATGCCAGGGAACCGCGGTGATTCGCTGGGTGGTGATCGGCCCTAATGGCGCGGAGATGGGACGCGGCATGAACGTCTGCGAATTGGCGCCGGATGGAAAGTTTGCCCGGGTGACCGGCTTCTGGGGCGGATAGTCCCTCGGCGCAGGGTCCCGTCCACCGGACGCATACGTGCTTCGCACAATTATTGCAGGCCTGGTGGCTGGCAAGAAAGCTGCCGAAGTGAACTAAGAGAGAAGGCATCGAATGAAAAAACTATTCTGGCTCGTATTCTGGGTGGTGATTGGCATGCTGATGTTGATCCTGGGTTCTGGCGCAGCGGCACAATCCCTTCCCAAGGAAACGAAAAGCGGTTTTGTGCAAGCGCAGGATGGCGTGCGGATTCATTATCTGGAAGCGGGCCAGGGCAGAGAAACCTTGCTCTTAATTCCCGGGTGGACGATGCCGGCGGACATCTGGGAACACCAGATCCTGCATTTCTCCAAGACATACCGTGTTGTGGCGATGGACCCGCGCGGCCAGGGCAAGTCGGACAAACCGAATGAAGGTTACCACCCGGCTGCGCGCGCAAGGGACATCAAGTCGGTGGTCACACAGCTAAAGCTGGCGCCCGTGGTTCTGGTGGGCTGGTCAATGGGCGTGACGGAACTTGCCGCGTTCGTGGAGCAATTCGGCACCGAGGGCATTTCCGCCATCGTGCTGGTGGATGGGATCGCAGGCAGCGACTTCGGCCCGGAACTGCTGCCGGTGTTCAAATTGGCCGCAAGTTTTCAGACCGACCGTTCCAAAGCAGTGGATGGTTTTGTCCGCGGCATGTATCGCAAGCCGCAGAGCGAAGAATACCTGACGCGGATAAAACGTGCGTCCATGGAGACGCCACTGGACTCCTCCCTCGCGCTGTTCCTGGGGACTTTTACTGCCGATTACCGCGCGGCGCTGCCGAAATTCAATGTCCCCGCGCTGGTTTTGGTGGCGGGAGAAGACAAGAGCAATCCGTGGATGAAGGTTTACCGCGAGGTTGCGGAAAGAATTCCCGGCGGCAAGATTGAGATGATGCCCGGCTGCGGCCACGCGGCCTTTGCCGATTGCCCCGGTGAGTTCAATGCTTTGCTGGAGGGTTTCCTGGCGCAGCGCAAGTCATCGGCGGGAAAATAGATTAACGCTGAATTTGAATGGAAAGAATCTCGCCTTCGTAGGGTTTGCCGGTCACCACCACATATTTCACTTCGACTGTTCGTCCGCGCAATTGTGTGCACGGCTGAAAATTATCCGGGAGAGTTGCCGCAGCGGCAGCGAGAAATTCCACCCGGTGATAATTGGCGGCCCGCAGCCGCGTGGAAAAGCCGCCGCCCACATCTACGGTGATGTGCAGTTCCGCGCCGGAACAGGCAGCCACCGACACGTTTCCTTCCGACCACCCGGGCGGCCCCGACGGCAGCGGCGCAGCGGCGTTTGAGGTACCGTCCGACGCGGCGGAAGGTGTTACGGTTCGCGCTTTGGAAGAAGCAGTAATTGAAGGCGGGGCCGGGGCAGGCCCGACCTGTACGGGATTATCGAGCAGGAGGACTCGCACCAGGTCGCCGGGCTGGGTGCGGAGTTTGGCGGCGCGGTAGATGACTTCCGCCTGTTGTCCCTGCAAGTCGCGGCACGGGTCAAAGCGCAACGGACGCCCAGGTCCGATTTGGTACTCGACCGATTCCCGCCTGGCTGCGCGCACGGTCATGGTGGCGCTTCCCAGGAGAACTTTCAATTGCAGGCTCTGCGGGGCAGAGCAGGTGGCCTGGGTGATGGTCCCGTAAACGGAAACCTCACCGGGCTTCAATTGCGCGCCGGCCACGCGGGCAGCCGCTGCTTCAGCGCGCTTTTTCTCTGCCGCTTCCCATTCTGCGCGCTCGGCTTCGCGAGCGCGGATGTACGCCTCCTCTTCCTTTTTGGCGGCTTCGTAGCGCGCCAGCGAGGCTTTGTAGTTTTGCGCGCTCTCCAGAAAGGCCTGCACCATCATGCGTTCACCGGGGTCGGCGGCCGCCGACAGGACGCGGTTGCCAAGAACAATCGCTTCATCCACACGCTTCATTCGCAGCAAAACTTGGGCCACATTGAGGCGGTGGAGCAGGAATCCGGGTTCCAATGCGACTGCCTTGCGGGCAAACGTCAATGCCTCTTCGAGTTTTTCGTCATTGGCGGCATACAGCGTGGCCAGCGTGGAGTACGCAGGCGCAAAGCCGGGGTTCAGCTCGATTGCCCGGCGGAGCAGCGCTTCGGTCTTTTCAATCTCGCCGGAAAAGCCTCCGCGTTGCACGACGAGCATGGCGGCGTGGTAGTGCGCGAGAAAACTCCGGGAGTCCAGGCTGACGGCTTTTTCGTACCATTTGGCGGCTTCGGTCCAATTCTGCTGCCGCAGATAGAAAGTTCCGTAACTCTCGTGGGCCAAAGCGCTTTTCGGATCCAGTTGCAGGGCTTCGTCGAGTTGCGCCTTGGCTTCGGCGGGGCGGTCCATGTGAACGTGAAAATCGCCGACCTGCGCGGCGGATTCGGCCAGAGTAAGCGTTCGCGCCGGAAATGTTTTCTCGTCAATGACGGTGTTTGGCTTGGCTTTGTAACCCGAGAAGACCTGCTGCCGGATGTAACCATCAAAGCGCTTGCCGAACACCTTCAAGTCTCCAAAGACTTGCTGCGCGGCCTCCATGGGTGGGACGCCGTTGGCGGTCTTGGTGAGGAACTGGACCAGCCATTGCCCGTCCCTTGCCGCCTTGTCGAAGAAGAGGAAATGAGTCAGGGCCCACGACTGCGAGTAAAAGACGGAGGCCTTGTTGGCCTCATTGTAGTGCGGCGAGTTGCGGTCCGCCGCAAGCAGCACCTCGAGGGGGAGCAGCTTCTGCTGGCTCAGGTTGAACAGGTGATAGGAACTTGGGCGGCCGAGGGTAACTTCTTTGTTGGTGAAGAACGCCTGGGCATAAAATTCCGCGATTCCTTCGTTCAGCCACAAGGGCAGGTTCTCGAAGTTGAGTTGCATCAGGGCGTGCACGTATTCGTGGTAAATCAGGCTGAAGGGGAATTCGCCCTCGACGTCGGAGCGCAGCGCGACGTACAGCTTCTCCTGGCCGGGTACGAAGATTCCCGCCGGGTGCACGCTGCCTTTCCGTTCCCAATATTCGGGAAGCAGTTGCTTCAATTCTTTTTCATTTCTGACGGCAAGGATAATCAAGGGCTTGCCCAAGTCCACTCGGGCTTTGGGAAAGAGTTGCGAGAATACTCCGCGGAAGGTTTCAAACTGATCGGCCGTGCTTCGCCCGAGCTTTTCGCCACCGGTGGAGATCACCAGGAAATTCGGACTGCGCACCTCGGTCCAGGCGTCTTTCTTTTCCGCGGCAATGCTGGGTGCAAAGCAAAGGAAAAACAGCAACGGAGTTAACCGCCTCGGCATAATGACGTATTGTTACCGCAAACAGCGGTCCGCCGTCAAATTGGCGGGTTCAAGCAGAAAGCTTTTCGCGATTCTTGATTGCATGGGAACCGAGTCCGCCATAAACTGCACGCCGCGCAGAACTTCAAGGCAGCCAACTTGGCCGTTGCGCAGATTCGCGGAGGAGGGCAGGATGAAGCGTTTTGCATGGGTGATGGCGGTGGTTCTGGCGGCAGGAGTGGCGATGGAACTTCAATCTCAGCAAACACGGACAGGGCGAAAACTCATTCAATTGCCCGGACGCAGCGGGCTGCCCTTCAGTGATGGCGTGCTGGTGGGCGACACGCTTTATCTCGCGGGAAGACTGGGCACCGGCAAAGACGGCCGCATTCCGGATGATCTGGAAACGGAAATCCGCAACCTGCTGGACGGGATGAAAACCGTGCTCGGCGAGGCCGGGATGACCATGGATAACCTGGTGACGGTCACGGTGTACTGCCCGGACCTGACGCTCTACGACAAGTTCAATACGGCATACCGCACCTATTTCACAAAAGAATTTCCGGCGCGGGCGTTCATCGGCAGCGGACCGTTGCTGCGCGGCGCGCATTTTGAAATTCAGGCCATCGCGGCGAAGAAATAAGCAGCAGAACTCAGGATCGGCGGGCTTCATGAGCCGGCGGTACATCAATCTTGCCTGGCCGGAAGGGAAGGCTCCTTTCAGCGACGCGGTGCTTGCGGGGAACACGTTGTACCTCGCCGGGCGCATCGGGTTCATCCCGGGGACCTACACTGTGCCCGCCGACCCGGTGGTTGAGGCCAACCACTTGCTGGACTGGGTGCGCGACGTGCTGGCGGAAGCGGCGATGACCATGGAGGATCTAGTGGCGGTCACGATTTATTGCCCGGAACTTTCGCTGTTTGAAACTTTCAACGGCGTTTACCGGCAGCGCTTTGGCGCGGTGCTTCCTTCGCGGGCCTTTATCGGTTCCGGCCCGCTGCTGCACGGCGCACGCTTCCAGTTTCAAGGCATCGCGGTGAAGGCATAAAACGGAAATTGGCGCTCCTCAACGTTCCTGTGTCCAAACGAATTCAGGCCGACCTGGGCATCGCGCTGTGCTCGATGGTGTGGGGCAGCACGTTCCTGCTCGTGCAGCGGGCGCTCGTGTTCGCCTCGGTGAATGCGTTTAACGGGCTGCGCTTTGCGATTGCCGCGGCGATCCTGGGGGTGGTTTACCGCAAGCGCCTCGCGCAATTGACGCGCAGCGAGATCGCAGCCGGTTCGCAGATCGGTTTTTTTCTCTTCGCCGGATATGCCTTCCAGAATACGGGGCTGCTGTTCACCAGCGCATCGAAGGCCGCGTTCATCACCGGATTCGGCGTGGTGCTGGTGCCGCTACTTCTGGCCTTGTTCTGGGGACGGCGGGTGAGCGCATGGGCCGGCGCCGGCGCCGTAGCCGCGCTGGGAGGGCTGTATTTGCTGGTGGTGCCACCGGGAACGGGCGGGTTCAGGCAGTTGAACCGCGGGGATATTTTCTGCCTGCTGTGCGCGGTGATGTTTGCCTTGCACATCATTTTTATCGGCCTGCACCGGCCGAAGTTTTCCACCGCGGCGCTGAGCTTCGTGCAGTTTTCCGCGTGCGCGGTATTCTCGGGGCTGGCGATTCCCCTGCTGGCCGCGGCCGGATGGGAATCGCCGCGTTTGGAATGGGCGCCGCCCTTATTCTGGGGAGTGTTCATCACCTCGGTGCTGGGGACTGCGGTAGCGTTTACCTTGCAGACGTGGGCGCAGCGATACACGCCATCGAGCCACGCGGCCATCCTGATTACCCTTGAGCCCGTGTTTGCTGCGCTAACCTCATTTGTGGTGTTGAACGAGCGATTGGGGTGGCGGGCCGCTCTGGGCGCTTTGATGATTCTTGCGGGGATTCTCGCTTCGGAACTGGCAGGGCCGATTCAGTCCGCGGCGGACGCGCCAGCGCCTATCGAGCGATAAGTGGTAAACCGGGATCAGCGCCGAGTGGGATTCGAGATGAGCACGTCCACCGGCTCGTACATGGTGGCGCTGGGCTTGTGCGCGGATTCGAAGGCAGCGATCCTGGCCTCGTGCTGCAAGGTCATGCCGATATCGTCGAGGCCATTCAGCAGGACTTCCTTGCGGGACGGCTCCATGTGGAAGGAAAAACGCAGGCCGTTCGCATCGCTCACCGTCTGATTCTGCAGGTCCACGGTCAACTGGTAGCCGTCCTTCGCCTCCGCGCGGCGGAACAACTCATCCACCTGGTTTTCCTCGAGGGTGACCGGACAGATGCCATTCTTGAAACAGTTGTTGTAAAAAATATCGGCGTAGCTGGGGGACACAATGGCGCGGAAGCCGTAGTCCAGCACGCCCCAGGGCGCGTGCTCGCGGCTGGAGCCGCAGCCAAAATTCGCGCGGGTCAGCAAGACGGATGCGCCCCTGTAACGCGGCCAGTTCAGCACGAATTCCGGATTGGGGACTTCGCCTTCCAGGTAGCGCCAATCATAGAAGAGAATCCGGCCGTAACCCTGCCGCGTAAGCAGCTTGCAGAACTGCTTCGGCACCATCTGGTCGGTATCCACATTCACGCGATTGAGAGGGGCGACAAGCCCAGTGTGTCGGATGAAGGGTTGCATTTTTTCAGTTTGGCGCTCAGAACTCCCACTGTCGGATGTCGATAAAATGTCCAGCAACCGCCGCGGCGGCGGCCATCATCGGGCTGACCAGGTGCGTTCGTCCGCCTTTGCCCTGCCGCCCTTCGAAATTGCGATTCGAAGTGCTGGCGCAACGTTCACCGCTGCCCAGAACATCGTCGTTCATGCCGATGCACATGCTGCACCCGGCCTCGCGCCATTCGAAGCCGGCATCCAGGAAAATCTGGTGCAGGCCCTCGGCTTCGGCCGCGCGCTTGACTCCCATCGAACCGGGAACCACCAGGGCCTCTTTCAATGATTTTGCAATTTTCTTACCGGCAACCACTCGCGCGGCCAGGCGCAAATCTTCCAGCCGCGAATTGGTGCACGAGCCGATAAACACGCGATCCAGGGGAATATCCACGATCGCCGTGCCGGGCTTCAGGTCCATATACTTCAGCGCGCTATCCGCCGCTTTCTGGTCAACAGGATCGCGGAAGGAATCCGGGGCCGGCACGCGATCGGTGACTTGCGTGACCATCCCCGGGTTGGTGCCCCAGGTCACCATCGGCGCCAAGTCTTCGGCTTTCAGCTCAAGGGTGCGGTCGTATCTCGCATCCGCGTCGCTGGCCAGAGCGCGCCAAGAATCCGCGGCCGCTTGAAACTGTTTGCCGCGCGGAACGAATGGCTTGCCTTCAAGATAGGAAATGGTGTTCTCGTCGGGGGCCACCATTCCGGCGCGGGCGCCCGCCTCGATGGTCATGTTGCACATGGTCATGCGCGCTTCGAGCGAAAGGGCCCGAATGGCGCTGCCGGAGTATTCAAAAACATAGCCAGTGCCGCCGGCGATGCCCAGTTTCCCGATGATGAAGAGAATGATGTCCTTTGAGGAAACGCCGCGCGGAAGCGCGCCCTCCACACGGATCAGCATGGTCTTCGATTTGAACTGGACCAGGCATTGGGTGGCCAGCACGTGTTCCACTTCACTGGTGCCGATTCCGAAGGCCAGGGCGCCCAAGGCGCCGTGCGTGGACGTGTGGCTGTCGCCGCAGACGATGGTCTGGCCGGGCTGAGAAATGCCCAGTTCGGGGCCGATCACATGCACGATGCCCTGATTGCGGCTCTGCATATTGAACAGGCGCACGCCGGTTTCCGCGCAATTCTTTGCCAGGGCATCGAATTGGCCGATGGCGTCCGGGTCGAGGATGGGCAGATGCCGGTTCTTGGTGGGTACGGAGTGGTCCATTACCGCGAAAGTCAAATCCGGACGGCGGACTGCGCGCTGGTTTTCCTTTAGTCCGGCGAATGCCTGCGGGGAAGTACCTTCGTGAATCAGATGGCGGTCAATGTAAATCAAGCTGGGTTTGCC
Organism: uncultured Acidobacteriaceae bacterium; assembly: GCA_964500065.1. Classification (GTDB taxonomy): domain Bacteria; phylum Acidobacteriota; class Terriglobia; order Acidiferrales; family UBA7541; genus CAZCNH01. Next base: position 10,740 of record CAZCNH010000001.1, read on the forward strand.
CGGTTCTTCATGAACCACGTGGGCCGCCCAGATTTTTTCATACATTGTCAGTGGAGCCATCGTAGAAAACGATTGTAACAATGCCTGCCGAATTCTCAAAATTGGCGGGCGCGGTTAGGCGCCGTGAAGTTGAAGATCAGCGCTGCGATTTGCGGCCGGCGGCTACGTCGGCGTTGTACTGCGCGGATTGTTTCCTCGGCACGCTCAGGGAATTCCATTGCCCGCCGGCGCTCGTCGACAAATGCCTGGCCAAAAAAACGATTTGGCCGACGTGGTAAGAATAGTGCCCCATCTGGCGGTTGATGGCCTGCATGACCGAATGCGGTTCGCCGCGGATGGTGACGGTACGGGCCAGATCCGCCTCGCTCAGGGGCGCAAGCGCGCTGAATACGATGTTCCAGCCGGCTTCCCATGCCGTCACCAGATCCTCGCGCGTTGCCGGTGGGGCTTCGAATTCCGTGTCCCGGTTGCGGTCAGGCTTCTCCCCGTCGGTGGTCAGGAAATCAGTCCAGCGCGAGCGCATGTTTCCCGCCATATGTTTCACGATGATGGCAATCGAATTTGACTCTGCATCCAGCGCGGAGAACAAACCTTCTTCGGGACACTGGGCGATGGCGCGTTCGCCCAATTTCTTGTAGTAGCGGAACAGGTCTATCGAGTCTTTCAGATACGACGTGCTGAGTTGATGTGCCATGCCCGGATTCTGCCAAGGAGCCGACCGGAATGCAACGACCGGCGTTTCTGGCGGGAACGCGTGAAACCCTCCCGCGAAACCTTCAAGCGACTGCCCGCATCGTAGATAGTGCGGTCTATGAACAAAAGAATGAAGAAGTTGTGAAGATGGCGGCGCAGCGATGCTTACATGTCGGATGTGATTTCGTCTAATCGGCTGGGAAAACCGGGTGGTATAATTGCCAGGTCCCGGGCAGGGTTGAAGAAAGAAAGGATTTAAAGAAATGGGAACGGAAATTCGTGAAGTGGTTCATTGGGCGAAGAGCCGCAAATTTGTGGCTTCGCTCACGATTGCGTTGACCCTGGTGGTGGGAATCATGATTGGCTCGGTGGTTTCCGGGCGGGCCGGAGCGGACAAGGGCACGCCTGCCGTTGACGCCACACCGCTGGCAGTGCCGAGTCCGGTGCAGTTGTCGAGCACCTTTGCCTCCATCGCCAAGCAGGTCGAGCCTGCGATGGTGAATATCTCGACCATTTCCGTGCCTGAACGTCCGCGCAACCGCGGCCGCCAGCGGGTTCCGAATCGCAATCGCGACCAGAATCAGTTCGAATTCCCGTTCGATCAGTTCTTTGGCGCCCCCGACAATAATCCGCAACCGGAACGCAGCCTGGGTTCGGGCGTGATCGTAGACAAGCGCGGCTACATTCTGACCAATAACCACGTTGTGGAAGAAGCCACCAAGATTCAGGTACGCCTGGACGATGACCGGAAAACGTACACCGCGAAGGTGATCGGCACGGACGTGGAAACCGACCTGGCGCTGATCAAGATTGAAGGCGACAAAGACTTCCCCGTGGCGCGGCTGGGGAACTCCGACGCCGTGCAAGTGGGCGATTGGGTTCTGGCATTCGGCAGCCCGTTTGGCCTGCAGGCGACGGTAACCGCGGGGATTGTGAGCGCCAAAGACCGCGTCAATATTCCTGGCAGCCAGCAGTTCCAGCGGTTCATCCAGACCGACGCGGCCATCAACCCCGGTAATTCCGGCGGCCCGCTGGTGAACATGGCCGGAGAAGTGATCGGCATCAATACGGCGATTTACACCTCATCGCGCGGCTATGACGGAGTCGGTTTCGCTCTACCTTCCAACATGGCCATTAATGTTTACAACCAGTTGATCAAATCGGGGAAGGTAACGCGAGGTTCGATCGGCGTGAGTTTTGCCGAAGGGCGCAGCCAGAACGACGTCCTGCTGGATTCCCTGGGAGTCAAATACGGCATGGTTCTGGAATCGGTGGAGCCGGGCAGTCCCGCCGACCGCGCCGGATTGAAGGCGGGCGACGTCATCACGCACGTCAACGGCAAGCCGGTGAATAACGGCAACGATTTGGTCGCGCCCATCGCGGAAACAGCCGTGGGCGACAAGATCACAGTCACTTACGTGCGCGATCGTAAGCCTCGCGAAGTGCCGATTACCGTGGGCGACCGCGGCAAGATTTTCGCCGAGACCGCAAATCCGCGTGAAGAAAGCCAGGAAGAAGAAGTTCCAACGCAGCTCGGGCTTCGCGTCGAGCCCCTGACCCCGGAGTTGGGCCGGCGCATCGGCGTGGATGGCTCGCGCGGCGTGGTGGTGGCCGAAGTCGAACCGGGTAGTTTTGCGGAAGACATCCAATTCTTCCGCGGCGACGTGATCACCGAAGTCAACAGGGAGCCGATCATGAACGTCAGCGAGTTCAAAGCGGCCGTGGGAAAACTGAACAAGGGGCAGAACGTTGTGTTCCGCGTGCAGCGCCGAGACCCGCGCTCGAGCGCGGATGCGCCCCGCAGCCTGACTGTGTTCCTGGCGGGCGTGGTGCAGGACTGAGGTTTTGGGCGGAATGACGAAAGTTTTTCCAACCCGGGCGGACAGGGCAAAACTCCTGTCCGCCTTCGCTTTCGCAGTCGCACTCATGCTTGCTGCGGGAACCGGGAGTCTTCCTGTTTCTGCCCAGAGCAAGTCGAACGCGGCGACAAAGAAGAATAGTGCCGCGGCAAAGAAATCGCCCTCCAAGAGCACGCGCCGGCCGGGTGCCCGTGCGTCCAGGTCGCGCGCGCAATCCGCCCCCACGCCAGACCGCATTCGTGAAATTCAAGGCGCTCTGGCGCAGGCCGGAACCTATGCCGGCGAACCGACAGGGAAGTGGGACGCGGCCACCACCAGCGCCATGCAGAAGTTTCAGGAAAGCCATAACCTGAAGCCAACCGGTAAGCTGGACGCCATTACCTTGCAGAAACTTGGCCTGGGTTCTCCTGTTGCCGGTTTGGCCCCGCCGGTCAAGACCGCCGCGTCCGGCGGATCGAATCGCTGACGCTGCGCACCTTCCCCCCGATTTTTGCCTGTCACCTGTGCTTCTGCTAGAGTTGCATTTGCGAACTACCGCGCCGACCAGGAGGATCTGATGGCCACTGCCGCCATGCCGAAAGCGCACAAGAACTTCATTGACGGGGAATGGGTGGAACCCCGCAGCGGAAAAGCATTCGAGAACCGCAATCCGGCAAATCACGACGAGTTGGTGGGAATGTTCCCGCAATCCACCGAAGAGGATGTGACTGCAGCCATCGATGCGGCCAAGCGCGCCTTCGCGCATTGGCGCCTGGTGCCGGCGCCCAAGCGCGCGGAAATTCTCTATCGCGCCGCCGAGCTGCTGGTAAGACGCAAGGAACAATTTGCCCGCGACATGACCCGCGAAATGGGCAAAGTCCTGGCGGAAACCCGCGGCGATGTGCAGGAAGCGATTGACATGACCTATTACATGGCCGGCGAAGGCCGCCGCCAGTTTGGCAGCACCACGCCATCGGAATTGCCCAACAAGTTCGCGATGACGGTGCGCCAGCCCATCGGCATCTGCGCGATGATTACGCCGTGGAATTTCCCCATGGCCATCCCGTCCTGGAAGATCATGCCGGCCCTGATTCTGGGAAACACGGTGGTGATCAAGCCGGCCACCGATACGCCGCTCTCCGTATACAACCTGGTGCAAGTCCTGAACGAAGCCGGCGTGCCGCGCGGGGTGATCAATATTGTGACCGGCAGCGGGCGCAATGTGGGCGAGCCGCTGATGTCCAGCAGCGAGATCGGGTTGGTCAGCTTCACCGGCTCGACGGAAATCGGACGGCGCGTGAGCGAAGCGTGCGCGCCCAGCTTCAAGCACTGCCAGTTGGAAATGGGCGGGAAGAACATCATTATCGTGATGGACGACGCTAATCTGGACCTCGCGGTGGATGGCTGCCTGTGGGGTGCATTTGGCACCACCGGGCAGCGGTGCACGGCCACCAGCCGGATCGCGGTGCACAAGAACGTATACAAGCAGTTCACGGAGAGATTCGTGGAGCGTGTGAAGGCCTTGCGCGTGGGCGATGGTCTGGATCCCAGTTCCGAAATGGGGCCTTGCGTCAATCAAAGCCAGCTGCAGACGGTCATGGAGTACGTGGAGATCGGCAAGAACGGCGGGGCCAAGCTTGCAGCGGGCGGGCATCGGCTGGAAAGCGGGGCGCACGCCAAGGGCTGGTTCCACGAGCCCACCGTGTTCGTGGATTGTGATCCGAAGATGCGCATCATGCAGGAAGAAATCTTCGGGCCGGTGGTGAGCGTGGCCCCGTTCAATGACCTGGATCACGCGTTGGAAATCGGCAACGGTGTGGTGTATGGGTTGTCTTCGGCGATTTATACCCGCAATGTGAACCATGCGTTCCGGGCGATGCGCGATCTGCACACCGGAATCGTGTACGTGAACGCGCCCACCATCGGCGCGGAAACGCATTTGCCCTTTGGCGGCGTGAAACAGACCGGTAACGGCCACCGCGAAGCGGCCGTGGCGGCGCTGGATTTCTACTCCGAATGGAAAACGCTTTATGTGGACTATTCGGACCGGTTGCAGCGCGCGCAGATCGATACCGGCGATTTTGGCGCCACCAGTTAAGAGAAGCAAATCCCCATGCGCTGGAAAACGGGGTGGCCCAGCCGCCCCGTTTTGTTTTCGGCAACCGCTGCGCTTGGTTGACGCTCTTTGCACGCCCATCTACACTAAGATGAAGGAGTTTGCTGCGGTAGCGCGCGGGTACGTGTATGCGAACACCGGCTTTACATGACAAACGGAACCGTCAGATACTGGCGGATGTGGTGCGCGCTTACGTCGAAACCGGCGAGCCCATTTCCTCGCGCGCGGTTTCCAAAGTCCACGCTGAGCCACTCAGCACGGCCACCATTCGCAACGTGATGGCCGACCTCGAGGATGAAGGCTATTTGTACCAGCCGCACACGTCTGCGGGGAGAATTCCCACCCCGGCCGCGTTTCGCTTTTTTGTTCAGGACATTGCCCAGCGCGCCACACTGGGTGCGGACGACCGGGACTGGATTGAAGACGAACTCGAGGGAGCCAGCACCCCGGATGAATTGATGGAGCGTGCCAGCCAAGTGCTGGCTGCGATTTCGCACGGCTTGGGGATTGTGGTGACGCCGCCCATTAACCGCACAGTGGTCGAGCACATTCGCTTCCTGTTGCTGCCCGATGGGCGTTTGCTGGTGGTGCTGGTGTCCGGGGGCGGCATTACCCGCGACAAAGTGGTGCGCTTCGAGCACAGCTTTACCCAGTCGGATCTGGACCGCACCGCGAATTACGTCAATACCCATTATCGCGGGCGAACCCTGGACGACATTCGCGCCGACCTGGTGAAACGCCTGGACACCGAACGGCAGCGTTACGATCAACTGGCCGGCAATGCGCTGGTTTTGTGCGGGCCGGAATTGCTGGACGAAGGCTCGACGCAGCAGGTGTTTGTGGGCGGCGCGGCGCAAATGGCCGCGGCGCGCGAAATCGCCAGCCAGGAACAACTCCGGGAGCTGCTCGAAGCCATCGAAGAAAAGAAGAAACTGGTGGCCTTGCTGACCTCGGCGATTGAGACGCCGGAGCCAGTGCACGTGCAAATCGGTCTAGGTGAAATGGCGGTGGCTGGGAAGCAACTGGCCCTGATCAGCGCGCCTTATGCCATGCAGGAGCGCGTGCAGGGCACGCTGGGAATCCTGGGGCCGATGCGGATGGAATACGAGCGAGCCATTACGGCAGTGGCGTTCATGGCCCGCCTGTTTGGAGAAAAACTCGACGGGAGCCGTCACTCTTGAAAAAGAACGAGAAGATTCCGGAAATTGAGATCAATCTGGATGCCGAACCGGCTGGAGAGTCTCCGCTGGGAGCGGCCGGGGAAGCAGCCAGAGAAGTGATTGAATCCGCCGCCGGAAGCGAGGGCTTGGCTCCCGAAGAAGCGAAAGCGCTGCTGCAACAACTCAGCAGGATCCAGGCGGAAAAAGACGAGTTGTACCAGACCATGGTGCGGCGGCAAGCCGACTATGAAAACTTCCGCAAGCGCGTGGAGCGGGAACGGCAGGAAGATTCGCGCCGTTCCATTTCGATTGTCCTGGAAGGATTCCTGCCGGTTCTCGATGCGTTCGAGCGCGCCCTGACGGCGCCGGTGGAAGACGGCTTCGAGCAGCACCGCGTCGGATACGAATTGATCTTCAAGCAATTGTGGGAAGGCCTTTCGCGGCATGGGCTGGAACGCATCGAAGCCAAGGGCAAGCGGTTCGATCCGTTTATTCACCAGGCCATCGAGCGGGTGGAAACCAGCGATCACGAAGACGGGATTGTCCTGGAAGAATTTCAACGGGGCTACAAAATGCGCGACAAGGTTATCCGGCCCTCCATGGTCCGCGTGGCCAGCAACCCTGCCGGTTCCTTGCCGGCTGATTCCTCCAATCCAACGGTGAATTGACCCTACATGGCCGCGACCGACAAACGTGACTACTACGAGGTTCTGGGTGTGGCGCGCGGCGCCTCCGCGGACGAAATCAAATCCGCCTACCGCAAAGCGGCTATGAAATGGCACCCCGACCGCAACCCCGAGCACAAGGCCGAGGCGGAAGCCAAGTTCCGCGAAGCCTCCGAGGCCTATGCCGTACTATCGGACGGGAACAAGCGCGCTGCGTATGACCGCTATGGTTTCGCCGGGGTGAGCGGCCAGGGCGAAGCCGGGTTCCCGGATTTCGGCGACATTCTCGGCGATCTGTTCGGCTTCGAAGACCTGTTCGGCGGGGGCGGACGCCGCCGCCAGCGCCCGCAGCGCGGAAATGATCTGCGCTACGACATGACGCTTTCCTTTGAGGAAGCGGCTCGCGGCGTCAGCACGAAAATCAAAATCCCCCGGCTGGAGCCGTGCGCTTCCTGCCATGGCTCCGGCGCGCGCAGCAGCGCAGGCATTGCCGTTTGCCAGGGTTGTGGGGGCCACGGGCAGGTCCGGTATCAGCAGGGATTCTTCAGTATCACGCGGACCTGCCCGAACTGTGAAGGAAGCGGAAAAGTGATACGCGACCCCTGCCCAGCCTGCAAAGGAGATGGGCACGTCGAGCGCGCACACGTTCTGGATGTGCGCATCCCTCCCGGCGTTGACGCCCAGACCCGGCTGCGCATTCCCGGCGAAGGCGAACCCGGCGAACGCGGCGGCCCGCGCGGCGATCTCTACGTTGTCCTTGATGTGAAGGAACACCCCTTCTTCGAGCGGCGCAATTCGGATTTGTATTGCACGATCCCGCTCAATATCGCCCAGGCCGCTTTGGGAGCAAAGATTTTCGTGCCCACCTTGGACGGAGAAGAAAAGATCACCGTACCTGAAGGCACCCAGACAGGTACCGTGATCCGTATCAAGGGCAAAGGACTGCCCAACCCTAACGGAGGAACCAAGGGCGACCTCTACGTCAATCTGCGGGTGGTTACGCCGGAGAAACTAACGCGTGAGCAGAAGAAACTCCTGGAGTCGCTGGCGGATACGCTGGCCGAAGATAACCGTCCCGCGCAACGCAACTCCGGCTTCTTTGACAAAGTGAAGGATATTTTCGGTTAGCCGTCCCGTCTGACCACCGTGTTGCTCACTATTGCGGCATAAACCCTAATAAAGAACGCGGGGCAAGCGGCTGAAGAAAAAAACACTCGGTCATTCTGGGACGCACAGCGGCTGCAGAATCTCCACTCCAAGCTCCAGGTGAAATGGTACATCCAGGTTCTTCGTCCGCCTTCGACGGACTCAGAAGGACGAGGACGTAACTTCTTCCGCAACCTGCAAGGTCTGCCAGTTCATCGCATTGGACCAGATTTCATCACCTTAAAGTTGGATAGCTACAACCCGAAAGCCGATGTGGTCGTAGCGCCGCTCGGGTTCGAAGCGCAGGCGGAAGGCGGACCGGCAGGGCCACCCGTCATCGGCCCAGCATCCTCCCCGGCGTACCCGGGAGATGACGCCGTGTTCGCTGCGTGTCGCCGAGTTCCTGGCGGAATACAAGTCGGGATCTACGCCTCCCGGAAGTTTCGCGTGATACCAATCCCGGCACCACTCGAAAATGTTGCCGTGCATGTCGTGAAGTCCCCAGGGGTTGGCGGGGTAACTGCCGACTTTCGCTGCTCGATTGAGCGAAGGCCCCGCCTCGGCCCCGTTGTATGGCTTCCCTTTGAAGTTCGCCTGTGAGCTGCTGAGCTTGTCGCCAAACGAGGTGGCGGTGGTGGTCCCGGCCCGGCAAGCGTATTCCCACTGTGCTTCTGTCGGCAGCCTGAACTCCCAATCCTTCGGGAGGCCGCCGGACCGGCGGCTGGCTTCGGTGAGGTTCCTGCAAAATTCCTCCGCCTCCGCAAAGTTGACGTTGCCGACCGGGTAGTCGTCGCCCTCGGGCAACTCCAACGTTAGTTCGCCCGGCAGTCTTCCGATGACCCGTTTCCACTGACCCTGCGTGGTTTCATGCTTCGCCATCCAGAAGCCTTTGGTCAGGGTCACTTCGACCTGGTCTTCCCCGGGTCGTCGTTCGGGCTCGCTGCGGGGACTGCCCATGACGAATCGCCCTGCAGGGCACCAACAGAGTCGTATTACCTCGACGGCACGCTCCTCCCCGGCGTTCTTGCCGCGGAAAGGCGAAAGAGGCTGCTGGGCCGGCAGCAGTCTTGATACAGCAACCGTCGTGGTGGCCAGCGCCTTGAGGAGCAACGACCGTCGTGTCATCCGGCTCTCTCCGGTTGTCCGGATTTGGCTCAAAAAGTGGTTCAATTTTTCACCGGTATCAACGAAATCCCCGCGCGGAGCGCGAGCTAGTTGCACCCGCTGCTGGAATAGGTGCTGCCCGGCGAATTGACCCACACGCATCCGTTTTCCGCGCCGCCGCTGGAATTGTTGATGTTATCGCGCCAACGGTAGCCCCCGCCTCCGCCGCCACCTCCCCCTGCGCGACTCGCCTGTTGCAAAGCCACCACCAGATTGGCCATGGGCATGAGATTGCCCTCCAATCCCACATTTCCCGTCTGTCCATCCAGCCACCAGCGACCTTGATAAACAGCGCCGAAAACTCTTTGGAAGAACTGTGCTTCGGTGAGATTGATTTGCCGTCCGTTGATGAAAACTCCGGTGTTGCCGCGTGAGGCGTCAGCCGGCACCGGACCGAATTCATGGCCGGGGCGAATGTAGCCAGCTGCCTCGTATCCCCAATTACCGTAAAGCCCGCTGCGCGGGTCGTACCAATAGCGCCCTGGCGGCGGCGCGGCGCCATATAGCTGCTTCAGTTCATCGAGCTTGGCTTGCTCGACGAGTTTTTGGTTGATGTAAACGCCGGCTCCTTCCGCCGCAGGAACCGCGGGCGAGTCCGGCGCGGGGACAGAAGCAGCTCCTGCAGGTTGTGGCAATAGTCCGGGCGTGGTCGTCGTGGACGAACTGCGCAGCAAAAGCGTTCCGGCGACTCCGACACCCGCCCCGGCAACGAATGAAAGCGCGACCACCACAATCAACATGTTGCGATTCTCAGACATGGATTGCTCCAAGGGGCGCGTGGCGCAAGCCCCCGTGCGCTCACCTTACTCCACTCCCCGAGATACAGGCAAGAAAGTGGCATCGACAATTGCGTCCCCGAAGACTGAACTTGCGCGATGCCAAGGCCGTATCTCAGCACAGCGCCCCTGTAAGAGGTTCCCTGTGGAACTAAGGTTCCCCGCCCCTGCCGATCAAACCGCGAATGGCGCGGAAGCTCTGCTGGCGTGTTCGTACTTTGCGATTTATTTCGGGTATCTTTTCTTCCGGTTGGAGGGTGAACTGCTGCACTGGGTTTCGCTGGTATTGCTGCCGGCGTTGCTGATTCAACTGAGAAGGGGCCACGGTAATTCGCTGCAGAGCTTGCTGGCATCCTTTGGATTGGCGCGTGGAAAGTTTCGCAAGGGAATATTTTGGGCGGTTGGGATTGGTTTCGCCCTTAGCGCCGCGCAACTGGTTCTTTCGCGCAACCGCGGGGCAATCGCGGAATTACTGGCGTCCGCGCGGATTCTCTATCTGCTGCCCGCAACGTTTCTCCTGATGGTGGTATTTGCCGGCTTCACCGAGGAATTCTTCTTTCGGGGATTCCTGCAGACCCGTCTGACGGCGCGCTTTTCCGCAACAGCCGGGATTGCGATCACGTCGTTCCTTTTCGGGATGTACCACCTGCCCTACGCCTACTTGCACCCACGCTGGCCCTCGCACGGAGATTGGGGCGCGGCTTGCGGAGCCGCCTTCGGACAAGGGGTACCCATCGGGCTGTTCCTGGGGATTCTGTACCAGCGCTCGCGCGGGAATTTGCCGGCCTGCGTCGTGTGCCATGCACTGATCAACACCCTGCCGGGCATGCTGCAAATCAGACTTGGCAGGTGAGGCGCCGCTTTCCGGAGAGACTCGTACCGGAGAAATATTCGGACTACGCTGAACGTAGGGTGAAGTATGAAAAGAAAAGGTTTGATTTTTCTGGTGTTGGCCGTTCTGGTTCTGGGGGGCGTAGCCTGGTTCAATGCTGCCCCGTTGAAGCGGCTTGCCTATGCCGGGGCAGGCCGGGACAACTGGCAGCAGCCTGCCCGGGTTGTGGAGGCCCTGGCGCTTCGACCAGGTGACCGCGTGGCAGATATCGGGGCCGGTGGCGGGTATTTTACGTTTCGCTTCGCCGAAGCCGTGGGGCGCGATGGAAAAGTGTTCGCAATTGACGTTGATCCCGACATGACCCGCAATATCTCCGCCGAGGCCGCCAAGCGCGGCTTGGCAAACATCGAAGCCATTTTGGCCAAGCCGGACTCGCCGGGCCTAGCCGCCGAAAGTGTGGACATGATCTTTCTTGCGAACACTTACCATCACTTGTCCAACCGAACAGAATACTTCCGTGCTGTATTGCCGGCCCTGCGGGCAGGAGGCCGGATTGTCGTGGTCGAATTCCGCCAGTCGGGCTGGCTCGGGAAAATGGTCGGTCACTCCAGCACCGAGGAAGACATGCAAGCGGAGATGAAAGAGGCCGGATATCGCCTGGCCGCGCGACACACCTTTCTGAAGCGGCAGCACTTTCTGGTCTTTGAAAAGCAATAGCCCGCCGGCGTGGTGGCCTGAACCGCACCGCGCTTGTATCATGCTCCTCCATGCGAAGGCGGTTCTTTGTCGAGCGCTTTGAGAACGGCGGCGCGGATTTGCGCGGCGAGACTGGCGAACATTTGGGACGCGTACTGCGCGCCCAACCCGGCCAGAGGTATGAGTTGAGCGATGGAAGGGAAGTGTGGCTGGGCGAAGTGGAGTCCGCTTCGAAATCAGGCGTACGCTTCCGGTTAGTGGAACCGGTTCCCGCGCAGGCCCCCAGGCTCGACACCATTCTGCTGCTGAGTATCGTCAAGTTCGACCGCTTCGAGTGGTGCCTGGAGAAGGCCACCGAGCTCGGTGTTTCACAGATTGTTCCGCTGGCCGCGGCGCGAAGCGAGAAAGGATTGCTTGCCGCCTCGGCCAAACGCGCCGGACGCTGGCAGAAAATCCTGCTGGAATCGGCGCAGCAATGCAGGCGCCTTGCGCCTCCCGCGTTGCAATCCGTGACCAGGGTTCAGGATGCGGCGGCATCCGGCGCCCCGGAGGCTGTTCGCATACTCCTTTCCGAACGCGGCGGAGCCAAATCCCTGCGGACGCGCTTCGAAAACGCACCCTACGCTCAAGCGGCAGTGTTAGCCATCGGCCCCGAGGGCGGCTGGACCGAGCCGGAGTTTCAGTTTTTTGAGAGGGCCGGCTTTTGGGAAGCCTCGCTGGGCGATTTGATTCTGCGGACGGAAACGGCGGTGATCGCCGCGCTCGCCGCAATCAACTATGCGCTTGGCGAAGATTCCTGATTTGTTCTAGGATGGGAGCGCTCAATATGACCGCGCGGCTCATTCGGTGTGGATTCACTCTGGTTACGCTGGCCCTGGTGTGTTTTGCGGCGGCCGCGCAGCAGCGGCCATTGCGAACGCCGGACGCGGAAATTCTTCCTCCGGGAACTTCGCGAACCATGGTGGGCTTCGACTTTCTGCAAGACGTTACATTTCCGGCCAGCGGGTTGAGCGGCGATTTGACCTCGGTGGGTATTCTGAGCGCGCGCATTGCTGTCGGTAAGCTGATCGAGATTCAGACTGAACAGGCCATCTACAACTTCTTGTCGGTGAAGCAGCAGGCCGGCGGCGTGATTGCCCCCGCGCTGACCGGACCGGCCAGCACGCGCGATTTCGGCGACTTGAGCATCTACACCAAGGTGAGGATCTTCAGCGAGAAGGAAAAGCGCCCGGGCGTGGCTTTCCGCTTTGGTTTTCAAATGCCCAATTCCAATCAGGCGCGGGGCATCGGGCTGAACACCACCAATCTGTTTGCAGAAGCAATTTTCCAGAAACACATCGGCCGGGCCAATCTCTATGGGACGCTGGGTATTGCCATCCTGGATTCACCCACGGCATCGTTCACACAGAATGATGTTCTGACCTATGGCGGGGCCGTGATCTACAAGATCAGCGAGCACGTGAATTTCGCAGGAGAAATTTTGGGCCGTTACTCTTCACGGGCGATTTCCACTGGGCTGGTAGGAACGGAAAGCCGCTCGCAGGCGCGCTTCGGATTGCAGATTCTGGCCGGGGGTTTTCAATGGGATGTGGCCGGGGTGGCCGGACTGACGCGCCGGGATGCAAAAACCGGCTTGACCTTCGGCATCAGCAAAGACCTGCGCCTGTTCGACTACAGCAAGCTGCCCTGACAAACCACGCATTGCACAGGGTCCTACCAGTATTTCATGATGGTCCAGATAATTTTGCTGCCCGCCAGAATGGTGCCGCGGAGCGTCCCTGAGATTTTCGATTCCCCGGCGGTGCGCTTGCGGTAGGCAGTGGGGACTTCGCGGATACGCAGACCCTTTTTGTGCGCCTTGATCTGCATTTCGATGGTCCAGCCGTAGTTGGTATCTTTCATGCCCAGCACGTCCAGCGCGCTGCGGCGGATGGCGCGGTAGGGGCCTAGGTCGGAATAACGGGCGCCGATCAGCAGGCGCATCAATCCGGTGGAAAGTACATTGCCAAAATGTTGCTGCGGCGTGAGCGCGCCCGCTTCACGGGTGCCTTGGATGCGCGAGCCGAGCACCATATCGGCCTGCCCCTGCACGATGGGCTCGATCAGTCGGGCAAATTCCTCCGGGGCATCGGTGCCGTCGGCATCTGCGAAAGCCACGATAGTGACCTGCGGGGAAAGAGCGGCAATCCCCGTCAGGCAGGCCTCCCCGTAGCCGCGCCGGGGCGCGCTGACCACGCGGGCTCCATGCGCCGCGGCGACGGACGCGGTCCGGTCGGTGGAGCCGTTATCCGCAACGATGATTTCGAAGATTCCTTGTCCTTGGAAACCCCGTAAGGTCCCGGGCAGCGAAGCCTCCTCGTTCAGGGCCGGGAGAATCAACGCGACTTTCTCTGGAGAAAACCTCTCAATCATGTGCGCCATCGTATGACAGGGGAGGCCGGTTTGTCATTGCGGCCCAATCAGCGTTTCTTCAGAGGCAAGCAGGCCGTTGGCTGAACCGGCGCGGCTATGGTATAAACATAAGGATACTGGGCACGATGGAAAACGCCGCCAATCTCCCAGAAACACCGGCGCAGGGCGCACAAAAGGACAAAGCGCCGTCCCCGTGGGGCGCTGAATTGCGCGCCTGGGCGCGGGACCTTTTGATTGCGGTGGCTCTGGCTCTGGTTATCATTGTCTTCCTCTACCAGCCGGTAAAAGTCGAAGGCACCAGCATGACCCCCTTGCTGGCCGACCAGGAACGCATTTTCATCAACAAGTTTGTCTATCATTACCAACATATCCAGCGCGGCGACATCGTGGTGTTCTGGTATCCGATGGACAGCAGCAAGTCTTTCATCAAGCGCGTGATTGGACTGCCCGGGGAGACCATAGCGGTCGAGCAGGGCCGGGTGTTGATTAATGGCGAACCGCTGGACGAACCGTACGTGCCGGTGCAATTTGCCGATGCGGGCTTCTACGGGCCGGTGAAAATCCCCGATGACAATTATTTCGTCATGGGCGACCACCGCTCGAGCTCCAACGATTCCCGTGTGTTCGGCCCGGTGCATCTGCGACACATTTACGGAAAAGCGGTTTTTTCCTACTGGCCGTTTGAACGGTTTGGCAACATCCCAGCTTATGCGAGTACGCCGCACGTACAGTGACGCGTATGGACAACCGACTTCCACAGGGAGGACTCGCTGACCGCTTCACCCGCGATTCTTGCGCTCGAGGACGGGCGCGTATTTAAGGGCCGGGCCGCCGGGGCGCGCGCGCGCCGCGGGGGAGAAGTCGTTTTCAATACCAGCCTCACCGGATACCAGGAAGTCTTCACCGATCCCAGCTATTCCGGCCAGATTGTCTGCCTTACCTATCCCCATATCGGCAACGTGGGCGCCAACCTCGATGACGAAGAAGCCAGCCGGCCGTGGATTGAATCCCTGATTGTGCGTGAGTTCTCACCGCTGGCATCGAATTGGCGCTCGCAGGAAACCGCTCAGGCATACCTGGAGCGATACAACATCCCGGTGATCGGGGATATGGACACGCGCGCGTTGGTGCGTCACCTGCGTAACGTGGGCGCATTGCGTGGCGTTGTGGCCACCGATGGCACGCCCGCAGAGAAATTGATTGCCGAAGCGCGTGCGCTGCCCACGATGGCGGGATTGGAACTGGCCAGCCGGGTGACGTCCGCCAAGGCGTACGAATGGGAGAAAGGTTCGGTTAACCTGGACGCCGAGGAAGCTGCCCGCGTCACTGACGCGCCGCGGGCGCGCCACAAAGTTGTCGCCTACGATTTTGGAATCAAGCTGAACATTCTGCGCCTGCTGGTGGACCATGGCTGCGATGTGACTGTGGTGCCGGCGAAGACCTCAGCCGAGGATGTCCTCGCGCTTAAGCCGAATGGAGTGTTTCTCTCCAATGGCCCGGGCGACCCCGAGCCGATTACTTATGCCGTGGGGAACATCCGCAAGCTGCTGGGTCGCGTGCCGATTTTCGGAATCTGCCTGGGTCATCAGTTGTGCGGGCTGGCGTTGGGCGGCCGAACGTACAAGCTGAAATTCGGTCACCATGGCTCGAATCATCCGGTTAAGAACCTGCTCACCGGTAAAGTGGAAATCACCGCGCAGAACCACGGCTTCGTGGTGGATCCGGAATCGCTGCCCGCGCGCGACGTGGAAATTACCCACGTCAACCTGAACGATCACACCAACGAAGGCATGCGTCACCGCTCGCTGCCGCTGTTCAGCGTGCAATATCACCCGGAGGCCTCGCCGGGACCGCACGATTCGCGGTACTTGTTCGGACAGTTTGTGGGGATGATGCAGGGCTAAAAGGATTCGATGCCGAAGCGGACCGACATCCACAAAATTCTGATTATCGGCAGCGGACCGATCATTATCGGGCAGGCGTGCGAATTCGACTACTCCGGCACGCAGGCCTGCAAGGCTCTGCGCGACGAAGGCTACGAAGTGGTGCTGGTGAATTCCAATCCCGCCACCATAATGACCGACCCCGAGCTTGCCGATCGCACCTACATCGAACCGCTCACCAAAGAATACCTGGAAGAAATCATCAAGAAAGAAAAGCCGGACGCGGTGCTGCCCACCGTTGGCGGGCAAACCGGACTTAACCTTGCGGTGGAGCTGGCCGAGGCGGGCATCCTGGAAAAACACGGCGTCAAATTGATCGGAGCGTCGCTGCGCGCCATCAAAATCGCGGAAGACCGCCTGTGGTTCAAGGATGCGTGCCGCAAAGCGGGTCTGGATCTGCCGGAATCGGCGCTGGTCAATAGCGTGAAGGATGCGATGGCCGTTGCCGAGCGTATCGGCTATCCGCTGGTGCTGCGGCCCTCATTTACGCTGGGCGGATTCGGCGGAGGCATCGTTTACAACCGCGAAGAATTTACCGAAGCGATCGCCCGGGCGCTGGACGCCAGCCCGGTGCATGAAACTTTGATCGAAGAGTCGGTGGAAGGCTGGAAAGAGTTTGAACTGGAAGTGATGCGGGATAAGAATGACAACTTCGTGGTGATCTGCTCGATCGAGAACATTGATCCGATGGGGGTGCACACCGGCGATTCGATCACGGTCGCCCCCGCGCAGACGCTCACCGACAAAGAATACCAGCGCATGCGCAATGCGGCCGCGGCGGTGATCCGCGAGGTGGGTGTAGAAACGGGCGGATCGAACGTGCAGTTTGCGGTGGACCCGCGGACCGGACGCATGGTGGTGATTGAAATGAACCCGCGCGTTTCGCGCAGCTCAGCTTTGGCCAGCAAGGCCACCGGGTTTCCCATCGCTAAGATTGCCGCCAAACTTGCGGCGGGTTATACCCTCGACGAAATCCCCAACGACATCACCAAGAAAACGCCGGCCTGCTTCGAGCCCAGCATTGACTATGTGGTGGTGAAAATCCCCAAGTGGCAATTCGAAAAGTTTCCCGGTTCGGATTCGCTGCTGGGCACGCAGATGAAGTCGGTGGGCGAAGTCATGGCTATCGGCCGCACTTTCAAGGAAGCGTTGCAGAAAGGCATGCGGTCGTTGGAGCGGCATGCGCCCTGGGCGGAAGATGCCGCGCCGGAAAAATTCAAAGAGGCGCTGATGCGCCCGCGTCCCGACCGCATTCACTGGCTGTTTGCCGCGCTGGAATCAGGCATGGACGCCGAAGACGTTTCCCGCATTTCCAAAATTGATCCGTGGTTTACCCGGCAGATGCAGGAGATGGTCGGCCTGCGCAAGCAGTTGGCGCAAACCACGCTGGCCGGCGTCCCCCGGGAATTGTTGTGGGAAGGGAAGCGGGCGGGATTCAGTGACGAGCAACTGAGCACGATCTGGGGGACGACGGCGGATGCGGTGCGCGCAAGACGCAAGGAGCTTGGGGTTATCCCGGTTTTCAAGCGCGTGGACACCTGCGCCGCGGAGTTCGAATCCTTTACGCCCTATCTCTACTCCACGTATGAAGAAGAGGACGAATCCGGGGCCGTGGACCGTCGGAAGATCGCGATCCTGGGTAGCGGACCCAACCGGATCGGGCAGGGTATCGAGTTCGACTACTGCTGCTGTCACGCGGCC
>CAZCNH010000001.1:27891-181149 GCA_964500065.1 uncultured Acidobacteriaceae bacterium
AAGGAAGACGGCTACGAAACCATCATGGTGAATTGCAATCCGGAGACGGTTTCCACCGACTACGACACTTCCGACCGGCTGTACTTTGAGCCGCTCACGCTGGAAGACGTGCTGGCCGTTATGGACCGGGAAAAGCCCACCGGCGTGATCGTGCAATTTGGCGGGCAAACGCCGCTGAACCTGGCGCTGGAATTGAAGCGCAATGGCGTGAACATCATCGGCACAGCGCCTGAATCCATTGACCTGGCGGAAGACCGCAAGCAATTCGGCAAGCTGCTGGATACGCTGCAAATTCCGCAGCCACGCAATGGAACCGCCTTAACCCCGGAGGAAGCGGTGCGCGTCGCGGAGGGTATAGGTTTTCCCGTGCTGGTGCGGCCGAGCTATGTGCTGGGCGGTCGCGCCATGGTGATTGCCTACGATGTTGAGACGGTCCGCGAGTATCTGGTGCAAGCCGCCAGGATGGGCTCGAACAAACCGGTGCTCATTGACGAGTTCCTGGAAGACGCCGTGGAAGTGGATGTGGATGCGCTAGCCGACGGCAAAGACGTGGTCATCGGCGGCATCATGGAACACATCGAGCGTGCCGGAATCCATTCGGGCGACTCGTCCTGCGTTTTACCTCCGGTTTCACTGAAGCCGAAGGTTCTGGACACCATTCGCGCCTACACGCAGAAACTTGCGCTCCAACTCAATGTGATCGGCCTGATGAACGTGCAGTACGCGGTGCAACGCGACAAGGTGTACGTGCTGGAAGTGAACCCGCGGGCCTCGCGCACCGTTCCCTACGTCAGCAAAGCCACCAACGTGCCCCTGGCGAAGGTTGCCGCGCGCCTGATGGCGGGCAAGAAAATTGCCGCCCTGGGTTTGCCCGTAGTGCGGCGCAATGGCGTGGATGAAATAACCTGGGAGGGCAGGAAATACTTTGCGGTGAAGTCTCCGGTCTTTCCGTTCAACAAATTCAGAGGCGTTGATACCATACTTGGTCCGGAGATGCGGTCCACCGGAGAGGTGATGGGGATTGCCGCGGACTTCGGGCGAGCGTTTGCCAAAGCGCAGCTTTCTGCCAACGTAGCCTCCGGGGGGTTGCCCGCGGCCGGGCAGGCCTTCGTCAGCGTGTGCGATCGCGACAAGCAGGAAGCGGTGTCGCTGGCGCGGGCCCTGGCCGAGGCGGGCTTCAAGCTGCTGGCTACGCGCGGAACCGCTGCGGCGCTGCGTCATCACCAGATCGAGGTGGAGGCAGTCTACAAGGTGAATGAAGGCCAGCCCAACATTGTCGACAGGATTAAGAGCGGTCAGGTACAACTAATTATCAATACGCCACTTGGCCGCGAATCACAGTATGATGAAAAATCGATCCGCCGCGCTGCGATTCGGTACAATGTGCCTTGCATTACTACTCTTTCCGCGGCGCGCGCTGCGGTTGAGGGCATTCGGGCCATGAAGGCGCATCCGGCGGAAGTCGAGTGCCTGCAACAATTGCATAAGTCAATCACGGCCCCCGGCAAGAGAGTTGCAACATCGAGTTAGAAGGCAGTTCTCCGAAGCCATGCTGAATCTGAAGGGTATCTTTCCGGCGATCACCACCCCGTTTGATTCGCGAGGTGATGTTGCCCTGGAAGCCTTGCGGGAAAACGTCCAGCAATACAACACCACCTGTGTTTCGGGCTACGTTGTCCTGGGGTCCACCGGCGAGGCGGTGATGCTTTCCTCGGAGGAAGGCGATCAGGTGCTGGCCACGGCCCGCAAGGCCGCGGCAACTGGAATGGTCCTGATTGCAGGCACGGGGGCGGAATCTACTGCGGAGGCCATCCGGAAAACCAATCGCGCCGCCGATCTCGGCTACCACGCGGCGCTGGTGCGGACGCCGCACTACTACAAGGCGCAAATGACGCCGGACGTCCAGGCCGAGCATTTTCAACGCGTGGCTGACGCTTCACGCATTCCCGTGATTCTCTACTCGGTGCCGCAGTTCACCGGTATTCCAATCGAAGCGCCGCTGGTGGCAATCCTGTCCAAGCACCAGAATATCGCCGGAATCAAAGAAAGCTCCGGGGACCTGCGGCGCGCGACTGACATCATTGCTGCTGCGCGCGGCACATTCCAAACGATGGTGGGGTCGGCGGGAACTCTCTATGCTTCGCTGCAGGCAGGAGCCGTTGGCGCGGTGCTGGCGATTGCCTGCGTGCTTCCGGAAAAATGCGTCTATCTCAGTCAACTGGCAGAGGCGGGGGATAGCCACCGTGCTCTGGCGGTGCAGAAACAGCTCCTGGATTCTTCGACGGTGCTGGTCTCACGCCTGGGGATCCCCGGCATCAAGTTCGGCATGGATGAAGTTGGTTTTCACGGGGGCCTGGCGCGGCGGCCATTTCTGCCGCTCACCGATGCGCAGAAAAGCGAAGCCCGCCAAGCGGTGCGCGCGGCCCGCGGTCCCATCAGCGGGGAGACGCGCGCCCAGAACGCAAGACCCTTGACTAGCTCCGTCTAGGGCCACCCACTACTTCAATTGATCAAGAAGGATGCGCAGGGTTCCCACCGCGCCGCTTTGCGAATCGCGGATGGCCACGCGCAATTGCCGGGCTTCTGCCGCTCGGGGAACAGTCTTACTAATGGGAAGGCCGGTGCGAAGCGCCGCATCGTGCTGAGCCGAACTCAGCGAATAGGGCACCCTGCGGGCGTCTCCCCAGACCGGCGCGCCGGTTTCATTCGCGGTTTCAAAGTACACGTCCACAGAGCCCTTCCAATTTCCCGCCAGATTGCCCATTACCAAACCACCCAGATCCACAAAAACCCGGACGCGAAGTTCCTGGGCCGCCGCAGAAACTTCCGCACGCAACGGGAGTTCGCCGATCTGCGCCGGGCTGGCTGCCACATCGCGCAACGCCAGAAGCTCTTTTTGCGCGTCGGGAGTTGTATCCGGCAGCGCCAGGTAACCCTGCCGGTGACGGAGGTGATAGCCTTCGCGCTTCAAACGGACTTTGATTTGGCGTAACGAACCATCCCATTTGTCGTGCGTAGGTTCAAAGGCCAGCCGGTAACTGACTTCGGATTCTTCGAGCGTGGCCCGCAAGGCCCCTTCGATATCGTTGGAATTGTAAAACGCGCGCCCGCCGGTAAGGTCGGCAAGCAGGATCATGGCGTCAATCGTCGCATCCAGTTTCCGGAACGAATTGCTACTAATGGGCAGGGGAACGGGGGGAGGCGCAACGAGCCGGCGCCCGCCCTGCCCGCCTTGTTGGCCGGGCTGCTGTCCGCCGGTGGATCCGCCGCGCGATTGATCCTGATCACCGGCGTTGCTGCCAAACCGATCCTGGGCCAGCGTGCTTCGCCCGGAAATAAAAGACGGCTCATTGTTTCGTTGTTCGGTCGGATCCATCGGGTCGGTAAGCAGCCCGCGGGCATCAATCGGATAGATGGCAACGTTCGCTTCGTTCAATGCGCGCGTGGCACGCGCGGCTTGCTCGTGAAACGTGGCCTGATCGCGGAAGCTGGTGTCCCCAGGCCGGCGCGGATCAAAACCAAGCGATAGTGGAAATCCTCCGGAGACCCAAATCAGGTTCTTGCGGCCGGCCGTGGGGCGCAGCCGCCGGGCAATCCATTCGACGGCCTGCAAAGTGGTGCGCACCCGATTGCGAATCGCTTCGTTGCTCTGCCTGCGCGCGGCATCTTCCACAAAGGCGTCTACAAGTTCATACCCGGTGACGTCCGGGTCGAGTTCCGCGGTTCCCATGGTTTGCGCGGAATTCCCCGTTTGCCGCGCCACGATCCGGGAAAGCGCGGCGGCGTCGCTGGTGAAGTCGTGCAGCACGCGCACCCGGTCGCTCAGAAGGTAGACGGCGAGCCGGTCCTGCGGCCGGGCTGTGCCGAGAAACTTGAGAATGCGGTTGCGCGCGTAAAGCTTGTCCTGGATTCTTGTGTTCAACTCGTCGAACAAAACGACGGAGAGCGTGCCCGCTTCCCGGGTGACTCCAGCATTGGCAAAGGTATTGGGAGGAAGCGCGGCGGGAGCGGGAATTGCAGATGCCGCCCTGTGGCTGGGGGTCTCCGCTTGGAGGAACTCGCGAAGCACCTGACGCTGTCCTTCATCGTAAACTTCGAAATCATCCTTGGTAAGCCCGCGAACCGGGAGTCCGTTGCGGTCGAGGACAATCACATTCACTTCAACCAGGCGAGAGGTTACCCGCAAGGTTGCCGGGTCTTCAGGATGCGGAGATTTCGCAGATTGTTTCTGCCGGGCCCAGGCGGCCGTCAGGCAAAATAGGAGAAAAACCGGCCACAATCTCCCCCAAATAGCCATTTTCCGCATGCTTCAGTCTACCCTGCGGCAGAGCAGATTTGGAGAGGCAAATATTTGGCCAGCGGTGCGCGTCTGATTTGGTGCAAAGGCGGCGATTTGGTTAAGATGACTGGTTCCCATGGAGACGCACTGTTTTCCGGTCAACGACTTGCCAGGCAGCACAAAGCTGTTTTCCGCTTATTTGCATGAGTTTCCACGCGTGGCGCAGTTTTATGCGCATCCACCGGACTTAAAGAGCGCCGCCGCCTACGCCCAGACCTTCCAGTTTCCTCCCGAGGTCCGGCGTTCAACGGCAGAAATCTTGCGCAAGCAGAATGCGCGCTGGGGAAGCGACTCGAGCGTCGCGCGCAGCCTCGATGCCCTGGCGCAGGGAGCCAGCGCGGTGGTGACCGGGCAGCAGACCGGGCTTCTGACCGGCCCGGCATATTCCATTTACAAGGCGCTGACTGCGATCCGAACCGCCGAAAAACTCACAGCAATGGGTGTCCGGTCCGTGCCCATCTTCTGGATGGCCACGGAAGATCACGATTTCGACGAAGTGGCCCGAGTTCACTGGTTGCACGCAGAGGGGATGGAAGAATTTCTTCTCGATGCAGATCCCGCGAACGACGGACGGAGCGTTGGGGAGATTACCCTGGGGAAAGCGGCGCAGTCTATCGCGATCCGCGCATCGGAAACCCTGATGGGGCCAGACGCGGAGGCGGTTTCCGCGATGGTTGCTGATGCCATCCGGCCTGGAGAAACGTTCGCCAGCGCATTTGGCAAATTGCTCGCTGGAGTCTTTCGTGACCACGGGCTGATTCTCGTGGATCCCTCCGCACCGGAACTGCACCGGCTTGCCGTGCCTGCCTTTCAACGCGCGATTGCAGACGGCGAAAAGCTTACGGCAAAGCTTCTCCAGCGCGGGAAACAATTGGAACGCGGCGGGTTTGCCGTGCAGGTGAAGGTCACCGATTCCAGTACTCCCTTGTTCCTGGCGGTAGAAGGGAAGCGATTTCCGGTTCGCCTTCGTAACGGGAACCTGGTTGCCGGTACATCCGTGTTCAGCCGCGAAGAACTCACCGAGCACGCGGTGCAGTATCCGGAAAGATTCTCCGGGAATGCGCTTTTCCGTCCCGTGATTCAGGACACGCTTCTGCCGACGATTGCCTACGTCGCAGGGCCGGCCGAGATTGCCTACTACGCGCAGAGCGAGGTGCTGTACCGGGAAGTGCTGGGGCGGATGCCCGTGATCCTCCCGCGCGCGAGTTTCACCCTGATTGAGCCGCATGTGAGCCGGTTGCTGAAGAAGTATGGACTTGGGGTAAGAGAGGTGACGGTCAGCCCCGCGCAACTGCGCGCGCGTCTTGCGAAACTATCCCTTTCCGCAAGCCTTGCAAAGCGCTTTACAAAAGAAGAGAAGGCATTGTTGGCCGCCATGCGAGGCTTGCGCGGGCCTCTCAAGAAGCTGGACAAAACCCTGAGCGGCGCCGCAGACACCGCGGAGCGCAAAATGCTTTACCAATTGCGGAAGTTGCAGGACAAGGCGGGCCGGGCAAGCGCGTTCCGCTTCGGCGTGGTCGAGCGGCATGCGGCCATCTTGAGCCGGTCACTGTTTCCCAACCGCCAGCCGCAGGAACGAGGTCTGTGCTTCCTGCCGTTTCTGGCGCGGCACGGTAACGAACTCATCGCTCGATTGAAGGAAAAGGCTGACGCGCTCGGCCAGCACCAGGTGATCAGTCTTTCCTAGCGTTGCGATTTTGCAGCAACGCCGCGGCAACGCGAAGCATTCTCCGTGTTAAGATTCCTGTACCCGCAGAAACACCCCGATGGAGGCATGGGCAATGAAAATTACTCCGGGCAAGAGAAAAGGAATGCAGGCTGTCGCCAACTCGCGCGGCGTGATCGCGGCGGCGGCGATGGACCAGCGCGGTTCGTTGAAAAAAGCTATTGCGGAAGGCAAGGGAGTGGACAAGAAAGAAGTCACCGCCGCGATGATGGCGGAATTCAAGGAAGCGGTGGTGCGCGTGCTGACCCCGCACGCCAGCGCCATTTTGCTGGATCCGGAATACGGCCTTTCCGCGGCCAAGCAGCGCGCGAAGAATGCGGGGCTATTGTTGGCGTACGAAAACAGCGGCTATGACAATACTCGTCCGGGCCGATTGCCGGATTTGCTGGACCACTGGTCGGTGCCACGACTGGTGCAGGCTGGGGCCGATTGCGTCAAGATCCTTCTGTATTACACGCCGTTTGATCCGGGCGACATCAACGAAACCAAGCATGCCTGGGTGGAGCGCATCGGCGGTGAATGCGCGGCGGCCGACGTGCCCTTCTTCCTGGAATTTGTCGGCTACGACGACAAAATGGACGAGAAGGGGATCGACTTCGCCAAGAAGAAGCCGGAGATTGTCATCGGCAGCATGGCGGAATTTTCCAAGCCGCAGTACAACGTGGACGTGATGAAGGTGGAAGTGCCCATCAACATGGCCTTCGTCGGCGGCTGCAAATCCTGCAAGGGTCCTGCTGCCTACAGCCGCGATCAGGCCAAGGAGTACTTCCGCAAAGCCGCCGCGGTGGCCAGGAAGCCGTTCATTTATCTCTCGGCCGGCGTGAGCAACGAAACGTTTTCAGAAACGCTGGAATTGGCCGGAGAATCCGGCACCAACTTCAGCGGCGTCCTGTGCGGCCGCGCCACATGGAAAGACGGCATGCCCGTTTACGCCAAGCACGGCGTGAAAGCCCTGGAAGACTGGCTGAACGATCAAGGCGTGAAGAATATCAAGAACGTGAATGACCGGCTGGCCGCGGCCAAGCCCTGGTTCGCGTTCTACGGCGCTTCCTCCGCGGATGCCCTGGCGTAGAACCGTAATTTCCTGAAGGCAACGGGGCACGTTGGTCGTGCCCCGTTTGTTGTTTTTATGAGCGTAGAAAAGCTGCGCGTTGAAACTTCCCGGCGCACGCACCTGATTGAAATCACGGGTGACGTACGGAGGCTGCTCGCCGAATCGCGCGTGCGGTCCGGAACGTGCCATCTGTATGTGCCGCATACCACCGCCGGAATCACCATCAACGAGAATGCGGACCCGGACGTTGTGCGCGACATGGAGATAGCCTTCGACCGGATGGTCCCGCGCGACGCCGGTTACCGGCACGCCGAAGGAAATGCGGATTCACACATCAAGACGGCCCTGGTGGGAAATACCGTCTCTGTTTTTGTCCAGTCCGGCAACTTGGTGCTGGGCCGCTGGCAAGGCATTTTCTTCTGCGAATTCGATGGACCGCGGCAGCGCGAAGTACAAGTTAAGTTGATTGCGGATCCTGCGTGACGCCCGCCGCAAATTCTGGCTTGAGGGCCTTGCTGAGGCCGCTCGCGACGCATGCGGTAAGATATCTACAATGAGCCTCGGTGTTTACATTCAAGTGCCGTTCTGCCAGTCCAAGTGTACCTACTGCAATTTCCACACCGGCGTGGTCGCTTCTTCTCTTTATTCGCCATACGCCGAGGCGGTTTGCGCGGAAATGAAGCTGGTTCGCTCGAGCGCGGAGGAAGAAGGGTCCGCCGGGCTCGGCTCGCTCGATACGGTTTACGTGGGCGGTGGCACGCCAAGCCTGCTCGATCCCGCAGCCCTGCTCAACATGCTGGACACTCTGCGCGAGCTTTTTCCCTGCGATTGGCGGGAAGTGACTCTCGAAGCAGACCCCGAAACCATCACCCGGGAAAAAGCAGCTTCGTGGCGCGCGGCGGGCTTCAACCGCATCAGCATGGGGGCGCAGTCGTTTGCCGACAACGAATTGAAAGCCGCGGGCAGAATGCACCGGTGCGATGATATCTATGCGGCGCTAAGAGCTCTGCGCGAGGCCGGCTTTACCGACGTGAGTTTCGACTTGATTGCCGGCTTGCCACACCAGACGGCGTTAACCTGGCGGGACTCAGTGGAGCGTTTGGTAGCGTTGGGGCCACAGCATATTTCTATTTACATGATGGAAATTGATCAGGGAAGCCGGCTGGGAAAGGAAGTGATTGGCCGCGGCCACCGGTACAGCGCAGACGCTTTGCCTACGGACGAAGCCATGGCCGAATTCTACGAAGAAGCTTCCGGGATGCTGGCCGCCGCGGGCTACGAGCATTACGAAATCTCCAATTGGGCGCTCCCGGGGCGGCGCTCCCGCCACAATTTGAAGTATTGGCAGCGGCAGCCGTACCTGGGCCTCGGCGCGGGAGCGCATTCCTTCGACGGCCGGCGCCGCTGGGCCAACACGCACGACCCGGCAGCTTATGTGGGTGCCATTCACTCCGGAAAACTTCCTCGCGAACAGGATGAAATCCTTTCCCGGCAGCAAATGTTGGACGAAGAATTGTTCCTCGGCCTGCGGTTGTTGGAGGGCATTGATATTGAGCATATCGAGAGACAATACGCCGTCAATCTGCGGGCACGCTTGGCCCGATTGCAAAGCGATGGCTACCTGGAGGTGAGCGGGAGCGTGGCGCGGCTGGCGCCCGCGCGTCTAGCGGTTTCGAATGAAGTATTTGTTGAACTGATGGGTTAGGATGGATTGGTTTTCAACCGGCAAGGAGGATGGTATGGCCGCCACACCCGCAAAAGAACCGGCACGTGAGCTTGCGCCGGTGGAAAAAGCAGCACCGGTGGATCTGCGTAGCGACACGGTGACGCGTCCCACGCCCTCCATGCGCCGCGCCATGATGGATGCCGAAGTCGGCGACGACGTATACGGCGAAGACCCGACCATCAATAAGTTGCAGACGCGCGCCGCAGAGATTTTCGAGCGCGAGGCCGCCTTGTACGTGCCCACCGGATCGATGGGCAACCTGGTGGCGATTAAGACCCATACCCAGCCCGGCCAGGAAGTCATCTGCGACAACGGCTCACACATCAACCAGTACGAACTTTCCTCGATGAGTTTTGTCGCCGGTGTTCTGCCACGGACGGTCAGCACGCCCGATGGAATTCTCAGTTGGTCCATGATTGAGCCTCTGCTGAACATCAAGCATCCACACAAGGCGGATACCGGGCTGATCTCGTTGGAGAATACGCACAATGTGGCGGGCGGCACTGTGTATCCGCAATCCACAATGGAGGACATTTGCACCAGAGCGCACGAAATGGGATTGCCGGTACACCTGGATGGCGCACGGATTTTCAACGCCGCAGCCGTGCTGGGGCGAAGCGTGGCGCAGCTTACCCGCCAATGCGATTCCGTGATGTTTTGCCTCTCGAAGGGGCTGGGAGCGCCGGTCGGCTCGATGCTGGTGGGGAGCCGGGAATTCATCGCCCGGGCACACCGCTTCCGCAAAGCGTTCGGCGGCGGGATGCGGCAGGCGGGCGTGCTGGCCGCGGCGGGTCTGGTAGCCCTGGAAGAATCACCGCGAGGGCTGCACAAAGACCATGAAAACGCGCGCTATCTGGCGGAGCAACTGGCGCAGATTCCCGGCATCGCGCTTGACACCGGAAAAGTGATGACCAACATTGTACGATTTGATGTCACGGGCACCGGCCGAACGGCGGCGGAGATTTGCGGCGAGTTGAAGAAGCGTAATGTGCTTGCCGGGCCTTTCGCCAAATATGCGATCCGCATGGTCACGCATTTCGATGTGGACCGTTCGGGGATCGATAAAGCGCTCGCGGCCCTCCGCGAAGTTCTGGCGGCTGGGTAAGAGTTTTCAGGTTATTCCAGGTATTTGACCAGGACGACTTCGTTGTGGGCTTCGTTGTAGAGAACTTCATCCACCATCGAGTGCGCCAGCAAGATGCCAAAGCCTCCGGGGCGCAGCCCCTGTTCTTCACGAATGATGGTGTGGCGCGTGGGATCGTCTTCCGGGTTGTTCATTGCCGAGTGCGGTAATTCTTCCAGCTTGAAGCCTTTTCCGGGGTCCGCAATGCGGTAGAGGATCAGTTTCTTCAGGCGCAAATAGGCGATGCGAACTTTTTTCTCCGGGTCCAAGCCGCCGCCCCATTCGATTGCGTTCAATAGGAGTTCGCGAAAAGCCAAGCCGACCGACCGGCGAACTTCCGGAGGCAGATTGGTTTCCAGCTTGTCCAGGAAGCCCTGAATGCGGTCGGCAATCGGTTTATCGCAGGGCACCAGCAACTCCACCCAGTGCGGCTCGGCGGAAACGACTTCGATGACGGGAACCGCCGCCGGCGTATTCAATACGTCGGTGATCATGGCCAGCAATTCTTCCGCGGCGAACGGCTTTGTGATGTAGTGGTAAGCCTGCTCTTTTACCGCGGTCAGCACGGTTTGCGGCGCGCCGTCAGCGCTCATCACAATCACCTTGGGCAGGATCCAGCGGGTGCGCATTTCCGCCAGCAGTTCCATGCCGTTCATGTGCGGCATCCACACGTCCAGCACCACCAGATCGAATGATTCATTTTCCAGCAGAGCCAGCGCTTCGCCGCCATGGTGCGCCACGGCAGTGCGGTAGCCCGCGCCACTCAGCATGTTTTTCAGAAGGACGCAGACCTCCTGCTCATCATCCACGATCAGGACGGCGGGCATTTCGCGCAGTGTGGGGGTGGCAGCCATCATTCGCGCCGCATGAATGCTAAGATGAGGTGCCACCTGCGTCAAGAAGGCGTTTCTTCATAGTTTTGTGAGACACACTCGCCCTGGTGTAAAATCGCTGAGTTATCTGCCTTTGACTCTTATCAGAAATAGGTGAAACCTTGGACTTTTCCTTTACCGAAGAGCAGCAGCAGTTGCGCCGTTCCGTCCGCGAGTTCGCGGAAGGCGAAATCGCCCCGCACGTGATGGAATGGGACGAAGCCTCGAAGTTTCCCTCTGAAATCATCCCCAAGCTGGGGGAGATGAACCTGCTTGGGATTATCTTTCCGGAAAAATATGGCGGCGCGGGGCTGGGGTACGTGGAGTACGTGATCGCCATCGAAGAGCTTTCCCGCGTGGACGGCTCCATCGGCATTATTGTGGCGGCCCACAACTCCTTGTGCACCAATCATATTTACAAATTCGGCAGCGAAGAACAGCGGCAGAAATATGTGGTGCCCCTTGCGCAGGGGAAGAAACTCGGTTGCTGGTCGCTGACGGAACCGGAAGCCGGCTCCGATGCAGGCGGCACGCGCACCACGGCGGCGCGCAACAACCAGGGCTGGGTGTTGAATGGGGCAAAGACGTTCACCACCAACGGGCACTATGCCGATATTTGCGTGGCCATGGCTGTGACCGATCAGGCGGCTCGCGGGATTTCCGCCTTCGTGGTGGAGAAGGGCACCCCTGGATTCAAACCCGGCAAGAAGGAAAACAAACTCGGGCTCCGCGCCAGCGACACTTCGGAGGTTCTCTTCAGCGATTGCCAGGTGCCAGAGCAGAATCTGCTGGGCAAAGAAGGCGAGGGTTTCAAGAACAGCCTGCAGATTCTGGATGGCGGGCGCATTTCGATTGCCGCGCTGGGGCTGGGCATGGCGCAAGGAGCCTACGAGGCGGCATTGAAATACGCCCAGCAGCGCAAGCAATTCGGGAAAGCCATCAGCGAGTTCCAGGCGATTCAGTTTAAACTTGCCGATATGGCCATGGAAATTGACGCGGCGCGGCTGCTCACTTACCGGGCGGCGTGGATGGCAGACCGCGGCGACAAACGCCTGACGGCCGAATCCTGCATGGCCAAATTGTACGCCGGCGAGGTAGCGGTAAAAGTAGCGA
Organism: uncultured Acidobacteriaceae bacterium; assembly: GCA_964500065.1. GTDB lineage: Bacteria > Acidobacteriota > Terriglobia > Acidiferrales > UBA7541 > CAZCNH01. The sequence goes on from CAZCNH010000001.1 coordinate 39,845, forward strand.
ACGAAGGCGTGCAGATTTTTGGCGGCTACGGCTTTACCAAGGATTACCCGGCGGAAAAGTTTTACCGGGACGTGAAGCTTTGCACCATCGGCGAAGGCACCAGCGAAATTCAGCGTTTGGTGATTGCCCGGCAACTGCTGGGGACGAAGAAATAACTCTGCATGGCTGTTTCCATTGACAAATGGGCCGACCAGGTTCGCTCCGGCGACGTTCGCTCGATTTCGCGCGCGATCACCGCGATTGAAAATCACGCTCCGGAAGCGGAAGCTCTTCTGCGCGCCGTTTTCCCGCACACCGGCCGCGCCTACCGCGTGGGAATCACCGGCGCGCCGGGCACTGGCAAGAGTTCTTTGGTGGACCGGATGGCCGCGTATTACCGGTCCCTGCAAAAAACGGTGGGCATTATTGCCGTAGATCCATCCAGTCCGTATTCCGGCGGGGCGATTCTGGGCGACCGCATCCGCATGCAGGGCCATGCGCAAGACGAGGGCATCTACATCCGCTCGATGGCCACGCGCGGCTTTCTCGGAGGCTTGGCGCGAGCAACCGCCGATGTGGCGTTGCTGCTGGATGCTGCGGGAAAAGACATAATCCTGGTGGAAACCGTCGGCGTCGGACAGGACGAAGTGGACATCGTGCAGCTGGCGGATTGTACCCTGGTGGTCCAGGTGCCCGGATTGGGAGACGAAGTGCAGCACATCAAGGCCGGCCTGATGGAGATTGGCGATATTTTTGTGCTCAATAAAGCCGATCGCGAAGGCGCCGAGCGGATGGAACAACAGTTGACAGCCATGCTTTCCCTGGCCTCGGCCCGCGACGGTTGGATGGCGCCTGTGTTGCGCACCGTCGCGACCGAGAATAAAGGTATTGCCCAGGTCGCTGAGAAAATTGCAGAATTCCGCCGGCAGATGGATGCCGCGGGCGGCACGGGAAAGCGCCTGGACCGCTGGAAAAAGAGGTTGGTGGAGATTCTACAGGCGCGGCTTGTGGAACGTGTCCTGGGAACGGAAGCGGGGCGACAACAGTTGGATGAATTGGCGGTCCGTGTTGCGGAGCGCAAAATGGATCCTTATTCCGCCGTGAGCGAGATGCTCCGGAAAGCGAACGTACAATAATACGATGCGCCTGGGTGATCTGGAATTCCACATCTTGAATGACGGCTTCTTCCGGCTGGATGGCGGCGCCATGTTCGGCGTGGTGCCGAAGCCGCTGTGGGAAAAGAAATTTCCCCCAGACGACCGGAACCGGATATTGATGGGCATGAACTGCATCCTGGTGCGGACGGCCGGGAAGTGGGTTTTGATCGAAACCGGAGCCGGCAATAAGTGGGACGCCAAGCAGGCGATGATTTACGATTTTCACGGGCAGCCGCGGCTGATCGAGCAGTTGGCGCAGCGCGGGTTGCAGCCTGCCGATATTGATATCGTGATTGATACGCACCTGCATTTCGATCACTGCGGCTGGAATACCACGGTGGTGGATGGAAAGGCGGTACCCACTTTCCCCAACGCGACGTATGTGGTGCAGAAGGGCGAATTGGAACACGCCAAGCGTCCCACCGAGCGCGACCGCGCGAGTTATTTCCCGGATAATTTCCTGCCGATTGAAAAGTCCGGACAATTCCGGCTCCTGGAAGGGGATGCCGAGGTCGCGCCGGGCGTGGAATGCGTTCGCTTGCCGGGCCATAACCGCGACATGCAGGGCGTGCGACTTTCCGGCGCCGGCAAAACGGCAATGTGCTTTGTTGATTTGATTCCCACCACGGCCCACATTCCGTTTCCCTGGATCATGGCTTACGACCTGTATCCATTGACGACGCTGGAGAACAAGAAGAAGTGGATTCCGGAGGCGGCGCGCGGCGAGTGGATGGTGATTTTTTCGCATGATCCTCACGTACCGCTGGCCTATATCCGGGAGAGCGATGGAAAGTACGAGCCGGAAGCAATTCCGCTCGGGTAATCTGCGAAAGTCGGAAACTCACACACGCTGGTTGGGAGCAGACGGAATGGCCAAGAAAACGATGAAAAAAGCGAAGAGCCCCGAAAGAATTCGCCTGGGGATTATCGGCGGCAGCGGGCTATATGCGATGGGCGGATTGACCAACGTCCGCGAAGTTAAGGTGAAAACTCCGTTCGGCGACCCGAGCGACGCCTTCCTGGTGGGCACGCTGGAAGGACGGCGCGTGGCGTTTCTGGCGCGGCATGCGCGCGGCCACCGCTACCTGCCCGGGGAAATCAATTTCCGCGCCAATATTTACGCGATGAAGCTGCTCGGCGTGGAACGAATTATTTCCGTTAGCGCGGTCGGATCGTTGCGCGACGATCTTCCGCCGGGCGACTTCATGATTCCCGACCAGTTCTACGACCGCACGATGGGGCGCGCGAGCACTTTTTTCGGCAAGGGCCTGGTGGCGCACGTTTCCTTCGATAAGCCCACCTGCCCGCATCTCTCCGACCAGCTGGCCGATGCCTGCCTGCAATCCGGCGTGCGCTCGCATCTGGGCGGAACGTACATCTGTATGGAAGGGCCGCAGTTCTCGACGCTGGCCGAATCGAACGCCAACCGGGTAATGAAGTTCGATATCGTGGGCATGACCAACGTGACCGAAGCCAAGCTGGCGCGGGAAGCGGAGATTTGTTACGCCACGCTGGCCATGGTCACCGATTTTGACTGCTGGCATCCGAATCATGATGCGGTGACGCTGGCCGATATTCTCGCCGTTCTGGGAAAGAATACGGAGAACGTCCAGCGCGTCATCCATGCGGCGGTGCGTGCCGGCGTTGAAGCGGCCCCGGGAGCCTGCAAGTGCGCGAGCGCGCTTGCCAGCGCGATTGTCACCGACCGCAAAGCAATCCCGGCCGCGGCAAAGAAGCAACTGGCTGCAATCGTCGGAAAATACCTGAGCTAAGAGAGGAATCACAAACAATATGTCCCTTCTCGTGGTGGGATCGGTGGCGTTTGACGCTTTGGAGACACCGTACGGACGTGCGGACAGGGAACTGGGCGGAGCGGCAACTTATTTTTCCGTCGCGGCCAGCTACCTGGCCCCGGTGAAGCTGGTGGGCGTGGTCGGAGATGATTTTACCAAGCGCGATGAAGCCGTGTTTCATGGCCGCAAGATCGACACTGCGGGCTTGGAGCGCGCGGCCGGCAAGACGTTTTTCTGGGCTGCTCGGTATAGTCATGACTTCCGGGAGCGGACGACGCTGGCCACCGAACTGAATGTGTTTGCAGAGTTCAATCCCAAGCTTCCTGCCTCGTTTCAGAACTCTACTTTTATTTTTCTGGCGAACATCCATCCGGACTTGCAGCGCTCGGTGATGAAGCAGGTGAAGGGCAAGCCGAAAATCATCGCCCTGGACACGATGAACTACTGGATCGAACGCACCCCGGTCGAACTGCGGGAAACCCTGAAGCACACGCAAGTGCTGGTGATCAACGATGAAGAAGCGCGGCAACTGTCCGGGGAGCACAACCTGCTGCGCGCGGCGCGGGGTATCTTCAAGATGGGCCCCAAGGCTCTGGTCATCAAGCGGGGCGAGTTTGGGGCCATGATGGTCACGCAAAGCGGAATGTTCTGTGTCCCCGGCTTTCCGGTGGAAGAGGTGCGGGATCCCACCGGGGCGGGCGACAGCTTCGCTGGCGGCTTCATGGGCCATTTGGCCAAGGCGGGCGTCGTGAACGAGAAGACCCTTCGGCAAGCCATGATTTATGGCTCAGTCATGGGCAGCTTCACGGTGGAGAGCATTGGATTGGCCCGCCTGCGCAAACTGAAACCGGGAGAAATCAGGAAGCGCGCGCAGTTGTATCACAAGCTGACCAGCTTCTTGCTGTAGTGCAGCAGCCGATCGGCGCGCGGAAAAGGACGAATCCATGCTGCCTAATGATTTGAGCTCAGCTATCGTGATTCGTGTCCTCATCTCGGCCGCATTGGGAGCGGTCATTGGCCTGGAACGTACCATCAGCGGAAAATCTGCGGGGCTGCGCACCAATCTTTTCATCTGCATGGGATCGTGCCTCTTCACGATTCTTTCCGACTACCTGGCGAGAACCATGGGCGGTGACCATGGGCGCATTGCCGCGCAGTTGATTCCGGGGATCGGCTTCATCGGCGCCGGAGCCATCATCCGCGAGCGCGGGAACGTTGTGGGACTTACCACCGCGGCCACGATTTTTGTAGTGGCGAGCGTGGGCATGGCTACTGGCATGGGGCTTTACGTCACCGCCTTGTTCGTCACGCTGGTGATCTTTCTTTCACTTTCCGTGCTGGGTTGGGCGGAAAAGCGGTTCAGCTTGAAGTCGCAACTGCTTACCTTCCGCCTGACCACGGCCAGTTTGGAAGGCGTGATCACCGGAGCGAACAAAGTCTTGAGCGGCATGGAAGTCCCCATGCAGCATTTTCAGGTGTTCCGCGTAGGCCCGGATTGCGTGGTGGAGTTTGACGCGGATGTGAGCCGCAGCCAGCAAGCGGAAATCGTGCGGCAGTTGAGCGCCCTGGATGCGCGCTGCCAAGTTGTTCCTCGTGGGACTACGCGTGAATAGCGAGGCCACGATGAGGCAGGGAACCATTCCATTTGTAAAAGCCCATGGCCTGGGCAACGATTTTCTGCTGTTGGAAGAAAGTTGCGTGGCGGGGAGGGATTTGGGCGAGCTGGCCGCGCGTATCTGCGACCGGCACAGCAACGTCGGGGCCGATGGGATTGTCGTGCTCGGCGCGGCGGAAGGGGTGGACGGCACTTTCCGAATATTCAACTCGGATGGCAGCGAGGCCAGCTTGAGCGGGAACGCTCTGCGTTGCGCCGCGGCCCTGGTGGCTTCCCGGCGAAAAATGCACGCGGGAAAGATTTCATTTGCGACAGCGGTTGGAAAGCGCCAGATGGAGATGGTCGCACAGCGAGGCGCCACCTGGGTATTTCGCGCGGAGATGGGGGTGCCCGATTTTTCAGCCGCGCGCGTTCCTTTTCGGCCCGGAGTGGATGTCACCGAACCCATCCGCGCATTTCCGATGCCCGTGGATGAGCGAACCTTTCCCGCAACGATCCTGTTCATGGGCAACCCGCAGTGCATTGTGTTCCAGGACAACGGAGCTGAGTTTGACTGGCAATGGGCTGGGGCCCGGTTGGAACGCCACCCCTATTTCCCCGACCGCGCCAATATCGGCTTTGTTCGCGTGCTGCGCGATGACCGGATCGAAGTTCGATTCTGGGAGCGCGGCGCGGGACGCACGCTGGCCTCGGGAACGGGATCGTGCGCATGTGCGGTGGCGGCGCACTTAAATGGAAAGACGGGACGTCGCGTTCAGGTCATGCTGGAGCGCGGCGAAATGGAAGTCAACTGGCGGGACGACGGAATGGTGGAACTTACCGGGCCGGCGGAAATTGTCGCCGAAGGAGTGCTTCTTGCGGATACGTAAAAACAAATTGATTACTAACATTCTTGCCGGACTTGCTTTCCTGCTGATGGCAAGTCCTGCCGCGGCCACGATTTCCTACCGGGTGTCGGTCGAAAAACCCGAGGAGCACCTGTTCCGGGTGACGATGACCGTTCCGGCGGTGGATGATGAGTTGATTTTGCAGATCCCAGCCTGGAACGCCACCTACCAGATTCGCGACTTTGCATCGCGCGTGCAAGGCTTGCGCGCCTACGCGGGCGATGGGGAAGCGCTGCAAGTCCAGAAGTTGGATAAGTTGACGTGGCGCGTCCGCGCCGGACGAAGCTTGCACCGGGTGCGAGTGGAGTACGCGACGTACTGGGACGATCCCGGCCCGTTCAGCGCGCAACTGGACGCGCAGCACGCCTTCGTGAACCTGGCATTGATTTTGATGTATGTCCCGACCCGACGCGGGGAAGAAACCCGCATCGAATTTACCGGCCTGCCCACCGGGTGGAAAACTGCCATCGCGCTGAAGAGGGATGCAGCGGACACGGTTTGGACCGCGCCAAGCTACGATGCTTTGGTTGACGCTCCTGCGGAACTGGGAACCTTCGAGGAGTGGCGCTTTGATACCAACGGCGCGGCCTTCCGGGTGGTGATTCACGGCGGCGGGCATGACCGAGAAGCGTTTACGGACATGCTGCGCAGGATCGTCAGTTACCAGACCACGATGATGCGCGAGGCGCCATTCTCGGAATACACGTTTATCTATCACTTGACGGGTGGTGGCGGTGGCATGGAGCATGCTAATTCCACTGCAATCCACAGCAGCAACAAACTGCCGGCGGGCGTTTCGGCGCACGAATTCTTCCATTTGTGGAACGTGAAGCGCATCCGCCCGCAAAGCCTGGAACCGGTGGATTACACGCAGGAGAACTGGACGCGCTCGTTGTGGTTTTCCGAAGGGGTCACCAGCACGTATGGTTCGTACACGCTGGTGCGCAGCGGGCTGTGGACAGCGCAGCAGTACTACGCGGACCTTGCCGATGAATTTTCCACGTTGCAGGCCAGGCCCGCGCGCATGTGGAAGAGCGTGGAAGAAGCCAGCCTGGATGCCTGGCACGAGAAGTATCAGCTCTACACTCGCGCTGCCTTCAGCATTTCCTATTACAACAAAGGCCAGATTGTCGGCGTATTGCTGGACATTCTGATCCGCGAGGCCACGGCGAACAAGAAGAGCCTGGACGACGTGATGCGCGATTTGAATGAAACGTATGCGCATCAGGCCAAGTTCTTTCCCGAATCGGCCGGGGTCCGGGCCTCGGCCGAAAAGATCGCCGGGCGCAGCTTTGCCGAGTTTTTTGAGCGTTACGTGGCGGGCACCGAGGAGTTGCCCTACGCGGAGATTCTCAAGCGCGCGGGATTGCTGGTTACTTCCGGCGGGAACGGCCGGGTACGCTACGAAATCAACGAGGACCCGAATGCGTCGGAGCTGGCCCGGAAAATCCGCGAAGGCTTGCTGAAGGGCGTCACAGAACAGTGATTCGTACCTGCTTGGTGGTTCTCTTTCTTGCGCTCTACATTCTGGTTGCCGCGCCGGTCATGATCCTGCATTGCCTGGCGACCGGCTCTCCAGAACGGCTCTACTGGGTGGGCGTGGCAGGCGCGCGCTGGGCGTTGGCGCTGGCCGGGGTGCGCACGATGGCTTCCGGCGCGGAAAGGATTCCTGCCGGGCCGTGTATCTTTGTAGCCAACCACATCAGTAATATTGATCCCCCCGCGGTGGTTGCTGTGATTCCGCGCCGCGTGGCGCTGCTGGCCAAGAAGGAAGTTTTCCGGATTCCCTTGCTGGCGCGCGCGTTGCTGCTGGCGCAAATCATTCCGGTGGACCGCAGCGACCGGGCAGCGGCGATGGCCAGCGTGGAGCAAGCGCTGGGCCACCTGCGCAACGGCGTTTCTTACTTGATCTTTCCGGAGGGAACACGGAGTCCTGACGCCCGCATGCGACGTTTCAAGAAAGGGAGTTTTGTTTTAGCCATCCGTGCCGGAGTGCCCATTGTTCCGGTATCAGTTTCCGGAGCGCACCGGCTGATGCGCAAGGGAAGTTTTGCCCTGCGGCCCGGGGTGGTTCACATTGTTTTTGGCGAGCCGATTGGCACCAGCGGCTATTCACTGGAGGAGCGCGACGAACTGATTGCACAGGTGGAGCGTGCTGTGGCGCGCAATCTCCCAGATGATCAGCAGCCCGCGGGATAGCCAGCGCGCGCTGCGCTCAAGGGGAGCTTGTCTTTTTCATTTCCTCGACCGTGGCCCTGAGCTCGCGCACCGCCTTCTGCAAATCCGGCAGGCGGTTGTAAACGGCGACGCAACGCAACCAATCCTTGTTCTCTATGGCGGGATAACCGGAATAAAGCGCGCTGGCGGGAACATCGCTGGGTACGCCGCTTTGCGCGGTGATTACGGCGCCATCCCCGATTTCCAGGTGCCCGGCGGCGCCCACTTGGCCCGCCAAAATGCAACGGCTGCCCACCCGGGTGGAACCGGCTAATCCGACCTGAGAGCAGAGCAGCGTATCCTCGCCTACGTAACTGGCGTGCCCCACTTGCACCAGATTGTCTAGTTTGGCGCCGCGAGCAACGCGCGTTTCGCCGACCGTGGCCCGGTCTACGCAGGCGTGGGTCTGGACTTCCACGTCATCTTCGATTACCGCAGGGCCGGACTGAGCGATCTTGTGCCAGGTACCGTTGCCTCGCTTGGCAAATCCGAATCCGTCCGCGCCGATGACGGCGCCATTCTGCAAGGTCACGTTATTCCCGATTCGGCAGAACTCCCGCACCACGGAATGCGAGTGGGCGAAAAAGTTATCGCCAATCTGCGCCCCCCGGTAAATGCTGACGAAGCTGTGCAGCACGGCAGTACTCCCAATCGAGGCCTCCGCGTCCACAAAGCAGTAAGGGCCGATGTGGGCTCCCGGACCAATCTTTGCAGTTGGCGCGATCACCGTGGTGGGATGGATACCGGCGGCATACTGCGGAGGCTGGTAGAAGAATTCCAGCGCGCGGGCAAAATCCAAATAAGGGTTATTGGACCAGAGCGCCGCGCATTGCGCGGGTTTGGCCTCGCCCTCGGCCAGCAGAATGGCGGAGGCGGATGTGGAGCGCACCACCGCGCGGTACTTGGGATTGGCAAGGAAGGTCAAGTGGCCGGGTTGCGCGGACTCCAGGCCGGCGACGCCCGTGATGTCCAGATTTCCGTCGCCGTCCAACCGGCAAGCGAGTTTTTCTGCAAGCGCAGCCAGTTTCATAGGGTTCTCCCTTTCGCCGAAATGGAAATTACCGAAGGCACTTTATCACTATGGCGGAACAGAGGTGCAGCGGCGGACGGCGGCTACTCGCCAAACAGTCGGGTCTGGCCAGCGGGAACTGCAGCGGGCCGCGGCGCACGGCGAGCGATGCCTACCACCCCCAGCACCGTCAACTCGGATAGCGCACTGCGCGGGATGAAGATTCGCAGAGTTGGGCCGTGCAGATCCGGAGGCGTCACCTGCACCCCGCGGTCGAGCATTTCCAGCAGGTTGTTGGTCACAATTCCTTCGAGGGTATCGTTATCGCGGAATTTCATGCGCACCCAGAGGCCATCCAGTTTGGGCCGGCTCAGGAATGCCTTTCGGCCGGGTTCGAAATCGTCCACGAAATCACTGACGAAATAGACGCTCTTGACCCCGCGCAGTGGCACCGCCTGATGTTCTCCATCCAGGGTAAGCACATCCAGGTTTTCCCCCTGGCCAACCAAAGAGGGGTTGAGGTAGCCGCGCAGGTTCTCGCCGTCAAAAGACTGCACGACGACCTTCTTGTGTGTCGAAGCCGGGAGCAGGGATTTCTTTGCAGCCATTTTAGGTGTCTTGGGCAGGGCGATTGCAAAGCCTGCCTGATTATGGTAAACTGGAAGTTAATTTGGTGTCAAGTGCTTGTTTTTGATGAGTTTAGGGCTGGGGGCGGCCGCTGATTGTCGGAAAAGAAGCAAATCCTCAAATCGGCTTCGGTCATTACCCTTGTCACCCTGGTGAGCCGGTTCTTGGGCTACGTGCGCGACCAGCGGATTACTCTGCTGCTGGGCACATCCATCGTCGCCGACTCCTTCTTCCTGGCCTTTCGCATTCCAAACCTGCTGCGGCGTCTGGTGGGCGAAGGGGCGATGACCGCCTCCTTTATCCCGGTTTTTACCGGCTATATGGCGGAAAAGCAGAAGGGAGAGGTGTGGGATTTCGCCAACCGGCTGTTCTGGACGCTGGCGGTTCTTCTGGCGGGGATTACCGTTCTCGGGATCTATTTTTCGCCGGAACTGGTGAAGCTGTTCACCCTGCTGGAACCCAGCCCCGATCGCTGGGATCGCGCCGTTCAATTGAACCGCGTGATGTTCCCTTACATCTTCTTCATTGGCCTGGCCGCGCTGGCCATGGCCATCCTGAATTGTTTTCACCAGTTTGCGCTGCCGGCTTCCACCCCCATCGCTCTGAACCTGTGCATTATCGGATGCTCGTTTTGGGTGGTGAAGAGCAATTTTCCCGACCCGTCGCTGGCGCTGGCGGCTGCCGTACTGATCGGGGGCTCTCTTCAACTGGCTATCCAGATTCCGGCGCTGCTGAAAAGGGGAATGACCTTCCGGTTCGCGTTCTCGCCCGGACATCCGGGCGTGCGCTCGGTAGGAAGGCTGATGGTGCCGGGGTTTTTCGGCGTGGGCATCTACCAGGTGAATCTTGTGGTCAGTTCGATGTTTGCCGCATCACCCAAGATGCCCGATGGCACGGTGACTTCGATCTTTGTCGCCGACCGAGTGACGGAACTGGTATTGGGGGGATACGCGGTGTCGGTAGCAACGGCCATCCTGCCCATGATGGCGCATCAGGCCGCGGCGCACGATTTCGAGTCGCTCAAGAAGACCCTGGCATTCTCCCTGCGCATTGTTTCGTTCATTACCGTTCCAGCCATGGTGGGCCTGGTGATTCTGCGCGAACCCATCATCCAGGTGCTGTTCGAGCACGGAAAGTTCGGGGCTACCTCCACCGCGCTCACCGCGCGTGCGCTGCTGTTCAGCGGGGTAGGGTTGCCGGCGTTCGCGGCGACCCGGCTGATCGTCCCGGCCTTTTATTCCACAAAAGATACGCGCACCCCGGTAAAGGCCGGCTTCTACGCCGCCGGGGCCAATATTCTGCTGAACTATATTTTCCTGAAGTCTTTTTTCCAGACCTTTCAGAATGGCGGCCCGGCGTTCGCCACTTCGCTGGCCGCCTACTTCAATTTCTTGTTCCTGTTCGTGATTTTCCGGCAGCGCTTTGGGCGTCTGGGTACGTTGGAGATCCTGGCTTCGATGGGCAAAGTGGTGGTTTGTTCCGCGGTGATGGGAGCGGCGTGTCTGGTTCTGCTGCGGGTGACGCACTTTTCCGAACTGCATACTTTCTTCCCGCGGTTGATGGTATTCCTGTTCATCATTCTGGCAGCGACCGCGATTTACGTGGGAATTGCCTGGGTGATGCGCTGCCCGGAAGTCGAGGAAGTTTATGGCATCGCCACCAAACGGGAAGGACGCAGCCGGGGCGGCGGCAGCCTGGGCTTGGATGAGTAGCCTCAATGAGTAACATGGACGCGACGATCCAAACGTTCCTGAGCTACTTGCGCGTGGAAAAGGGCCTGGCCGATAACACGCTGGCGGCCTACGGGCGCGATTTGAAGAAATTCCGGGATTTCTGCGTCAAGGGTAATATCCGGCTGGAGCGGGTCACCCGGGATGATGTGGTGGATTTTCTCGGACATTTGTACCGCATGAAACTGGATAGCCGCTCGGTGGCGCGGCATCAGGTGACCGTTCGGAGGTTCTTCCGGTTTGCCCTGACCGAGAAATTCGTCAAGGAAGACCCCACGCTCAATCTGGAGTCGCCCAAAGGCTGGAAGCGGCTGCCCACTTTCCTCTCGCTCGAAGAAGTGGACCGGCTGCTGGAACAGCCGGACGTGAACAGTCCGATGGGCCTTCGGGACAAGGCCATGCTGGAGTTGCTTTATAGCACCGGTCTGCGCGTTTCGGAGCTGGTCAGCGTATCCACGGGTGACTTGCAGATGGAGATGGGTTATTTGCGCTGCGTCGGCAAGGGCGACAAGGAACGAGTCGTTCCCGTCGGCAAGCAGGCACTGGCCACACTGCGCACATACTTGCGCGATGCTCGCCCAGCTCTTTTGCGGCGCGGGGCAACCCCGTTCCTCTTCGTAAACCGGCTGGGAGGGCGGATGAGCCGGGTGGGCTTCTGGAAGATTCTGGGGGCCTATGGAAGGAAGGCCGGTCTGCGGCGCAAGCTTTCGCCGCACAAACTGCGGCACAGTTTCGCCACGCACCTTCTGGAACGGGGCGCAGACTTGCGTTCGGTGCAGATGATGCTGGGGCACGCGGACATTTCTACTACCCAGATTTACACTCACGTTGTGCAGGAGCGGTTGAAGCACGTGTATAAGGCGCACCACCCCCGCGCGTAGTAGTGGCAGGGGTTGGACGCGGCAGCAGTCGGAAGGCAACCCGAAGGGCAGCACAAATTTGCGCGTGGCAGCTATTCTGCGTCACGCTTTGAGGTCTCCATGCCTGACTATATGTTCTTGCTCGATAGCCGGATTACTCCCGGCCAGCGCGACGCGGTCGCCCGCGTCCAGCAAATTGCCCAAGCCCATGAAATGAATGTCTACCTTGCCGGAGGTGCGGTACGCGACCTGATTACCGGCATGATGATCAAGGACTTCGACTTCGTGGTGGAAGGCAACCCTGCCCGGCTGTCACGGGATCTGGAGAAGGCCGGGGCGCGCATCCTGGAAGAGAGCGAGAAGTTCCGGCACATCGAGATGATCCTGCCCGGGGAGGTAGAGTGCAGCATTGCTGCGGCGCGAGACGATGTGTACGCCCATCCCGGGGCTAAGCCGGAGATCCGGTGGTGTACGGTCACTGAAGATCTGCGGCGGCGTGATTTTTCCATTAATGCCGTGGCGCTTTCCCTGAATGCTGCCTCACGCGGGTTGTTGCTCGACCCGACCAACGGCCTGGCGGATCTGGAAACCAATCACGAGGTTCGCGCCCTTTCCATCCATTCCTTCACGAACCAGCCGGAACGTCTGCTGCGGGCGATCCGCTACAGCGTGCGCATGGGATTCAAGCTGGAACCACGCACCGCTGACTGGTTTGCTCTGGCCAAAGAACGCGGCTTGCACAAGAATCTGGAGCCCGAGGCTGCGGGCAGGGAAGTCCGGCAACTGGCGCATGAAGATAAGGCGGTGGCGATTCTCAAGGCCTGGGAAGCGCACGAGTTGACTGGCGCCATCCATCCACAGTTGGCTCGCCGCCACCCCGATTATGACGGACTGGCAAAATTCGCACGCGTGCGTGAGAGCATGCTGGCCTCCGGGATCCGGGTTTCTTCCGAAGGCGCCTTTGCACCCACCGTGTATTACGTGCTCGGGCGGCTGGGTTCGCGCGAGCAAAGCAGCGCGATCAGCAGGATGGACTTCCGCAAGCCGGAAGTGGAAGCGGTTCACTCTCTCGATAGCAACTCGGAAAAACTGATCAAAGTGCTCAAAGGGCCGGCCAAGAACCTTCTTCCGAAAACGCCGGAGAGGAAGCAGCGAACCAAGGCGGTCGAAGCGCGCGCGGTGTACGACTTCCTGGAAAAGGCGCCCACCGGTTTGCTGGCGTTTATTCAGAGTGAATATTCGCAACCCAAGGCGTTGAGCGCCATCCGCATGTATGTCAGCAAATGGAAGCCGCTGCGCGCGGAACTGCCGCTGGTCGAGTTGGAAACAATGGGCCTGCCGCGCGGCCCCAAGTTCGACCAAGTGATCGAAGACCTGTTCAACCTGCAGCTTGTGGGCAAGGCCCGCAACCCGCAAGACCGGACGGCCTTGTTGCGGAAGCTTTCCGGTATCAAGCCCGAACCGCCCAAGCGCGAGAAGAAGGAAGAGAAAGCGCCCAAGGCCGCCAAGGGAAAGCTGGGCAAAGCCGCAGCCTCTTCCCCGGCCGCCGCAGCGCCACCTGAAAAAGGCTCCAAGACCGCGGCACCCCTCCAAGGCAAGGGTGCTCCGGCCAAGGCCCATGCGAAACCGGCTCCCGCAAAGAAAACAAAATCTGCCGTGAAGCCCAAGGGCAAGAAGAAAAAATAAGCTCGTTGGTTGCCACGATTTCGCTTCCACGGTGCGCCAGGCGCAAACCCGCGCTTTGAGTTATTTTTCCGACGGCTGGCCTCCAGTCCGCAGTTTGCTAGAATAGACAAGACATGGGCACCCGGGATTTCGTACACCTTCACCTGCACACCGATTTTTCGCTGTTGGATGGCGCGTGTGATCTGACTGAATTGGTGGACGAAACAGCGCGCCGGGGCGCCCGCGCGGTTGCCGTCACCGACCACGGAAACCTTTTCGCGGCCGCCAATTTTTACAACACCGCGGTGACGCGCGGGGTGAAACCCATCATCGGCTGCGAAGTTTACGTGGCCCGCGGCAGCCGCCACGAAAAGTCTTCCGACCCGGAAGCGCCCGGCGCGGGCCGCGCCAACCACCTGCTTCTGCTCTGCGAAAACAACGAAGGCTACCGGAATCTGATCAAGCTGGTTTCTTCCGGCTTCTTGGAAGGCTTTTACTATAAGCCGCGAATTGACCACGACCTTCTGGCCCGGCACAGTTCCGGGTTGATTGCCCTTTCCAGTTGCCTGCGCGGGGAAGTGGCCGAAGCGCTCGCCGATGGAAAATACGAAGAGTCGCGAAATTCCGCCTACCGGCTGCGCGACATTTTCGGCAAAGGGAATTTCTTCCTGGAAATGCAGGATCAGGGCCTGGAGATTGAACACAAGATCAATCCCGAACTGGTTCGGCTTTCCCGGGAGACGGGAATTCCCCTGGTCGCGACGAACGATTGCCACTACCTGCGGGAAGAAGACGCGCGGGCCCAGGAAGTCCTGCTGTGCATTCAAACCGGCAAGACCATGGCCGAGCCGAACCGCATGCGCTTTGCCACCGATCAGTTTTTCTACAAGACCGGAGATCAGATGGCCCGGATGTTCGGCGAAATTCCCGAGGCCATGGATCGCACGCTGGCGATTGCGGAACGTTGCAACGTGAAAATTGATCGCGTCACCAATCCTTTCCCGGAATTCAAGGTGCCGCCGGGTCACAGCACCGATACGTATTTCGAGAAAATCGCACGCGACGGCTTTGCCGGCCGCGTGCCTCATCTCGAGCGGTTGCAAAAGGAAGGCCGCTTGTCGCGCCCGCTGGCCGATTACGAAGCGCGGCTTTCGCTCGAAATCGAAATGATCAAGCAGATGAGGTTCGCCGGGTACTTCCTGGTGGTGTGGGACTTCATCCACTACGCGCGCACACAGGGAGTTCCTGTGGGCCCGGGCCGCGGGTCTGCAGCGGGAAGCCTGGTGAGCTATGCCCTGCGCATCACCGACGTGGACCCGCTGCAATACAACCTGCTGTTCGAGCGCTTCCTGAATCCCGAGCGCGTCTCCATGCCCGATATTGACATTGATTTCTGCATGCTGCGCCGCGGCGAGGTAATCAACTACGTGACGGAAAAGTACGGGCGCGAGAACGTGGCGCAAATCATCACTTTCGGCACCATGGCGGCCAAGGCGGCCATCAAGGATGTGGGGCGGGCGCTGGATATGCCGTATGGCGAAGTGGACCGGCTGGCCAAGATGGTTCCCGCCACGCTGAATATCGAGTTGGAAGATGCCCTCAAGCAATCGCCGCAATTGCGGCAGGCGGAAGCCTCTGACGAACGCGTCGCGGAACTGCTGCATATCGCGAAACGCCTGGAGGGACTGGCCCGCCACGCTTCTACGCATGCCGCCGGCGTGGTGATTTCTCCGCAGCCGCTGACTGAGTTTGTCCCGCTCTACAAGTCCAACCGGGATGAAATCACCACGCAGTACGACATGAATGCGCTCGAGCGCATCGGCCTGCTGAAAATGGATTTCCTGGGCCTGACCACGCTGACGGTTCTGGAAGACGCCAAGCGCCTGGTGAAGCAGAACCGCGGCAAGGAAATTGACCTGGACTCCCTGCCGCTGGACGATACGGAGACCTACAAGCTGTTTTCGCGCGGCGATACCACCGGCATTTTCCAGTTTGAATCCCACGGCATGCGCGACATCCTGCGCAGGTATCAGCCCTCGCGCGTGGAAGACCTGACCGCGCTCAATGCCCTGTACCGCCCGGGACCGATCCAGGGCGGGATGATTGACGATTTCATTCAGCGGAAGCACGGCAAGAAGCGGGTGGTCTACGAGCTTCCAGAAATGAAGGAAGCGCTTGAGGAAACCTTCGGCGTCATGGTGTATCAGGAACAGGTGATGCAGATCGCCAACCGGCTGGCCGGGTTTTCTTTGGGCGATGCGGACATCCTGCGCCGCGCCATGGGGAAGAAAAAGCCGGAGGAAATGCAGAAGCAAAAAGAGAAATTCATTTCCGGGTGCGTAGCGCGGAAGGTACCGGGGAAAAAGGCGGAAAAGATTTTCGACCTGATGGCCGAGTTCGCCGGCTACGGGTTCAACAAGTCGCATTCCTGCGCCTATGCGCTGCTGGCCTATCAAACGGCCTACCTGAAAACGCATTACCCGGTGGAGTTCATGGCCGCGATGATGACCGCGGAAACCGGCAACGCGGAAAAGGTGGTGAAGTATATCAACGAGTCGCGTAACATGGGAATTACCGTGCTGCCTCCCGACGTGAACACGTCGGGAATGGACTTTACGCCCGTCGGCGACGCCATACGCTTCGGCCTGCGCGCCATCAAGAATGTCGGGGAAAACACCGTGAAGGGCGTGCTGGACGCCCGCGCGGAGCTCGGCCGGTTCGCATCGCTGTATCAATTCTGCGAATCCATCGATCCGCGCCTGATGAATCGCCGCGTGCTGGAAAGCCTGATCAAATCAGGGGCCATGGATTCGCTGCGGGCGCGGCGGCGGCAGTTATTTGAAGCCATTGACAAGGCTATGGAACGCGGGCAGAAACTGCACCGCGACCGCACCAGCGGCCAGCATGGATTGTTCGGCGTTCCGGCGCCGGCATCGCCTTTCGACCAGGCAGCTTCGGCAAGCGATCCGCCGCTGCCGGAATTGGACGAGTGGTCCGAGGATGAGCTGCTTGCGGGCGAGTTCGCCACGCTGGGGTTTTATGTTTCCAGCCATCCCCTGGCCAAGTACGGCGCCCGCATGAAGGAGCTTGGCGTTACCGACATATCTGCGCTCGATAGCAAGGCCCACGACGATGAGGTAAAGCTTGCTGGCCTGCTGCAATCGGTGCGCCCGTTGCGCACGAAGAAGGGAGAGCGCTGGGCCGTAGTTACCTTGCAGGACATGACCGGACAGAGCGAGATGCTGGTGTTCTCGAAGGTTTTTGCCGTCCGGGAGAACTTGCTGAAAGTTTCCAATGCACTGCTGGTGAAAGGACGAATTTCTGTGGAGGATGCCGGGATTCGGGTTATCGTTTCCGATGTGCGGCTCCTGGAACAGATTGCGGACCCGCCCAGACCGATTTGCGTGCGGATTGATTCCAGGGCCTGGACGGACGAGAAGATGGAATCCCTGGACCAGATCCTGCGTTCGAAGCAGGGGCTTTCCGCGGTGGATTTCGAGATCGTAACCACTGACGGCGCTGTGACGCGGATTCAGACCAACCGCAAGGTACAGGCGGATGAGGATCTGCTGGCCCGCGTCCGTGGTTTGTGCGGGCCCGAAAGCGTACAATTTGTGAGCCGAAATGGATTCTGAAAACAAGAAGCGGGAAATCGAGACACTGGAGCGGGAAGTGGCGGATCTGGGGCGGCTGGCGGGCTATCACCCCACCAGCAGCGCCGAGTTGGAACGGCTGCGCGCGGAAGTAGCGGAGCTTAAGAAGGAGTTCTATTCCAATCTCGGCCCGTGGCAGCGCACGCAACTGGCGCGGCATCCGCAACGCCCGTACACGCTGGACTTTGTTGATTTTCTCTTCGAAAGCTTCAGCGAGATTCAAGGCGACCGTTCCTTCGCCGACGATCCGGCTATTGTCTGCGGGATGGCGCGGTTCCATGGCAATCCGGTCATGGTCGTCGGACATCAGAAAGGCCGCGACACCAAACAGAAACTGCGCCGGAATTTCGGCATGCCCAAACCGGAAGGTTACCGGAAAGCGCTGCGGGTGATGCAGCTGGCCGCCAAGTTCAACCGCCCGATTTTCACGTTTGTGGATACCCCGGGCGCGTATCCGGGCATTGACGCGGAAGAGCGCGGCCAGGCCGAAGCCATCGCGCGCAACTTGAGAGAAATGGCCGTGCTGCCGGTGCCCATTGTGGTCACCGTGACCGGCGAAGGCGGCTCGGGCGGCGCTCTGGCAATTGCCGTGGGCGATCGCGTGAACATGCTGGAACATACCGTCTACTCGGTGATTACCCCGGAAGGGTGCGCGTCTATCATGTGGCGCGACGCGGCCAAGGCCGAACTGGCCGCAGCCGCGCTCAAAATCACTGCCTCGGATATGAAGCATCTTGACTTGATTGATGAGATTGTGCCGGAGCCGGAAGGTGGCGCGCACAATGATCCGGAGCAAGCCGCCAAGCTGCTTGCCCCTGTTCTGAAGAGACAACTTGCCGAACTATCCGCGCTGCCCGCGGCGGCTCTTGTGGAACGCCGGTACGAAAAATTCCGTCGGATGGGACAGTTCTTCGCCTCGGTGTAGCCCCGGAGCGCTTGGGCGCTCCCGTCTTTTTGCCCAGGAACTTCCTTCTCTCAGCCTGCGTATTCACAGGCAAGGAGGCTCGCCATGTATTGTCAGAACTGCGGCACGCCACTCCACGAGGGTTCCCGCTTTTGCGCGGGATGTGGAAGGGCCGTTGCAATTGCCGTGATACCAGGGTCGGATAACCGCGTAGCCCGGCACGTGCGTCTGCTGGCTATTTTGTGGATGGCCCGGGCAGGACTGAAACTCGTGGCCGGCGCCGCTGTGATTATTGTGGGCCGCACGATCCTGCCCATAATTCTGGGCGAATTGGGGGGCGCCGTGTTTCCCAACTTCGTTCCGGCTCTGGTCTCCGCCACGGGTTGGGGAATTTTGCTGCTGGCGATTCCCAGTCTTGCGGCGGGGATTGGCCTGTTTAACCACGAAACGTGGGCTCGTCCGCTGGCCATCGTGATGGGATTTCTCTCGCTCCTTTCGCCGATCCTGGGAACTGCGCTGGGGATTTATACCTTGTGGGTGTTGCTCCCCGCGCGGTCCGAAGCGGAATACCAACAGCTTGTGCGGGCCGCTTAGCAACCTGCTGGAGACGAGTGGGAGAGAGGTGTGTTGCCGGATTAGCTATAGGTGGCCGTGAGTTCCATTGCCAGTTGCCTTGAAGTCACCTAACCTCGCAGTCCCATGTCCGAAGTATTCAGACCCTACGAGCGGTTGGTGGAAATCACCATCCTCGGCCGCAAGTTCATGGTGCCGGAAAAGAACTCTGTCCTGCGTGCTTTCCAATTCATCAGCCCGGAAACCATCCCCTATGGCCGCTTTTGCTGGAATCAGGAATGCCAGTATTGCAGGGTAATGTGCCAGTTGCCGGATGAGGATGCGCCCTCGCCTATGCTGAGTTGCAAGTTCCTGGTGGTGCAGGGAATGAACATTACCGAGCTTGCCCCCGAGTTGCTGTGGTGCCTGCGCAGCAAACTGAGTGAATCCAAGAAAGAAGAGCCATCCGGCTCAAACAGAGACAATCCCGTTCACCCCTAGGGCCCGCGGAGAGACATACAAAGCCCCCCAAAAACGATACGCCAATCACCTTTGTGCCCCCACGGTTTGCAGGGGCCGTGTGTCTTCAGTAGCATGGAATGATGACGGCGCCCGACCTGCCCTGCGTGTGCGACGGTTGCGGCAAGACGGTTTCGCAGAACCACGTGAGCGACCGGATTGCAAGGCTGGAGATGGCCACCCGGTTCCGGCCCATCCATATTCAGGTTCTGCTCCTCGCGGCCAGCCCTGAGGCGACCGGGAGCAGCTTTTTCTATTCGCTGGAGGAAACTTCAGAACCGAGTGAGGAACGTCTCCTGTTGCAGAGCATTCTTGCTGCCTGCGCGGTTGACACCCAGGGCAAGACTCAGGAGAGCTGTCTGCTCGAACTGCAGCGCCTGGGCATCTTCCTTGCATACGTTGCTGAGTGTCCCGGACAGACGCCCAAGGATGTCCATCGGCAGGTTGCGTTGCGGGTGAAGTTCTCCTACCGACCGAAATGCCTGGCTGCATTGGACAGCGAATCGCATGCTGTTCTGGGCTCGCTGGCAGCGGGTGGGCTGGGCGGCGCCCGCCTTATCCCAGGCGGGGATGGGGATTGGCGGCCCTCGGTGCTGGCGGGGGAGGAGCGGGTACGATTTACCCTGTCCTTGCGGTCCAGGCTGCAAGGATGCACGGGATGAAGTTCTCACGTAGGCCAATTTTGGCTGTGCTAAGATGTTCTCACGGGCAAATTTGTATTTCAGGAGGCGATTGTGGCGAAAGGCGCCAAGTTCGGCATTGCTTCTGGGATCATCCTGGCCGCGGTTTTGTGGCTGGGATGGGTTGGAGTGACCGAAAGCAAGACGTATTACCACACCATCGCAGAACTCCAGACACTTTCCGCCGCGGATGCCCGGAACCGGATCCGGGTGGGCGGAGACATCCGCAGCGGTTCCATCGAACGCTTTCGCGGACGTGTAGATTTCGTGATCGAGCAGGAAGGCAAGGCCTTGCACGTTAGTTACGTCGGACGGGACCCCTTGCCGGATACTTTTGTGGATGGCGCGCAGGCCCTGGTGGAAGGCAAGCACATGCCCGACGGGCGCTTTGTGGCTGAGAAAGTCCAGGCAAAATGCGCATCCAAGTATGAAGCCGCGCCGGGATCCGGTGGCAAAACGGGCGGCCCCGCGGAATCGAAACCTGCCTCTGCGCCTCTCAAGCAGAGCTAGAAGTCACAGGGGAAATCGTGGACCTATTTGGATCTTTTGCGCTGATTCTGGCGTTTGTCTGTTCGGCCTACACGGTGATTGCGGGAATCGCCGCGATCCGCACGCGGCACCCGCTGCTGCTGCGCAGTTCCCAGAATGCGGGCATCGCGGTTTGCCTGCTGATTACGATTGCCGCGGGCTGCCTGGTGTACCTCTTCCTCGCCAATGATTTCTCCATGGCCTACGTAGTGGGCCACAGTAACCGCGACCTGGAGGCGTTTTACAAAATCGCGGCCATCTGGGCGGGGCAGGAAGGCTCGCTGCTTTTCTGGAGCTGGCTGTTGTCGCTCTATGGGCTGGTGCTGTTGATCAGCAATCGGAACAAGCACCCCGAACTGATGCCCTATGTCACCGTCATTCTGGCTGCTGTCCAGTGTTTTTTCCTGATCCTCAACGCATTCATCGTCAGCCCGTTTCGAGTGATTGGAACCACCAATGCGGGCGGTGTTCAGTTGATTGCGCAGGCCGATGGACGCGGCTTGAACCCGCTCTTGCAGTATCCGGAAATGGTAGCCCACCCTCCGACCCTGTATATGGGCTACGTTGGTTTCACGATCCCGTTTGCATTTGCGTTGGCCGCCCTGCTGGCGCGCTATCCGGGCGACAAGTGGATTCACCTGACCCGCCGCTGGACCATGGTGGCCTGGGGCTTCCAGAGCCTGGGCATTCTGATGGGCGCGCACTGGGCTTACGCCGTGCTGGGATGGGGAGGGTACTGGGGCTGGGACCCGGTGGAAAACGCCTCGCTGATGCCCTGGCTGACCGGCACCGCTTTCCTGCACTCAGTGATGATGCAGGAAAAACGCGGCATGATGAAAGTGTGGAACGTTTGGCTGGTGTTCATTACCTTCCTGTTGTGCATCCTCGGCACGTTCCTGACGCGCAGCGGCGTGGTGAGCTCGGTACACGCGTTTGCGCAGTCCGATATTGGCCCGTGGTTTGTCGGGTTCCTGACGATCGCCATTCTGGTTTGCGTCTGGGCCTGGCTGGATAACCGCGATTATCTGAAAAGCGAAGCGCCCCTGGATTCGCTGGTGTCGCGGGAATCGAGTTTCCTATTCAACAATCTGCTGTTGCTGGCCGCATGCTTTGCGGTCCTGTGGGGCACCCTCTTCCCGGTGATTTCGGAAGCGGTGCAGGGAACCAAGATCAGCGTCGGGCCTCCGTTCTTCAACAAGGTGAATATCCCGATCGGCTTGTTCCTGATGTTCCTCACCGGAGTGGGGCCGCTGCTGGCGTGGAGAAAAACGTCGCCCGGCAGCTTGAAGAAGAACTTCGGCTGGCCGCTGGGCGCGAGCGTGCTGGCCGGGGCTATCGCCTATTTTCTGGGCGTGCGCCACTTTTATGCGCTGGTGTGCCTGACGCTGTGCGCGTTCGTGACCCTCACCATCGTGAATGAGTTTGTGCGTGGCGCGTGGGTGATCCGCTCGCGCAACGCCATGGGTTTCCTTCCCGCGATGGTGCATCTGACCCTGCGCAACACCCGGCGCTACGGTGGCTACATTATTCATTTCGGCATGGTGTTGATCTTTATTGGCCTGGCCGGCGCCGCCTTTAACCAGGATAAGCAAACGGAAATGCGGCCGGGCGACCGCATGGAACTGGGCCGCTACACGATCATCGCGCAGACCCTTACTTCCGTTCCGCAACAACGGGTAGCCTCGGATGGCAGCATCGTCGAAAAGCGGAATTACGAAGCGGAACGCGTGACCATCGAAGTACTGCGGGATGGCAAATCGGCATTGATGCTGTACCCGGAACGCCGCTTCTATCCCGCCAACGAAGTATCCGGAACCATGGTGGCCATCCACTCCACGTTGCGAGAGGATCTTTATTTGGTGTATGCCGGACGCGACCCGGAATCCAATCTCCCCGTGATCCACGCCTTTCTGAACCCGCTGGTGAAGTGGATCTGGCTGGGAGGGATTGTGCTGGTGCTGGGCACCGGCCTGGCGCTGCTTCCCAACCGCCAGGCGATTGTCGCGGTGCGGACTTCTGAAGCAGCGGCTCCTGTCAGGCCCGGCGACCTTGCGGTGCCCGGCCCAGCGTATCGCGAGGCGCAGTCCCATGACTAACCTGCGGCGACTCGTGGCGGCGTTTTTCTTTGTGAGCGCGCTGTGCGCGCCGGCGCTGGCCCAGAAAACCGAACGCGCCAAGCTGGTGGGCAAGCGCATGATGTGCCAGTGCGGCTGCGGGCAGGTCCTGATCGATTGCAACCACGTTGGTTGTTATTCTTCCGCCGAAATGTTGAAGAAGGTGGATGCTATGGTGGAAGAGGGAAAGTCCGATGAGCAGATTCTGGACGCCTTCGTGGCCGAGTATGGACAGAAAGTGCTGGCCGAACCTCCGCGTACCGGTTTCGGCCGGGTGGCGTGGATTATGCCCTGGGTATTCACTTTCGGAGGGTTAGGGGTCGTCTGGCTGGTGTTGCAGCGCATGCGCACTGTAACGCCCATCGCCAGTCCCGCGGGAGGACCGGAAGCGATTTCCGGCGATGCGCTGAGCCGCTTTCGGGCGCAAGCGGACCAAGAAAGCGAGGAATAGTTTGGCGATTGCTCTGGCATGTATCGCGCTGGCTGCAGCCACGGTGGTCTTTGTCTTCTTCCTGGACCCCGAGCCCGAGGAAGCGGTGGCTCACCGTACTCGCCTCGATCAACTCATCGAGCGCCGCGAAGTAATCTATGAAAATTTGCGCGATCTGAAATTCGAGCACCGCTCCGGAAAATTCTCCGAGGCGGATTTTGAGGAAATGAAGCGGGCCATGGAAACCGAAGCCGCGGTAGTGCTGGCGGAAATGGACCAACTGACAGGGAACGCTTCCCCGCAAGCTCGGCGGCGGTCGAAGGATGTTCAAGCCCGCGCGAATTCATAACTCATCATGAGAAAACTAATTTGTGTTGCGCTGGGATTGCTTGCCGCAGGGTCGTGCTACGCAGGGACCTTAACGGGCTCGGTGCGAAATGGCACCAAGGGGAGCGCGGTGGCTTCCCAAACGGTGGTCTTGATTAAGCTGGCCGGGGGAATGGAAGAAGTTGATTCCACGAAAACCGACAGCCAGGGAAGATTCAAGTTTGAACGCCCCGAAATTGGCCAGCAGCCCTTCCTGATTCGGGTTAATTACGGCGGCGTGAATTACCATGCCAGCGTGTCGCCTGCGGCCTCGAGTGCCGATGTGGAGATTTTCGAGCCCACGGCCACCGTGGCCAACCTGCAGGTCACCTCGCGCTCCGTGATCGTTCAGCCCAACGGCGGGAATCTTATTGTGGGCGAGGAATACGAAGTCACCAATACTTCCGCGCCGGCCGCGACCTTCAACAAGGAATTCGAGTTTGCGATTCCCGAAGGGGCAGAGATTGGACAGGTATCAGCCTGGGGGGCTTCGGGCATGCCCACCGTGCAGGGGACGGTCAACAAAGGGAACAATCGTTTTGGCCTGGTGTTTCCGCTCAAGCCGGGTAAGAACGGCGTTCGCCTCTCGTATCAGCTTCCGTATTCTTCCCAGCAAGCCAAAGTAGGCGCGCCCTCGCCGTATGCTATCGAGCTGGCCATGGTGGTGGCGCCGCCGACCATGCAGATTTCCGGGCCTGGCTTGCAGGCGGCAGGGCAGAAGGAAGGCTGGAACGTATTCGCGCGGGCCGCCGTACCGGCGGCGTCTCCGCTGGACATTTCTGTTTCGGGCACGGCCCCGCCCCCCGCGGCAGACACCCAACCCGCAGCGCCCGCCCCGGGCGCCGCAATGGGCGGTAGCACATCGAATGACGGGGAAGTGCGCACGCTGCCGGCAAGAATTGATGACCTAAAATGGGTCCTAACCGGCGGCTTCGCGGCTCTGTTCTTTTTGGGGGCCGTTTATCTATGGCGGCGGCCAGTGGCTCCGGCAATTGCTGCGGTGGGGCCAGTGGAGGCTCAAGCCTCGACGGCTCCGGCGCCTATGATTACGTCCGCCAATCCGGCTGCGTCGCAAGCGGTGGCACAGGCGGAAAACCACGTGAAGCAAAGCTTGGACGAACTGAAGGATTCGCTGTTTCGCTTGGAGCTTCGCCGTCAAGCTGGAACCATCTCCGAAGAAGAGTACGCCCGGGAACGCAGCCGCACCGAACAGGTGATCCGCGAACTGGTGCGAGGCTGAGGCCGCCGTGAAACTTGTCACGGGCGCGGAGCCGCCGTCCATCGCGGGGCTCGGTGTTTCCTTTGACCGGGTCACCAAACGCTATGGCCGGCTGGTCGCCCTGCGCGGCGTTTCCCTCACCATTGCTCCGGGCGAATTCCTGGCCCTGCTGGGCCCGAACGGTTCTGGCAAAAGTACCCTGATCAAGATTGCCGCGCATGCAGCGCGGCCTACCGCAGGAGATGTGCGCTTCACGCGGCCAGATGGCAGTACTCTCACGTCGCCGGTTGAGGCGCGGTCACGCACAGGGCTGGTGGGGCACACCAGCCTGACCTACGACGATCTGAGCGCGGAAGAAAATCTCTATTTCTTTGGAAAGCTGTATGGCGTGGAGCAGTTGCCCGCCCGGGTAAATGAACTGCTGCGCGCGGTCGGGCTTGGTGAACGCAGCCGCAGCCTGGTCCGCACGTTTTCCCGGGGAATGCGGCAGCGCCTTTCCATCGCGCGGGCGCTGCTTCCCGGGCCCGGATTATTGCTGCTGGACGAGCCGACCACCGGCCTGGATCAGGATGCCCTGGGTTGGCTGACCGAATGCTTGCGCGGGCTGCACGCCATGGGCTGCACCATCGTGATGAGCACGCACGGCGCAAGCGATGTTCTCTCCCTCGCCACGCGCACCATTCACCTGCAGGCAGGAACGGTGAACGAGGGAGGCGCACAATGACCCAGCCTCCCGGACCGCTGCGTGCCGCGATCATCGTTCTTGGCAAAGAACTGCAAACCGAATTCCGCACCCGGGAATTGCTGAACACGACCGTGGTGTTTGTCCTGATGGTCCTGGTGCTGTTCAGTTTTACGTTTGACCCCACCACCGAGGAAGCGCGGCGCTATACGCCCGGGTTGCTATGGCTGGCGTTCTTGTTCGCGGGTTCGTTGATGCTGCACCCGTCGTTCTTGCGCGAGCAGGCCAACGACACCTTGCAGGCCTTGCGTATGGCGCCGGTCGACCCTTTCGCCATCCTATTGGGAAAGATTTTCGCTAATTTTCTGTTTCTCACCATCGCCGAATGGTTGCTGATGCCGGTGTTTTCCATTCTGTATGACGTCAGCATCCTGCGGGTGCTGGGTGAACTGATTCTGGTGCTGGCGCTGGGCACGTTGGGGCTGGCGGTGTGCGGCACGGCGTTTTCCGCAATTTCGGCGCAGGCGCGGATGCGCGAATTACTTTTGCCCTTACTGCTTCTGCCGGTCTTAACGCCAGTGTTGATTGCCAGCGTGGAGGCCACCGCCGGACTGCTGGCGCGCGAGCCTTTCTTCAGCTTCACTTGGGTTAATATTCTGGTGTGCTTTGACGTGATTTTTCTGGCAGCGTCTTACATGACCTTCGAGTTCCTGGCGGAAGAGTAGGGAAGGCGATCATGCGATCTACGACACTTGCGGCCGCGGCTACGTTCGTTCTGCTGGGCGTTTCCACATATGCGAATTTCTATGTCGCCCCGCAGGAGCGCACCATGGGCGACATCCAGAGAATTTTCTATCTGCATGTGCCCAGCGCCTGGAGTGCGTTTTTTGCCTTCCTTCTGGTGTTCGTCGCCAGTGTCGGATATTTGATCAAGCGCACGGAGAAGTGGGATTGGATGGCCCTGGCGTCGGCGGAGGTAGGCCTGGTTTTCTGCACCGTGATGCTGATCACCGGGCCGATCTGGGCCAAACCCGTGTGGGGGATTTGGTGGACCTGGGATGCGCGGCTTACCTCTGCGTTCGTGCTGTGGTTGATGTACGCCGCGTACCTTTTGCTGCGCAGCTTGATGGACGAACCCTCACGCCGGGCGGTGGTCAGCGCCGTGTTTGGAATTTTCGCGTTTCTGGATGTGCCGCTGGTCTACTTTTCCATTCGCATCTGGCGCACGCAGCATCCACAACCAGTGATTGCCGGCGGCGAGGGCTCGGGGCTGGACCCGGTGATGCGGAAGGTGTTGCTTTTCTCCTGGCTGGCGATGCTGGCTTTGATGACCATCATGATTCGCCAGAGATACCGCGTGGAGGCGCTGCGCCAGGCCGCGGAAGAATTGGCGCTGGAAGCAGATGCATCAGGGAGGACGTCTTGAAAAATTTTGAGAGCATTTTTGCGGCGTACATGATCGGTTGGGCGGTTTTCTTTGTGTACCAGGTGAGCGTTGCCAGGCGGATCCGCGCTGCCGAAGAGGAGATCGAGCGCCTGCGCTCAGCAAGGCGCTAGGCCGAGCCATGCCCCAGGAAACCCATTCGCAAGGAAAGCGCAAAAAGGTCGGCATCGTCCTGTTTCAGCTGGGCGGTCCGGACTCACTGGAGACGGTTGAGCCGTTTCTCTACAACCTGTTTTGCGACCCCGACATCATTCAACTGATGTTCGGCAACCTGCTGCGGCGGCCGCTGGCATGGTACATTGCGCGCAAGCGCTGGAAGCATGCGGCGCACGGTTACGAGGCTATCGGAAAGCGTTCGCCCATTCTTCCCCTGACCCAGCGCCAGGCCGCCGCCCTGCAGCGCGCGTTACAACCCCACATGGAGCCTCGCGTGGTGATTGCCATGCGTTATTGGCACCCCCTGACCGAGGCCGCCGTGCGCGAGATTCAAGGCGAGCCGCTCGATGAGATCGTCCTTCTGCCCCTGTACCCGCAGTATTCGGTGAGCACGACGGGCAGCAGCTTCAACGAATGGGACCGGCACTATCGCCCCGGCGGCGTCCCGGTGCGGCGCGTGCGCGAGTATTACAATCATCCGCTGCTGATCGCCGCCTTCGTTGAACGCATCGCCACTTCGCTGCGTCATTTTCGCCGCGCGCCCCACTCGTATTCGTCGGATGTGCACCTGGTATTCAGCGCGCACGGCCTGCCCTTGAGCTTGATTGAGCAGGGCGACCCCTACGAGAAGCAGGTGAAAGAAACCGTCAGGCTGGTGATCGAGCGCGGCCGCGGGGATTTTGCCGCGCGCAACGCGGGCAAGGACTGGCCCACTGAACACACGCTTTGCTACCAGAGCAAAGTGGGCAAGCAGGAATGGCTGGGGCCTTCCCTGAATGACACGCTGCGCCGCCTGGGGGCCGAAGGGAAGAAGCGAGTTCTGGTTGTCCCGATTGCATTTGTCTCCGAGCATGTGGAAACACTCCATGAGATCAATCAAGAGGGCAGAGAAATCGCGCTTGCGGCCGGGATTCAGCATTTTGAAATGGTTCCGGCACTGGGGGACTTGCCTCCTTTTGTTGCGGCTCTCGCGTCCTGCGTGCTCAGCGCGCTGGGCCTGAATAGGGAAGCGGAGGCCTTCACAAAGAGTTTTTCCGTTGCGTCTTGACACTGACTCGCGCTCGGCATATAAGTACCGTTTACCGCTGCTCAGGAAACCCGCATCACGCTGAAATCTGGGGAGGGAAGCGCCCGCGAAAGCGGGCGAAACTATGACGGATCCTGTTAAGCCTGCAGCTCCCGCTGTGCCTCCGGTCGCGCCGGCAGCAAGACCCGCCGGGAAGGCGGCCGAGAAGGCAACCCATGGGACCCAAGAGGACCTCAGTCAAGGACGCCGCCGGCTGACTTGGGCGTTGATCTGGGGCTTTCTGGGCGTCAATCTCCTGATGTTCCTCCGCTTTTTCTTCCCGCGCGTACTGTTTGAGCCCAAAACGGTTTTTCCCATCGGCAGTCCTTCCGATTTCAACCTGGGCGTGGATACCAAGTTTCAGAAAGACTACCGCATCTGGGTGATTCGCAATCCTTCCCGTATCTTCGTGGTGTATGCGCGCTGTACGCACCTGGGGTGTACGCCGGATTGGAAGCAGTCGGAGCAGAAGTTCAAGTGCCCGTGCCATGGCAGCGGCTACGATATTGAAGCGGTGAACTTCGAAGGGCCCGCGCCGCGCCCCATGGACCGCGCGCACGTTTCCCTGGATGCCACCGGACAAATTATCGTGGACGTTGGGAAACTGTACTTGCAGGATTTGAAGGCCGGTCGCGACGAATTTGACAGTGAGGGCGCCTTCCTGGCGGTTTAGCCGCCGTTGGGCGCTGAAGTTTGGGGGAACGAATGCCCGAAGACAATGGCGGAAACGGCCGCCGAACAGGACTGCTGGACACGGTCAAGGAAGACGTGAAAGCGCTTCCCAAAGTCCTGAAAGAAAAAGGCAAGGAAGAAATCGACGCGCTGAAGGACCCGGAGAAGACGCAGCTCTACCGGTCGATCTTCCGCGTCAAGCACGACGACACTCCGCGTAACCGCGCGCTCGGCGTTCTGACCAACGTCTTCTTCCACCTGCATCCGGCCAAGGTCAATCGCGACGCCGTCCGTTACAGCTTCACGTGGGGGGCCGGCGGCATCACTTTCTATTTGTTTATCGTTTTGACGCTGACCGGCGTGCTGCTGATGTTCTATTTCCATCCCAGCAAGGTGCAGGCTTTCCGCGACATTCTGTATCTCGAGCACGATGTGCCTTTCGGCAAGCTGCTGCGCAATATGCACCGCTGGGCCGCGCACTTGATGATTATCGCCGTCTGGCTGCACATGTTCCGCGTGTTCATGACCGGCAGTTACAAACGCCCGCGCGAGTTCAACTGGTGCGTTGGCGTGATCCTGATGGTTTTGACGATGTTGCTCTCGTTCACCGGCTACCTGCTGCCCGACGATCAGTTGGGCTTCTGGGCGGTCACCGTGGGCACCAACATGGCCCGGGCCACGCCGATGTTAGGAAGCGAAGGCCCGCTCGGCGCGCAACTGGGCATGACACCCTATAACGACGTGCGGTTTGCTTTGCTCGGCGGATCCCTGGTGGACGCCAACGCCTTGTTGCGCGCCTACATCTGGCACTGCATCGCGATTCCGCTGATTGCCGCGGTGTTCATGGGCGTGCACTTCTGGCGCGTGCGAAAAGACGGCGGCATTTCCGGCCCGGCCCCGGTGATGCTGGAATCGGAAATCAAAGAAGAGAAGGGGCCGCGGCGCGTGCTCACCCGCCCGGCGGGCGCGAAAGAGCACGAAAAAGTCTAGGGAGCGTACTTCATGTGGGGTGACTGGCACCAGCTATGGACGATTGCGACGTCACCGGACAACGTCCCGATCACGGCGATGTTGTTCCTGATGCCGTTCTTCACCTGGTACGCGCTGAAGCAGGCGTTTGCCACCGACGCGCTGATCAGCCAGCTCGAGGCCGACCCGGCCATGGCCAAGACCCATCACCGCAAGGTGTTTCCCTGGAAGCAGGGATGGGACCGGGAGGTTCACACCTGGCCGTATCTGTTGCGTATCGAGTTTCTGGCGGCCATCATCGTCACCGTTATCCTGATGGTGTGGTCGATCACCCTGAATGCGCCCCTGGAAGAACCAGCCAATCCAACGCTGACCATGAATCCTTCCAAGGCGCCCTGGTATTTCCTGGGGTTGCAGGAAATGCTGGTGTACTTCGACCCCTGGATCGCCGGCGTGGTGATGCCCACTCTGATCATCGTGGGGTTGATGGCCATTCCTTACATTGACGCCAACCCGCTGGGCAACGGCTACTACACCTACAAGCAGCGCAAGTTCGCCATCTGGGCATTCGTGTTCGGGTTCATTATTTTGTGGGTCACCATGATTGTGATCGGCACATTCATCCGCGGGCCGGGCTGGATGTGGTTCTGGCCTTCGCAAACCTGGGATCACAACCGGCTGGTATTTGAAGTGAACCGCGACCTGCACGAAATTCTGCCGTTTTCGCTGCTGGGGCTGAAGCATTGGGTGCCCATCGCTTTGTTTGGTGGCGCGGTGACAATGCTGTTTGCGGCGGTTTCCGGCTACCTGATGCACCGGCTGTGCATGGCCACTGAATTCAGCCGCAAGATCTACAGCCGCATGACCCTGCTGCAGGTGGTGACCCTGCACACGCTGATGATTCTGATGTTCAGCTTGCCGGTGAAGATCGCCCTGCGGTTGTTGTTGCGATTGAAGTACGTGTGGGTTACACCGTGGTTCAACGTGTAGCAGGCCGCGGCTAGGGCAGGCAGATGCAAGCGGTAAAGTTTTGGGGGAGAGCGAACCGGTGCCCGAGAATCCTCAAGTGCACAACGAAGACCCGGTAACAAGAAAATCGCTGGCCATGCCGATTCTGGTATCGTCGGCGCTGCTCATGCTCTCGCTCGCGTGGGCGCTGTATGACGAAATGGTCGGGCTGCGCCCGTGGCGCTCTTATCAACGGGAGTTTGCTCAGGTCTACACGGACTTCTTGAAAAGAGAAATCCCCAAGCAGACCGATGCCGAAGCGGCGATCAAGGGCTCGACTGAGTACAAGAAACTAGAAGACGCATGGAAGGCAGCAAAGGCCGCCGCGGAGCCCAAAAAGAAAGCAATCGCTGAGGAAAAGGACTACGTGCGCCGCCTGCTTGCGGCCATTTCGCCCACCTACCAGGAAAAAAAGGCCCTCATCAGTTCCTACGTTTACCGCTGGGAGATTGCCTCGCAGAGTTCGAAGAAGTCCTGGCAGGAAGATATCGACGCCGCCAAGAAGGGTCCCTACACCATCACGGTTCCCAAGAAGGAAGGCGGCACGGAAAGAAAGTCGTATTCATTTGACCAGTTGGATAAGGAGTTTTTGGCGCTCAAAGCGCGGCAAGCCACATTGGGCGTGGAAGAAGCGGATGCGGACCGTTTGCCCAGCGAGTTGGGCAAGCAAGTGGAAACCTATTTCAACGATCACATGGTTGGGCTGACCCCGGCGCAGTTGACGGGGCTGAAAGCCGCGGTGAGCCGCCTGAGCATTAGCATAAGGCAAATCAACGTGGCGGATGTGGGCCTGGTGGACCGCTGCCAGTCCTGCCACATCGCCACGGACCCCGCGCTGGTTCCGCCGACGTTGTCCCTGACCAAAGCATCCCTGGGTTTGAAGCCGGACGTCAAAATGCCGTTCGCATCACATTCGCCGGAGATGCTCAAGATCCATAATCCCGAGCGCTTCGGGTGCTCGCCGTGCCACGGTGGAAATGGCCGCGCCACGTCCAGCGTAGAAAAGGGACACGGCCGGCACAAGTTCTGGCTGTGGCCGCTCTTCTACAAGGAAAACGTCGAGGCGGGATGCCAGCAGTGCCACAACAATGACATGGTTACGCCCATGGCCCCTCGGCTCAACCAGGGCAAGGAATTGTTCCGCGAAAAGGGCTGCATCGGGTGCCACCGCTACGAGGGATTTGATAACGAAGGCGAGCAACTGCTCAATACGCGCCAGTTGGTTCGCCAGTTGATGCAGCAGAAGAAAGACCTGGAACTGGAAATTCCGCGCACCGTGCAAGCGGCGGACAAGGCTGAAGATAACGCAACTGCGCAGAGCCTGTACGCCAAGGCAGACAGCATGCGCGTGAACATCAGCGGCCTGGATGCGCGCATGGAACAATTGAACCTGCGCGCCGCCAGCCTGATGCGCGAGGAAAAGAAGGTCGGCCCCAGCTTGAAAGAAGTGCGCATGAAGCTGAACCGCGATTGGATACCCGTCTGGCTGAAGAGCACCCACGAGTTTCGCCCCACCACCAAGATGCCGATGTTCCGTCTGCAGGAGGATGAGCTTCAGGCGATCGCCGCGTTCATCTGGCAATCCGGAGTGACCGGGACGCTTGCCAAGCACCCGGCCGGCGATGCGGCGCGCGGCCGGGCCGCGTTCGAGACTCGCGGCTGCCTGGCCTGCCATTCGATGGGAGAGGGCGACAAGGCTCTGGGCGGAACCTTTGCCGCCAACCTGAGTCGCGTTGGCGAAAAAGACAATTACGATTACCTGGTCCGGTGGATTCACAATCCGCGCGAGCGCACCCGGCCCTACTGCTCGCTGGAAAAGCGCGACCTCGGTCCCGAGGACTATGCCAAGAAAGGCTTGCCCTTCGTTTTCGATTTGGAACATTCGCAGTGCCCGAACGACGGCTCGCAACTTCAAGTGCAACAGCCCACGGTGATGCCCAACCTGCGCCTCACGGTTGAAGAAGCGCGCGACATCGCTTCATACCTAGTACAGCAGAAGCGCGCCAACGCCACCTACCCCGCGGCGTCCTTCATGGACGACGCCAAGCTGAAAGAACGCGGCCGTTTCCTGGTGAAGAATTATGGCTGCGCCGGCTGCCACGAAATCGCCACGCTGGAAGAGGAAGGCCGCATCGGCACCGAGTTGACCACGGAGGGCAGCAAGCCGATCGAGCGCCTGGACTTTGCGCTGCTCACGCACGCCGCGGAACGCGGTCACGTGCCGGATCGCTTGGAAAAGCTGGGCTTCCAGGGGCGCGAACACTGGTACGACCAGAAAGGCTTTTTTGAAGCCAAGCTGCGCGATCCTTCGATTTTTGACGAAGGCAAGTTCAAGCCGAACCCGCTCGATCGGCTAAAAATGCCCAAGCCGAATCTCTCGCCGGACGATATCACGTCGCTGGCCACGCTGCTGCTGGGCAGCGTGGACCCGCAATATCCGGAGAGCATGAAGTACCGCCCCGCCGATCAGCGGCGCGACGTGCAGGAAGGCTGGTGGCTGGTCACCAAGTACAACTGCATGGGGTGCCACCAGGTTCAGGCCGGGCAGCAGTCCATTCTGCAGAACTTGCCGCAATTCCGAGGAGAAAACAAAGACAAGCTGCCGCCGCCGCTGCTCAGCGAAGGAGCTCGTGTTGATCCCAACTGGCTGGCGCGCTTTTTGGAAAACCCGTCGCTGAGCAAGACGGATACGAACCGCAATGGCGTGCGCTCCTATCTGCAAGTGCGCATGCCCACCTTCACGTTCTCCGATAACGAGATCCGTAAGATCGTCCGCTTCTTTGAAGCGGCGTCGTCCCAGGCCCAGCCTTACTTGCCGCCGAAGGTCGCGCCGCTTACCGACCAGGAGCGCATATTGGCGCGTGCTTTGTTTACCCATCCAGCGGCACCGTGCCTGAAGTGTCATGCCACCGGTGTGGCCAGCCACGACGCCACCGCCACTGCGCCGAATTTCCTTCTGGCGCCTGAGCGTCTGCGGCCCGCGTGGACCACGCGCTGGCTGCTCGACCCAGCCAAGATTGCCCCGGGCACGGCTATGCCTTCCGGCTTGTTCCGCAAGGAAGGCGACCGCTGGGTGTTTGCGGGGCCGCAGCCGGCGGGCTTCCAAAACTATTCGAAGGATCACGCAGAACTTCTGGTACGATATCTATTCCAGCTCACACCCGAAGAACAACGCAGCTTGGTGGGGCGCACGCAGCCTTCTTCTGGCGCGGGTGCCGGAAAGAAATAGTTAGCTTGGCCCGGCCGGGCAGCTTGCCGGCCGGCTTAATTCAGGAATCAGAAAAGGGAGGGGAAGGAATGAAATCTCGTTTTGTCATGGCTTTATCTTTCGCAGGTGTGCTCGCGTTAGCCGCCTGCGGGAGCAAGGAAAGCGCGCCGACAGCGGAAAAAACAGCGGCTCCGGCCGCTTCGGCTCCGGCGGCGGCCGTGGATCCCGCCACGGCTGGGATCGTGACCGGAGGCGTGAAGTTCGATGGCGCTGCGCCCAAGGCCAAGCGCATTCGCATGGATGCCGAGCCCTCGTGCGCGGCGAAGCACGCCGGCGGGCTCACCGATGAAGAATTCGTCGTGGGTGAAGGCGGCGCGTTTGCCAACGTTGTGGTGTACGTAAAGGAAGGCTTGAAGGGCGACTACCCCACCTCAAGCGAAGCGGTGGAACTCGACCAGGTAGGCTGCGTGTACACGCCTCATGTGCTGGCTGTGCAAACCAACCAGAATCTCACCATCAAGAATGCCGACAGCACCACCCACAATATCCACCCCACGCCGGTCAATAACCGCGAGTGGAACGAATCGCAGCCGCAGGGCACCGCTCCGCTGCAAAAGAGCT
Organism: uncultured Acidobacteriaceae bacterium; assembly: GCA_964500065.1. Taxonomy (GTDB): domain Bacteria; phylum Acidobacteriota; class Terriglobia; order Acidiferrales; family UBA7541; genus CAZCNH01. Next base: position 74,175 of record CAZCNH010000001.1, read on the forward strand.
TTGCCCGCGAAGAACTGGCTATCCCGGTGAAGTGCAACGTGCACCCGTGGATGAAGAGCTACATCGCGGTGTTCAAGCATCCCTATTTCAAGGTGACCGGCAAGGACGGCAAGTTCGAAATCAAGAACCTGCCGCCGGGCGAATACACCCTCGAGGCGTGGCACGAAAAGCTGGGCGCTTCTGCGCCGCAGAAAGTCACCGTGGGCGCGAAGGAAACCAAGACGGTGGACTTCGTGTTCAAGGCCGCTTCCGGCGACTGACGACGGATATTTTTCTCCGGGGCAGGCTTAACCGCCTGCCCCGTTTCGCTTATACTACTGGTTCTCGATTTCATGCCATGAATCTCGCGTACAAACCGGGGTTGCACTGGTTTTGTGTGTTGGTTGCCGCCTGCACGCTGCTATTGCTGGTAGCGGGCGGGCTGGTGACCAGCAACGATGCCGGCCTTTCCGTTCCGGATTGGCCCCTGTCCTACGGCTCGGTCATGCCGCCGATGGTCGGCGGTGTTTTCTACGAGCATGGTCACCGGATGATTGCCAGCACCGTCGGCTTTCTGACGATCATCATGGCAGTGTGGCTGGCGCGAAGGGATGAGCGCCGCTGGCTGCCCCGTTTGGGCTGGGCCGCCCTGGGGATGGTGATCCTGCAGGGCATTCTGGGCGGCTTGACGGTGAAATTCCTGCTGCCTAAGCCCGTTTCGATTGCCCACGCCAGCCTTGCGCAGTTGTTTTTCTGCACTACGGTTGGTATCGCGGTGTTCACATCGAAATGGTGGATAGATGCGGCCACCGCTCGCGGTGAGCTGTGCGATGTTTCCACGCCCCGGCTGCGCACTTTGAGCTTGCTGCTGTTCCTCGCTGTATTTCTTCAGCTGGTTCTGGGCGCGTCGTTCCGCCATAAGGCCATCACCATCATTCCTCATGTGGCCTGGGCCTTTGTGGTGACCTTCCTTTCCGCGTGGACCGTAATCACCATTCGCTGGGCGTTTGAATCGTCTGCCGTGCTGCGCAGAATGGGCGCTCTGTTGGGCGGGTTTCTTGTGGTTCAGCTTCTCCTGGGCGGCGGCGCGTACTGGTCGCGTCTGCTTTCATCCGAATACCCGCAGCCCCTGCCGGTGATGATCTTCTTCACTGTAACGCACCTGGCGGTTGGCGCAGCGACGCTTGGACTTGCCTTTGCCATGCTGCTCTGCGTGTTTCGATTGACCCAGCCTCAGGAGAGCCGCGTGCCGATGAACTTGAATTCGTTGAAGGAGAGTGCGTCGTGAGCGCTACTTCCACGGTGCTTGCGCCGACCTACGGCCGGGCGTGGGGTTACGTTTCCCTGACCAAGCCCGATGTGACCTTTCTCGTCGTGATGACCACGTTCGCGGGATATTACATGGGCGCTGGCGGCTCGCTGGGTTGGCTGAATCTGGCGCATGCGGTGGTCGGCACCACATTGATCGGGGCCGGCACCTCGGCGCTCAATCACTGGATTGAGCGTGACTCCGACGCCCTGATGCGCCGCACCGCCATGCGGCCGCTGCCCTTGAACGTGCTTGCGCCGCATCAAGCATTCGCCTTTGGCGCTGGGCTTTCCATTGCCGGGGCGCTCTACCTGGCGCTCACCGCCAACCTGCTGAGCAGCGTCTTGGGCCTGGTTACCTGCGTGAGCTACCTTGGTCTCTATACGCCGCTGAAGAAGCGAACGTGGCTTTCCACTTTTGTCGGCGCGTTCCCCGGAGCGGTTCCGCCGCTGATCGGCTGGGCGGCCGCCGCGGGCGAACTTTCCATCGGCGCATGGCTGCTGTACGCGATCTTGTTCGTCTGGCAGTTCCCGCACTTCTATTCCATCGCCTGGATGTACCGCGAAGACTATGGCCGCGCGGGAATTCTGATGCTGCCGGTGGTGGATCGCTCCGGGGATTCCACGTTCCGGCAAATCCTCACCTATTCTGCATTGCTGATCCCAGTCAGCCTGTTGCCCGCGGTGGCGGGTCTGGCCAAGCCGCTGTATTTCTTTGGAGCCCTGGTGCTGGGCGTGGGCATGATGCTGGCCAGCCTGTGGGCCGCGCGCACGCGGAGCAACACCCGCGCCAAGTGGCTGATGCATGCCACTGTCGCGTACGTGCCTTTTCTCCTGGGGCTGATGATTGCTGAGAAAATCTGGCGTTAAGGGGACACTTCAATGGAGGGAGAGGCGGAAACCATGAATGCGAAGCAGGATAGCCTCCTGCATGCGGGCATTTGCATCGGAATGCTTGTTCTCTCCCTCGCCGGGCTGGTCTACGGCGTGACATCCAGAATGATTTTCGCGCCCGATGCGCCTTTTACCCTGGACGGCATTCTGCTAGCGCTGGTTTGCCTGACGATGGGCGGGTTGTTCACCGGGATGCTGTTGCTGCAGGCGGTGAAAGAAGGCTGGATCAAGCTGCCCGGCTCAAAGACCGCAAACACAGGCGAAACGAAGAAAGAAGAAAAATAGGTCCGCCGCAGGCCCGCCATCCGCATGCACGCCAATGGTACTTTCATCACGCATCCCGCGTTGAATGCGCTGCTCAATGGTGTTTGCGCCGCTTTGCTCCTCGCAGGGTACGGGTTCATCAAGAACCGCAAGATGTTCGCACACCGCGTGGCCATGTCCGCAGCCCTGTGCACCTCTGCGGTATTCCTGGTTTCCTATCTGCTGTATCACTACCGCGTCGGTTCGGTGCGATTTCAGGGGCAGGGCTGGATCCGGCCGGTGTACTTCACCCTGCTGTTGACTCATACCGTTCTTGCCGCCGCGGTGCTGCCCATGGCCCTGGTTACGCTCTCGCATGCCTTGCGCGAGCGGTTTGACCGGCACCGGCGCATCGCTCGCTGGACGCTGCCGGTGTGGATGTACGTTTCCGTCACCGGCGTGGTGATCTATTTCATGCTGTACCATCTTTATGCCCCGGCGCCCTGATGACCCCTGACCACAATCCGCCATCGCCATCTACGGCGCCCGCATCCGGCGGCCTTTCGCGCAAGTGGACACTGGGCATTCTGGCGCTGTGTTTTTTGTTTGTCTTGATGCCCTACCTGTTCTGGCAGGCCACGTGGTTTGGAAAGCCGCTCTCGCCAGAGGAAATCGAAAAGAATCTTGCAGACACCGAACACCCGCGGAAGATTCAGCACGCCCTGGCGCAGATTGCTGATGCCATGATCCGCAAAGACGCGGGCGTTACGCGCTGGTACCCGCAGGTCGCGCAACTGGCAACCCATGGAGTGGATGAAATCCGCGTTACCACGGCCTGGGTGATGGGGCAGGACAATTCCGTGCCGGAGTTTCATGACGCCCTGCTGGTTCTTCTACAGGATTCCAATCCCATGGTGCGGCGCAATGCGGCGCTGGGTCTGGTGAGATTTAACGACGCAGCCGGGCATGAGGAAATCGCAGCCATGCTTCGTCGCTATGCCATGCCTTCGCCGTTGCGCGGCACGCTGACGCAACGGCTCAAGGCCGGCGATGCGGTCAATCCGGGCACGCTGCTGGGACGCATCAACATGGGCGCGGACGAAAAAGACGTGCGCTGCCAAGTTTCCGGTGAACTGTCGGAGTGGCTTGTCCCGCAAAGCGCGGCCGTTGAAGTTGGGCAGCCTATTGCCGGGATCGAGCCTGACGCCACTATGGTGTGGGAGGCGCTGCGGGCCCTGGTGGTAATCGGCAAACCGGAGGATTCTCCCGCCGTCGAGCGCTATCTGGCGCCGCGCGAAGGCTGGCCGGAACAAGTGCGCATGCAAGCGCGCGAGACCTTGGCGGCCATCAAGAAGCGCGCGAACACGCCGCAGTAGTTCCCGAAGGACTGCGGCGCGGCGATGCTGCGCCTGTTCTGACAATGGGAAGTTAATAGGGAAGCGGCCCGTGTTCGCCCTCGAACTCCGCCAGGGGAACCATGTCAATCGCGTCCCACGGGCAGCCTTCGAGAAACGCTCCATCCGGGCCTTTGCTGGTGCAGAGTTTGCAGCCGATGCACAGCAGGGGGTCAACAACAATGCGTCCGAATGGCGTGCCCGGGATCTCCGTCCAGAACATGCATTCGCTCACCGGACAATAATCCACGCAAGCAGGGGAACCAGAGCAACCCGTGCAGCATTCATTGATCACCGCCAGGATGTGCGGCTTGCGCTTGCGTTTCTGGCTTTTTTCCCCGGTGGACATGGGGAAACTCTTCTCGACGACTCCAGTTTCAAATTCCGCGATTGCGGGAAGTTCAGCCACGAAGCGGCTCCCTGTTGTGTGAAGTAAGTCCCTGCGCAGAAGCATTCTCACGGAGCGCGGCGGGCTTGTCAATTCGTTTTGCGCCGGGCGCTGCCGGATGCGGGTGAGTTATGATGAGATGGCTGTGGAAGGAGGCGCTCCGTGAAACGGCTTTCCCAGTGCGCTTGGCTCGGTTTGGTCGTGGCCCTGATGGCCACGCAGAGTTCCTGCGTAATCCGGTCGATTCACCCATGGTTTCCCGCCAGTGACGTGGTGCAGGAGCCGGACTTGCTCGGCGGCTGGGTGGGCACCGAGCAGGGAAAAGACGTCGCGGTAACATTCGTCCGCGGGGACAGGAATGAACTGATTGTGCAGTATGTGGAGGGCACTTCCTACGGCACCTTTCGCGCCACGCTCGGAAAGATTGCCGGCGAGTTCTTCCTGGATTTCCGGCCGGTGGAGGCGCCTCCGGGCATCGAGGGCTTCCTTTCCATTCCAGGGCATTCGGTGGCCAAGCTGGAAATCGGAAGCGAAAAACTGGTAATCCGCCGGATGAATTATGGATTGGCAAAGTCTCGCGCGGCGGGAGAAAAGCTGGCTAACCTGGCCATCACCTTGGATGGCGAAAACGAAATGCTGGTTACCGCCAAAAGCGAAGACCTGCGCAGCTACCTTTCCAGCAACAGCCGTGACGAAAACCTGTTCGGCCCCGCCATCAGCCTGACACGGAGAAAATAGTGCGGGAAGCGCGCAAACTCTACCGCATGGCGGCGATCACTGCATCGGTAAATTCGTTGGTGGTGGCATTGCCACCCAGATCGCCGGTGAGCGTCTTGCCTTCCCGATAGACGGTGTGCAGCGCATTCTCCACTTTGCGCGCCGCCGCCAGTTCGCCGATGTAGTCCAGCATCATAATGCTGCTCAGCAGCAGCGCGGTAGGATTGGCGATGCCTTTGCCGGCAATATCCGGCGCGGTGCCGTGTACGGCTTCGAAGACCGCGGCTTCTTCGCCGATATTGCCGCTGGGCACAATGCCCAGGCCACCCACCAGCCCGGCGGCGAGGTCGCTCATAATGTCGCCATACAGGTTCGTGAGCAGAAGAATATCGAACTGCCCGGGGTTGAGTACCATTTGCATGCAGGCATTATCCACAATCACTTCGCGGTACTCGATTTGCGGGTACTGCTTGGCGACTTCCCGCACGGAAGTAAGAAACAGGCCGTCAGAGAGCTTCATGATGTTGGCCTTGTGAATCGCAGCCAGCTTTTTGCGCCCGTGTTTCACCGCATACTCGAAGGCGTACTTGGCCACGCGCGTGGAGGCCTTCTCGGTAATGATCTTCAGGCTTTCCACCACGCCGGGCACGATGGTGTGTTCGAGCCCGGCATACAGGTCTTCGGTATTTTCCCGGACGATTACCAGGTCAATGTTTTCGTACCGGGACTTCACGCCCGGCACATTCTTCACCGGGCGAAGATTGGCATACAGCGTGAGAGCTTTTCGCAAACCCACATTAATGCTGGGGGCGCCGCCGGCCACCGCGGTGGCAATCGGGCCCTTCAAGGCGACCCTGTTCTTTTTCACCGACTCGACCAATTCCGAGTTCATGAAGCTATCGGACCGGCGATCCACCTGCGGGCGGGCGTCCATGTGCTCCCACTGGATCTGAACGCCGGTGGCGTCAATGATCCGGGTGGCGGCCGCGGCAACTTCGGGTCCAATGCCTTCGCCGGGAATCAGCGTGATGATGTGCTTCATCGTTAGCCTCGAGTCAGGATAGGGCGAGCAACCATTCTCGCCAAAGCAGCCAATTGTAAGGGAAAACGCGGCTGTTGTCTTGTGAACGAGGGCAAAGGTTGTGACCTATTCTTGAAAGTGAGTCACCACCCAGCCAGAGCTCCGTGGCTCCCGCGCCAACCACCCATCCGTTAGGCAGCGGTACGCTGCGGGATGTCCTTTTCGCTTTTCGCCCCGGTAAGCCGCTGCTGCGCGTGAAACTCCCGGCGATAGACGATCCAATAGACCAGGCCGACCATCACCGCGCCGCCTATAATGTTGCCCAAGGTAACCGGCAGTAGGTTGTGGGCAAACCCAGTCCAGGTCAGGGCACTGTAGTCCACGCCCGCCGGCGGGTTCACCCGCGCGCGGAGGATAATCCCCAGCGGTATGAAGTACATGTTAGCGACACTATGTTCAAAGCCTGCGGCCACGAATGCGGAAATGGGGAAGACGATAGCCACCACTTTATCGAATACGTTCCGGCCGCCCAGGCACAGCCAGACCGCCAGGCAAACCAGGATATTGCAGAGGATTCCGCGATAGAAGGCATCGGCCCACGGCAGGGAACACTTTGCCGCGGCGATGCCGACAGCATGTTGCCCTACGGCCCCACCGGCCATGCTGGCCTGGTTGGAAAGCATCACCAGGATGGCCAGGCCAAATGCGCCGACAAAATTTGCGCTATACACGATCACCCAGTTCTTCAGCAGTTCGCGTGTGGTTACCCGCCTGGCGACCCAAGCCATGATGATCAGGTTATTGCCGGTGAAGAGCTCCGCGCCGGCCACGACCACCAGAATCAGTCCAAGAGAAAAAACCAGCCCGCCCAGGATCCGGGAAATCGCGAAAGACAACTGTGCGTCGCTGGTCACCAGTGTGAAGTACATTGCCCCCAGGCCGATGAACCCTCCGGCAAGCACTCCAAGCGTCAGGACGGAAACCCAAGGAAGTTTGACCTTGGCGACCCCGCCGTTTTCCACGCGCTCGGCGATTTCGTGAGCGGTGTAGTGATCAATTCTGAATCCGTCCGGCACTGGACACCTCCTGGCGCGGAATCCGCTGCACTCGAACCGCGGTTGCCTTATACTCCGGCGTAGAAACCATGCGGTCGCGTTGCGCGCTGGTAACCCGGTTCACAAACCCCTGCACGGTGTGGAACGTCGTGAAGAGCTCGCCCTGCTTGACGGTTGACGTCAGGTGGACGCGCAGAACTGTCTCTCCGTGGCGGCTTTTTACGCGGGCCAGATCGCCTTCCACCAGATGAAGTTGGGAAGCATCCGCGGGATTTATATCCAGCAGATCTTCGGGGCGAAGTTTTTCGCTGGTTGTCCGTGCGGTCATGGTTGCGGCATTGAATTGATAAAGAGTGCGGCCGGTGGTGAGCAGGAAGGGATAGGTCGCGTCAGTCACCTCGGAAGAGGCAACGAAGGGAATCATCTGCAAAGAGGCGCGCGTACCCGTGGGAAAGGAGGTCCCGTGCAGAATGGTCGTTCCCGGATGCCCCTCCGCCGGGCATGGCCACTGCATCCCGCGTTCCTGCAATTGTGGCCAGGTGATGCCGGCCGCGCCCGGCCAGACCGTCCTGATTTCATCCCAAATCTCCGCTGCGGTGTTGAAGGCAAAGCCATTGGGGTGTCCAAGGGCCTGAGCCAGCAAGGAAATAATTTCCCAATCCGGCTTGCATTCGCCCTGCGGCGCAATTGCACGGCGAATACATTGGATCCGCCGTTCGGCGTTCATGAATGTCCCTTCTTTTTCGAAGGAGGATGCTGCGGGGAAAAATACCGTTCCGAATTCGCGCGCCGTTTCATTCATGAACAAGTCCTGGATGATGACCAGTCCCAGGCGACTCAGGGCTTGGCGCGTGGCTTCCGAATTCGAATTGGTCAGCAGGATGTCGTAGCCGATGACCCACAGGGCCTTCAATTCGCCTCGCGCAGCCGAGTCCATCATGTCCAGTAGATTCTTGCCGCGTTCGTGCGGAAGCGGGGTATTCCACGCCGCCTCGAAGGCAGGCAACCCGCCACGGAGATTGACTCCGCCCGTCAGGGTATCCGGGTCGCAGCCCATATGCGCGGCGCCTTGCACGTTGTTCTGCCCACGCAAGGGGTTGATGCCGCTTCCGGGTTTTCCCAGATTGCCGGTCAGCAGCGCCAGGTTCACCATGCACATCACGCCTTCCACGCCTTGAACGTGTTCGGTCATGCCCAGCCCATGAATGCACATGGCCGGTTTGCACCGGGCATAGAGGCGGGCGGCTTGCCGGATAGCTTCCGCGCGTACCCCGCATTTTTCTGCGACAACTTCCGGCGTGAACGCACGAACGAACTCGGCGAATTCTTGCGCGTGATCCACCCGGTGGGTCAGGAAGTGCGCGTCGGCCAGGTTTTCCTCGACGATGGCGCAGGCCATCGCATTGAAGAGGATCACATTGCGCCCGGGCTTCACCGCGAGGTGCAGGTCAGCGTACTCCGCCAGTTCGATTCGCCGGGGATCAATCACAATCAATTTCGCTCCTCGGCGCGCGGCCTGCTTGATGCGCGCGCCGATGACCGGATGGTTCTCCGTGGCGTTGGCGCCGCAAACCATGATCAAGGATGCCTTCTCAATATCATTGTAGGAGTTCGTTGCCGCTCCGGTCCCCAGAATGGTCTTCATGGCCTTGGCCGTAGGCGTGTGGCACACGCGAGCGCAGCAATCCACATTGTTGGTCCGCAGAACGACGCGCGCGAATTTCTGTGTCAGGTAGTTTTCCTCGTTGGTGGCGCGGGAAGAGCCCAGGACACCGGTGGCCGATGGGCCGCTTTCGTCAAGAATTTTGCGCAAACGGCCAGCCGCAAATTGAATCGCTTCATCCCAGCTGGCGGCTTGCCAGTTGCCGTCTACCCGAATCATGGGCGAAGTTATGCGGTCCGGAGCATGGACGAACTGAAAGGCGTAGCGGCCCTTCACGCACAAGTGTCCCCGGTTGACGGGTGCGTCGAAGGCCGGACGGATTTGGATAATCTGGCTGCCGGCGGTTCCTACGGTGAGTTCGCAGCCCACGCCGCAGTACGGGCAGGTAGTGCGCGTCCAACTTTCCACTTTTTCCCCATTCAGCATGGTTCGGTCTTCGAGGGCGCCGGTGGGACAGGTATCCACGCAGGATCCGCAACTGACGCACGGAGTGGAGAGAAGCTCCCGCGCCTGCCCCGGCCGGACCGAGCTATGGATTCCCCGGTTCCACACGTTCCAGACAAACTGGCCTTGCACTTCGTCGCACATGCGCACGCAGCGGAAGCAGCGAATGCAGCGCTCAGGATCAAACACAAAATTAGGATGGGAGAAGTCAGCGGGCGCGTGGTAGGTTCGCGGCCGACGGCCATTTGTCAAACCGTACTTCACCAGCAGGCGATGGAACTCCTTTTCCGGGAATTTTGTGGCCGCTTCCACCGGATATTCGCGGACCAGCAGCTCGAGCAGAGTGGTGCGCAGAGCCTGGAGTTCAGGAGTATGGGTTTCAATCTCCATTCCGTCGGCGAGTTCCGTATTGCAGGCGGTGACGGGCCGCTCTATGCCATTCACTTGGACCACACAGAGCCGGCATCCTCCGTAAGGTCTCAGCCGGTCGTCATGGCAAAGTGTCGGGATTTCGACTGAGGCCGCTCGCAAGGCTGTCAGAATGTTTCCAGGTTCGGAGAATTCATGCGGATTGCCGTTGATTTTCACGCGCAGCATGGGGCCACCTCCTCCGCGTAGTGCCGTAAGGCGCTGCGGGCAAAGTCGGCCAGCCCGGTGCCCAATCCGCAAAGGCTGGTCTGGGCCAGAGCCGCCACGATGTCGCCAAATTCCCGCTCGTCGCCCGAAGTGAGAGCGTCACCCGCCATCTTGCAGGCCAGAAATTCAGCCGCGCGGAAGGCGCCTTCGCGGCATGGCGTGCATTTTCCGCAGGACTCGTATGCGGAAAACGAAAACACGTGATGCATGAGTTCAAGGACCGAGGTGTGCTGATCGAAAGCTACCACGCCGCCATGGCCCACGCTTGCTCCAATGGCGCGCAACTCCTCAAAACCGAAGCGCACGTCAAGCAGATGCGGCGGGATGATGCCTGCCAGCGGAGCTCCCACAATGATTCCGCGCAACTCACCCGAATGCAGGCCGCCGCCGCAATCTTCGACGATTGTCTGCAACTTGACGCCGAATTCCACTTCGTATAGCCCCGGCTTCCGGAACAGGGAATTGAGGCTCAACACTTTGGTGCCCCGGCTTTGTGAGAAACCCATCGCGTGGTATCGTGCGCTGCCCTCGCGGATGATCCAAGGAACGGAAGCCAAGGTCTCCACGTTGTTCACCAGGGTGGGCTTGCCAAACAATCCGCATTCGGTCGGATAGGGCGGCCGGCAGCGCACTTCCGGACGACGGCCCTCGATGGAATTGAGCATGGCCGTTTCTTCGCCGCACACATAGCTACCGTGACCCTGGACGAGTTCAATCTCAAAAGCGAAGGATGTATGGTCAATAGAAGGTCCCAGCCAGCCCGCGGCGTGCGCTTCGGCTAGCGCGGCTTCCAGCGAATTTCGCGCCTGGGGATATTCCGCGCGAAGATAGATAAAACCCTTCTGCGCGCCAATGGTGAAGCCGGCCAGCGTCATCGCTTCGATCAAGCAGAAGGGATCGTCCTCCATCAGGTAGCGGTCGATGTAGGCGCCGGGATCCCCTTCATCGGCGTTGGCGACGACATACTTGGCTCCCGCAGGCTGGTCAGCCACGGCGCGCCATTTCTTCCCAACTGGAAAACCCGCGCCTCCCCGGCCGCGCAAATGGGACGCGTCCATGCGGTCCAGAACCCACTCCGTTCCCTCGAAAAGAGCGCGCTTCAAGGCGGCGAAGCCGCCCAGGCCCTTGTAACCGTTCAGTTCGCGTACGCCGCCGCGGTGCACCCGCTCCAGAACGACAGGGGTCGCGCAATGCGCCTCGATGTGGGGCCGCGTTTCATCGCCCACGCAGGCCGGTCCCTGGAAACACTGCCCCAGGCAATGGATACGACGATCCTGGTTTGCAGGACGATGGAACCTCTGTGGGTTCAAGTGGCGCGCAACAAAACACGCCAGGCCATGGCAGGCAGCGCCGGGTGGGAGGTCCTGAAGATGATAAAAGGATTCACAGCTCGAAGCCTGCCGGTTAGGTTCCATACAGGTCCCTCGCCGGCGCGGCGTTGCTACTAGTTTCATTGTACACCTGGACCTGGCCGGGCGGGGGTAAGGAACCTTCCTGGAACCGGGAGCTTGGAACCTACTTTTTGCATCTGATATAATGGGGATGTCGCAAAGTAGTGCAGTGGCGCTGCTGCATGAAGGAGAACCGAATTGATTAGCTTGACGCCTGTTGCGGTGAGCAAAGTAAAAGAGATTATGTCCTCGCAGAACCCGGTTCCCGGGGGGCTGCGGGTGGCGGTCGTTGGCGGAGGATGCTCCGGCTTCCAGTACCATATGGCCTTTGAAAACGCCGGCAATGGGATGGACAACACCTACGAATTTGGCGACCTGAAGGTCTTCATTGATCAGATGAGCGAAATGTATCTGGGCGGCGTGGAGATTGATTACGTCGAGACGCTCGAAGGCGCCGGCTTCAAATTCAATAACCCGAACGTGAAAAGCACCTGCGGCTGCGGCAGTTCCTTCAGCGTGTAGAGGGGAGGGAGCCGCCGCGGCAGGGGCCTGGAGATCTCACGCGAGCTTTTGGTTTCGGCCAAAAGCTCGTTTTTTTATGTACGAACATGCCGCCAAATGGGAAGAGCGCTTCAGCCGCCCCGGCTATTGGGCCGGCGCGGAGCCAGCGCCGTTTCTGCGCGAGGTGTTGCCGCTGCTGGGCAAGCCGGGCACTGCGCTGGAGTTGGCCATGGGCGAAGGGCGCAATGCCGTATTTCTCGCGGAACACGGCTGGCGGGTCACCGGCTTGGAACTCACCCGTTCCGGCATCACAAAGGCCGAGGCACTGGCCCGCGAGCGCGGAGTTCCAACCTGGAAAGAAGAGACAAGGGTATCCAGCCGCCTAATGGCGCCGTCCCGGGGAATCCTGTTTGCTCAACACGACCACGCATCCGAGGAACTCCCGGCCGGCCCATGGGACTTGATTCTCGTGGTGAATTTCCTGATTCGCCCGGTGCTGGCGCAAATCAAGCGCATCCTGCCTTGTGGGGGATTCCTGGCCTACGAGACGTACACGGTTCACCAGCTCGCCTTCGAGGGTGGCCCTCGCTCTAAAGAATTTCTTCTGGAGCCGGGTGAGTTGCGCGAGGCCTTCGCCGATCTGGATATCCTGACCTACCGTGAATGGACAGCAGGGAAAGGCGTGGCCAGCTTGCTGGCGCGCGCGCAATAGCGCTGCTGATCGGCGCGCCACAATTCACGAAATCAAACGAAGCACTTCCTGTTGCACATCGGCATTGGTGGAGATGCCGCTGCCGCAGGCCATCCCAGTCTCTCCATTCCAGCCGAAGAAGCGGCCCCCTGCTTCCTCCACGATGGGAATCAGCGCGCAGGCGTCCCATGAGTGCAGGACCGGGTCCACCATCACTTCTGCCCGGCCTGTTGCCACCAGCGTGTGACCGTAGCAATCTCCCCAAGTGCGCTCGAACTTTGCAGCAGCCCGCAATCGCTGGAAAGCCCCCTCTTTGCCCGCTGCAGAAAAACCGCGCGGGTCAGTGTAGAGAAACGTCGCCTGGGCAAGGGTAGCGACGTTGGAAACTCGAGCCGGACGGATTTCTCCCCGCGCGATCCACCACGCGCCGCCGCCGCGGCGGGCCCAGATGGTCTCTTGCAGGGCTGGGAAATCCACCACGCCGAGCATCGCCTGCCCGGCATGCTCGACGCCGATCATCACCCCGAAGAGCGGCGATCCGCGCACAAACGATTGCGTGCCGTCTATCGGATCCAGCCACCAGCGGGTCGCGGACTCCGGATTTGTTGCGCCGAATTCTTCCCCCGTAATTCCATGCGTAGGGAAGAACCGGCCGATGGCTTCGCGCATGGATAACTCGCACTCGCGGTCCGCGATGGTCACCGGGGAGTGGTCTTGTTTTACTTCGACAGGCACACCAGTCTGGAAGTAGCGCAAGGCAATCCGGCCGGCTTCCTGCGCGGCGCCCTTGGCCAGCCCCAGCATTTCCGATAGGGGAAGGGTGTGCATACCTTAGTTAAGCATGGAGATCAGCCGGCGCGTAGCCGCCTGCGCTCCCTGGTGCTTGGGATTTTCGACCAGCGCCTGGCGGTATTCGCTTAAAGCCCGTCCAAAGCTGCCCTTCTTCTCGTATACGCGTCCCAGATTAAAATGGGGAAAGCAGTAGCTTTCATAGCGCGGCGCTCGCAGCGCCCGCTCGAACCAAGGGATGGCCTCGTCCCAGCAGTCTTTTTCGATCAGGTACGCCCCGATGTCGTTGTAAGGATTGCCAAAAGTTGGGTCGACGGCTATCGCTCGCTTACACTCCGCAATCGCGTCGTCCAGCCGGCCCATAAAACTGAAGGTCCAGCCCAAAAAGGTGTGCGCCTCCGCCGTGGGGAAGATCGCGATGGATTGCTCATAAAGAGCGGCCGCCCTCTCCCATTCGCCCTTCATCTGGCGCTCATAAGCCATCTGAAAAAGCTCCATGGCCTCCTGGCGGTGTTCATGGTTCGGCGGAGATTCCATCGGCGGCAAAGGATTATACAACGCGCACCACGGGCTGCCTTGGCTGGAAACCGGTGCCCTTTGCGGCTACACTGGTTGCAGACTCCATGAAGCTTGCTCTGGCGCAACTTAATCCCACTATCGGCGACTTCGAGGGAAATCAGGCCCGCATTTTGGATCTGGCCCGGCAAGCCAAAGCCCGTGGCGCAGACCTGGCAGTGTTTTCGGAATTATGCGTTTGCGGCTATCCGCCGCAGGATCTGCTGGAGCGCCCGTCGTTCCTCCGGCGAAACCGGGAAGCCGTGTCGCACCTTGCCAAAACCATCGAACTGCCCTCCATTGTCGGCTACGTGGGCAAGGGCGACAACGATTCCGGTAAGCCCATCGCCAATTGCGCCGGCCTGCTGCACGAAGGCAAACTGGCGTTTGAGCAGCGCAAGATGCTGCTGCCCACGTACGACGTATTCGATGAGTCGCGCTACTTTCAGCCCTCGCGCGCCCAACATGTTTTTCCCTTTGGAAAAGAGCAACTGGGCGTGACCATCTGCGAAGACATCTGGAATGACAAAACCTTCTGGCGCAACCCGCTCTATGCCCGCGACCCGGTTGCCGAACTGGTCGGGCAGGGAAGCACCCTGTTGCTCAACCTCTCTTCTTCGCCTTACACGATTGACAAGCGTGCTTTGCGCGAAGACATGCTGCGCAACCTGGCACGCCGTCACGGAATGCCCGTGGTGTACGTGAACCAAGTGGGAGGGAATGACAGCCTGGTCTTCGATGGTTCGAGCCTGGCCATGCGCGCGGATGGTTCGATTGGCGCACAAGCCTACCTGTTCGAAGAAGACTTGGTGTTCTTTGACACCGGCACCGGTCAGGGCGACATCCGGCAGCAGCCAAAGGAGGAACTCGAAGCCGCCTACCGGGCCCTGGTCACCGGCACCCGCGACTACGTGCGCAAATGCGGCTTCCAGAAAGTGTGCCTCGGCCTGAGCGGCGGCATTGACTCAGCCGTGGTGGCCTGCATCGCCGCGGAGGCCCTGGGGGCGCAGAATGTGCTGGGCGTGACGATGCCCGGCCCTTTCTCCTCCGAGGGCAGCGTTCGCGACTCCAAGCTGCTCGCCGATAACCTGGGCATCGAGTTTCTGACACTCTCCATCAATGAGATCTACCAGGACTGTCTGCGCGTGCTGCAACCTGTTTTCGCCGGGACGCTGCCGGGCTTGGCGGAAGAGAATCTGCAAGCCCGCGCTCGGGGAATCTTGATGATGGCGCTCTCAAATAAGTTTGGCTCTATGCTGCTGACCACCGGAAACAAGTCCGAGTTGGCCGTGGGCTACTGCACCCTCTATGGGGATATGGCCGGTGGCCTTGCGGTGATTTCCGACGTTCCGAAGATGATGGTCTATGAACTGGCACGCTGGCTGAATCGGGAAAGGGAAGTGATCCCTCGGGATACGATTACCAAGCCTCCCTCTGCGGAACTGCGCCCCAATCAGACCGACCAGGACTCGCTTCCCGCCTACGACGTGCTCGACCGGATTCTGAAGGCGTATGTGGAAGATATGCGCAGCCCGGAAGAAATCGCTTCCCATTATGATTTCCCCGTGGACATGGTCCGGGAAATGACGCAAAAAGTTGACCGTAGCGAATTCAAGCGCCAGCAGGCAGCACCCGGACTGAAAATTACATCCAAAGCATTTAACGCGGGCAGGGCATTCCCCATCGCGCAAAAATTTCGCGGCTAAGTCCGATCACAAACGAGGCAACGGATGAAAACAATCAAAAGCACGATCCTGCTGGCTCTATTGATGGCCGTGCTGGCCCTGCCAGGCAGCCCGCAGACAGGACCGCAAGTATCCGCGGATTTCAGTAAGCGGGTGGAAGCCTACATGCGCGAGCTCTTTGCCTGGGGACCCAACATCACGCTCAAGCTGAGTCCACCGAGGGCTTCGGCCATGCCCGGCCTGCTTCAAGTGGATCTTGAGGTGTCATTGGGCGGCCAGACCAATACCGGCTCCATCTTCGCCAGCCCGGATGGAAAGTTCATCGTGCGCGGCGAATTGCACGACACATCCACCGATCCCTTTGCCGCCAATCGCGCCAAAATCACTACCGAGAACTTCCCCAGTCGCGGCCCGGCCAACGCCAAAATTACGGTTGTGGAGTTTGCCGATTTCCAGTGCCCCAGTTGCAAGGAAATGCATGCCGTGCTGGCACAAATCATGCCGAACTACCCGCAAGTTCGCTTTGTCTTCAAGGACCTGCCGCTGGTCCAGATCCACCCTTGGGCCATGACCGCGGCCCTGGCCGGCCGTTGCGCCTACCAGCAAAAGCCGCAGGCCTTCTGGGCAATCCATGACGACTTCTTTGAAAACCAGGGGCTGATCGGCGCGGCCGATGCCTGGGGCAAGAGCCTTGAGTTTGCGGCCAAGGCAGGACTCGATGAAGCCACCATGCGCTCCTGCATGGCTGCGCCGGAGACCAAGGCCATTATCGAAGGAAGCTTGGCCGAAGCCCGTGCGCTAAGCATTGGCAACACCCCAACGACTTTCATCAACGGCCGGCGCGTCATAGGGCCGGATGGCGAACTCTTCGAGCAATACCTCAAATACGAACTGGCGAAGTTCCAGCCCGCCAGCCCAGCACGTCCGGCCAAGCAGAACTAGGACGCTGCGGTAGCGGGGAATAGACCAGAGGATGAGCCGGCAGGCGAACCCATCGCAACCATGGGACAAGCGGATTCTTTAGTTATCATAATATATCTTAGCGGACGCAATGGAAATTCTGGACAGGAGCCGCCTCTTGGCCCTGACCGCTGGGCCTGAGTGGCGGTGAGGCTCTCTACTTGAGTAACCCCTCAATTGTGCTTGATACCTGGGCATGCAGGTCCGGCGGCGCCCCATAGAAGATCTGCGCCACCTTTCCTTGCTTGTCGAAGACGAACAACGTGGGTACGCTGAGGATATCCCCGAAGCGCAATGCCGTATCGCCAACGGCCATGGCGTTGGCGTAGGGCAGACTCAGAGAATTCGCGATTTCCCGAATCTTCCCTTCTTCCGATTCGACAGCGATGCCCAAGACGTTCAGGCGCTCGCCGTGTTTGCGCTTTGTTTCGCCCAGCCAGGCCAGCGTGCCACGGCAGGGCGGGCACCATTCGGCCCAGAACTCCACCAGGGTGACGGTACCGACAAAAGCTCGAATGCTCACCGGCTGGCCTTGCAAATCGGTCAGATTCACATCCGGCAGTTCGCTGATTTGAGACGGTGCCGCGTTCATTTCGGCTTGGACGCCGACTTTTGCCAGCGCGTTGGCATCGGAAAGCGCCAGTTGCACCATGCGCTTCAAGTCCGCCCGGAACCTTTCCTGATTCTCGGGATTGCGCCAGGGCTTGTAGCGCCCGGGCTTCTCGCCAAAGAAGTCGTTGGGCTTGGCGATAAGAATCTCGTTCACGAAAATGGCGGGATAGAACTTGATCCCATATTTCTTTGCCAGAGGCGAGGTGGAGAAGGTTTCTTCAACGAACTCGGCCTGTTCTCCGAACTCCGAAACCACCGCTTTGGCCAGCAAACTTGCTGGATCGGAGAGATTTCAAGTGTATGGCCAGCGGACCAGCGTGACCCGGACTTTGGCAGCGGCTTGGGCCTTGGTGGAAAAGCAGGCAGTCACCCCGGCCAGAGCGGCCGCTTTCAACAGGGAACGGCGATTCATTTCTTACCCTCCACAATTTCAAAGTAGCGCGGCAACACAACGTCCAGCAGCAGGGCGGCACGCTGCCGCTGCTGGTTTCCCTGATCTCCTTCGCTTCTTCCGGCGTCCAGGGCGACTTGCGCCTTTTGCAGATATTGCTCGGCGATGCTGGTGTCCACCGGCTCTTTTTGCAGGCGATTGGACCATTCTTCCGCGCGCCCGCGCAGCCGCTCCAGGTCGGTGACCGGGACTTCCGTAAGCGTAGTCTGCCCCAGCGCGAATGCAGCGCGCAGCAACGCGGTTACAGCGCCGAACCGGTATCCCGCCTGATCCAGTTCGCGCGCCAGCTTCAGCGATGAATTGGCAATGATGAAGTTCGTGTGAAACTTGGTAGAGCCCGGCTTGGCATAGGCGGTCACAATCTGCTTGTCCATCACATCAATTTGCCCGGCCAGCGCCGCGAGTTTCACAGGCGCTTGCCGGGTCTCAGACTTTAAAGAAGCCGCGAAAAGCGCAAAAGAAGAACTACCCAGAGCGCGCCCCAGGTAATACGCGCCAAACTCCAGACCGGCCTGCTGGCCATACGCCAGCGCCGCCGCGTAGTTTTCATCTACCTGCCCCATGGACATTTCCGCAACCGCGCGCAAGAACGCCGGCTGCCCGGCAGAGACTCTGGTGGGGAACTTTCTTTTCTCCGCTTCCAGCACCTTCCCCGCCTCGTTCCATTCTTGTTCCAGAGCGTCACTTCCCTTCCCGCTGCTGCCCCAGCCCTCTGCCGCGGCGCCCAGGGCACTGGCCGAAGCGCACACATGGGCAAGACTTTCCAGCGCCACCAGCGGGCGCTTGCCTTGCAAGTGCGCGTCAACCTCTTTCGCCAGGTTCAACACGTTGTTGCGCTCGCCAGTCACAAACTCGCTTCCCGTTAGCTTCTCCAACGTCGCGCGACACTTTGCCGCCTGCGCCTCGACCCTGCCGCTGATATCCTGCGCGCATGTCGCAGGCGCCAGCAATGTGCCCAGGGCCAAACAAGCGCCCATCACAATTCGGTTCGTAGAATCCACCCTTCACCTCGAAGCGCTAGACAACCGGGGCCAGATTCAGTCCTGTTACTTAGACGCCGCTGATCCCAGAATGTTTGCCTGTTTTCCCCAGCCTGATAGTCCGAATCCGACTATTCACGCCAGGAAGCACAGGTAAACCGCCCCCCCTGGCTTCGCTTGAAATGCGCCGCAAAACGCTGTACAAACATTACCGCACGCTCCCGGCATGAACGACTGGTTACCAAAATCCATTCTCTGCTTGCGGGATTATAGCCGCTCCAAGTTCTTCTCCGATTTGGCGGCCGGCGTCACTGTCGGCCTGGTTGCCCTGCCCCTGGCCATGGCTTTCGCCATCGCCTCCGGGGTGCCTCCTCAATCGGGCATCTACTGCGCCATCATCACCGGTTTCCTGATCTCCGCCCTGGGTGGCTCGAAAACCCTGATCGGGGGCCCGACCGGCGCCTTTGTCGTGGTGGTGTTCGGCATCGTGCAGCAGCACGGCATTTCCGGCCTGTTTATGTGCACCATGATGGCCGGGGTGATTCTGATCCTGCTGGGGGCCACCGGAATGGGCACGGCGGTGAAGTTCTTCCCGCACCCGGTGGTGATCGGTTTTACCAACGGCATTGCCGTCCTCATCGCCAGCACACAGGTCAAAGATTTTTTCGGCCTGACGATTGACCGCGTCCCTGGCGATTTTCTGGCGCGTTTGGAAACTCTGGGTCGCCACTTCAACACCTTTTCCTGGCAAACCACGCTGCTATCTACGGCGACGCTGGCCCTGATCATCCTGGCGGGCAAGGGAAAGATCATCCGGGGCGTGCCGGGAACCGTGGTCGCCTTGTTTGTGGGAACCGTTGCCGCCTTTGCTCTGAAGCTGCCGGTAGAGACTATCGGGACTCGCTTCGGGGGTATCCCGCAGACCCTGCCCCAGTTTCACATACCTGAATTCCGGCCGGAACTTATCTCTGGCTTATTTCCTTCGGCACTGACCGTGGCCCTGCTGGGCGCCATCGAATCCCTCTTATGTGCGGTGGTGGCCGACCGCATGACCAAAGATCGCCATAACCCCAATGTGGAGTTGATCGGCCAGGGCGTGGCCAACCTGGTATCGCCCCTATTTGGAGGGCTGCCCGCCACAGGCGCCATTGCGCGTACCGCCACCAGCATCCGCAGCGGCGCGCAGACTCCCATGGCTGGAATCATTCACTCGGTAACGCTGCTGGTGATCTTGCTGGTGGCGGCGCCCCTGGCCGGACACATCCCGCTGGCAGTGCTGGCCGCCATCCTGTTTATCGTGGCTTACAACATGGGCGAGTGGAGAGAGATCCCTTCTCTTCTGCGCCTGAGCAAAGCAGACATCAGCGTTTGGGCTATCACCTTCGCGTTAACTGTCTTTGCGGATCTAACAATTGCCGTGCAGGTGGGCATGCTGCTGGCGGCCCTGCTGTTTATCCGCAAGGTCACCGTCACCACTACGGTTAGCGAGGTCACGCCCCAATACGTTGAAGACGGCAATGTGCATATCCTGCAGGGCAAAGATATCCCCGGTTATGCCAAAGTGATCCGCATCCATGGACCCTTTTTGTTTGGCGCTACCGACAAACTGACCGAATACATGGAGAGAGCTGACGACCTGCCACCCATCGTCATCCTTCGCTTGCGCAACATGACCGCGATTGACGCTAGCGGCCTGAAGGCCATCGAAGACCTGGCCGACCGCTTGCACGCCGCAGGACGCCATCTGCTGCTGTGCGGTGCGCTACCTCAACCGGCCGAACTGATGAAGCAAGCCGAGTTCGAACGTCACGTTGGCGCGAGCAACATCTGTCCCAACGTGCAAGCCGCCCTTCAGCGCGCCGCCCAGCTCTACGACCGCCGCAGTTCAAGCAAGTCCGCCGTAACCTTCAACCCTTCTGCAAAAACTGCCGAATGAGACCGGCGGCTCCGGCAGGCTGTTGTTGTAGAAGCAAGTGACCTGTGTCCAGCTCCGCGACTTGCAAGTGAGGAATCAGTGCCCGAATCGTGTCCACGTTTCTGCGGCCAACAACAAAATCCTTCTTTCCCTGCAAGTAAAGCACCGGGGCCTTGATTTTCAGCAGGGAATGCGTCACATCCACACCTAGAATCTCGCGCAGGCGGAATGCAAGGACATCAGGCGATACGTCCTGAAGTACGCCTCGAAGCGTGTCGGCGAGTTCCCCGCGAAAAGTTCCCACAAGAGCCCGGCAAGCCAAACGCTTCATCACCACGTAGCGAAATTGCCAGGGCGCAACCAACGGTCGGAATAGTTTCCCAGCCTTTACCGGCGAAGACGCGAATGTAGCCACCAAAATCAGCGCTCTTACCCTGTCAGGATTCCGGGCTGCCAGTTGTATGCCCAGGGGTCCCGAAAACGATTCGGCGAGAATGACGAAATCCGATGGAGGCGCAGATATCTGAGCAAGCAACTCATCGTACGTGCGAAGCGAGCGCGGAGGGTAAGAAATGACCTCTGGCTCAAGAAACAACGAGAGGAGTGGAAGGATCGGATCGAACATCCTGCCAGTACCGTCCATGCCCGGCAGGAGAAGGAGTTTCATGGCAGAGGTCAGGCGCTCGCGACTGCTTTTTTCGGCCAGGTTTCCAGCAACTTTTCTTTGCGGTAGAGAAGTTCGTTGATGTTGTAGGTGGCCAGCTCGAAGCCGTGGCCGTGGGTGATGGCATCGGTGGGGCAGGCTTCCACGCAATAGCCACAGAAGATACAGCGGGAATAATCAATGTTGTAAACGCGGGCATAGCGTTCGCCGGCGGAGATGCGCTGCGCGTCGGTGTTCTCCGCGGCTTCGATATAGATGCATTGCGCCGGGCAGGCCGCGGCGCACAGGAAGCACCCCACGCATTTTTCCAGGCCATTCTCGTCGCGGTGCAAGACGTGAATCCCGCGATAGCGCGCCTGGAGATTGGGCGGGGCATCCGGATACATTTCCGTGGTGGGCTTGCGCAGCATGTTGCGAAACGTCACGCTGAAGCCTTTCACCAGCGTGACCACCGTTTCGCCCACTTCCCTGAGCATGGACGCCATAAGCTTCTAATTTATCAGGCCCGCGATGCAGGAGCAAATAGGGAACGCATTCAATCAACAATCGTCAGTCGCATGCCTAGCTTGCAGCCTCCGCGAGTTCCGCAATGATCGCCACAGCTTCCCGGACTTCCTCTTCGGTATTGTAGTAGTGCGGCGACATTCGCAACGCCCACTCGACGCCCTTATCGGCAAAATCCAGCACCGCGTATTCGCGGCGGCTGATGCTGGTGTTGATGCCGCGGGCTTCCAGCGCAGCGTGGAATCTTGCGCCTTCGGGCGCAGGAATGGCCACGGTGACAATGCCGCACTTGCGCGCGCCACGGTCAAGCACCCGGTAGCCGCGTGCGGCCAATTGCTCCCGCATTTGCCCGGCCAGCTCTTGCACGCGTGCAGCAATGCGCTCCACGCGGATGCCATTCGCGTACCGCGCGGCGGCGCCGGTGCCCAGCACCAGGGCGTAGGCAAACTCCCAGTTCTCGAATCGCCGCGCATCGAGGGCATGCTCGTAGCGGTCCGCAGCCTTCCAATTCGCGCCGCGCATGTCCGGGAAGAGCGGCTCAAGCCCGGCGCGCAACACGCGATCTGACGCGTAGAGAAAGCCTGCCCCGCGCGGTCCGCGCAGGAACTTGCGGCTGGTGGCGCTCAAAAAGTCGCACCCGATGCGGGCCACATCGAGCGGAATCTGCCCCGCGGATTGGCAGGCGTCCACCAGGTACCATACGCCCGCCTCGCGGCACAGCATGCCGATCTCTTCCACCGGCTGCACTAAACCTGAATTGGTCGGCACATGGGTGATGGCCACCAGCACTGGCCGGTGTTTGCGCAGCATGCCGGCTAATGCGTCCGGATCCGCACCGCCTTGCGGCGATTCCGGCACGCGCATAATCTCCACGCCGATACGCTTGGCCAGCGAAAGGAACATGATCTGGTTGGAAATGTAGTCGTTGCGGCTGGTCAGGATCACGTCGCCGCGCTCGAAGGGAATGGACGAGAGCGCCTGCTGGTAGGCAACCGTGGCGTTTTCGACCATGGCGATATTCGCGCCCGCGCAGCTCAGCAGCTTTCCGACTTCGTCGTAGGCGCCGGCGATTTCCTTCTGCCGGGCGTCCGCCGCTTCGTAGCCGCCGATGCGGGCCTCGAGTTCAAGATGCTCGGTGATGGCGCGCAGCACCGGCTGCGGCATCAAGGAAGCGCCGGCATTATTCAGGTGAATGCGCTGCGCGCAGCCGGGCGTCTCGGATCTGAGTCGTTCGATTTCCTGTGCTGTGAACTCCACACATACTCCCGTTCTCCGGCGACTTGCTCGTGTCCGAAGCTAGCGCTGTGCTTTTGGAAGCTAGCCTGCCAAGGCTTTCGCGATCTGTCCGCCATGGAAGCGGCCATTTTCAATGAAGATTTCGCCGGTCTTATTCCCGCCGACGACCACCCCCGCGAGATAAATGCCCGGCACATTGCTTTCATGAGTATCCGGGTTCATGGACGGGCGGTTGGTCACGGCATCGAGCGCAATTCCCTGCTGGCGGAGGAAATCAAAATCGGGGTGGTAGCCCGTCAACGCATAGACGGCATCCGCCGGAAGGACCCGTTCCTCGGCGCCATGGCTCACCCATACTTGCCCGGGCTCGATGCGCGTCACGCGCGTATCGAGCAGCCCCTTCACCTCTCCCGCCTTGATTCGGTTTTCAATATCGGGCCGCACCCAGTACTTGATGCTTGCACCAAGCTCCGGGCGGCGGTGCACCAGAGTGACGCGCGCGCCGGCACGAAACAAATCCAGAGCGGCTTCCGCGGCGGAATTCTTGCCGCCGATCACCACCACATCCTGCTTCCAGTGCGGGTGCGCTTCTTTGTAGTAGTGCGACACGTGCGGCAGGTCTTCCCCGGGAACGCCCAGCAGGTTCGGCAAATCGTAATAGCCGGTGGCAATGACGATGTTCGCGGTGTCAAAGACGTTTTGCAGGCCGCGTTCTGTTTCGGAGTGAACCTTGAATTTGCCCTTCCGGCCTTCGATGCGCACCACGCGCTCGTACAAACGCAGTTCCAGTTGGTCGTGCTCCGCGCATTTGCGGTAATACTTCAGGGCCTCGGCGCGCGTTGGCTTTTCCCCGCCGCACACCATAGGCAGCCCGCCAATTTCGATCAGTTCCGGCGTGGTGAAAAACACCATGTTCACCGGGTAATGCCAGATCGAGTTGCACAGCGCACCCTTATCCATCACCAGCGGGCGCAGGCCAGCGCGCTTGGCTTCCATGGCAGTGGCCAGACCAGTGGGCCCGGCACCGATGCAAATAACGTCGTAGGTATTCATGTCCGGGAAGAGTATCGCCTAAGTGGCGCTGGTTCTCGAACTCCAAATTGGCAGATGGAAAAGCGTCATAGCGGCTTGTTGAAAAAACCGATTTGGTTGTCATGCCGAGCGGAGCGAGGCATCTGCATTCTGCAAAAGCCGGGGAAAATGCAGATTCCTGGCCGCCTTCGGCGACGCGGAATGACACCGTTCGGTTTTTTTCAACAAGCTGCTAGAGGGCGCGCGAAGTAAGTTTCGCTCAACCAGCGGATTCGGTGAGGCCCATCAGGCGCGAGCGCAGGCTTGCACTCATGGCGATCACGTCGGGCTCCCACTTCTGCAGGTTTTCCAACCGTTCGAGGGCTTCGGCCAGACGGCGCCCTTCGGCCCAACTGAGTTCCACCATGCGCTGATTATCGTCTTCCTGTCCCTCGGGTGCGCCTTCGAGGGCGTTGCGCAACCGCAACAGGAGTCGCTCATCCTCGGTGTGCGTTTCCTTTCGTTCAATCGAGGCAAAATCTACTTGAATGCCGCTGGGCCCGCTGCGCAACAGCCGGGGATCAGTCGCGCGGATCAAGCCCACCAGCGTCAGGATCAACTCATCGGTATTGAAGTAAACTTCCATCGCAAACGGTTGCGGCAGCCGCCTTGCCAATACTACTGGGAGCGGGCGAACGGTAACGAATATGCGCGCAGACCCTGGCTTTACGTTGTTCCCGTCGCCCCGAGTACCGCTCGCACTTCTGCTGTGAAGCGCTGCAATTCCTCCAGACGCTCGGGTGTCGCTTCCACTTGTTCTTTCTTCCACACAAACCACTCGCGCCCATCGCGCGTCATGCGCACGCCCAGATTGCCGCCCACCAGGAAACAGGGTTCGCCAAAAGGTTGCATGCCGCCCCCGGCAATCGGCGCGAGCAGCATCACGCAGTTTTCCTTCCTTACCCCCACGTAGCTGGCATACAGAGGAAACGCGGCGAGTCCAAAACCAGCATCGCGCAACTTCTCCAGCAGAGCAACTTGTTGGGGGGTGAGTTCCAGCATACACAGGCTTGAAGCCGGGCGGCTGCCTTGGTCCGGGACCTGCAGGCGCACATGCCCATGGGATAAGACACCGCGCAAGACTCTACGGTTCCCGCAGGCCTGCCTCCACCCAGAGTCTAATCAGCGGCTGAATGCGTGGCCGTGCGATCTTCTCGTTCCAGTTCCGCGAGAATCGCGCGCAAAGTAGCCATCAGTTCGCCGCGACTTACGTGGCTTTTGCGAAACTGAATGCGGAAATTAAACGACTCGTTTTCCGGCTTGAACGCAAAAACAAATGGCTTGGGGCGTTCGTCCTCTCCCCGGTCGGCGCGGCGCTCGCTGCGCGCTTCATCGCGGGTCATTTTGCCCGCGGCGATGCGTTTGGCCATTTCCAGCATCTTGCGCTCGTTGGCCTGACGGACAATCTGCAAAAGCATGGATTTCGAGGTGATGCCCTTTTCCACACAAACCTTGCGGACGTTTTCCGGAATATTGCGCAGCGACAGCATTTCGGTGACCGTGGAGCGCGCGCGGCCGAGTTTGCGCGCGATATCGTCATGGGTGTAGTCGAACTGCTCGCTCAGGCGGTGCAGGCCATCCGCTTCTTCGAAGGCGGTCAGGTCTTTGCGTTGCAGGTTTTCAATCAGGGCGATCTCCAGGACTTCGGCATCGTCCACTGATTTTTCAATGCACGGCAATTCGCGCAGACCGGCAGCGCAGGCCGCATGGAAACGACGCTCGCCGGAAATGATGTAGTAGGCGTCTTCGCGCGGAATGTATTTCACCAGCAACGGTTCCAGCACGCCCTTTTCGCGCACCGATTCGGTCAACTCGCGCAGGTCGCCGAGCATTTTGCGGGGCTGGTCGGGATTCGGGCGGACTTTTTCCACCGGGACCATCCGGCCCACCGACGCGCCGCTGAACGCGGTGAGGGACTCAATATAATGCGCGTCATGCCGCATCTTGAGTGTGACGGGCAATCCGACTCTCTTCGACACGTTGCATCACCTCCATGGCCAGCTTGGCGTATTCCCTGGCGCCCGGCGACTTGGGCGCAAACGTGAAAATCGTTTCCTTGTAGGCCGGGCTTTCTTCCAACCGCACATTTTTCGAGATCCGCGTGCGGCACAGCACATTCCCGAAGACGGCGCGGATCTGTTCCAGGGCGTCCTTTGAAATATTCGTGCGCTTGTCGAACATGGTGATCACCACGCCCACTACTTTGAGCTCGGGGTTCGGACGCGCCCGCACGCGTTGATAGGTTTCCAGCAGGTCGTCGGTGCCTTCGATGGCGAAGTACGCCGCCTGAATCGGCACCAGCAAATGCGACGAGGCCACCAGCGAATTCACCGTGAGGATGCCCAGCGCCGGCGGGGTATCAATCACTACGTAATCGTATTCGCGCGCCACAGGGGCGATGGCGTCTTTCAATTTGAAAGGAGCGTCGAATTGCCCGGCCAAGTGCACTTCCAACTTGGAGAGAATGATCCTGGAGGGCGCCACGAACAAGTTCGGATCTTTCGACGGCTTGACAATGTCGCGCAGCAGCATTCCGCCGCTTAACACATCGAACATGGATGCGCTGATTTCCGCGCCATCGAGAAAAGCAATACTCGAGTTGGCCTGCGGATCGAGGTCAATCAGCAGCGTGCGTTTTTTGCGCATGGCAAAGGCCGCGGCCAGATTGATGGCGGTGGTGGTCTTGCCCACTCCGCCCTTTTGATTGGCAACCGTCAGGATGCAAGTCATAAGTTGCGCGTTGGCCCGGCGTCTCGAAGCGCCCGCGCAAACGGCAAACCACGCGCGGCAACCCCTCGCCTATATATAGGGCCAGCCCCCTACATTTCTACTACAGGTAGTCCAAACTGTACAAGTGAAAGGGGCTTAAAGGCAAGGGGAAACTCGGCACGCTGCCATTCCCGGCCAGACCTGAACCAGAACGGCGCGGCAAGCTCGCCTGTTGCGTGCCGCAGAAGGCAGATATTCGCAAATGGGGTGAGGCAGTAACCCTGCGGCTTACATCTTGTAGCGGCCCAGGTCGTCGTCGGACAGGCCTTCGAGCCACTTGCGGAGTTCTTCGTTGGTAGATTTTTCCGAAATGGCGCTAGAAACCTTCGAGCTTTTAAGTACTTCGTCATCCACGAAAATGGGGCAATCCACACGCAGAGCCAGAGCCAGGGCATCGCTGGGGCGCGAGTCCACGCTCATCAGTTGTCCGTTGCACTCCATCCAGATAAGCGCGTAGAAAGTATCTTCCTTCAGCTCGCTCACTACAACTTTTTGCACCTGTACGTCGAGCCCGAGCAGAAGATTGCGCAGCAGGTCATGCGTCATCGGGCGCGGCGTCTGCACCTTTTCGATTTCCAGTGCAATTGCGTTGGCCTCATACATGCCGACCCAAATGGGCAGGATCGCGCTGCCGCGCGCGTCCTTGAGAACGACGATGGGCATGTTGGTGACGGGGTCCATCATCAGGCCGCGGATTTTCATCTCCACTTCCATCGCTGCCTCCTTTGTTCTGCAAGCTTTCCAAATCCGTCATTCTGAGCCGGCGTTGTATGGCTGCGAAGAATCTCGATTGAAGTCGCATCGAGATCCTTCGGCCCGAACCCCGGGCCTCAGGATGACGCAACGCCGGCCGGGGCAGACCATTCTCCCACAAGGCTGTTCGGCGTGGCCTTGCTGATGCGAACCTGCACATATTCGCCGAGCAACTGATCCCGGCCAGCCGCAGAAAAATTGACGGTTTTGTGGCTGGCGGTCCGGCCGGACCACTGCCCCTCCCGATTGCTGCGGTTATCAACCAACACTTCGACGACCTGCCCAACCAGCAATTGATTCCGTCGCAACTGAATCTGGCGCAGCTTTTCGTTCAGAACTTTCAAGCGGCGGTCCTTTTCTTCTTCCGGCACGCAGTCGGGCATTCCCCGGGCAGGCGTATTGGGTCGCGGCGAAAACTTGAAAGAAAACGCCCCGTCGTATTGCGCGATATCGAGCAGTGATAGCGTTTGCTCGAAATCCCCCTCGGATTCCGTGGGGAACCCCACGATCAGATCGCTGGTGATGCTCAACGGACGGCGGGCGCTGCGGATCAATTCGATTTTCTCGATGTACTCTTCGCGCGTGTAGGTGCGCTTCATGCTGCGCAACACCCGCGTCGAGCCCGACTGCACGGGCAGGTGAATGTGCTCGCAAAGCTGCGGATGGGCGTCCAAGGCGTCCACGATATCGCGGCCGAAATCGTTGGGATGAGAAGTGGTGAAGCGCACGCGGCGGATGCCGGAGACTTGCGCAACGGCGCTCAGCAACTGGGCGAAGGTCATTCCGCGCGGGGTAGGGTCACGGTAGGAATTGACCGTCTGCCCAAGTAACTGCACTTCGCTATAACCCCAGTCGGCCAGTCGGCGAACTTCGTCGAGGATGCTTTCGCTGGAGCGGCTGCGCTCGGGCCCGCGCGTGAATGGAACCACACAATAGCTGCAGGCCTTGTCGCAACCTTCAATGATGGTTAGATAGGCGCGAAAGGGATTGTCCCGGCGAGTCAACTCAGTCTCGAAAGTTTCCTCAGTATCGGTATCCAGGCCCATCACGCGGCGCTGCCCGGTTTCGATTTGCGCCAGTAACTCCGGCAACTTGCGATAACTGGCGGAACCGCAAACCAGGCTGACCCACGGCGCGCGTTCAAAAATTTCCTCGCCTTCCTGCTGCGCCACACAGCCCAGAACGCCCACCACTTTGCTTCCAAATTTCTCGCGCGGGTGATGCAAGCCCAAGCGGGAAAAGACCTTCTGCGCGGCCTTTTCGCGGATGCTGCACGTGTTGTAGAAGACGATATCCGCTTCTTCCGGCGTGCGGACCCAGACGTAGCCACGGCCCAGCAGGACTCCCGCCACTTTCTCCGAATCGTGATCGTTCATCTGGCAGCCAAAGGTCTCGATGAAGAAGCTCTTCCCGTTGGCCGGGGCGGCGGGGTGTACCTGCCGGACCGGAGCAGAAGCGCCCAAGGTTGCCGCACTGACGTGAAAAGAGTGAGACATAAAGCGAAAAACTCATTGTAGCACACGGGTTTGTGCTCAATTTGCCTACAGAAAACCTTTGCCAAACGGCGCTTTTGTTTGACCGTCACCAACCCGTGTGCTACGTTGACCTTGCATCCCCAGTTTATGAAAATCAAGGAGGATGACCATTTCGGTCCCTGCGTTTTTCCTGAGCGACGCCTCCCCTAGCCTTCTGGCCGACTCGCAATTCTTGTCTCTTTTGCAGCAAACGGGGCTGGTTTCCCGCATCGTTCTGGTTCTCTTGGCGTGTTTTTCCCTGTTTTCCTGGGCCATCATTTATCAGAAATACCGGCTGTTTTCGCTGATGCGGAAGCAGTCAGAGCGGTTTCTGCAAGCCTTCCGAGCCAGTTCTCGGCTGCCGGAGCCGAAAAGCATTGCCGCGGGGAACGCAGCGTCACCTCTGACCGCAGTGTATGCTGCCGGCTACCACGAACTAGCCAGCCAGATAACGGGGAACAACCCGGAGCCGCGCAAAATCAGGAGTATGAACGCAATCCACGTGGTGATGCAGCTTGTGGCCACCGAAGAAATCCACAAAATGGAGCAGTGGATGCCGTGGCTGGCCACCACCGGTTCGGTGACTCCGTTTATCGGGCTTTTCGGCACCGTTTTTGGCGTCATGAATTCCTTCATGGGACTGGGCACCGCAGGCGCGGCTAGCCTGCGGGCGGTGGCCCCGGGCATCGCCGAAGCGCTGATCGCCACCGCGGCCGGCTTGTTTGCCGCGATTCCCGCGGTCATCGCCTACAACTACTTCCTGCACGACATCAAGGATTTCGCCACGCGGCTGAACAACTTCGCCGCCGAGTTTGCCGCTCAAATCGAGAAGCATTACACCGTATAGTAGAAGAGAGGCAAAAAATGCCGCAATTTGATCGCCGAGCCGGCACTTCCCTTTCCGATATCAATATCGTGCCTTTTGTGGACGTGGTTCTGGTGCTGCTGATTATCTTCATGATCACGGCGCCCATCCTGCAGTCCGGCATCGAAGTCGAACTGCCCAAGACCAAGACCGTCAAGGAAATCAGCGAAGACCGGCTGGTGGTCACCATTGATCGCGCTCAGCGGGTTTACCTGGGAAACGAGCCGGTGAATATTCGCGAGTTGGGCCGGAAGATTATGGAGCAATCGCCCAATGCCCGGGCCCGCGCCGTCTACGTCCGCAGCGATGCGACGGTGCCCTTCGGCAGCTGGGCCACCGTGGTAGACGCGCTGCGCGAATCCGGCATCGAAAATGTAAGCGTGGTCACCGAGCCGATCGGCACGCGCGCCAAGAATTGAGCGAATGCTCACCATGAGCTACGCCGATACAACCCGCATCCCCAGCCTGCAGCAGGCCATGGTTTTTTCCTTGGCCATGCACGTCACGCTGATTGTGGGGGTAGCCCTGGCTGGTTTTTTCTCCCCGCGGGGCGAATCGTGGGGCGGCGTCGGCGGCGGCGCCATCAGTGTGGGCCTGGTGAAAAGTATCGGCGGCGTTCCCCTGCCCCGGCCGGATGCCGTGACGACTAGCCGCGTGGTAGATGAAACCAAGGGACTTTACAAGAGCGAGCCAAGACCGGAAGTGAAGCCCGCCGACGCGAAGTCCATTCCGGAATTCAGCAAGTCCAAAACACCCAAATACGTGACCCGGCCTTCCAAGGTGCTCGAGGATGACGCCACGCCCCCGCCGAACGCCGTACCCTACGGCGCGGGAGGCGCGCCCTCGGTGCAATACAACCAGTTCACCGTGGCGGGGCAAACGCAGGGCGGGTTGGCCATGTCGGGGGGTGGGAGCGGCGAGTTTGGATCGCGCTATCCGTGGTACGTGGAAGCGGTTCGGCGCAAGATCAGCAGCAACTGGCTGCAATCTTCCATCGAGCCCTCCATCCGCTGGGCGCCGCGCGTAGTCATCACGTTTCAGATTCTGCCCAACGGCACGCTGGCCAATATTCAGATTTTGAAATCAAGCGGGTATGCGTCGGTGGATTATTCGGCGCGCCGCGCGGTGCTGGATTCCAGTCCGGTGGAACGGCTGCCTTCGGGCTACAGTGGGTCTGTGGTGAACGTAGAGTTTTGGTTTGAGTTCAAGCGGTAAGACAAAACTTGCGAGACCGCTTCGCATTTCTGAGGGATGAGAATGGCAAAGGGCTGGAAACGATTTCGTATCCTGGGCGTGTTGACATTGGCGGCGGGAAGCTTGCTGGGCGCGCGCCCAGCAGCGGCCCAAGACTGGTTTCGCACCGGCACCGGGCTGGGCGTTGAGAAAGCGCGCGTAGCGTCTGCGGATTTTGCCGCTCGCAATCCTGCCGCGCAGGGAGTGGCCAGGACTTTCAGCGATGTTCTTTCCGCTGACTTGGAGTACAGCGGCATCCTTGAATTGGTGAGCAAAAGTTTCTTTCCCTTGCAGGCTCCCAGCGTGCCTGGCCAGCTCCGCCACGAAGAATGGAACGCGCCTCCTGCGGGGGCGCATTTCGTGGATTTCGGCAACCTGGAAGTGCGTGGCAACGAGCTGATCATAGAGGCGTGGCTTTACGATGTCCGCAATGCCGCGGCTCCGGCGGCTTTGGCCAAGCGCTACCGCGGCGACTCCACCGAGGCGGATGCCCGGCGGTTCGCGCACCAGTTCGCGGACGAGATTGTTTCCCTGCTTAGCGGCGGCCTTGCAGGAATTGCCAGCACTCAGATTGCGTTTGTGAGCAACCGCACCGGGACGAAAGAAGTCTGGGCGATGGATGCCGACGGCGCCAATCAGCGCCAACTGACTTCCCTGCGCTCCATTTCGCTCACCCCGCGCTGGTCGCCGGACGGGACGCGCATCGCGTTTACCTGCTATGCCACGGCTGGTGGGGTTACCAGCGCGCAAATCTGCATGCACTCCCTGGAAACGGGGCGCCCGGTGGCGTTTGCGCGGTACCGGGGCACGAACAGTTCGCCCGCCTGGTCTCCGGATGGCTCGAAGGTGATCTTCATGTCCAGCATGCATGGCGATCCCGAACTGTTCATGATTGATTCAACCGGAGGGAACCTGCGGCGAGTCACGTTTTCGGCAGGCGCCGATACCAGTCCTGCGTGGAATCCCAAGACCGGCCAGCAAATTGCCTTTGTCAGTGACCGCGGTGGAATCCCGCAACTTTATCTGATGAATTCGGATGGCTCGAACGTCGAAAAATTAGCGTTGCCGGACATGGGTTATGTAATTGACCCGGCCTGGTCGCCCAATGGCCAATTGTTGGCCTTCAGTTGGCGGCGACCCACTGGGAACTACGATATTTACGTGATGGATGTGGCCACGCGGCAGATTGTGGAACTGACCCGCGATGCCGCGCGCAACGAGCGGCCAAGCTGGGCTCCCGACGGGCGGCACATTGTTTTTGAATCCACGCGAACCGGAACACGGCAAATCTGGTCCATGCTCGCCGACGGCTCGAATGCCCGGCAATTGACCACTCAGGGGCATAATGAGTCGCCGAATTGGTCGCCACGGTAGTTAGAGATTGGAAGCGGTCAAAGAAAAAACGCACCGAAAAACGGAAATAAGCGCACGTAATTGTGTTACGATGAATTTTACGTCCACGATTTCTTTTTCCGCAACGGCCTGGAAAACAAACCTGAGGAGGCACTAGAGAATGCGATCCAGCTTGATGACCCGCGGCGCCCTCACAATTGCGATAATGGCCCTGGCCATGTTCGGCGTTGCTTGCAAAAGCAAGCCCCAGCAGGCGCCGACTCCGCCCGTCGAGTCGCGGCCTGCGCCGCCCCCACCGCGCCCAACGGTGACGTTGCAAGCCTCGCAAACATTTATCCAGCGTGGAGAATCTCTGACGTTGAATTGGTCTTCCACCGACGCCACTGAACTGGTGCTGACTCCCGGCGTGGGCCGGGTCTCGCCGGAAGGCTCCACCCGCGTGAGCCCGGCGGATTCCACCACGTATACCATCACGGCCAAAGGACCGGGCGGCTCGCAGGATTCTTCGGTCCGCATCACTGTTTCCGCTCCGCCTGCGCGTACGGAAACTCCGAAACCCTCCGCCTCCATTGAAGAATTGTTCCGCGCCAATGTGCAGGATGCCTATTTCGATCTCGACAAAGCGGATATCCGCACCGACGGCCGGGCGGCGCTTGCCCGCACCGCCGAGTTCCTCCGCCAGTACGCGCAGATCAAGATTTCCATTGAAGGCCACTGCGACGAACGCGGCAGCACCGAATACAATCTGGCGCTCGGCGACCGCCGCGCACAAGCTGCCCGCCAGTTTCTGATTTCTCTGGGCGTCTCCGCGGACCGCATTGACAGCGTTAGCTGGGGCAAGGAGCGCCCCTTCTGCACCCAGAGCACAGAAGATTGCTGGCAGCAGAACCGCCGCGCGCATATCGTGATGGCGCGGTAAGGAAAATTACTCATCCGGGCCGCGCTTGATGAAACGATCGCGGCCCGTTTTTTTTCAAAGAGGAGGTAGCACGTGCGTATCCGATGGATTCTGATGGTGGGGGCTTCTATCCTCCTCGGGGGTGTGCTGGGACTGCTGCTGAGCCCCGTGCCGGTGAGCGCGGTGGCCAAAGAAATCATTCAGATCCAGCAGGACGTGACGCGGCTCCTGCAGGCGCAGCGCGATTTGCAGCGCAGCGTGGATGAAAAACATGCAGTCTTGAAGACTCTGGTCGAGCAGCAACTGGACGCCACGAACCGCCTGAACACTACCATGGGCTCCCTGCAGAAAAGCATTCAGGACGTGCAGGCTAATTCCGGCGCGCGCATGGATACGCTAGCCACGCAGACGCAGAGCCTGGCCGACAATCTGGAAGAGGTGAAGGTGCGCCTTGGGAAGATTTCCCAGCAATTGACCGACCTGCAAGGCGTGGTTCAGTCGCTCGACGCAAAGGTTGCCGGCGGGACGCCCGTCGCTGGCGCGCCCAGCGATCCCAATGCCCCAGGCGGAGCGCCGCAATCAGCGGACGTCCTTTATTCCAACGCCTTGCGTGATTTCATGGGTGGAAAGTATGACCTTGCACGCCAGCAGTTCACTGATTACCTGAAGTACTTTGCTGATGCGGACCTTGCTTCCAATTCCCAGTTCTATCTGGGGGAAATCCTTTTCAACGAGAAGCAGTTTGCTCAAGCCGCCGCGGAATACGACAAAGTTCTGGATACCTACCCGAAGAGCTTCAAGCTCGCCGATGCCCGTTATAAGAAGGCCATGGCGCTGCTGGAATTGAGTCAGCGCACTGCGGGACTCCGCGAACTGCGCGAAGTGATTCGCCGCCATCCCGGCACCGAGGCCGAGCGCAAGGCGCGCGCCAAAATGAAAGATCTTGGCGTCACCGCCCCGCGGGAATAGGCCACCCGGCTTCTTTCAGCCAACTTGACCATTGTTCGCAGGATGTGGTCTTATCTCAGACCACTCGATCATGCGCAATTCATTACAGCGGCACTGAGGGGAGTTTTATGTCTGTCAACAAAGTGATTCTCGTGGGCCGCCTGGGACGCGATCCGGAAACCCGTTACACCTCGGGCGGCCAGGCGGTGTGCAATTTCAGCATGGCCACGGATGAAAGCTACAAGGACAAGAGCGGCGAGCGGCAGAAACGCACTGAGTGGCACAAGATCGTGGTGTGGGGCAAGCAAGCAGAGATTGCCCAGCAATACCTGAAGAAAGGCTCCCTGCTCTTTCTGGAAGGCCGCATCCAATCGCGGGAATGGACGGATAAGGAAGGCAACAAGCGCACGTCGTTTGAAATCGTCTGCAACAATTTCCGCATGCTGGGCAGCAAGGGCGAAGGAGGCGGCCGCGCTGCAGCGGATGATTTCGGCGCACCGCGCGCGCGCGGCGAGGCGGGCGACATGGGCGGCTCACCAGCAGACGATCTGGGTCCCGAGCCGCAAGTGACGGACGAAGACATTCCCTTCTAGCTCAGGTTCTTTACGGGTGCAGCATGGTCGCGCCCGAACCTTCCCAGTAAACTGTGTCTTGATTTTGGCCGAAGAACCTCTTTATTCAACCCTGCGCGAAACACGCTTGTATTTCGCCACTTTTGTGAAAAATATGGCAGGCTCGTTACTCGAAGCGCAGGGCTTCGATGGGATCGAGTTGCGCGGCTTTGCGCGCGGGGTAATAACCGAAGAAGATTCCGATTCCGGCCGATACCAGACCGGCAACGGCCATCGCCGTGGGAGATACCAGCGTGGGCCAGCTCAGCAGATTGCTGATCATGGCCGAGCCACCCAGCCCCGCCAGAATTCCTACTAAGCCCCCCATGATCGTGAGCGTAAGCGCTTCCACCAGGAATTGCTGCTGCACATCAGTTTCGGTGGCGCCTACCGCCATGCGCACGCCGATTTCGCGGGTGCGCTCGGTAACCGATACCAGCATGATGTTCATAATACCGATCCCACCGACCACCAGGGAAACGGCCGCCACCGAACCCAGCAGCCACGTCATCACCTGGCTGGTCTGGCGGTACAAATCCGCGGTCTCCGACTGCGTGCGCACGAAGAAATCATCCTCGGCCACGCTTGAAATGCGGTGCCGTTCGCGCAGCAGGGACTCGATCGCCGGGACCGCGGCCACCGAGGCTTCCGGGGTTACGGCCGAAGCGCTGATATACTGAATCCAAGTGATGCCGGAAATCTTGCGCTGGATGGTGGTATAGGGGGCGAAGATGCGGTCATCCTGATCGTCGCCCATCGCGCCCTGGCCCTTGCTTTCCAGCAGACCAACGACGCGGAACGGAAGGTTGCGGATGCGAATGATTTTTCCGGTGGGCTCTTCCTCCCCAAACAGATACTTGGCCACCGTAGTGCCAATCATGCACACGTTGGCGGCGGAATCGACTTCATCCTGGGTAAAAATCGTTCCCGAAGTGACGCCCCACTTGCGGATGCCGAAATAATTGGGGGTAGTGCCCTGCACGTTGGTATTCCAATTCTGGTTCCCGTAAACCACCTGCACGCGATTGGAAACCAGCGGTGCGGCTTCTTTGATCAACGGGATCTCGCGCAGGATAGCGTGCATATCCTCGACCACCAGCGTCTTGGTCTGGCCGAATCCCATGCGCATGCCCCCGGCGCGCATGTTGCCGGAGCCGATGAACACCACGTTGGTGCCCATGCTCTGGATGCCTTCCTGGATCATGGCCTCGGCGCCCTGGCCGATGCTGACCGTGGCGATCACCGCGCCCACGCCGATGATGATGCCCAGCATGGTGAGCGACGAACGCATTTTGTTGCGCGCCAGCGCCGTGAGCGCCAGTCGCAGCGTGCTCATGAAGTCCATCCACCCCTCCTACGCTCCGTCGCCATCGCCATTTTCTTCGTCTTCATCGCCGATACTCTTCAGCGTGGGCAGAACATCCCGCGCCATCAGGCGATTCTCGATCAAGTAGTCTTTGCGCACCCGCCCGTCGCGAAATTCCAGCGCGCGCCTGGCGTACTGGGCGATATCGTGCTCGTGCGTGACCAGCACCACCGTCAAGCCCTGCTCTTCGTTCAGGCGCTGAATAATGTCCATCACTTCCACGCTGGTGCGGCTATCCAGGTTTCCCGTAGGCTCATCGGCCAGCAGGATGGCGGGACGATTCACCAGCGCCCGGGCAATGGCCACCCGCTGCTGCTGTCCTCCGGATAGCTGGCTGGGGTAGTGATCAGACCGGTCGGACAGCCCGACGATCTTCAATGCTTCCTTGGCGCGCGCTTCGCGCTCTTCCGGCGGCAAGCCCGCGTAGATGGTGGGCAACTCCACGTTTTCCAGCGCTGAGGTTCGCTTCAGCAAATTGAATTGCTGAAAAATGAACCCGATTTTGCGGTTGCGAATCCGCGCCAGTTCCGTCTTGGAAAGCTGCGAAACGTCTGTGCCATCCAGGTAGTAATGGCCCCTGCTGGGTTTATCCAGCGCTCCAACAATGTTCATCAGCGTGGACTTGCCGGAGCCGGAGGCTCCCATCACCGCGACGAATTCTCCCGACTGCACTTCCAACGACACGCCGCGCAGTGCATGCACCTGCACTTCGCCGAGTTCATAGGTTTTGTGGACATGGTCCAGCCGGATTACGGCTGTTCCGCTTGAAGATGTAGCGCCTGTTTGTGTCATGACGGCAGCGTTTTCCATAGATCTGCGAGGTTAGAAGCGCCTCATAGCCCCGGCGCCACCCGGGCCGCCGCCAGGTCCGCCCATCCCCGGGCGGCCTCCTAGACCCTGTTGTTGCTGCTGTGCCGTTGTGCTTCGAGCGTTGGACTGCCCAATCAGAAGTTCGTCACCCGGTTGCAGCTTTCCTTCCTTCACTTCGGTGAAGCTGAAATCGGTCACGCCCAGTTTGACTGCAATCGGCACCAAGTTCTTTCCGGCGTCCATTTTCCAGACCACGCCGCCCTGCTCGCGCCCGCCGCCCATGCGGCGCATACCTTCCCCGCCGCCCGGGCCACCGCCACCAGGACGTCCACCGCCAAACCCGCCACCGCCTCCACCGGGCGCTCCGCCCACTTGGCCGTTTCCGCCGCCTCCCCCAGACGGCCGCTGGCCGCCCTGGCGGCTCCCACGCGCCTCTTCCACGGGGATGCCATTCTTCTCGTAGAGCGCCTTGCGCTCGTCGTCGCTGATTTCGGGCTTGAAGCGCAGCGCGCCGTTCGGCACTTTCACCACATCATTGGCCCAGGCAATCGGGACGGTGACGTACGCGGTCATTCCCGGAAACAATTTCTTTTCCGGGTTATCGAATTCAATGATGGTGTCGTACGTGACGACGTTCTGCACCGTGGTGGCGTTCATGCGGACCTGCACCACCCGTCCGCGGAAAGTGTCCCGCGGGAACGAATCCACGCGGAACGTGGCCATGGCGCCGACTCGAATCTTGCCGACATCGGCCTCGTCGGTCTTGGCATACACCTGCATCTTGGTCAGATCCTGCGCGATCATGAAAAGCGTCGGCGCGCTGAGGCTGGCGGCCACGGTTTGGCCCACGTCCACGTTGCGGGCGATCACCGTGCCGTCAATCGGCGCCATGATGGTCGTATGGCCCAGATCCACCCGAGCCAGTTCCGCGGAAGCCTTGCGCTGAGAAACCTGCGCTTTGGCCTGATCCACTTGCGCCTGCATGGATTTCAGGCGCGCTTTGGATTGCTCCGCCTGGGCTTCGGCCACTTTCAGGCCGGCAACTGCCCCGTCATAGGTAGCCTGCATGGAATCTTTTTGTGAAGCGGCGACGATGCCCTGGGTGAAGAGCTCGGTCGTGCGTCCCATGTTCAGCCGGGCTTCCGTCAGTTGCGCGCGGGCGCGATCCACGCTGGCGGCCGCGGCCAGCATATCTGCCTTTTGCGTTTCAATCTGCGCCTCCAGGCCCCGAACGTTGGCCCGGGAGTTTTCCAGGTCCGCTTCCGCCTGCATCAACCGAGCGCGAAACAGGGACGGATCAATTTGCGCGACCACCTGCCCCTTCTGCACCTGGGAATTGAAGTCCGCGAAGAGCTGCGCGATGGTGCCTGAAACTTGCGAGCCCACCTGCACCATGGTCACCGCATTAATGGTTCCCGTCGAAGAAACCACCTGCGAGATGTCGCCCTTTTCCACTTTCGCGGTGTAGTACTGGATGGCTCCAGTGCCACCGAACTTCCACAACCCCAGCGCCAGCAGCAGCACAACCGGGGGCGCCACCAGCATGGTCCGGTGCAGAACGGAGCGCTTCCACATTTCCCTGGCACGATTCATCAACCCCATGGCAGTCTTCTCCCTTGCGTTTTCTTGTCTGGATAACAGAATAACCGCGGAGTGTCTTTATTTGCGCTTCGCGCGTTCCTCGTCAATCCGCCGCAGGTGCTCTTCGAACTTGGGCAATTGTTCCGGAGTGAGGAGGGCCCGAATTTTCTGTCGGCCATCCTGGCGCACCAACTCCATTTGCGGGCGAATCGGATCATAAATCAGGTTGTACTGCTTCTTGGTCTCTTCCAGGATGGACGTCACCTTTTGCTGCTGCTCCGGACTCAGCGAAACTTCCATTGTGAGCCGGTCCACGACGCTCATTCTCTTGTTTGCGAACACGCGACTGCTAGCCAGGTAGAAGCCCATCGCGCCGGCGGCAACGCCAAGCACGAAGACCATCCCAACAACAAGAAAGGCTCTTCGGTTCATCGCTTACCTTCCATTCCTCGAAGAAGCGGAAGCCAGATCCACCAAGACTTCATTGCTATCCGCAACCTGGTCTCCGGGTTCCGGAAAAATATCTCGAGATTCAGCCCGTACCCCCATACTCTCCGACGTCTGCGGAGGCAACTGCGTTCCAATCACTATCCCCAGCAGCAACATCACCAGGGCGGCAGCGCCAAAGGAAAGACGCCATGCTAGTTGCTCCACTGAGCGCCAGAAGTCCCCACCGGACCTGCGGTCCTCTTCGGCGCGAAGGTGCGCTCCCAGCCGGGTCCAGAACGCCGCGCTTGCCTCCGCGGCCGGTGGGTAGGCATGCCGCAGCAAATCGCCGGCCTGACGTGCATCGGCCAGCCCTTCGCGGCACTCGGAGCAGGCGACCAGATGCAGATCCAACTGGTCCGTTTCCTGACGGTCTAGAGCACCTGCAAGATAGTCCTCCAGGATCTCCGGCCGGTTTTCCAACATTCGACAGGTCACGTCAGGCTCCCTTCTCCCGTTGCGGTCCTAAATGCGCGACGCCCTTCCGCCTGTCGCGCTACGCGCCGGCGATAGATTTCCATTAGCTTTCCGCGCGCGCGAAACATACGAACCTTCACGGTATTTACATTCATATCCAGAACTTCGCCAATCTCGTCCACGGTCAGGCCTTCGACTTCCTTCAAAAACAGCATTAACTGCTCTTCCTGGGGCAGATGCGCGAGCAGGCTATCCAGAAGTTGCTGCAGTTCCACCCGCCGGCTGGCGTTGATCGTTTGCGCCTGGCCGGCGTCCTCTAGAATATTCAACTGGTCGGCCTGCTCTTCGGTCATATCCGCTTCGTACACCAGTTTGCGCACTTTCTTCTTGCGCAGGTAGTCCAGGCACTCATTCACCGTGACCTTATAGAGCCACGTCGAAAACGACGATCGCAGGTCGAACCGCTTCAGGGACAGGTACACCTTCAGCAGGACCTGCTGGACGATATCTTCCAGATCCTCGTTCCGGCGCAGGACCCCGCTGGCCACCGCGAAAATCCGCTGCTGATGCTGCCGCACCAGGTCTTCATAGGCCCGGACGTCCCCCTTCTGCGCCCGGCGAACGCACTCCCTTTCGGCCGCGATGGTCGCGGGGTCCCGCTGGCGTCCTCCGCCCTTGCTAAGGGCACCAGGAGCAACGACTTGCGACCCGAGGTTCAATGCGCGCGCCGCCACCTGTGAAATACCTCCGGGACTGCTCTCGGGTTTTGGGACGTGCCTCATCTGTATTAGGTTACATCCCTTTGCGCGTTTGTGCACCACGGTTTCCCAGCCCGCGAGCCGCTTCCTTGTTGCAAAGTGAAACGCCAGCAGGGCCGTTTGCAGGAGTTTTCCTCAACAAAATGGGCGGATTCTCCACTTTCCTCTTGCAATACCGTAAACTCATTAGATATAGTAACGCGTATGATTATTGGTGATCGGCTACGCCAACTGCGTGAAGAAAAAAAACTCTCTCAGGGCGATATTGAAAAGCGCACTGGGTTGTTGCGCTGCTATATTTCTCGCGTCGAGAATGGCCACACGGTTCCGGCTATCGAGACTCTCGAGAAAATGGCGCGCGCTCTCGAAGTCCCACTCTACCAACTGTTCTATGACGGCGAAGAACCGCCTCAGTTGCCGGCGCTTCCCCGCCGCCGCTCCGCAGACGATATTGTCTGGGGCAGCACCGGCAAGGATGCCCGCTTCCTGAATCGTTTTCGGCGCATCCTGAGCAAGGTAGAGGAAGGCGACCGAAAGCTGATTTTCTTCCTCGCACAGAAGATGGCACGCCGCTAAGGCGCGCCTTTCTTCTTTCTCTCCCTACGCAGGGGGAATTTTGCCGCGATGCGAATCGTTTCGCGCCGCTGTGGTGGTGGTGTCTTTCCATCGCAAGCCATCACGATCCGCCAATGACCTCCGCGCCCCCGCCAACCAGCTCGCATTATTCCCATTCAATGGTGCCGGGAGGTTTTGAAGTGATGTCGTATACTACACGGCTCACGCCCTTCACTTCGTTGGTAATGCGGACGGACATGCGAGCCAGCAAGTCCTGCGGCAGGCGGCTCCAATCGGCGGTCATTGCATCTTCCGACTCCACCACGCGAATCACAGTGGTATAGCCATAGCTGCGCTCGTCTCCCATCACCCCAACGCTGCGGACCGGCAGCAGGGCTGCGAACGCCTGCCAGGTAGATTCGTACAAACCTGCCGCACGAATCTCCTCCACAACAATGGCGTCGGCCTCGCGGAGAATCTCGAGTTTTTCCTTGCTGACTTCGCCCAGTTGGCGCACCGCCAGCCCGGGTCCGGGAAATGGATGTTTGGTGAGCATTACGTCCGGCAATCCCAGTTCCTTGCCGAAGCGGCGCACCTCATCCTTAAACAAGTCGCGCAAGGGTTCGATGAGCACAAACGGCATTACGGCCGGAAGGCCGCCCACGTTGTGGTGGGTCTTGATGGTCGCCGAAGGCCCCTTCACGGAAACTGATTCGATCACATCCGGATACAAGGTGCCCTGAACCAGAAACTTGATGTCACCCAACTTCTTCGCTTCATCGGCAAACACAGCGATGAATTCACGTCCTATGCGTTTGCGCTTCTCCTCGGGATCGCTGACTCCGGCAAGCTGCGCCATAAACCGCTCCGACGCATCCACCCCCATCACGTTCAACCCCAACTTGACGCGGAGCAATTCCAGAGTGTCGCGGAACTCGTTCTTGCGGAGCACTCCGGTATCCACAAACACGTTCACCAGTTGCCCGCCGATGGCCCGGTGCACCAGCGCCGCAGCCACCGCGGAATCCACGCCGCCGGAAAGGGCGCAGAGCACGCGCTCGGAGCCCACCTGCCGCCGGATGCGTTCGACGGTTTCCGCAATGAACGCTTCCCCGCTCCAATTGCGCTTCGCCTTGCAGATGTTCACGGCAAAATTGCGCAGGATCTGCTCGCCGCGGTCGGTGTGGCGCACCTCGGGATGAAACTGCACCGCATAGATATTTCGCTGCGGATTTTCCATGGCCGCGATGACGCGGTTGGTTTCGCCGCAAACCTGAAATCCCGCGGGAATGCGCAGCACGTCGTCGCCGTGGTTATTCCAGATTTTCAAGGTGGAAGGAAGGCCATCGAACAAGGCGCAGCCGTCGCGCAAATCCAATTGCGCGGGCCCGTATTCGTTGCGCGTGGCGCGGCGCACTTCTCCGCCGAGCGTGTGCGCGATCCACTGCAAGCCATAGCAAATCCCCAGGACGGGAATCCCCATCTCCAGCACCGCAGGATCGCAGGCCGGGGCCGCCGCTTCGTGCACCGAACTGGGCCCGCCGCTCAGGATCAGGCCGCAAGGCTCATACTGCTGGATCTCCTTCAGGGATGCGTAACACGGAAGGATCGCGGAGAAAATATTCTGCTCGCGGATGCGCCGGGCGATTAATTGCGTATACTGCCCGCCAAAATCGAGTACCACAATCCCGCCCGGTGTGCTCATTCGTTTCCTCAGGGCCAACAGAATCCCAGACAGCAATTTTCCCGCGAATTTTGGTCCGCGAACTTACTATTATGCTGACGATTGTTGACCCTACATTCGGTCCGCCTACTTCACCACCAGATTCACAAGCTTATTGGGCACCACGACGGACTTGACAATGCTCTTGCCATCCATGTGCTGCGCCACCGATGGCTCGGCGCGCACCCGGGCCAGCAGTTCCTGCTCGCCTAAGCCGCCGCTCACCACGATTTTGCCGCGCACTTTGCCGTTAATCTGAATCACGACCTCGAATTCCTCGTCCTGCGCCAGATCTGCGCGGTATCTGGGCCAGGATGCCCGTACCAGCAGATCCTCGTGGCCAATCATTTCCCACAATTCGGAAGATACATGCGGGGCCATCGGCGCCAGCATCAAGATCAGCAGCTCGACGGTCTCCTTCAGCACCTCCGGTGCGATCTCCTCAAGGGGCTCGCATTCCTGCAGCAGGTTCACCAGTTCCATCAAGCCGGAAACGCAGGTGTTGAAATGCCAGCGAGATTCATAGTCCGCCGAAATCCGCTTGAGAGTCTGGTGCGCCTTGCGGAGCAGCGATTTTTCTTTTTCGTTGGCAGGGGGCTTGGAGCCGGGTGCGGCCGAGCGCAGCCGGCCGGCATGCTTATCCACCAGGCGGAAAACTTTTTGCAGGAAGCGCCAGCAGCCTTCGATGCTCTGCTCGCTCCATTCCATGTCCTTTTCCGGCGGCGCGGCGAACAGGGTATAGACGCGCGCCGTGTCACAACCGTAGCGTCCAGCCATATCGAGAGCGCCCACCACGTTGCCCCTGGATTTGGACATGGCTACTCCGCCCTTGAGCACCATGCCCTGGGTGAACAGCCGCTTTACCGGCTCGCCGTGATTCACCAGGCCCAGGTCGCGCATCACCTTGCAGAAGAACCGGGAATAGATGAGGTGCAGAATGGCGTGCGTGATGCCCCCGATGTACTGATCGATCTGAAACCAGTAGCGCACAATCGCCGGATCAAACGGGGACTGATCATTCTTGTTGTCGGTGTAGCGGTAGAAATACCACGACGAATCCATGAAGGTATCCATGGTGTCGGTTTCGCGCCGGGCATGGCCGCCGCATTTCCCGCACTTCACGTTGACGAATTCCGGCACTTGCGCGAGCGGCGACTCGCCCATCCCGGTAAGCGCCACGTTTGCGGGCAGAATCACGGGCAGTTCGGCGTCCGGCACCGGCACCATCCCGCACTTGTCGCAGTACACCACGGGGATCGGCGTCCCCCAATACCGTTGCCGCGAAATACCCCAGTCGCGCAAACGAAAAACGGTTTCACCTTGCCCAAAGCGGCGCGCTTCCGCGTCCGCGGTCATTCGGGTGATCGCGTCCTCTACCGACAATCCGTTGTAGGGTCCCGAAGCAACCAGCGTTCCTGTTTCATGGTCGTCAAATGCTTCGGTCATCCGGGCGGCATC
The DNA here is from genome assembly GCA_964500065.1 of uncultured Acidobacteriaceae bacterium. Classification (GTDB taxonomy): domain Bacteria; phylum Acidobacteriota; class Terriglobia; order Acidiferrales; family UBA7541; genus CAZCNH01. Next base: position 118,020 of record CAZCNH010000001.1, read on the forward strand.
CAGCGAACCGTCAGCGTTTTGCACCACCACGCGAACCGGCAAATCGTACTTCTTGCAGAATTCGAAGTCGCGCTGGTCATGCGCGGGCACCGCCATGATGGCCCCGGTGCCATATCCCATCAGCACAAAGTTGGCGGCCCAGATGGGCAGCTTTTCGCCGGAAAAAGGATTCACCGCGTAGCGGCCCAGGAAAACGCCTTCCTTTTCCGCGGTGGCGATATCCGCCGTCTTCACCAGCGAACGCAGCTTCTGAACCTGCGGGACAAGCTCACCGCGATTGGGCGCCGCGTCGAGCAGCTTGCCCACCAGGGGATGCTCGGCCGCCAGGATAATGGCCGATGAACCATAAACGGTGTCGATGCGCGTGGTGAAGATTTCAATCACGTCGCCGGATGACCCATCCACCGGGAAGCGCACGCGTGCACCCTGGGATTTGCCGATCCAGTTGCGCTGCATAGTCAGCACGCGTTCCGGCCAGCCTCCGGCCAGCTCTTCGATGCCCTTTAGCAGATCCTCGGCGTAGGCGGTGGTTTTCAGGAACCACTGTTCGATCTCGCGCGCTTCCACCGGGGTATCTTCATGGCGCCAGCAGCCGCCGTTCACCACCTGCTCGTTGGCCAGAACCGTGGCGCACTTCGTACACCAGTTCACGCGGCTGCGTTTGCGGTAAGCCAGGCCCTTTTCCAGCATGCGCAGGAAAAACCACTGATTCCAGCGGTAGTACTCCGGCTCGCAGGTGCTGAGTTCGCGACGCCAGTCGTAGCTGAAGCCGAACCGCCGGCAGGCGCGTTTCAACTCTTCGATATTGCTGTTGGTCCAGGTGCGTGGATCGGCCCCGTGCTTGATGGCCGCGTTCTCCGCAGGCATGCCGAAGGAATCGAAGCCCATCGGGTGAAGCACGTTGAAGCCGTTCATGCGCCGGAACCAGGCCACCGTATCGCCGATGGTGTAGTTGCGCATGTGTCCCATGTGCAAAGTGCCCGAAGGATACGGCAGCATTTCGAGCACGTAGTACTTGGGACGCGCAGGATCCATCTCGGCATGGAATACGCCCTGTTCTTCCCAAATCTTCTGCCACTTCGATTCAATTGTCTGCGGTTGATATTCCCCCACTGCCAGCTCCGAAAATGGTAGGGGCGGACCGGTGTCCGCCCGTTTTGCCCCTGCACCGATCGAGCGAACCCACAGGCTCGCCCTTTCCATCCCAACTCACCGCCTTGGTTTTCTGCGCGCCTTCCCTGCCCGCTCCGGTTTCGTGGCCTTTGCTTTTGCAGTGCGCTTTTTGGCGGCCACTTTCCCGGGCTTGCGATACATGGTGAAACCATCGGGAGCATCGGGTGCCTGAATCGGCTCCTGGCCCATCAGGTTCCACAACGTGCGGACGTTTCGGCGGTCATCGCCCGGCTTCTCAAGCGGCGTCTCCAGAATGAACGTCCGGCCGCGCAGCAGCGGATGGTTCATGATGCGCTCGAACGCCTCGTGTCCAATCTGCCCTTCTCCGATGTGGGCGTGCCGGTCCACGCGCGAGCCGAAAGGCGTCTTGGAATCATTGGCGTGAATCACATGGACGTTGCGCAGACCGAGCGTCTTCTCAATGGCCTGCAAAGTCTTTTCCAGGCCGTCCGCGGTGTGGATGGGATAACCGGCCTCGAATGCATGCGCGGTATCGATGCACACCCCCATGGGCAGGCCACGGCACTCATCAATAATCGTGCGCAACTCTTCCAGGCGGAAGCCCAGCGCCGAGCCCATGCCCGAAGTATTCTCCAGCAGGATGCGCAGATGGCCGAGTTTCATGCCGCGCGCCGCCACGCGGATTCCCTGCGCCACCTCGCCCATGGCGCGGCGGCGGTCGCCGCCCAGCGGCGAACCCGGATGCGCCACCAGAAAATCGGCGCCCAAAGCCAGCGCCCGGACAATCTCGTCGTGAAACGTTTGAATCGAGCGAACCCGTACAACACGGTCCGGCGAGCACAGGTTGATAAGGTAATTGTCGTGGATGACCAGCGGCCCCAATTGCAGTTCATTGCGTCGCGCGCGGAATTGCGCGGCCACCGCGGCGGGCACCAGCGTGCCTCCGCCGGTCGGCCACATGCGGGGGCTGGCAGAAAAGATTTGCAGCGCGTTGCAACCCAGGTTCTTCGCGCAATCGAGCGCGTCGGTGATGTCGCCGGCGATCGAGGTGTGAATGCCAATGCGCGTCGAGCCATCCTTCCAGAAGGGAGGCCCTTTGGGTTGCTCCGGCTCGGGCCGGTATTCATCCTCGTCGTCGTAGTCGAGTAATGCGATGGGCTTTTTGTCTTCAGCGAGTGTCATTCGATATGCTTTGGGGTCGCGCGGTGCAACGAAGCGGCGACTCTTTATATTATCCGACTTTTGCCATGCTGTCTCGCATTACCGCAGGGAGTGGGTCAGTTTGAAATAGAGGGTCGGAGCTTTAGCTCCGACAAGAGCCTTGCTTCCCGCCTGTAATTCAAACTGACCCACTACCGAACGGCAGGGTCCGGTTTCAGGCCCGGCCAGAACTGAAAAAATAGGCCGCCCGGGCCAGTCAGGGATCGCGCTCTCGTTCAACGCGAACTTGCCGGCAAAGGCGGCCTGTTAACTTTTGACCCTTCCCCGTAACCCTTTCATCCTGAACGTAGTACGGGGTATTCGCTAAAACTCGATACGCAGCCCCAACTGAATCCACCGGCTGCCCACGGTGCGGTTTGCCGGAGTGAACTGGCCGGTAATCACGCCGAAGGCCGCACGGTTATTCACGTCCAGCGAAGGATTGTTAAAGTCCACGTGGTTGGTCACGTTGAAGAAGTCCACGGAGAAAACCGTGGTCACGCGTTCGGTGACCGCGGTCTTCTTGCCGATGGAAGCATCCAGATTCCAGCGCGGCAGACCGCGAATCGGGTTGGCGCGGCCCGAGCGGCCATCCCGCGAGAGTTCCACGCGGCGGAAGCTGGTGAACACCGCGTCGGGATTGGCGAAGAGGTTCAAGCCGGAACCGCCTGTGGCCGGATTCGCCGTGGTCCCGGTTCCTCCGCTGCCGCCGCCCGGATATCCGGCGCGAACGGTGTTGCCGAAGGTGAACGGATTAACGGTCGGGACCATGCCCGTATTGAAGCCCAGGAAGCGCGTGCCTCCCCAGACCTGGCTGCCCTCGGTCATCGTGAGCGCATCACCGCTGCGCGCGGTGAAGATATTGGAGATGTACCAGCCGCCTGCCAGCTTATCCAGCCATCCCTTGCTGGTGCTCAGCCAGCGGCCTTTGCCGAACGGTAGTTCGTACAGCGCGAACACATTCAGCAGGTGGCTGTTGTCGAAGGGCGAGGGTCCATATTCCGCATCCAAATCGAAATTGTTGGGCATCACGCTGGCTGCGTTCTGGATAGCGCCCAACTGATCGAGGGAGCGCGAGAAGGTGTAGTTCACGGTGTACATCAGGCCTTTGGACATACGCTTGTTCAGCGTAAGAAACGCGGCGTTGTAGTTGGAGCGGCCGGTGCTGGCGCGCATAAAGGCCGTTTGCACCATCCAGTTGTTGAACGGCTGGAGGAAGTTGCGAACGCGGAGCCGGTCAATGGCTTCCATGACGTTGGCGGCGTTGCCCGGGACGAAGTTGGTGTTGGTCGCTATTGCGGCTGTGCCCCCGGGGACATTGTTCTGGAACCAGGGTTGTGGTGTGACACTGGCGGCAGGCACGCCGGCACGCAATTGCAGGGCAACGGCATCAAACGCCTGCGCGAAGCTCTGCCCAGAGGCGGGATCCACGTGAGTGTACGGGATTTGGCCGAAACTCATGCTTTGCGGCAGGAGGCGGGCGAACCGGCCGACGTATCCGAATTCCAGGATCATGTCGAACGGCATTTCCCGCTGCCAGGTAAAATCGATGGCGTAGTTCTTCCCGACCTGAATATCCGGGTCTACTTGGAAGGAGAGAATTTCCGGGAAGAACAAAACCGCGTTTGCGGGATAGGGTTGGCCCGCCGGGGGAAGCGGAGTGCCGGGTCGGATACCCCAGGCCGGGGAAACGGGTATGGTCTGCGATGGAACCGTGGGCGTCGGGATGGCGCCGTCGCGACCCACGCGGAAGAAACTGAGCATATGGTTGGTGCTGGCCGCGGAACAAGCCGCGCCCGGGGTGCCCGACGCATCGCACAGGGGGATCACGTTGAGAGTCTGGCCAAAGCCGATGCCCAGCGTGGGAATAATCACGCTCTGCACCGTATTCTGCCGGTCATAGACAATACTGAATCCCCCGCGGACCACGGTCTTGCGACCGCCAAAGATCCATCCCATCGGACCGTCAGTGAAGGTGGGATTCCAAGCCGCGGCAATCCGGGGCGCGATGTTGTTCCAATCCACGTTGAAAACACTGCTCTGGTTGGGCGATTGCTGAATCGGAACAAAAGCAAAGTTCGGGTTGAAGATCTGCCCGGCGGCGGCAGCATCCCGCCGGGCGCTTAAGTAGCCGTTCGCGGTGAGCGGGGTTCCGGTGGCGGCATCAATCATGATGGTCTGCCGGCCCAGTTTTTCAACGGGGGCGGTTTGCCAGCCATAGGAAACCCCTAGCGTAAGCGTAAGGGACGTGGAGAGCCGCCAGGCATCCTGGAAATACATTTCCGGCCCCCAGAGCTTGGTATCGGCAACCAGCAAATCTCCGAATGGCAGCGGATTGAACTGAGAGTCGCGGACAGCAAGGATGCTGACGTTATCCACCATGCCCAACGATACGGCCAGTAGACGGTTCCAGCGTTGCTGGTCGGCCGTGGTCACGCAGTTTGTGGTGATGCTGGTACTGCAGGCACGGGGCCGCGACGTCGCAGGTACGACGATGTTTCCGATAGCATCCAACTGGGCCACCAGCGCACCGAGGGAACCCACCACTTTGTCGTCGCGGGTATGCAGGGTTGGCAAGTAGAGAATGTGCGCGCCAAACTGAAACAAGTGCTTGCCTTTGGTCCAGGTCATATCCGCATTCCACTGGAAGTTGCGGTTGTCGCTGGTTTGGAAGCGGGCCACCTGCGTGCCGGCGTCAATGGGTTCGCCCAACAGGTCCTGCGTTCCGCCCAGCGCCCCCAGATCCAGCGCGATGTGGGTGTGGTTTTGCGCGGTAGTCTGGGTGCCCGGAATGGCCAATTGTGACGCGGTGAAGTTGGGGCGCCACCGGTCCGTCGCGGTACGCTGGCGGACCCACCCAAACCGGAATTCCCCCGTCATGGTCGGAGTGATTTGCCCGCGCAGCCCGGCGCTGAGGAAATTTTGCCGCGTAGGCGCAGTGTCGCGGCTTGCGTTGGTTCCATTGCGAATATCCAGCAGCCCGGTATTCTGTTGCAGGTTGCCGAAGTACTGGAAGGCGAAATCGGCGCTCCAATTCGTGCTGAGGTTGTAGTCCAGACGGGCGCGATAGAAGTCATTGTTGACCGGATTGCCGACGGTACTGGTGTAACCGATGGTATTCAAGCCATCACCCTGGCTGGTATCGTTCCCCGCAGGAAGCAGGGCCCACAAGGCGCTGATGGAGGGGCTCAAGCCCAGGCCGCGGGGGTCGCATGGGGAGTTGCTTGCAGACCCACAGGCGGTGGACGTGGCCATAGTGTAGCTATTCACATTGCCCGCGGAATCGCGGAAGCGCAGAACGCCCTGCCGCAGCGTGTCCGTTGGCACCAGGCGCGTAAACGTGCTGGCCCGCGGGAACCGGCGCCCCTCGTAGTGAAGCAGGAAAAACAATTTGTTCGACCAGGGATAAATCGGCCCCCCTACGCGGAACCCGAAACGGTTGTCCTTGGTTTCCGGTTCCGGCACGCGGTCTTGGCCCGCTTTCGGTCCGGTGGTGAATTTCCCCAGGCGTTTGCTTCCCCAGTCATGCGCGTTCAGGTTGTCATTCTGGTGGTACCAGAAAAGGTTCCCGTGAAACTGGCTGCCGCCGCGCTTGCTGATCACGGCGACTTGCCCGCCGGCGCCGCGGCCGTTGAATGCGGTCGGATTTGCGACACCCACCCGGAACTCTTCCACGCCGTCCTGCGGCAATTGCGCGAACGTTCCCAGACCGCCCACCGAGTTGTTGGTAACGTCAATCCCATCCAGGGTGAAAGTGCTCTGGTCGGCGCGGGATCCGGTCACCTCACCGGCGGGCGTCACGCCCGGCTGCAGCGTCAGCAACTCATTGGCCTGCCGCGTCAAGGTGGGCAAGCGAGGCATGACGGAGCCAGACAGAACGTTACCTACTGTTGCGTGCGTGGTCTGTAATTCCGCCGCAGCTTCTGCGCTGACTTCGACGGTTTGCGACAGGGATCCCACCTCGAGTTTGAAATCAATGGTATAGGTCTTCGTAACCTCGACCCTTAATTCGGAAACGGTTGCCGTTTGGAAGCCCTGATGCGCCACACGGAGTTTGTAGGTTCCGGGAGCCAGATCAGGGAAAATATATTGCCCGGAAATGCCGGTTGTCGCCTTTCGGGTGATATTGATGGCAGCGCTGGTGATTTCAACTTCAACACCAGCCATGGCGGCGCCAGTCGAATCGGAGACCGTTCCGACCACGCTGCCGGACGTTGCCGACTGACCGAACGCTGCCAAGGCACAACTGAACAGCACAAGTTGAACAACTAGAACGCGGCGAAAATTCATTTCGTTCCCTCCACTCGAAAAAACGTTCTTGCATCGATGACTCAGGAGGGTGAACCCCCGTACAAATAGAGAACAGGGAGAACCCATCAGGGTTACCCTGGGTGGTTTTGATGTCAGCTTGCCCCGCCTGAGCCGTTGTGAGGCCACTCATACGCTTGCGTATGAGGTTTGTCAATGGTTTGTGTCAGGGTATGAGGGAAAAAGCTGGCAATCGCGAACACAGTGAGGGAGCTGTTTTTGTGAAAGAAAGCAGACTCAGCCGCCCGCTAGGGCTGCGGGGCAAGAGCCACCAAATCGGCCCCAAACCAGCCCGCGAATATCCGCCGCTGGGCCGCTGTGGGCCGCGGTACGGGGGCGATGGCCAGCTCCAACTGTGGTGGTCCCAGGGTTACCGTGAAATTGCGCAATCGGTCGCTCCTGAAGACGGCCACCTGCACCGCGTCGCCAGGTTTGAAGTCGCGCAGGCGTTCGGCAAAATCGGCAGCAGAAGTGCGAATTCCATTCAGGGTCAGAATCTCATCTCCGGCGTTGATCCCTGCGGCCTCCGCCGGACTGCCCGTCGGAACCGACTCCACCCAAAGCCTGCCGCCGCGCTCCTGGGTCAAGACTCCAAACGAGACGGTATCGAGCTTCTCGCGGTCATCTTCCTCTTCTGGCGCTGGCTTGGCTCCGAGCAGCAAGCCCGCCTTTTGCAGATATTCTTCAAAGGGCAGCTCTTTCACGCCATCCACGTAGTCGGCCCAAAAAGCGTCCATGGCGGCGCCGCTCATCTGCTCGACCACGCGGGGAAACTCCGCTTCCGGAAACCCAGTTCCCTTTTTGGCGAAATTCTCGTTCAGGAAGCGCATTACGTCATCCAGGCTGCGCGCGCCCGAAGTGCGGCTGCGAATCTCCAGGTCAAGAAGCAAGCCCAGCATGTAGCCTTTGTCATAGTAGGAGATTCTGGAGTTCACGGAGTTTTCATCGGGGCGATATTCCTTGATCCAGGCGTCGAAGCTGGCAGCGGAAGCACTTTGCACCAGCCGGCCCGGCGTGGAACGATAGGTGTAGATCGTTTTTGCCAGCATCTTGAGGTAGCGCTTCGGCGTCACCAGCCCCGCGCGGGCCAGCACCAGGTCGGCGTAATAATCGGTGACGCCTTCGCTGAACCACAGCATGCGTGTGTAGTTTTCCCGGGTATAGTCGAAGGGGCCCAGCGCCTGCGGGCGGATGCGCTTCACATTCCACAAATGGAAAAATTCATGCGAGACCAGCGACAGAAACCCTTCCCAGTCGCGCTCCTTGCGGAAGCTCAGTTTCCCGGTTTGCAGGGCTGTCGAATTCAAGTGCTCGAGTCCGCCCCCGCCACCCAGTCCCGCGTGCAGAATGAATACATATCGTTTGTAGGGTATGTCACCAAAAAGCTCGGCTTGCTTTTCCACGATGCGCCGCACATCGCCCACCATGCGCGCCCGGTCGAATCGGGTGGGGCCGTGAATGGCAATGGTGTGCGGAATGCCGTTCACGGAAAACTCGAGCGCCTCGAACCGGCTCATCTCCACCGGTGAATCCACCAGGACATCGTAGTCGGGAGCGATGAAGGTGTTTGCTTCCCCGGGCGCCGGGTCGAGCCCGGTGGCCACCTGCCAATCCGGCTTCGGAACTACCGTGAGCTTGTAGGGCTCGCGCAGGCGGCCTTCGGGATAGAGAAACAGATTGGCTCCGTTGAAAAAGGCGTGTTCGTCATCCAAATCGCTGGTGCGCACGCCCAAATCGTTGGCGTACACTCGATATTTCACCTCCACGACGGAAGCGCCGCCGGTTTCAATCTGCCAGACGTTCTTGCCGACCTTTTCCCAGAGCAGCGGCTTGCGTTCAGAACTTGCCGAAAAATCCTGTACGTGACGGGCAAACTCGCGCACCAGGTAAGAGCCCGGAGTCCACACCGGCATTACCAGGCGTAGTTGCGGGCCGGTAACGCCCTCGATGCGACCGCTGACCTCGAAGTAGTGCGTTTCCGGTCGCGGCATGGAAACCGTGTAATGAATCGGAGCGCCGGCAACCGAAGATGCGTAAAAGGCGACTGCGAGAACGAGCCAGCCTGCACGTCGCATTATGAGTCCCCCTCGTCGTTGAAAAAGCGGTAATGACCAATGATTTTCCATGAAAACAGGATGTCTTCCATCCGCGCGCCCCGGCCGATATTGTGCACGAACAGCGGACGCCCGTCCGGCGTCCGCTCCTTTACCGCGATCCCGATGTGCAGGACGCCCCCGCCCAAGTCCCAGGCAATCAAATCGCCGCTTTCACTTCCGCGGCCCGCACTGGCAACGCCAAGGCTTTCCTCTGTCTGCGGAAATACGTCATCTGGTTCGGGACGCGGCGGTGATTAATGCTGGTATCCGGTCCGCGCATTCCCCAGCGTTGCGGATAGACCGTAAAATGCGCCGCCATGTCTTCGTGGATTTCCTTTTGCAAGTCCACCCCCGCCGCGCGAAAGGCCCGGATCACCACATCGGTGCAAACGCCGCGGTCCATGGGCAGATCTCCGCCTGGATAAGGGATCCGGACATAGGCTGGATCATAGTGAACGGTTTGCCTTGTTTGCTCGACCGCGTTGCTTACCGCCAAATCAGCCCGGCTGCTCGCTCGGTTTTGCGCGAGCGAGGGCGTAACCATGAGCAAAGCAAGGGCCGAAAGAAAAACTACTGTGCGCTTCACGGGCCGCATTCTACCGCAGAGGGGCGCCGCGCTTGACAGAAATCATGCTTTCATTGATGATGCGTGGGCAAAATCATGGCGCATTTTTCCGATTGCCGATACGGATCCTGCCGTTGCTATCGCTACGCCAGCTGGCGCAGGCGGCCGGGAGATCCTTCGGCGCGAGGGTAACGAGAAAGTTCACTCAACGCCAGGCAGAGTTTCCGGCCGCGATTCGCTAACGAATTCGCGGCTTTTTTGTTTTTTGAACAGTTTGGGCAAGGTGAAGGAACCAGGAGGCACAAAGCGCCGGTCGAATTGGCGCAGCGGAGTTTCCTGAAGTAAAATTTTCAGTTTGCCGGAGGGCTCGCCTCGCAAATGGGGCGACCCAACCGGCTTGGGAGCTGATCAACATGCTTGTCGTTATGCAAGCGCATGCCAGTGAAACGCAGGTGCGCGCCGTTTGCGAGCGGATTGAAACGCTCGGCTTGAAAGCCCATCCGATCCCCGGCTCAATCCGCACCGCCATCGGCATCACCGGAAACAAAGGCGCAGTGGATCTGGGAATTCTGGAAACCATGCCCGGGGTGGCCGAGTGCATCCCGGTCAGCAAACCCTACAAGCTGGTGAGCCGCGACGTGAAGGAAGAGGATACGGTGATCCGCATTCCCACCGCGGCCGGCGAAGTTTGCGTGGGCGGCGGGTCCATCGCGCTAGTTGGCGGGCCGTGCGCTATCGAGAGCTTGGAGCAGGCCCGCGCGGTCGCGGCGCGCATCAAGTCTTCCGGCGCGCGCCTATTCCGCGGCGGCGCCTTCAAGCCCCGCACCTCTCCCTACAGCTTTCAGGGCTTGGGCGAACCGGGGCTGAAAATCCTGGCCCAGATTCGAAAAGAATTCGGCCTTGGCATCATCACTGAGGCGATTGACCACGAAAGCCTGGATCTGGTCGAAGAATATGCCGACGTCATCCAGATTGGCGCCCGCAACATGCAGAACTTCTCCCTGCTCAAGCGGGCCGGCCGCGCGCGCAAGCCGGTGCTGCTGAAGCGCGGCATGTCGGCTACGCTGGATGAATTTCTGATGGCCGCAGAATACATCATGGCCGAGGGCAACTACGAAGTGATGCTGTGCGAACGCGGGGTGCGCACCTTCAGCGATTTCACCCGCAACACGCTGGACCTGGCCGTGGTGCCCGCGGTCAAGAGCCGCAGCCATTTACCCATCCTGGTGGACCCCAGCCACGGCACGGGCAAGCGCAACAAAGTGCTCCCGCTTTCCCGCGCGGCGGTGGCCGTCGGCGCCGATGGCTTGCTGGTTGAAGTCCACCACCAACCGGAAAAAGCGCTCTCCGACGGGATTCAATCCATCTTGCCGGATGAATTCGATAAGCTGATCGGCGAGATCCGGCAGATTGCCGCGGTCCTGAACAGGAAGATCAATTGAGCTGCGTCCGGCGAGCGCCTGCTTCCCCGCCGGCCGAGCCTTTCAAAGCACATGAATTCCCGCGTCAATAAACGTCTGCTTCTGGCCGCAGTTCTCATCATGCTGGGCGCGGCACGCCAAGTCGCCAAAGAACAGCGCCCAACGGTGTTGCGCCCGGGCTTGCGCTTGTATGCCTACGTCGGCAATACGGGTGACGGCACGGTAACCGCCGTTGATCTCGCGGGCCTGAATGTCGTGGCCGTCATTCCTGTGGGGCCAACCCCCAGCGGGCTGCGCGCGCATCCTTCGCGCCCGGAAATATGGGGCGTCAGCACGGCCGGCGGGTACGTGTGGGTGATCGACGCCCCGAAAGGCGACGTGGCGGCGAAAATCCAAGTCGGCGAAGGCGCCTTCGCCCTGGATTTTTCCAGCGATGGAAAAATGGCCTACGTTGCCGCGTCCACTGCGGGCACGGTTGTTTCCATCGATTGCGCCACGCGGCGCATTGTGGCCACCGCTCGCATCGGCCATCAGCCGTGGCTGGTGCGCGCCACACGCGACGGCGCCACGCTGGTGGTCACCCTTAGGGCCACTTCCAGCGTCGCTCTGCTGGATGCCGCCACATTGCAGGAAACCGGCCGGGTGCGCGTAGCCGCGCAGCCTGAGCAAATTCTGATTTTGCCCGAGGGCGAAGAGAAGGCTTTTGTTTCCGCCGCAGGTTCAAAACAAGTTTCTGTGGTGGATCTGAAGCGCAAGGCGCTGCTGGCCAACCTGCCGTTGAACGCCCGCGCCACGGATTTCGTTCTTAATCCCAAGGGTGAGTTGTATGCGCTGACCCCCGATGCCAATGGCATGACCGTGCTGGACACGTGGCGCAACGAAGTGGGCGACACGCGCATTCTCGGAAGCTCGCCGACTTCCGGCGTGTACACCGCCAATGGTGACCTTCTCTACGTGGCGGACACCACGGCCAACCAGGTGCGCTTGATGCTGGCCAGCTTTCGCCAGCCCCTCCGTGCGATTCCGGTGGGCCAGCGCCCGGTGAATGTGCGTTTTACCGATGACGAGCGTCTGCTGCTGGTGGTGAACGAAGGCTCGGAAGATTTGACGGTGATCAGCGGGCTTGTCCAGGCGCTGAGCCAGCGCCGAACTCCGCCGTTCACGTTGATCCCCCTCGGCTCGCGCCCCCGCGACCTGGCCATTAAGTTGTTTTGATGGTTATGGATTCGCAAATGTCCTCCCATTTGCGTAGAATCGCCCTGCAAGAAAACCAGGCTCGACCGTTCAAGGTCCTATGGAACTCTTTGCCCTGCTTGGTGTGCTCTGGCTACTTTTTCTTTTGATTGCGCCGATTTGGCTGCTGGCTAAGGTGCTCCGGCTAAGCAACCAACAGATTGAAACCGCTGAACGCTTGCGGGCCTTGACCGAGCGTCTGTTCCGCGTGGAAAACGATCTGCGCGCGGCACGCGCAGATGCGGCGAATCTGAGGGCTGCGACTCCCGCGAGCGCAGCGGAAGCTCAGCATCTTGGCGAGACTGCTCGACCCCCAGCACCTGTTGGGGCGAAGCCTGTCTCACCACCTCACGTCCAAACGCCACTTGCTCCGCCACCCCATGTTCCTCCGGCGGCGTCGGTTCCACCTCCGCTTACGGCAGTGCCCAGCCCGCCCACAGTGCCCGCCCCCGCGCCGCCACCAAAGCCTGCGGCCGTTCCGTCAACCGCTTGGCAAGTTCAGCCAGCCAAACCCGCGCCCCCAGCAAGACCCATTCCTCCACCTCTGCCTGCCTCACCTCCGCCGCAGGTTGCGCCTGCGCGGGATTTGCGCGGATGGTTTGACGTTGTCGAAGAAAAATTCGGCACTGATTGGCTGAACAAACTGGGCGTAATCGGTCTGGTGATCGGCGTCGCGCTGTATCTCGGCTATCAACTGGGGCAGGTGGGGCCGCTTGGGAAAGTTCTGGCCGGCTTGGCCGTTTCCGGCCTGATGCTGGGGGCCGGAATTTTCTACGAGCAGCGCGAGAGGTACCGCATTCTGGCCCGGGCCGCCATCGGCGGCGGCTGGGCCCTGCTGTTTTTCACCGTGTACGCCATGCATCACGTGGAAGCCACGCGGATTCTTTCCTCGCAGCCGCTGGATTTGGTTCTTCTGCTCGGCGTGGCCATCGCCATGGTGGTTCACACCTTGCGCTACGATTCGCAGGTGGTCACCGCGCTGGCCTTCCTGCTGGCGTTCGCTACGGTGGCCATCAGCCGCAACACCGTGTACAGCCTGTCCGCGGGTGCCATTCTGGCCATGGGCATCGCCGCCATTGCTTTGCGCAAGCAGTGGTATCAACTCGAAGTCTTCGGCCTGCTGGCCTCCTACCTGAATCATTTTTTCTGGCTGCGCACCATCATCGAGCCGATGGGCGGAAGCAAACAAATCTTCCCCGAGTTTCTGCCCAGCGCCTTGCTGCTGGTTCTTTACTGGGCCATCTTCCGCTGGTCGTACATCCGGCGAACCATTGACGACGAACTGCAGGAAAACATCTCCACCCTCTCGGCGATTCTGAACAGTCTCTTTCTCCTCGGCTTGCTCAAGTACCAGTCCGTGCAAACCGGCCTGGCTTTCTACGTTCTGCTGGCGCTCGGCCTTGTGGAACTGGGACTCGCTCAATTGCCCATCACCAAGCGGCGGCGCACGGCATTCATTGTGCTTTCCACGGTGGGCGCGACCCTGGCCGTTGCCGCGGTTCCCTTCCGCTTTTCCGGCGGCAATACTTCGATCCTGTGGCTGGCGCAGGCGCAAGCTTTCCTGCTTGCCGGACTTTTCACACGGGAAAAACTCTTCCGGCAATTCGGCCTGATCGCGGGTTTGCTCACCACGGCCAATTTGTTGCGTGTCACGCTGATCCTGCCGGCCGAATCAACACCGGCCCTGTCCCTGACGCTGGCGTTCTGCGCGCTGGTTCTGTTTGTTGATGCCTTGTGGATCCCGCGCCGCTGGCAAGCGCAAATCACTGAAGCCTGGGAGGGCTTCAGCTACCAGGCTCTTTCCTTTATGGCTGCGGCCCTGCTGTTCACCTCAATCTGGGTGGTGTGTGATTGGGGGCAGGCGCACGCGTGGGTAGCCATTGGCTGGGCAGCCGCGGGCTTGCTGCTGGCCTATCTTGGGTGGACCTGGCGCATGGATGAACTGAGCATCCAGGCCCACCTGTTTGCCTTGGCGGCGTTTGTATTTGCAGTTGCCGCCAACCAGGACGCGACGGAACTGTACCTCGGGGTCACGCTGCGCACGCTGACCTTCGCCATGCTTGCCGTCATCCTCTACGCCACGGCGCGCTGGAGCGGCCCTGCAGACCACGAGCAAAGCTCGCTGATGTCCGCGGGCTACACCTGGGCCGGCACGATCTGCATTTCCATTCTGACTTACTACGAAATCCCGGCCATGTGGCTGGCGGTCGGCTGGGTAGTGTTTGCGTTCCTGCTGAACTACTTGGGAAGAGCCATCGGACGGCCGGAACTGAACTGGCAAGCCCACGCGCTTTCCACTATCGGTTTGATCCGCTTGCTGGCTTTCAATCTGGAAAGCGATGCGGCCTACGGGCGCATTTCCCTGCGCTTGGCGACGGTCGCGGCCTGCGCCATGGTCTTCTACATCATGGCGCGGATGAGCGACCGCGAAGATGCGCCGCATAAGGAAATCAGCCGCGCACTCTATAGCTGGGCCGGATCGGGCCTGGTCGCGCTGCTGCTTTGGTACGAGCTTCAGCCCATCAATGTAGCGCTGGGCTGGGCCCTGTTCGGTCTGCTGCTCTTTGAAGTGGGGGCGGCGCGGACTTCGCTTTCCTTGCGTTCGCAAGGGTACCTGGCGCTGCTGCTGGCCTTCGGCCGCGTGTTCTTTGTCAACATGAACGCGGATGGCCTGCCCGGCGCCATCAGTCCTCGGCTCTACACCACCCTGCCCATTGCCCTGATTTTCTTTTATGGCTACTGGAGGACCCTGACGCAGGAATCCGATTTCCCCGAAACCGGCGACGGCCGCATCCCGGTGCGCGAACTGTGCAGCTACTTCGGGACGATTCTGCTCGCGGCCCTGATTCGTTTTGAGGTAAGCCTGACCTGGGTGGTGGCGGCTTGGGCCGTCCTGGTGCTGGCATTGCTTGCCGTTGTGTGGCGCTTCAACTTGACCGTCTTCCTGCATCAAGCGTATTTGCTATCCGGCGCCATTGTGTTCCGCACCATCTTCTATAACTTCTTTGAACACATGCACTCTAACCCTTCCTGGAGGGAAAGCCGGCTGCTGGCCGTGGGTGCCACGGCAGGGCTGCTTTTTGCCGGGCTGGCCTTTGCTTTCCCGCTGCGCAAGCGGTGGAGCGATGAACCGCAAGGAAACCAGTTCGCCGCAGCCCTCGCCCGCCCCGAACAGTGGTTCTTCTTTCTGCCCTTTGGCCTGGTAGTGGGACTGCTGTATCTGGAAGTCCGGGCGGGCCTGCTGACGGTGGCCTGGGGCGTTCTCGCGGTGGCCGTGTTCCTGTTCGCCATCCAGGTGGGGCAACGCAGCTATCGCTTAACCGCGCTGGGACTGCTCTTGCTCTGCATCGGGAAGATTCTTTTTGTGGATGTGTGGCGGCTGGAACCGCAGGATCGCTACTTGACGTTTATCGGCCTGGGTTCAGGGGCGCTGCTGATTTCTTATCTTTATACGCGGTACAAAGAAACGATTCATCGCTATCTCTAATCACGGGGAATGAAAAAACGCATCCCACTTCTGGTGGTAGCCGGGCTGGCCCTGGCGGCGCTGCTCGTCAGCGAGGTGCGCCGGGAACACGCCGACGTCAGCCCGCGCTCGCTGCTCAACTTCATCGCCGACACCCAGCGCGAATCCACGCGGCTGCCGATGCGCGTCACGCGCTTGTCCGACGCGGAAGAAATTGCCCTTGGCGATCAGATGGCGAGCCGCTACGACCCGCGCGTGGGTCCCCCTGAACATCTCAACGATTTGGCCCGCCAATTGATCCAACGTGTCGGCTCCAGTCTGGCCATCCGCGCGCATCGAAAACTTCCCTATCGTTTTCACCTCATCGCCGATCCCGAGCTGATCAACGCCTTCGCCTTGCCCGGCGGACACATCTTCATTGGCGCGGGAATGCTGAACATGATGGAAACCGAAGACGAACTGGCTGCCGTACTGGGCCACGAAGTAATTCATGTGGACCGCTACCATTGCGCAGAGCGCGTTCAGGTCGAGGCTCGCGCGCGCAACTTGCCGCTGGGCGGGTTGGCGGCGCTGCCCATCCAGATCTTTCAAGCTGGGTATGCAAAAACCCAGGAGTTTGAAGCCGACCACGAGGGCGTCCATCTGGCCGTTCGCGCCGGTTATTCGCCTTATGGCGCTCTGCGCATGCAGGAGAAGTTCGATGGGCTGCGCGAGCGATACGCGTCGGTCCAAGCCGGTTCCCCGCAGGAAGAAGCCGTCAAAGTGGCGGCGCTTGCCCTGCGCGACTACTTCCGTAGCCATCCGCTGCCGCAAGAACGGATTGCCCGCATCCGTTCATTGATCGAACAAAACGGCTGGCAGAATCTGACGGCCACCAAGCCTCTTGGGAAAATCGTTTACAAACCCTAGCCCGTATCCCACTCGAGTTCAAACCGGAATATCGGATTCAACGCTGGAAATGCACGCACAACAGTGTGTGCTTGCCTGCAAACCACCGGCGACCTCAGAACGACGAATTTCATTGCGGAACAGAATTTCCTGCCGGGGCGCCAAGCCACGGTTGCAGAAAGCACGGGCCGATCGCCCTATTCTGAGTCGGAGTCAAAATGCAGGACAATCGCGCCTTCGCCTGGGAGCATATCCACAGGCAACCCGCCCTGCCAGAGCGCGATCTGGAGAGACACAACGGCCAGCGGCCGGGGGGCCAGCAGTTCGCGCGCGATGCGCACCTCCAGGATGCGGTCAAAGGCCACCGCGACGCGTCCCTCAGGACTGGGAGCGCCTGCGGCGCGGGCATCCACCTGTACGCTGGAGGCTCTGCCGGCGGTCACTTTCGCAATAACTTTGAGTTCTTCCGGGATGCGCAGAGTTAACACAAATTCGCAATCCGCAAATTCGGCCAGGGTTTCCGCGATCGGATCCACGCGCAGGTAGAGATTTTCCGCGTCGAAGCCATAATGCAAATCCTGCAAATAGAATTGCCGCCCGTGCATCGAGCCGCTCTGCCGGTCGGCGGAATAGAGACCCGCGCCGAGCCATTCGAAGTAGGAGCTTTCGCGGCCATCAACCTTGGCGGTGATGGCTCCGGTGGGCCGCAGAACCAGCGCGCTCTCTTCTTTGCGCTTGATCGGACGCGTGAGGTTCTCGGGCGCCTTCGCGCCCAGAGAGGCATACACCTCGCTCAGGTGCTTGCGGTAGAGCGCGTCGAATTCGGCGTCGTGCGCGGAGCTATGTTCGGGTCCGTACCACCAGCACCAGTCGCTGCCCTCGGCCGCCAGAAGCGATTCGTAGGCCGCGAGCATCTGAGATTCCGATGGCGCCCCATCCGCACCCGTAATGCGTTTTTGTTCGGCGGCGGCATAGAAATCACGCGCTTCCCGCAGCAGGTGCCACGCCTGCACATCTTCCGGGTGGCCGATCCAGACATCGAAGTTGGCGTTGATCCACGACCCGGGTACGATGTGGTCATGGGCCTCCACGTCTCCCGCCTGCGCCAGCGCTTCGCTGACGGTGAGGACGCTGATTTCAGGGTCCTCCTGCACGCGCCGATAGAACTGGCGGAGAAACTCGCGCCCGTTCTTGAGGTAGTACTCCCAGGCGTTTTCCCCGTCGAGAATCAGCCCCACGGTCACCGGGTGCCTGGTTTGCACGCGGTCGCCAATCAAACGGATCCGGCGGTGCAGATCTTCCGCGGCCATCCGCTGTTCCATCCGGCTATAAACGAACCCCACTAAATCGGAGATATAGTGATCGCGAAAGATGCCGGTGATTGCCCGGCCGTCCCATTGGAATCGGTGCGGCGCATAGAGCCGGCCGGCATTCTCCGGAACGCCTGCTCCGTCGCGCGCGAAGGAAAGTCCCAGCGTGCGTCCCAGCACGCCTTCGTCCGAGGCGAACCAGTGAAACCCCAGTTCCGCGGCCATCTGCAGCACCTGATCTGACACGGAACCTTCCGAAGGCCACAGCCCGGCAGGCGACGCGCCAAACAGCCTTTCGTGCAACGCTCGCGCGCGAACCAGTTGTTCTCGCGCGTCCTGCGGATGGCGGAACGAAGGCTGCATCGGCGTGGCATGCGGATTGGACACCCGGCCCTGGTCGCTATCGCACAGCAACGGCAGAATCGGGTGATAAAACGGGGTGGTGGAAATTTCAATTTGCCCGCGCGCGGCAGCGGCCCGGTATTCGGGCAGCACCCGGCCCAGCAGTTCCAATTGCTTGGCGCGCAGGGCGCTCTTGTCCTCTTCAGTGAAGTTCGAGCCTTTGTGAGCAAGCATGCTCACCGTGGTGTCGTGCGCCAGATACTCTTCGTCCATCCACGCCAACTGCGAAAGCACCTGCAAATCCAGCCACTCGCGCGGGCCGAATTGTTGCGCGGCCGCGTCCACGCCGCCGGCCTGCACACGGTTGAATAATTCCTGGTAGCGCGGCCAGCGCCGCAACAGGGTTTCGCGGTTCACCTGGAAACCTTGCAGCAGCAATTCCCGCTTGCCGGATTCCTCCAACGCGCTCACCGGGCAGGTGGCCAGTTCGAACCAGGGCTCGTCGAATTTTCCGCTGGCGTATTCCTCCAGTTGCACGGCCAGCGATGGGACCACGTTGACCGTAGCATGCACGCCGGGAAACTCTTCCAGCATCTTCACGATGCCCCAGTAATCTTTAAGGGCATGCAGCCGGGTCCACGGCATGACGTACGTTCCCGTGGCCGGGTCGCGGTACTGCGGTTGATGCATGTGCCAGAGAATGACCAGGTGAATGCGGCTCATGGACGCCTGAAATCATTAGGCCATTGCGGGACGGTGTCAACTCCGGGGTGCGCTTCGCGGGCGTGCTACACTTTTCCCGATGCGTCTGCTTGACCGTTATATTGGCCGCGAAGTGTTCTCGCACGCGCTGCTCGGCCTGGCCATTTTCACCTTTGTTCTTTTTGTGCCGCAGTTGGTCCGCCTGATGGAATTGGTGGTACGCCACTCTGCCGGCCCCGAAACCGGCTTGAAGCTTGTCCTGTACACCCTGCCGGGAGTTTTCACCTTCACCGTGCCGATGGCGGTTCTGGTAGGCGTGCTCCTGGGCCTTGGGCGCCTTTCGGCGGACAGCGAAACCATTGCGCTCAGCGCGCTGGGCATGGGCCTGCGGAGGTTTCTCTATCCAGTGGTGGTTCTGGCGGCGCTGGCTGCGGTGGTCACCTTCGCCATGACCAATTACTGGGGACCCATGGGATTGCGCAAGTTTCGTGGCCTGGAAGAAGAGCTGCGCGCCACGCAGGCATCCTTCGAGGTCCAGCCGCGGGTGTTCGACGAACGCTTCCCTAAACTAGTGCTCTACATTCAGGACGTGGTGGCCACGGCCACTCGCTGGCACGGCCTGCTGCTGGCGGAAACCGGCAACGAGGACGTTTCGCGACTCACCCTGGCCAGCGAAGCGGTGGTGGTTCCCGGCGACGAGCATGGAAAATTTCAACTCACCCTGCGCAACGGCAGCACGCACGAATACTCCAACAACGAACCCAACCGCTACTCGGTTTCCACTTTCGGGCAGAGCGATGTGCCCATCACTGTAGTCAACTCCGACAATCCGCGACGGCGCGAGCCGGCCATCGGGGAACTCCCCGCCAGCGAGTTGCTCCACGAAATCGGAGAAAAGCAGCGCGAAGCGCGGGTGGAATTTCACCGCCGCCTGGCTTTGCCGGCCGCCTGCCTGGTGTTTGCCCTTGTTGGCGTGCCCATGGGGGCGCGCCCGCGGCGCGGCGGAAGGGCCATCGGCGCGCTGCTTACCCTGCTGCTGATTTGTGGCTACTACCTGCTGTTCGTGCTCGGCACCGGAATGGCGCGGCGTGGCGCAGTCAGCCCGCTGGCTGGCTTGTGGGCCGCCAACGTGATTACCGCCGTCCTGGCATTTTTCTTGGTGCCGCGCATGGAGGAAATCCGCGGGGATGGCTGGCTGGCAGCTTTCAAAGAGTGGCAAGCGGCGCGGCGCGCGCGCGCGCAGAAGACAGCCTTTGATTCAGCTACGCTGCCCAGCCCCGCCGCCGAATCACCCTGGCGCACGTTGCACGCCTCCACGTTTTCCCGCTTTGGCCGCGCGCTGGGCTTTCCCCTGACCGTTGATCTCTACTTGCTCCGCAATTTCTTTTCTTCCCTGCTGCTGATGCTGCTGGGCTTCATCTTCTTGTTTCACCTGTTCACGTTTTTCGAATTGCTGAACGATATCGCGCGGAACTCCATTCCTACCGGCATTGTGCTTTCTTACCTGCTGTTCCTCACCCCGCACTTGTTGTACCAAGTGATGCCGCTAGGCGCTTTGGTGGCGGTGCTGGTCACCTTGGGCGTTCTGGCCAAGAACAACGAAGTGACCGCATTCAAGGCGGGTGGCACCAGCATGTACCGCCTGGCATTGCCCCTGCTGGTGGCTGGCGGAACGCTCGCGCTGGTCATGTTTTATCTGGATTCCACGGTGCTGCCGTACTCGAACCAAAAGCAGGACGCGCTGCGCAACCGGATCAAAGGCCGTCCCGCGCAAACGTTCTACCAACCCCGCCGGCAATGGATCTTCGGAAATGGGGCGAAGCTCTACAACTACGATTGGTATGATTCCGACCAGGGTATTTTCGGCGGTCTCAGCCTTTACGTGCTGGACCCGGCATCTTTTCAGATGAAGCGCCGGGTGTTTGCCCTGCGCGCCAACTGGGCTCCGCGCGTGCCCGGGTGGATCCTCGAAGAAGGCTGGGTGCGGGATTTCGACGGGGACAAAGTCACCCGATTTTCCCGCTTCACGGTGACCACTCTGCCCGACTTCACCGAAACGCCCGAGTATTTCCGCCGCGAAGTGCGCCAATCCAACCAGATGGATTGGCGGGAGTTGCGCACCTACATTGTGGGCTTGCAGCAGGCCGGCTTTGACGTGGCGCGGCTTACCGTACACTGGCACCGCAAGTTCGCCTTCCCGCTGCTCGCGCCCATCATTGTGTTCTTGGGAATTCCCTTCGCGTTTCTGGTGGGTACCCGCGGCGCGTTGGGTGGCATAGCCGCGGCCATCGCGATTGGGATTGTGTATTGGGCCGCGTCGGCGCTGTTCGAAGCCTTGGGCGCGGTCGGCCAGTTGCCGCCGCTGCTGGCCGCCTGGGCGCCCGATTTGATCTTCGCGTTTCTCGGAACCTACTTCTTCCTCAAAATGCCCACGTAATTCTCTCCCGGCCCTGCTCCTGTGGCTAGGCCGGCCGGGGTAGCAGTGAGCGAATCTTCTGAATCACCAGGTCAATGCCCACTTCGTTGTAGCCGCCCTCGGGGATGATGATGTCCGCATAGCGCTTGCCGGTTTCCACGAACTGATTGTGCATCGGGCGCACGGTGGCCAGATACTGCTGAATGACGGAAGAAACGGTGCGGCCGCGGTCTTCAATGTCGCGGCGCAGGCGGCGGATGAAGCGCAGGTCCGCGTCGGTATCCACAAAGATCTTGATATCCATCAAGTCGCGCAGCGCCAGATTCTCGAAAATCAGGATGCCTTCGACGATCAGGGCCGGACGCGGCTCGATGCGCACCGTTTCCTCGCGGCGCCGGTGTTGGGTAAAGTCGTAGCTGGGCCGCTCGATGGCCTTGCCTTCGCGCAGGGCGCGCACGTGCTCCACCATGAGCGGGGTGTCAATCGAATCCGGGTGGTCGAAATTCTGCTTCGAGCGTTCTTCGTAGCTCATGTGCGGCAGGTCTTTGTAATAGTGATCCTGCTGCAACATGATCACGCTTTCGCCCGGCAGTGATTCCATGATGCGGTTGGCGATCGTCGTCTTCCCCGACCCGGTGCCCCCGCAAATGCCGATCACCAATCCTTGCCGGCCCACGCGATTCTCCTCAAAAACACGCAAACGCAGATGACCGCACCTCCGTGTTCAACCTCGTTTGCCTTTGCTCTTATCCGCCGCCAGCGTCGCTTGCGCTGCGGCCAACCGGGCAATCGGCACGCGGAAGGGCGAGGCGCTCACATAGTCCATTCCCAGCGCATCGCAGAACTTGACGCTTTCCGCATCGCCGCCATGCTCACCGCAGATGCCGATCTTCAAGCCCTTGCGCGCCGACCTGCCACGCTCGATGCCCCAGCGCATCAGCATACCCACCCCGCGGGCATCCAGGGTCTGGAACGGGTCAACGTGGAACACGCCGGCCTTCTTGTCGTCCACATAATCGGGCAGGAACCGGCCCGCATCGTCGCGGGAAAGGCCCATCACGGTCTGCGTCAGATCGTTGGTGCCGAAGCTGAAAAACTCGGCCACCTCCGCCAGTTCGTCGGCCAGCAGGGCGGCGCGCGGCAGTTCGATCATGGTGCCCACCAAGTAGCTAAGCTTGACGCCGCTCTTAGAGATGATCGCTTCTGCCACCTGGCGTGTGCGGTCGCCCAGCAATTGCATCTCTTTTCGATCCAACGTCAAAGGGATCATGATCTCAGGTAACACTTTAACTTTGTTCTTCTGGCAGTGGATTGCCGCTTCGATGATGGCCCGCACCTGCATATCCAGAATTTCAGGATAGGTGATGCACAGGCGGCAGCCACGGTGCCCCAGCATGGGGTTGGCTTCTTTCAATTGCTCTACGCGCTTGGCTACTTTTTCCGCGGAAATACCCAGGGCTTCCGCGAGGCGTTCCTGCTTATCCGGATCGTGCGGCACAAACTCGTGCAGGGGCGGGTCGATCAGGCGGATGGTCACCGGGTAGCCGTTCATGGCTTCGAATATGCCGATGAAGTCGCGGCGTTGCAGCGGGAGCAGTTTATCCAGGGCATGCAGGCGGGCATCGGTGCTATCGGCAAGGATCATTTCCTGAATGGCCAGTTGCCGCTCTACGCTGCGTTCGGGCTGCTCGAAGTCCTTAAAGAACATGTGCTCGGTGCGGCACAGGCCGATTCCCTCCGCGCCCATTTCGATGGCTTTGCGCGCGTCATGCGGCGTATCGGCATTGGTCCGGACGCGCATGCGCCGGAACTCGTCGGCCCAGTTCAGCAGCGTGTAGTAGGCGGGCGGAGGCTCCGGGCGCACCAGTTTCATCTCCCCTTCGTACACGCTGCCCTCATTGCCGTCGAGGGTGATCCAGTCGCCTTCGCGGAACGTGCGGCCTTGGGCCTCCATGACTTTTTCTTCGGAGTTAATCTCCAGTGTCTCGCAGCCCACCACGCAGCACTTACCCCAGCCGCGCGCCACCACCGCGGCATGGCTCAGCTTGCCGCCGGTTGCGGTGAGGATGCCCTGGGCCACGTACATCCCGCCCACATCCTCCGGACTGGTTTCCCGACGCACCAGGATGACCTTCTCGCCGCGGCCGGCCCAGTCTTCCGCATCCTTGGCGGTGAACACCGCGCGCCCGACTGCCGCGCCCGGCACGGCATTAATGCCCGAAGCGAGCTTGCGCTTCGGCAGATCAGTGCCCACGGAGTTCTTGTCGATCACTGGATAAAACAGGCGCTCGATATCCTCGGAATTGATCCGCAGAATCGCCTCCTGCTTGCGGATCAATCCTTCCTTGGCCATATCCACGGCCATGGTGAAGGTGGCGCCGGGTGTGCGCTTCCCTGTCCGCGTTTGCAGCATGTACAGGGTGCCATCTTCCACGGTGAATTCGACGTCCTGCATATCGCGATAATGCTTTTCCAGTTTTTGCGCGGTCTTTTCCAATTGCTTGTAGACGCCAGGCATCAGCCGCGACATTTCCGCGATCGGCATGGGGGTGCGAATGCCGGCCACCACGTCTTCACCCTGGGCGTTGATCAGGAAATCCCCGTACACATGCTTTGCGCCGGAGTTGGGGTCCCGCGTAAAGCACACACCGGTACCCGAGGACTCTCCCTTGTTGCCGAAAACCATCTGCACAACATTCACCGCCGTACCCAGCAAGCCGGTAATGCGCTCCAGTTTGCGATAGGTCACTGCCTTCTCGGCCATCCAGGAGCCGAATACGGCGCCAATTGCGCCCCACAGTTGCTCTTCGGGATCCTCGGGAAAAGCCTTGCCGGTCTTGTCGCGGAAATAGACCTTGTATTCTTGCACTAATTCGCGCCAGCCAGCCGCGGGCATCGCTGAATCTTCTTTAACACGCAGGCGCAGCTTCAGGGCGCGCAGCTTATCTTCCAGCGCCTCCTTGGGAAGACCGATCACCACGCTCGAGTACATCTGCACAAAGCGCCGGTAGGCGTCGAAGGCGAATTTCTCATTCCCCGTTTTGGCCGCGATGCCTTCGACGGATTTCTCGTTCAGGCCAAGATTGAGAATGGTTTCCATCATGCCCGGCATCGAGCGCGCCGAACCGGAACGAACGCTCACCAGCAATGGATCCTTGGGATCGCCGAGCCTTTTGCCCGTGACTTTTTCCAACCTCCGCAAGGAAGCCTTCACCTGCTGGATCAGTTCCTTGGGATACTTGCGGCCGTGCTTGTAAAAGTAATCGCAGGTCTCGGTGGAGATGGTGAATCCCGCGGGAACCGGCAAACCGATGCGCGTCATTTCCGCCAGACCCGCCCCTTTCCCGCCCAAAATGGCGCGCATTTCACCGTGACCTTCGGCCTTGCCACCCCCAAAAAAGAAGACGTATTTTTTCATGGACTCTCCAGTGAAGCGGGACCAGCAATTTCATTCGCTGCAGTTACTGTCGGCGCGCCGACCCTAAGGGCAATAATTAAAGTGAAACTTTAATTTCCACCTTCCGTCACGATCTCCGAAAAATCCGCGATGGTTGAAAATTCCCGCAGCAATTCATCCAGCAGCGTCAGCCTGTTCTTGCGGATGGGTTCCTCATTCACGTTTACCATCACCTGGTCGAAGAACTGGTCCACGGCGGGGCGCAATTCGGAAATAGCTTGCAGGGCTTCGCGGTACTTCCCTTCACGCTTCAGCGCGGCTGACCGGCTGGCCACGCCCTTGGCTGCGGCATGCAGGCCTTCCTCCGCGCCGACGCTGAGCAGGCTGGCGTCCACGGCCGGCTGTTTCCACTGTTGCGCCGGTCCAGCCTTCTCCACAATTTTTCGAATGCGCTTGAAGGAGGCAGCCAGCGGTTCGAAATTTCTTGTCTTGCGGATGGCCTTCACCGCTTCAAGGCGGGCCTGCGCATCCAGCAAGTCGCTGCTCCCTGCGGCCAGCACGGCGTTGATCTCGTCTGCGGCGAATCCCATGCGCTCGCGAAAATAGAATCGCACGCGCTCCATCAGGAACTCGGATATCTTCTTTTCCACTTCAGGCGACGGTGGAATCTTAGGGGCGTGCACGCTCACAGGGCGAAGGCCCGCGGCCACCAGTTCGGCCAGACTCACCTGCAGTTTTCTTTCCAGCAAGATGCGCACGATTCCTGATGCTGCACGACGCAGGCCATAGGGGTCGCTGGAACCGGTGGGGGCAATCCCCACGGAGAAACAGCCGGCCAGCGAATCGAGCTTATCTGCAATAGACACAATGCATCCCGTCAAGCTGCGCGGCAGATCGTCTTCGGGAGAGGCAGGGCGATAGTGGTCGTAAATCGCATTGGCGATTTCCTCCCCTTCGTCTTGCGCCTGTGCGTAAAGACCACCCACAATCCCCTGCAGCTCGGTGAATTCGCGCACCATTTCTGTGACCAAATCGCACTTGCAAAGTTCCGTGGCGCGGACCGCGGCCGCGACATCCGCCTGGTGGTTCCCCGCTTCGAACAACCGTTGCGCAAGCCACTTGGCAATGGCCGCCATTCGGACAACCTTGTCAGCGTAACTGCCCAGCCGCGACTCGTAGGTGACGGCCTGCAGTTTCGGTAAATAGTCGGCAAGCCGACGCTTCTGGTCCGTGGCCCAGAAAAACTCCGCATCGGCAAAACGCGACCGCAGCACGCGCTCGTGCCCTTTGCGAATCAGCCCAGCGCGATCCCTGTCCAGGTTTATTACTGCCAGGAAATACGGAGCCAATTCGCCGCTGCGCCTTTCCAGTGCGAAATATTTCTGATGGTCGCGCATCACGGTAATCAGGATTTCGCTGGGCAATGCGAGAAACGCCTCATCAAAACTCCCCAGGATCACGCTGGGAAACTCATTCAGGTAGGTGACCTGTTCCAGAAGGCTGGGATCCGCATGCACGCGCAAATTACCCTTGCGGGTCAGCGCGGCCATTTCCTTCTCGATTTTCTTCAAGCGCTCTTGCGGATGGACGATCACCCCGTTTCGCTTCAGTGCGGTGGAGTAGTCGCCGGGACCACGGACAGAAATCTTCGGCTTGCCCAGGAAGCGATGGCCGCGAGTTTGCGAGCCAGAATTCACCCCGGCGATTTCAAACGAAACAACTTTGCCATCCAGCAACGCCACCACCCAGCGAATCGGACGGATAAACCGTGGGCCGCTGACGCCCGCCCAATGCATGGACTTGGGCCAGGGGATCTCGAGGATCAATCGCGGCAGCGCTTCGCTCAGAATAGCGGCAGCCGCGCGGCCGGGAATGTTTTTTTGGACGGCCAGATACTCACCCTTCGGAGTTGACGCCACAGAGAGTTTCCCGATGGCTACGCCCTGCTTTTGCGCAAAACTTTCCGCGGCGCGTGTCGGCGTGCCGACAGCATCAAAAGCCACCGCCTTCGGTGGGCCGAGGATTTCTTCGCTGCGGTCTTCCTGGCGCAACCGGACACCCTTCACAATCGCCGCCAGCCGGCGCGGCGCTCCGAAGGTTTCAATGCTGCCCTTCTCCAGCAGGGCATGCGCGGTCAGATGTTTTTCCATCAGGGCCCGCAGATCGTGGCAGGCCCGCTCGATCATCCAGGCAGGAATTTCTTCGCAGCCAATCTCCAGAAGGAAGTCCGCGGTCTTCATCTGACCTCCCCCTGAACCGCAGACAAAAGATTCGTGCGTTGCTCCAAGTGGGCTGCGGCCGTGCGGCAAGCCAGTTTGCGAACGCGGCCAATCAACGCCGCGCGCTCGGTGGTGGAAATCAAACCGCGCGCGTCAAGCAGATTGAAGGTGTGCGAGCAGCGCAAGCAACAATCGTAAACCGCCAGCACCGGGAAGCGCTCCCGCTCGGCGCCCTTTGCTGCGTCGTACGCCGCCAGCATGCGCGTGGCTTCGCGCTCATAGGTTTCAAATAGCAGCCGGGTATCCTGCGGGTGCGCTACTTCGAAATTGTAGGTGGAGAATTGCTGCTCTTCCGGCAAGCGAATTTGGCCATAGGTCATGTGGTCCGACCAGCGCATGTCGTAGACGCTGTCTACTCCCTGTAGGAAGGCGCAGATGCGCTCCAGGCCATAGGTGATCTCTGCCGACATCGGATCCAGATCGATTCCGCCACATTGCTGAAAATAAGTGAACTGGGTAATCTCCAGTCCGTCGAGCAAGACTTGCCAGCCGATACCCCAGGCTCCCAGTGTGGGTGATTCCCAGTTGTCTTCTTCGAAGCGGACGTCGTGCTGCTTCAAATCAATCCCGATGGCGCGCAGGCTTTGCAGGTAGATGTCCTGAATGTCTGCGGGTGAGGGCTTCAGAATCACCTGAAGTTGGGTGTGTTTGAAAAGCCGGTTGGGATTTTCTCCATAGCGTCCGTCGGCGGGCCGACGTGAAGGTTGCACGTAGGCCACGCGGTAGGGCTCCGGCCCCAGCACGCGGAGAAAGGTTTCCGGATGCATGGTGCCGGCGCCCACCTCAACGTCGTATGGCTGCTGGATCACGCAACCGCGGGCCGCCCAGAATTCCTGCAAGCTGAAGATCAAGTTCTGAAAGGAAAGGCCGGTCTTTGCGGGCGCAACTTTCGTTTGACCGAGGCCCGGGACTTTTTGTTTTGCGCTCAACGACTGAGCTCCAGAAGGTTTCTCGTTTTCAATTTCCGCTCGACCTGCTGCTCAACCACATCCAGAAGAAACGCCAGCAGGTCGTGGCACTTGACTGCCGAAAATTCTTGCCTTACCAATTCATCAAGTTTTACTTGAAGCATTTTGCGACCCGTTGCCAGCGACGCGGCGCTCAGCAAACGCATCCCCGGCAGCCGGCACGAAGGGCACAGCAACCCGTGATGAACCCCGGAGGCATATGCACCCTGCTCCGCGCCCAGGGTGCGGCCGCATTTGCTGCAACTGACGAACTGCGGCAGCCAGCCGGCAAGCCGGACCGTCCACAAGCAAAAATAGAGCACCGGCAAATCCGGCTTCCGAGACCGGATAATCTCGCGCGTGGCCAGCAGCAACAAGCGGAAGACCGGGTCTGAAGGCTCGCGCTCCGGCTGCACGCCTTCAGTAATTTCCGCCAGCAAAGCCAGGCGAACGCTGCACTCATAGTCCGCGTGCGCCGAAAGCGAGGATTCGATCACCTCGCACTGCCGGATCCGCACCAGGTCGCGGGTTTCCTTCTCCGCGAACCAGATCCGCACATACATCAGCGGTTCCAGCGAGCCGCCAAAAGTGGTCTTGGTGCGCTTGGCGCCCGCAGCCACGCCGCGCATGCGGCCCAATTGCCGGCTATAGAAGCTCACCAGGCGGTCTGCTTCCCCCAGCGGATAGCTCCGCAGAATAATTGCTTCCGTGTCGCGGAGGGCCATCAGAGAAGAACCCGATGCGTCGGCTTGCCGACTTCAACTCCTGCGCTACTCACACTATGCAAGCAAAACCACAAACACATTACTTACCACACCGAAGAGAAGGGCGCAAACGAGTAATTGAAAATCCGCGCAGTTCTTCACGCTCGGGCGCCGCAGGCGTGGGTGCAATCGAGTTTCCAGGGGAGCAGGGAGGCTGCAAAAGCCCTGGCCAAACCACCAATCGCTCTTATGTTAACATTCTCGGGCCCTTCGAGGATTATCGGACGCAGTCGTCTGCCTGTTCTCTATCTTGCTTTTTGACAATCCCAACCGCATCATGCACCGTCAATGAACATGGATTCGCGATTCCCGCAGGTGGATGTTGTCGGCATCGGCGAAAACGCCACGGACACTTTGATCCGTGTTCCCCGCTTCCCCGCTTACAATTCCAGCAGCCGCATCCACTCGGCGCAGGTGCTTCCTGGAGGCCAGGTTGCGACCGCGATGATTGCCTGCCAAGCCTGGGGGTTGCGCGCGCGCTATTTCGGCAAAGTCGGGGACGACGAAGCGGGCCACCTGCAAAAGCGCGAGTTGCACAAGGCGGGGGTGGAAGCGCACATCCTGACAGTGGCAAACTGCAACAGCCAGGCCGCCTACATCCTTGTGGATGTATCTACCGGTGAACGCACAATCCTTTTCGAGCGCGATGAGAGGCTCTCCCATACGCCAGAAGAACTCTCCCGCGCTGCCATCACTTCCGCAGCCGTGTTGCACGTGGATGGGCACGCGGCGGCCACTCACGCTATCGCCGCAGGGTGGGCTCGCGCGGCTGGAATCCCCGTCGTTGCGGATGTTGACAACCTTTATCCCGGCTTTGAAGATCTGCTGAGGAACGTGGACTACCTGGTGGGATCAAGCGATCTGGCTCAGCGCCTCACAGGGCTGGCCAGCCACGCCGAAGCCCTGCCCGCGGTCGCCGCGAAGTATGGCAACCTGCTAGTAGCCGCCACGCTGGGCCGTGACGGAGTGGTGGCGTATGAACGCGAATCCGCCAAGTTCAGCTATTGCGCGGCATTCGCCATCGAGCCGGTGGACACCACCGGAGCAGGCGATATCTTTCACGCCGGTTTGGTTTTCGGGATTGTACGCGGCTGGCCGCTGCCGCGCATTCTGGACTTCAGCTGCGCGGCCGCGGCGCTGAATTGTCTGGCCCTGGGAGCACGCGGCGGCATTCGCAGCTTCGAGGAAACAGAACAGTTTCGCGCTGGCATGCCGCGCAACACCGCCTGGGAGCCGTTCGCGCAGTACAATGTTCTTGGATATTCAAAATGATCCCGCTGCGCGACATCAACCCGAGCCG
This sequence comes from uncultured Acidobacteriaceae bacterium, assembly GCA_964500065.1. Classification (GTDB taxonomy): domain Bacteria; phylum Acidobacteriota; class Terriglobia; order Acidiferrales; family UBA7541; genus CAZCNH01. Next base: position 147,788 of record CAZCNH010000001.1, read on the forward strand.
CACATTCCCTTTCGTCAACGTGTTTCTGATCGCTGCCAATGTGCTGGTCTTTCTGTACCAACTCACCCTGCCGGCCGGGACCGGGCAGCAATTCCTGATGCATTACGCGATGATCCCCGGGCAGCTCGGCGAATTCCTGGGCCGGCCGGGCGTGCCCCTACTGGGATTCGGCCCGCTGCTGACCTCCATGTTTCTGCACGGCGGTTTCTTGCACTTGCTGGGGAATATGTGGTTCCTGTGGATTTTCGGCGACAACATTGAAGACGCCCTGGGACATTTCCGCTATATCCTCTTCTACCTGCTGTGCGGCGTGGGCGCAGCTCTGGCGCATTACCTGACCGACCCGCGCTCGACAATTCCGGTGGTTGGCGCCAGCGGCGCCATCAGCGGAGTGCTGGGCGCTTATCTGGTGCTCTTCCCCGGCCGCAAGGTGATCACCCTGATTCCGCTGCTGGTCGTGTTTTTCACGGTACGCCTCCCCGCCATCGTGATTCTGGGCTACTGGTTCGCAATTCAATTCTTCAACGGGTTTGCCGCGCTCTCCGGCCCAAAGGGCCCTGGGGTCGCCTGGTGGGCGCACATTGGCGGTTTTGTTTTGGGGGTGATCTGGGTAAAGGTGTTCGAGCCGCGCCAGCAGGTTCTTCGCCCCTACTCGCCGTGAAGCCTATCTCGAGACTTCGGCGGCGATCCAATCGCCCACTTCGCGCGTGCCCAGGGAGCCCCCGATTTCCGGAGTGACCTTGCCCTGCGCAACCGCCACGCGAACTGCGGCGTTCAGCTTCGCGGCTTCCGCCGGCCAGCCCAAGTGCTCGATCATCATCGCCGTGGTCAGGATGGCCCCCAGCGGATTCGCCTTGTTCTGACCGGCAATATCCGGCGCGGAACCGTGGACCGGTTCGAACAGGCTCACGCTGCCCGGGTTGATGTTGCCGGAAGGCGCCATTCCCAAGCCGCCCGCCACTTGCGCGCCAAGATCGCTGACAATGTCGCCAAACAGATTGCAACTGACAATGACGTCGAATTGCGAAGGGTCGCGCACGATTTCCATGCACAGGGTGTCAATCAGCAGGTGCCGCGAATCAATTTCCTTGTACTCCTCGCGCACCGCGGCAAATACCCGCTGCCACAAGTCGTGGCCGTGTGGCAGCGCATTGTGTTTATCCGACATGCATAGCCGCTTCTTGCTGTGCTGGCGTGCGAACTCGAAAGCGTAGCGGATCACCCGCTCCACGCCCTTGCGCGTGTTCACATCTTCCTGGATGGCGATTTCGTCCGCGGTACCGCGCTTGAATTGCCCGCCGATGCCGACGTACTGCCCTTCGGTATTTTCCCGGATGACGGTGAAATTGATGTCGCCAGGCTTGCGATTGCGCAGCGGGGTCAGCCGTTCGTCCAGCAACACGCAGGGCCGGACGTTGGCATAGAGGTCCAGCTTGAAGCGCAGGCCCAGCAGGATGTCCGGGCCGTACTTGCTGAAGGGCACGCGCGGGTCGCCCACGGCGCCAAACAAGATGGCGTCGAAGTTTTTTTGCAGCATGGCCGGAGCGTCGGCCGGCAGCGTGGTTCCGTCGCGCAGGAAGCGATCCGCCCCCCAGTCGAATTCGGTCAACGAAACCGATTTTCCGCCGGCCTGCGCCACAGCACGCAACACTTTTGTGGCTTCGGCGGTCACTTCCTTGCCGATACCGTCTCCGGGAATCACTGCAATCCGCAAGACCCCTCCTGTCGGGACCAATCCTCGCTTCGGTCCGCAAACACTGCCGCAGCTCGCAACGGGCAATCCAAAGCCAACATCGTCATTCTGAGGCGCGATTCTGGCGAAGAACCTCGATTCCAATTCACTAGTGACGTTGGCCCTCGAGATTCTTCGCCCGCCTCCGGCGGACTCAGAATGGCGGTGAACAGATTTGCCCCTACACCGTTTCCTTCTCACGTTCGGGCATGCGGTCGCCGGCCGCGGCCGTCTCTGCCAGGTAGACCCCCGCCAGCACCAGCCCGCCGCCCACAAACAGTTGCACCGAAGGATGCTCGCCCAGCAAGAATATCCCGAACGAAGTCGCCATCACCGGCAGCAAATAACTGAACGCGGCAATTCGGGTGGCGGTTACATGTTTCAACGCCCAGAAGTAAATCAGATAAGCGGCGACGGAGGCAAACCCGGCCGTATAGAGAAGAGCCAGCCAGGCTTTCCAGCTTACGCCGCCCCAATTCAGCAGAGCGCCCTGCCGCAGGGTGATCGGCACAATTAGTATGGCCGCAGCCAAATACAGGTAGAAGTTGATCTCGACGGAGTCATACTTCCGGGCCACTTTCTTGGCCACCACCACGTAGAAGGCAAACGCTAGAGAGCCGCACATCGTCAACAAGTCGCCGGCCAGCGTGCCCGACTTCAGACTGAAGCCATGCTCGGCGCCCAGCACCGCGACGCCGGAAAAGGCCAGCAACATGCCCACAATCTTCTTCGGTACCAACGATTCCAACCCCTGCAGCCAAGCCAGCACCAGCACATAGATCGGACCTAGTCCGATCAGGATCGCCGAATGCGACACGGTGGTCAGACTTAGCCCGGTGGTGAAGAACATTTGGTTGCAGACCACGCCCAGCAGGGCCAGCTTGGTAAAGGTGATGGCGTCCTCCCGCCGGACTTCGCGCCTGTGGGGTAGCGCCAGATAGATGGGAAGAATGACGGCTGCCGCCAAGGTGATGCGGAACGTCGCCAAGGTCAGCGCGTCGATTTCGCGGAGAACGGTTTTGGTCGCCACATAGTTCAGCGCCCAGATCAGCATGACCAGCGCAATCGCGCTATACACAATACCGACTCGGGTTCGCGGTGCATCGCTCACGGCATGCCGGACTCCGGCCGGCCCAATGGGTGGTGGGCGGGCGTCTAGGTCAGCACTTCTTTGCGCGCCGAGAGCCTCTCGATCAAGGAGACTTTCGGCTCGAACCCGATTCCCGGGCCATGCGGCACGTGGATCGTGCCCTGCATCGTCACGGTCACTTCCGGCTCGATAACGTCCTCGCTCCAGTAGCGCTTGCTGGCGGAAACGTCGCCGGGAAGAGTGAAATTCGGCAGCGTGGAAAGCGCGACGTTGTGCGCGCGCCCGATGCCCGATTCCAGCATGCCGCCGCACCAGTTGGGAACTGCCCGCTCCGCGCACAAATCGTGAATACGCTTGACCACCGTGTGCCCACCGACGCGGCCGATCTTGATGTTGATGATCTTGCACGCTCCTGTTTCGATGGCCGCGCGCGCCGTGTTCACCCCGGTGATGCATTCGTCGAGGCAAACCGGCGTGTCCAGCTTCTTCTGCAATTCGGCGTGACTGTAGATGTCGTCCCAGCCCAGCGGCTGCTCCATCATCATCAGGTAAAAGCGATCGAGCTCCTTCAGCGTCGCGTAGTCATTCATCGTGTAGGCGCAGTTTGCATCCACGCTCAGCAGAATGCGCGGGTGCCTGGCGCGCAAGGCTTCCGCGGGCTTCACATCCCAACCCGGCATGATTTTGATCTTGATGCGACGGTAGCCGGCCAGCAATTCCGTGTCCACCGCCATATGCAGCTCGTCCAGGCTGTTCTTGATGCCGATGGAAACGCCGCAGGGATTTTCCTGCCGCACGCCTCCGAGCAGTTTCCACAGGGGCACGTTCTTCAGCCGGGCTTCCGCGTCCCACAGCGCCTGCTCGATACCCGCCTTGGCCATGTTGTGTCCGCGAATATGGGAGAGCGCATCCCACAAATCCGCCGCGGCATTCCAATCTCGCCCCTTGACCACCGGCCAGATGAACTCGCGCAGAACGTGCCACGCGGTCTCCACCGTTTCGTAGCTGAAGTGCGGGTCTTCCCCGGCAACCACTTCTCCCCAGCCCGTGACGCCTTCCACATCGGCCCGCACCAGCATGATGCGCCGCGTGGTGCTGACGCCCATGCTGGTCTTGAACGGAGCAACCAAGGGCATCTGGATTTCGTGCAACGTGATTTTGTTTACGCGCATGCGAGGTCGTCCTTCACTTCGTCGTAGGGCTCCAGCACGAATTGCCAGCCGGATGCTGATTTTTCAATCCCTGTGGCCACATGTTGTTTTTCCAGGGCCGCTAGAAACTCTTCCCGGATGCGCGTTTGCTCGGCGATCGCGCGCGGCAGGTCGTACTGCCGCCATTGCGGCAACTCATTGGGTACCGCGATGCGCACCGCCCTGGGGCTGAAGGCGGGCCCCGCGCCAGCCTCCAAGATCACGCGCCGGACGCGCGGCGATTCCAGCCACCACTCGGCAACCAACCGGTCGGTGGGCATGCCCGCATGCAAGTGGCTGCTGGTGATGCCGTAGAAATTAACCCGGAATTTGCGGACCACCGCGCCCAGCCGCATCAAATTGAAATACGCGTTGCGCATTTCCAGCGGGTCGAAGGTCCACTCGACCAGACGAATGCCTCGCGACATCGCATCCTGCCTCTGAAATAACTTCAACAGGCGGCCGATCCCTTTGTCCCGGTGTTCTTCCAGCACGGCGGTCATGTGTGAATGGATGTAGGGCTCCGGTGCGCCCGCGGGTCCAGCGTGCCCAGGCAGATGGATCCCAGCCATACCCAGCGTGAAACCCACCATCTCGCCCTCGAGGAAAGCGCCGAACACCTGCCCGCCCGTCTCTTTGACCACGGCAAAAATACTGGAAGGCACCAGGTCGCGGTGTTCCCCGCCCCAGACCGCTTCTTCCAGGGCGCAACAACGGTCGTATTCCTCGCGCGTGCTCAGATGCCGCACGCTGACCGATACAGCTTCAGCCGGGTCTCCCACCATCAAGCCATACCTCCCGCGCCTTGCGCATCCGCCAATTTGGCGCGATCCCAGAGCGCCTCCATTTCCTCGCGCGGCACATCCGCCAGCTTGCGCCCGCTGCGGGCGGCTTCCTGCTCCATCCAGCGAAAGCGCTTCTGGAATTTCCCGTTGCTGCGGCGCAGCGCGAGCTCCGGATCGGTTTCCAGAAAACGCGCCACGTTGACGGCCACAAACAACAGGTCGCCGATTTCCCCTTCCATCTTGTCCCGCGCGCCGGCTTCCGCCGCCGCGCGCAGCTCCCGCACTTCCTCCTGGAGCTTCTCCAGGACGCCTTCGAGCCGCTCCCAATCGAAGCCGATCCGCGATGCGCGGCGCGTCAATTGATACGCTTCCAGGGTTGCGGGCAGGGTCTTGGGGATGCCGTCGAGCAGAGAGTCCTTCTTCTCGGCTTTTCCTGCGGCTTTGCGTTCCTCGGACTTCAGTTGCTCCCAGTTCTTCAGGACGGCCTTGGCGTCTTCCGCTTGCGTTTCTCCGAACACATGCGGATGCCGTCGCACCATCTTGGTGTAGATGTGTTCGATCACATCGCCAATGTCAAAACGCCCGGCCCGTCTACCCAGTTCGGCATGGAAGACCACTTGCAGAAGCAAGTCGCCTAATTCCTCGGGAAACTTGGAAAAATCCCGTGCATCGAGGGCTTCGAGGACTTCATAGGTCTCTTCCAGCAAATACGTGCGCAGGGATTCATGGGTCTGCTCGCGGTCCCACGGGCAGCCGTTGGGGTCCAGCAAGCGGGCTTGCAGGGCCAGCAAGTCCTCGAACTTCCTCGACACAGTCACTCTCCGGGGTCAAGCCGAATCCGCCAATCTAAAGCACCGCTGCGCAATTCGCAAGTTGCCTTCACTCTGCCCGCCGCGGATGCTAGAATACAGGTTTTACCAGAAGCGAAAACTTCCAAGAAGGCAAACCGCCCCGTGAGCGAACCCAAGCGCGACGAAACATTCAAAGTTGTGGACCGCCGCCTGTTTACCGAAACCGGCGAACTGCGCCAGGATGTGCTGGAAGAAGAACGTCGCCGCGAAGAAGCGCAGCAAAAGGCGCAAGACGCTGCCAAGACGCCCGCCGCCGCGAAGAACCCCTCCTCTGCCACAGCCGCGGACGCTCCACCCGCGCCCCCACGCGAGGCTCCCAAAGATTCCCTGGCCTTCAAGCAACTGATCGGTTTCCTGGCCCAAAACGCGGAAATGGTCTTGCGCGGCTTTCCCGATCCGCGCACCGGCCGGGCCATGCTGGACATTGAAAGCTTGCGCCAGATCATTGACATGATCGAGGGCCTCAAAGAAAAATCCGAAGGCAACCGGACCGCGGAAGAGTCGGAAATCCTCACTCAGCTTCTGGGCGACTTGAAGTACACGTTTGTGCAAGTCCAGGCGCAGGCCGCGGCGCCTGCCATGAAGAATCCGACAAGCCGCAAGCCCTGACCCATGTCTGCACCCGGCCCCAGCGATTCTCCCCGCACGCTGCGCCTGACCGTGCTCGGCTCGGGCACCTCCATGGGCGTTCCCACCGTGGGTTGCGAATGCGCGGTGTGCCGTTCGACCAATCCTCGCGACAAACGTACCCGCGCCTCAGTGCTGCTTTCCTTCAACGGGCGCAACGTGGTGATTGATACCACGCCCGACTTCCGTTATCAGGCCTTGCGCGCGGGACTGAAGCGGCTCGATGCCGTGGTCTTCACGCACGGCCATGCCGACCACATTCTCGGGCTCGACGACATCCGGCCCTTCAATCTGAAACAACAGGCTCCTCTTCCGGTGTACGCCGCGGATGAAACCCTGGCCACCCTGCGCCGCACTTTTTCTTATATTTTCGACACTCGTCCCTCGCTGAGCACAGTGCCCAGCATCACCCTGCACCAGATTGATGGAGAACTTGACTTGCACGGCTTGCGGCTCACGCCCATCCCCGCAGCCCACGGGGACATGAGCGTGCTGGGCTTCCGCTTTGGCCGAGCGGCTTACCTGACCGATTTCAGCACCGTGCCCGACTCCTCCAAAAAGCTGCTGATGGGCCTGGACGATCTGATCCTGGACGCGCTGCGCTACACGCCGCACCCCATGCATTCCAGCATCGAACAATCCCTGAAGTTGCTGGAGGAGCTGAAACCGCGGCGCGCATGGTTCACCCACATGAGTCACGACGTCTCCCACGCCGCCGCCACTGCCGAGCTCTCCGCGCGTCCTGGTCCCAGCCAGGTACGGCTGGCCTACGATGGCCTTGCGTTCGATGTCGCGCTGGACGCAGGCATGCGCGTCTTCCGGTCTCCTCATGAATGGGCCGTGGGCACGCGGTCGGAAGGAAAACAGCTTGCGACCTTCCTGACCATCGGCAACTTCGATGGGTTGCATCTGGGACACCAGAAAATCCTGCGCACCGTGGTGGAACACAAGAACACTGCCAACGAGGCGGGAGAAAATCTGCTGGCCGGGGTGGTGACCTTTGACCCACACCCGTTGAAGATGCTCCGGCCCGCGGAGGCGCCCGCGATGCTGGCAACCATGGAGCAAAGACTGGCGGGCTTCGAGCAGGCGGGGATGGATGCGGCCATGGTCCTGCGCTTCGATGAGCCGCTCTCCAGGCTTTCCGCAAAGGAATTCGTTCTGGAAATCCTGGTGAATCAGTTATGCGTGCGGCACGTGCTGGTCGGCGAGAATTTCCGCTTTGGCCACCGGCAGGCTGGCGACGTACAAATGCTGAAGGGACTGGGCCAGCAATTCCGCTTTACCGTCGAAGTCGTGGCGCCGGTTGAACTGGAAGGAATCACCGTATCCAGCACCGCGGTACGCAAAGCCTTGGGCGAAGGTAATGTGGCGCGCGCCGCCCTCCTGCTTGACCGGCCATTTTCCCTGACCGGCCCCGTCATCCCGGGCACAGGCACAGGCAGCAAGCAATTGGTTCCCACATTGAATATCGCCCCCGCGCAGGAATGCCTGCCCGCGAACGGGGTTTATGTCACGGAAACGGTGCTGGAAGCGGAGGTGTTTGCCTCGGTCACCAATATTGGCCTGCGGCCCACGCTGGGCGGTACCCAGTTGTCGGTGGAAACGCACCTGCTCGATCTTGCGCGGCCGGTCACCGCCGGTTCGATCGAAGTGCGCTTCCTGGGGCGCTTGCGCGACGAGATGAAGTTCTCTTCCGTAGAAAAGCTGCGCGAACAAATCCTTGCCGATATGGACGAAGCCCGCCTGTTTCACCAATCGCGCGGCTGATTCCGGAATCCCGCCCCGTATTTTCCGCTGGCAAGCTTCATCCCGCGCCCCACCGCAGAACCGTATCGGCCACTTTTCGAGCCAGTCCCACGGCGTTCGCATCGTTGCGGTTGGTGAGAACGATGACCGTAAGGGATTTTCCCGGAATGCGCAGGTACGCGTTGCGGAAGCCCGTGGTGCTGCCGGTATGCCACACGGCGGGTTCGCCCCGGTGTTTGCCGGTGAACCAACCGAAGCCGTAGCCTTCGGCGGCCTCGTCCTGCGTTGCGATGGTGCTGGTCATCATTTCGTTCAAGCTTTCCCGCGAAAGAAGCTTGCCACCGCCCACAGCCGCTTCCCACTTCCGCAAATCCCGCAGGGAGGAATAAATCCCGCCATCCCCCAGCACAAAACTGGTCAGGCTTTGATCGGTACGCACCCAGCCCTGCTCTTTTCGGGAATACCCGAAGGCGCGATGATTTCCGCTGGTGCGTTCCCGTTGCGTCAGGAAAGTTCCCTTCATGCCCAGCGGGCGAAAGATGTTTCTGGACATGAACTCCGCGTAGCTCAAACCGGAAACTTTCTCCACAATGCACGCCAGCAGCGCATAGCCTGAATTGCTGTAGCGGAACCGGCTGCCGGCGGGAAATTCCGCATGATTCTGCGCGGAAAGAATCTTCAACACGCCGGCATCCACGACCGGGGATTTCAAATCGGCAGGCAACAATTCTTCGTACGCGAGCAACCCCGAGGTGTGGTTGAGCAGGTGCCGCACTCGGATCATCTTGCCGTATGCAGGAAAGTCGGGGAAGAATTGCGTCAGATCGTCGTCGAGAGAAAGTTTGCCTCGGTCCCGCAGGAGCAGGATTGCGGTTGCGGTGAATTGTTTGGAAACCGACGCCAGCCGGTAATTGGTTCCCGGCGTGGCCGTAGCGCGCCGCTCCCGGTCCGCAAGGCCGTACGATGCTTCCAGAAGCACGCGCCCATCGCGCATCACCAGAATACCGGCGCTGGGCGCGTTGCCCTGAAAGTCTGCGAACATCGCGGCGACTTCCGTGGTCACCTTTCTGGAAAGCTTCTCGGCGCGAGCCTGAGACACGGGGATACCCATCCACAACAGAACCAACACCGTGAAGGCCGCGCATCGCTTCATGGCGCAGGGATTGCCGCAGGCGAAGGCGGTGCAAAGAAAAATGCGATCGCCAGAATCACATATAGCGCCAGCAGTTGCGCTCCTTCGAACCAGTTGGTTTCCCCATCGGCGGCGATGTGGGCCACGATCAACACTGAAAGAAACGTGGCGGCAATTTCAAAGGGATTGAACACCAGCGCCATCGGGTGGCCCAGCGCGTGACTGGCAAAGACCAGCACCGGCGCGACCAGCAGGGCAATCTGCACGCTCGACCCGACCGCGATGGTCAGTGAAAGGTCCATCTTGTTCTTCATCGCCGCAAAGACCGCCGCAGAGTGCTCCGCGGCGTTGCCGACCACCGCAACCACAATCACGCCGACGAACAGTTCTGTCAGTCCCAGGGCTCGGGTGGCATATTCGATTTGCCCGACCAGCACTTCGCTGGCAAAGGCAATCAGCAGCGTGGCGGCCACCAGCAGGAACACCGCGGTCTTCTGCTTCATCGTTCCCTTGGAATGGTCCTCGGCGACAAACAAATGCTTGTGCGTCTTGAAGGAGAAAACAAAACTGGCGAAATAGGTGAGGATCAGCACACCGGCCGTCCACAGGCTCAGGCGCTGCACATCGGCGTATTCCTGACTCAGCGAGCCGTGCACCGCCAGGTCGAACACCGCGGGCATCACCAGGCCGGCCACGGCCAGCAGCAACATGGAGGTATTCACACCGGCGTTGGTGCGCTCGAACGATTGTTTTTCGCGGCGCATTCCGCCGGCCACTATCGCAAGACCCAGTACCAATAACAGGTTTCCGATGATACTACCGGTGATGGACGCCTTCACCACTTCCACGTGTCCGGCGCGCAACGCGAGGATAGCGATAATCAATTCGGTGGCATTGCCCAGCGTTCCGCTCAGCAAACCGCCGCCGATGGGTCCCATGCGCCCGGCGAGCTCCTCGGTGGCGTCGCCCAGCACCCCGGCCAGGGGGATGATGGCCAGGCACGATACCGCAAAAAGCGCCAACGGCCCCGCGTGAAATAGTTCCATGGTTACCAAAACCGGCACAGCCAGCAGAAGTATGTTGAGGTAACGCGAAACCATGTAGTGTTTCAGATCCGTCCACATGGGCCGGTAGCTTACGCGAAACACCTGCGGAGGAAAAGCACTTGCGGGGGAACAGGACAGGGATTTTTCAGGAAGGCTTCTGCGCCAGGCAGGAGGTGCAATAGCCGCCCACTTCGGTTCGGCTCACATGAATGCGGATGCCGCAGTCCCGCTCGATCTGGCTTTTCAGCTTTTCGTAGAGGCGGCTTTCGAATTCGCGCACCTTGCCGCAGCGCAAGCAGGCCACGTGGATGTGGTCGCGCGGGCCGTGGCTTTCGTAGTAGTGGCGGTCGCCGCGCAGGTGCAGCAAGTCGAGCTCGTCAATCAGGCCGTGGCGCTTCAGGAGGTCGATGGTGCGGTACACGGTCACGCGGTGCACGGCAGGATCCAGCTTGTGGGCGCGCTCGAGAATCTCGTCGGCATCCAGATGCCGCTGGGCGCTATCCACCACGCGCACGATCACCCGGCGCTGGCGCGTCATGCGCACGCCCAGCTTTTCCAGCTCGGCTTCCAGCCGGCCGGCGGATTGATTGGCATTGATGCGTTCCCCGGTGGAAACGCGTCTGGCAGGTGAGGCAGCCATAATGGGGCGCTAGCGCCTTAAGAAAACTCGGGAAACGTCATTGTACATGACAAAGACAAAGACCACGAGAAGCAGGACCATGCCGAATTGCAGAAAACGCTCCTTCACGGCCACGCTCAGATCTCGTCGCAGCGTGCCCTCGATGGCCAGCATCAGCAAGTGGCCGCCATCGAGAATCGGGATGGGTAGCAGGTTGAGGATTGCCAGGTTCAGGCTGATAAAAGCCGTCAAGGCGACAAAGGTCTGCAAGCCGTCGCGCGCCGCGTTGCCGGCCTGGCGGCCAATCTCAATCACCCCGCCCAGGTTGTCGAACGAGACGCGTCCCCGGAACAGCCCACCCAGAACCGCGAAAATACCGGCGGCCCTTTCTTCGGTCCAATTCAGCGAAGACTGAAAAGCCTCGGCCGCGCTGGCTGGCTCGTAAGCCACGGGTGTCTTAACCAGAACCCCAATTTGCCGGCTTCGTCCGGAAGGATCCACTGCCGGAGTCACGGTCAGGCTCAGCTCTTCCTCGCCGCGCTTCACCCTGAGACTTACCGGCTCGCCCCGCGCGCCGCTGATGATCTGCCGAAACTGGCCCCAGAGGCTGATTTCCTGATCATTGACCGCCAGGATATGGTCCCCGGCTTTCAGCCCGGCTTTAGCCGCGGGATAGCCCGGGGCTACATCCAGGATTACCGGGGGGATGGGCTCGTATCCGATGATGGAAGCAGCGACTGTGGCATCGTCGCGCGAGGGCCTTTGTACCTTGCAGGCAACCGTTTCTCCATTGCGAGTAACTTTGATGCGCACCACGTCGCCAGGTTCAATTGTCCCGAGGGCCTCATACACCTGACGCCAGTTGCTGATTGGCGACTCATTAATCTCGGTGATCCGGTCGCCCGCCAGCAAACCTGCCTTCGCTCCCGCTGCATCGGCGGGAAAAGCGACCACTTCAGGGGCGTAGTCATAGTAGGCAGGATAAGGGTTGCCCCAATGCCACACCATCGCGAAGTAAACCACCAGAGTGAGCACAATGTTCATCACCGGGCCGGCCACCGCAACCACGGCGCGCTGCCAGCGAGGCTTGGAAAGAAATTCGTCAGCCGCGCCCGCACGTTCCTCCATGGGGTTGTCGCCGGCCATTTTCACGTAGCCACCCAGCGGCAGTATGCTGACGCGATAATCGGTGCTTCCCCGCTTCCAACCCCAGATTCGTGGCCCGAAGCCGATCGAAAACACGTCCACTCGGATGCCGCACAGACGCGCCGCCGCGTAGTGGCCCCATTCGTGGATCAGGATAACCACTCCGAGAAGCACTACCATGGCAATAATGGTCGTCATGTAAGGGCCCTAAAATCCTTCCCTGCTGCTTCCTCTATTTTACGCAATTTCAGCCCCGTCTGTTACGGCGAATCACTTCCTCCATGGCCAGCCGCCGAGCCTGCTGGTCCGCGGCCAGAACCTCCGAAATGTTAGACGGATGCAACCGCGGCATCTTCTCCAAAGTTCCTTCAATCACCGCAGCAATACCCAGGAAGGGCAACCGCCTTTCCAGGAACGCCGCCACCGCCACTTCGTCGGCGGCATTGAAGGCGCAGGGCAACGCGCCTCCGCCCCGCAGGGATTCGCGCGCCAGCCGCAGGCAGGGAAATCTCTTCAATGAAGGCGGCGCGAAATCCAGGCGGGTGAGCCTGGCCCAATCGAGCTGGCAGTGCTTCATTTCCAGCCGGTCGGGATAGGTGAGCGCATATTGAATGGGCATGCGCATGTCGGTCGGCCCCAGTTGCGCGATGATGGACCCATCTACGTACTCCACCATCGAATGAATGGTGGATTGCGGATGGATCATCACTTCAATCTGATCCAGCCTCATCCCAAACAGCCAATGGGCTTCGATCACCTCGAAGCCCTTGTTGACCATCGTGGCGGAATCAATGGTGATGCGCTGGCCCATTTTCCAATTGGGATGCTTCAGCGCCTGCCGGGGCGTGACTCGCTTCAACGCGGCCAGCGGCGTATTGCGAAACGGACCGCCGGAAGCGGTCAGCACCAGGCGCTTTACCTCGCGGTCCTTCCCCGCGCGCAGGCATTGGTGGATGGCATTGTGTTCGCTGTCCACCGGCAACAGTTCCACGCCGCGCTGCTGCGCCGCCCGGGTCACCACTTCGCCGGCCGCCACCAGCACTTCCTTGTTGGCCAGCGCGATCTTTTTTCCGGCCTGCACGGCGGCGAACGTCGCCGGCAGACCCACCACCCCCACCGCCGCAGAGACCACAATCTCCGATTCGGCGTGGGTGGCCACGCGCTCCATGCCTTCGGCGCCAAACACAATCAGCGGATTCTTCCGAACCTTGAGAGCGCGCAAGCGCGCCGCCAGCGCAACAGCTTTTTCTGAATCGGCCACCGAAACCACGTCGGGCAGATGCTGTGCCGCCTGCCGGGCCGCCAGTTCGACGTTGTTTCCCGCAGCCATCGCGGCAACGCGGAACAACTGGGGATGCTTTTCCACCACATCCAGGCATTGCCGCCCGATGGAGCCTGTGGAACCAAGAATGGAAATGGTCTTCATCTCGAGTTCACGTATTGCATCCATACCCAGACCACCGGGGCGGCGAAGATCAAGGCATCCACCCGATCCAGCATGCCGCCATGCCCCGGCAAGATCGCGCCCGAGTCTTTCACTCCGGCGCTGCGCTTGTACGCGGATTCCAGCAGGTCGCCCGCTTGCCCCGCCACATTAGCCGCGGCAGCAGCGCCCAGCAGGTACATTGGCGGAGTATCCAGCCAGCGCGAAAAGACCGCCGCGACCAGCAGCGACCCGGTCAAGTTTCCCGCCGCGCCTTCCCACGTTTTCTTTGGGCTGATTTCCGGGGCCATGGGCAAGCGCCCGAAGGCGCGTCCCACGAAGTAGGCCACGGAATCACCGGCCCACACCAGCCATAAGACAAAGAGCGTCCACAAGCGGGATTGCGGGTTGACTCCCTGGATGCGAATCAAGTAACTGACCGGCAGGGCTATCAGCAGCAGACCCGCGGTGCTCAGCCCCACCGCGCCAAGGGTTTCCGCTACCGGCCTGCGGTTCAGTGTTCCGGCAAGGGCGATCCCAATCACAAAGACGATCAGCAGGTTTTCCAGGGTCAGCCACGGAGCATCCGAGGACTTTACCAGGGTCATGCCACCCGGGATCACGCTCACTTCCGTTCGCGCTTGCACTGATTGAACCACAGCAACTCCCATAGCGCATATCCCGGTCCACAACCAGTACCCGCGCATGCCGGCCTTTTCCCCGATCGCAAAAAACTCCTGCAGGGCCATCACCGCCACCAGGCCCACCAGTCCGGCGAAAAGCCACTGCGGTGACCACCACACCAGCGCCATCACCCCGGGCGCAAGCAGCAAAGCGGTCATCACACGAGTGGCCGTCATCGGCCGCCTCGAATATGCCGCGCGAACAAGTTTTGCAGGATCAGGATAATCATGCCGGGGATCGCGAAGGACTTGCCGCGCTCAAGCCGCCGTAGCGGCGCTCGCGCTTCTGGTATTCGATCAACGCTTCAAAAAGCGCAGCGCGGGAAAAATCCGGCCACAGGGTTTCCGTCACGTAAATCTCCGCATAGGCAATCTGCCACAGCAGAAAATTGCTCACCCGCATTTCGCCGCTGGTGCGGATCAGCAGGTCGGGGTCGGGCTGTCCGGCGGTGTACAGGTGCTGGGAAATCATCGCCTCGTCGGCTTGCCACGACCCGCTGCTATGCCCATTGCTGCGGGCCTGCGCCAGAATGGCATTGAACGCGTCCACCAGTTCGGTGCGCCCTCCGTAATTAAGCGCCACAATCAGGGTCATCCCGGTATTGCGCGCGGTGTGCGCCATGGCCTGCTCGATGTCCTTGCGCACCGCGAGTGGCAATTGGTCCTGCCGGCCAATTACCAGCAGGCGGATATTGTTCTTATGAATGATGGGGAGTTCCTTGCGCAGGTATTCCCGCAGGAGGCGCATCAGGAAGTCAATCTCGGTCTTGGGACGCCGCCAGTTCTCGACCGAGAAAGCATACAGGGTGAGCGCTCCGATCTTCAGCCGAGCGCATGTTTCGATAACTTCGCGCGCCGTGCGTACCCCGGCCTTGTGCCCTGCCACCCGGGGCAAGTGGCGCCGTTGCGCCCAGCGTCCATTGCCGTCCATGATTACGGCAATGTGCCGCGGGAACCGTTTTGGATCCAGTTCCGCGAGCAACTGGGCTTCTTCGCGCGTTTCAGGTTTCAGGAGATCGGCTGCTTTCACGCTGGCCGTGCCTTATTCGCCGGAAGCGAAACTCGCCCACAAGATTATCATGTTCCGGCGATTGCCACTGCTGCCGTTTTCCCTTCAGCGGGGGATGGCGCCGGAAATTCCCGAGGAATTTCCGCCGCTCCAGATTCCCGAGATGACCACGGCCAGCGTGAGCACTATCATCACGATGCTGGTGACCCAGGCCACCACATTGAACGTCTTGCTGTTGGTATGCTCGCCCATAAGGTCCTTGCGGTTCACCAGCAAGAGCACGAACACCAGGATGAAGGGCAGCAGGAATCCGTTGAGCACCTGCGAGAGCACGGCGATCAGAACCAGCGGCGCGCCCGGAACAAGAATCGCGGCGGCGCCCAGCACAATCAGCGCGGTATACAACCAGTAGAAAATAGGGGCTTCGGTGAACTTGCGGTCCACGCCGGCCTCGAAGCCCAAGCCCTCGCAAATCACGAACGCCGTGGAGAGCGGCAGCACCGACGCCGCGAAGAGGGATGCATTCAGCAGGCCGAAAGCAAACAGATACTTGGCCCATTCGCCGAATGGCTCGAGGGCGCGCGCCGCATCGCCGGCATCGCGGATTTCATGGTGCCCCGAGGTGAATAGCGTCGCCGCGGTGCATACGATGATGAAAAACACGATCACCACCGAAGTGATGCTCCCTACCATCACATCGGTGCGCGTTTCGTGATACTGGCGGGGGCTCACTCGCTTTTCCACTACCGCCGCTTGCAGGTAGAAATGTTGCCACGGAGCGATAGTGGCCCCGATCAAGCCGGCTAGAATCAGAAGGTAGGATGTGGTGAGGGGAATCCCGGTGATCATTTGCCTGACGTGGGGTACCTGCTGCATCACCGGCGGTGGAATCAGGTGCAGGGTGGCCACCAGCCAGTGCGGCTGAATCAAGATGGCGGAAACCACATAGGAGAGATATACCAGGCAACCCACCATCAGGATGCGCTCGACCTTGGCCGCCGACCCTTGCAGCACCACGCCCCACACCAGAAACGCCGCCAGCGGCACGGAAAAATACTTGCTCAGGCCGAAAATCTCCATGGCGCTGGCAACGCCCGCGAACTCCGCCAGCACGTTGCCCTGGTTCACGATCAGCACCGCCACCATCACGAAGAACGTCACGCGGAAGCCGAATTCCTCGCGAATCAGATCCGAGAGGCCCTTCCCGGTAACCGCCCCCATCCGCGCCACCATTTCCTCGCTTACGTAGAGCGCGATGGCCATCGGAATCAGCGCCCACAGCACCGCGTAGCCGAATTTGGCCCCCGCGAGCGAGTAGGTGTAGATCCCGCCCGCTTCGTTATTCACGTTGGAGGTAATCAGCCCCGGGCCAACTACTGCCAGCAAAAGCGCGAGCCGCCGTCGTAGTCGCCGGCCGCGTTGCTGCACGGCGCGACCCTTGCGCCGCCACGCGTCGAACCGCTCTGCAAGAGCCGCCCAGTTCATCCGCGCTCCCGCAGGCGGGTCACCACGTCGTCCACGGTGATCATCCCAATCGGCGTGAGTTCCTCATTCACCACCGGCAGGGCGCGCAGGTTGTACTTGTCAAACAGTTCAAAGACTTCGGTGTCGTCCGCTTCCGGATGCACGAACACCAGCGGCTCCATGCGCAATTCGGCCAGCCGCTGGCGGTCTTCGCACAGCCAGAGCCGGGCCACCGGGACCGCCCCGCTTAACTGCGCCTTCAGGTTCACCAGGAACACGGTGTCCAGTTGATCGCGGTTCACCTCGTTTTCTCGAATCCATTCGACCACTTCTTCGCGCGTGGCATCTTCGCCCACGATCACCAGTTCGGTGGTCATCATTCCGCCGGCCGAGCGCTCCTCGAAACGCAACAGCGCCCGCACTTCGCGCGCTTCTTCGCCGGACATTTCCGCCAGCACTTCCTGGGATTTCTCCGGCGACAGCTCTTCCAGCAGGTCGGCTGCTTCGTCCGGTTCCATTTCTTCCAGGATATCCGCAGCCTTTTCCGGGTCGAGGCGCTCGACGATCTGCGTCTGCAGACGCTCGTCAATTTCCGCCAGAGCCTCAGCGGCGGTTTCCTCGTCCAGCGAGCCCACGATGGCCTGGCGCTCCTTGGGCGACAGTTCTTCCATGATGTCCGCCAGGTCGGCCGGATGCATCTTCTCCAGTTTTTGGTGGGTGATGCGCAGTTTTACCCGGCGCATCGGGTCGGGCTCGATCAGGTTGACGAACTCCCAGGCGATGACCCGCGGCGGCAGCTTCTCCTGAATCCTGCGGATCGCAGAAGGAGAAGCCACACCTTGCAGCAAGCGCCGCACGGCTCCCGGCAAGCCCACATCCACCTGGACCACTCTCAATTCGACGTGTGCGTTGGTCTTGTGCTCGGACAGGTCAATATCGTTTACGCGGACCACCTTGCGCCCGCTGGTGTCAATAATCTGCTGGTCCAGCAGGTCTTTGCGCACCGCCAGCCACGCATCGTTGGGCCGGTAGGCTTCCAGGGTGCGTTCGTCAACGGTTAAGCGAATGGTGCCCGGCAGAACAGATTCCACCTGATCGTGCCGCACCAGCAAGGTTCCGTAGCGCCCGCGACTGAGCATCAGCCGGGCCACGCGATTGGGCTGGTCGGCGGGCTCAATAAACATCTCCCGAACGCGGCCCACAAAGCTCCCGTTCAGGTCGTACGCTTCCGCCCCCAGCACTTCGGTCGCATGCAGCATAACTTCCTCAGCTATTCCGGGTAGGCACCCGGCACCCGAGTTCCGGCGTCAGGCGGCATTTTCTGCTCATGCCTTGTTAAGGTGGCTTGGCTTCTTTGTCAACGCAAAACTGCGCTTGGGGCTTCTTTTTGTTCTTGAGAAAAGAAAGTCACCCATCTTCCGCCCCTGGCTTCGGCAGAATTCGGCGTACAGCGCCAGGTAGCTGTGCGTCAGGTAGTCCCCGGGCCCGTACCCCAGCAGGCGGGCAGCGCGGTCAATGGCTCGCGGACGGCCTTCGATCTCGACGAAAGCTCCAATAGGGGTTTCGTCCAGGCAGATGTGAACGCCGCGCGCCTGCCTCAAACGGACTTCGCTGCGATATTTTTCGTAGCGAAAGCCTGCCCGGAAGCCCAGGGCCCGCAGAGCGGCCCGAACTGGCGCAGCATTGGAGACGGAGAACTCGGTTTCTGTGCGCGACTTATACCTTTCTGCCCGCCCCCGGCTGGCTGTGCGCGAGCGCCCCTTGAAGGTCACCATCACTTGCCCGCCGTACACGCGCAACCGCAGCAACTCGTCACCCCGGCGCAACCGTCCGTCCGCGGTGTCAAAAAGCGTATTGAACTCGTGGCGGCGCTTCCCCGCGCGGCCCCGCAACTCGGCGATTTTCCTGCGGAAAGCGCTAAGGTCCGGAATGGCAATTTTGATTTCGGTTTCGATATATCCGGCCATGCAACGGCGCTCCTTTTAGCGGAACACGATGCTGCGAGTATAATCCCTACTCGATTTCGCGGGCCTTGCGCATGAGCGAACCCAGCACACCTTTGATGCGGCAGTACACCGCGGTGAAGAAGCAGTACCCGCACGCTCTGGTGCTTTTCCGCCTGGGCGATTTCTACGAGCTCTTCTACGAAGACGCCCTGGTGGCCTCGCGCGAATTGCAAATCACCCTGACCTCCCGCAATCGCGAAAAGGGCCAGCCGATTCCCATGTGCGGTGTTCCTTTTCATGCCGCGGAAAATTACATCGCCAGGCTGATTCGTTCCGGCTACAAAATCGCTGTTTGCGACCAGATGGAAGAAGCCGGCCCGGGCAAGAAGCTGGTTCACCGCGAGGTCACCCGCGTGATTACCCCCGGCACGGCTACCGACGCGCAGGTGTTGGAGCCGCGCCAGAATAATTTCCTTGCCGCCATTTCCCTGCCCGTGCCCGGAGCGCGCCCTTCGGAAAGCAGCCGCGGGTCTGCCATCGGACTGGCCTACGTGGATGTTTCCACGGGTGAGTTCCGCGCCACCGAGTTTGCCGGAACCGACGCCGATGCCCGCCTGCGCGATGAGTTGATGGCCTTGCGCCCGCGCGAGATGCTGATGGCCCGCCCTTCCACGCTGTTCGCCGCGCCCATGATCGAGCCCGGCAAGGGCGCCCTGGAAGGCGTCAGCGGTGTTGTGACCCGACTGGATGACTGGATCTTTCAAGACGATTACGCCGGGCGCATGCTGCAGGAACAGTTCAGCATCGTGGCCCTGGAAAGCTTCGGCCTGCACGACCGGCCCCGGGCTGCTTCCGCGGCTGGCGCAGTGATTCACTACTTGCGGGAAACCTCCGCCAAGTCCATCGCCGGCGCGCACGCGGCCATTGGCCATCTGAATCGCATCCATTATTACGAGCAGCAGGACGCGATGGCCCTGGATAGCGTCTCGGTGCGCAATCTGGAATTGCTGGCGCCGCTTTTTTCGGAGGCGGCCGAAGCCACCGGCTCCGGCAAAGTGCCGCCCGCTACGCTGCTGTGGGCGCTCGATGAAACCGCCACCGGGATGGGCGCGCGGCTGCTGCGCTCGTGGATCCTTCGGCCGCAAATTCAGCGCGAGGAAATCGAAGCCCGGCTGGACGCCGTCGAGGAGCTGCGCGAGCAGACCCTGGCGCGCGACGAAGTCCGCAAGGAACTTCACGGGGTTCTCGACCTGGAGCGGCTCACCAGCCGCATCAATCTGGGCCAGGCCACTCCGCGCGACCTGCTGGCCTTGCGCCAGTCGCTCGCGCACATTCCGCTGATTCGCGGGTTTCTGGCCAACGTGCGTACCCAGCGCTTGCGCGAACTGCACGGCAGCCTTGACGAACTGGCCGATGTGCGCGAGCGCGTTGACGCGGCCATCGCGGAAGACCCGCCGGCGCAGATCAACGAGCCCGGCGCCATTCGCAAAGGCTACAGCGCCGAACTCGACGAACTGCGCGCGCTCAGCACCAAGAGCAAGCAGATCATTGCCGCGATGGAAGAGCGAGAGCGCAAGCGCACCGGCATCGCTTCCCTGAAGATCCGCTTCAATAACGTATTCGGCTATTATCTGGAGGTCTCCAAGCCTAACCTGCACCTGGTCCCCAGAGACTACGAGCGCAAACAGACGCTGGTCAACGCCGAGCGCTTCTCGTTCCCCGAGCTGAAGGAATATGAGACGAAAGTTCTGGATGCGGAATCGCGCATTCTCGAAATCGAAAAACGCCTGTTCGTGGATCTGCGCAATTGGATTGCCACCCATGCGGTTCGGCTGCGACGCACTGCCACCGCTATATCCCAGCTGGACGTGCTGGCCTGCTTTGCCCGCCTGGCCGCGCAGCGAAACTATGCGCGGCCGCAACTCGGCAGCCAGCAAGAACTGCTGATCGTCGGCGGGCGCCACCCGGTGATCGAGAAGCTGTGCGAGCAGCGCGGGGAGCGCTTCGTCCCCAACGACCTCTATCTGAACGAAACTTCGCACCAAATCCTGGTGATTACCGGCCCCAACATGGGCGGCAAATCAACCTACTTGCGCCAGGCGGCGTTGATTATCCTGATGGCGCAGATGGGCAGCTTCGTTCCCGCCACCGAAGCGCGCCTGGCCATCACCGATCGCATCTTCACCCGCATCGGGGCCTCCGATAATCTGGCCCGCGGTCGCAGCACCTTTCTGGTGGAGATGACCGAAGTGGCGGCCATTCTGAACACCGCCACCGCGTCCAGCCTGGTTTTGCTGGACGAAGTCGGACGCGGCACGGCCACGTTTGATGGGCTGAGCATTGCCTGGGCGGTGGTCGAGCACCTGGCCGCGTTCACCAAATCGCGCACGCTTTTCGCCACGCACTACCACGAACTCACCGAACTGGAAGAACTGCTGAGCACAGTGAAGAACGTTCACGTCTCGGTGCGCGAATCCGGCAGCGATATCGTTTTCCTGCGCCGCGTCGAGCCGGGCAGCGCGGACAAAAGCTACGGCATCGAAGTCGCCCGCCTGGCGGGCCTGCCGCGCACCGTGATCGAGCGCGCCCGCGAAATTCTGCGGAAGCATGAGCAAAGCGAACACCAGCTCACCGGCGAGCTTTCCCCGGGCGCCGGCGGCGGCACCAGCCAGCAATCCATGTTCACCGCCATTGACCGCGAAGTGCTCGAAACCCTGCGCGCCTCGGATCTCGATAACATGAAGCCTCTCGACGCCCTCAACCTGCTTGCCGCCCTGAAGAAGCAAATCAAATAGGGCGACGCTGGCGGCGCCAGACTTGCTCTGCTCTGCAACATCTTTCTCTTTTGGCAGAGACCAGGAAACTCTTCCGCTTCCGGTTCTATTGCGAAGTGCGACCCCAAGCAGCACAGGCTGGCGTTTCTGGCCGCGCCCTCCGTGGTATCTTCTTCAACCATGCTGGTGATTGGCTTGATGAACGGCACGTCAGCGGACGGGATAGATGCCGCACTGGTACGCATCAGCGGCGCGCCACCCGGCTTGCGCGCCAAACTTCTGGCCTTTCATTACCAGCATCTGGATCCGCGCGTCCGCGCCGCCATCCTGCAATTATCGAATGTGGGCCACACCACCACTGCCGATATCAGTAATCTGAATTTCCTGCTGGGAGAATTATTCGCCCGGGCCGCGCTGAACTTGTGCAAGCGCGCGCGCATCTCCCCGCGCGAGGTGGATCTGATCGGATCGCACGGGCAGACGGTTTATCACCAGGGCGCTCCGGCGCGCTTCCTCACAGCCAAGCGGCACGCTTCCACGCTGCAAATCGGCGAGCCGGCCGTGATTGCCGGGCGGACCGGCATTCCAGTCATCGCGGATTTTCGCGTGGCCGATGTGGCTGCGGGCGGGCAGGGCGCGCCGCTGGTGCCTTTTGTGGATTACCTGCTCTACGCGCACCCGCGCATCGCGCGCATCGCGCTCAATATCGGCGGCATCGCCAACGTCAGCGTGATTCCCCCTGGCGCCCGCAGCAGTCAGGTGCTGGCGTTCGACACCGGACCGGGCAACATGATTGTGGACGAGCTGGTTTACCGCGCCACCCGCGGCCGCGAGTCCTTCGATCGCGGCGCACAGCGCGCCTTGCGCGGAAAAACACATGCTGGGCTTCTGCAGGAGTTGCTTCGCGACAAGTATTTTTCGTTGCGGCCACCCAAGTCCGCCGGCCGCGAACAATACGGTACACCCTTCGTGAATCAACTGCTGGCGCGGGCCCGCAAGCAGCGCATCGCGTTACAGGACTTGATTCGCACCTCCACCCTGCTCACTCCCCTTTCCATTGCGGACGCCTATCATCGTTTCATGCTCCCGCACTTGCGGAAGAATGGATGGAAGGAAGGGGGAAAGGTACAACTGGTCATTGCCGGCGGCGGGGCGCACAATCCGCTGATCCGCGCCCAACTCGAGGCCACGTTGCGCCCGGAAGGGGCGACTCTGGAGATCCGCCCGCTCGCGCGCCGCCACGCCATTCAGCCCGCGGGCGTTGAACTGGTCACCAGTTCGCAACTCGGCGTCCCGGAAGATGCAAAGGAAGCATTTGCCTTCGCCCTGCTGGCTTACGAATCCTGGCACCGTCGCCCGGGCAATCTGCCCTCGGCAACCGGCGCGCGCCATCCCGCCATCCTTGGCAAACTTTGCCTGCCCGTAAGTTGAAGTGCAGGGCGATCTCTCCGAGTAATCGCCACGATAGGAGCTGAGATTGCGCCAGGTGACCGCGAACCATCGTTGCCAGAAATGCAGCCCTTTAGTCCTCGATCGCTTTCTGTACGTCCTTTTCCGCGATGACGCCTTCGCGGAGGATCCGCCAATCTTCCCCGCGCAAGTCCACGATGGTTGATGCCAGCGCGGCTTTGCTTTCTCCGCCATCCAGGATGACCGGCAGGGAGTCGCCCATTTGTTTGACCAGTTGCCCGGCGCTGGCGCAGGCGGGAAAACCAGAAATGTTGGCGCTGGTTCCGGTCACCGGGCCGCCGTACGCTTCGATCAACGCGCACGCAACTTTGCCGGCCGACCAGCGTAACGCGATGCGTCCGGTATTGCCGGTGACTTTGAGCGGCATCTTGTTGACCGCATCCACCACCATGGTCAGCGGGCCGGGCCAGAATTTCTGCGCCAGTTTCAGGAAGGCATCGGGAAGATCTCGCACCAGGCCGACCGCCTGTTCGATGGAACTCACCAGCACCGGTAGCGCTTTCTGCTCCGGCCTTCCCTTGATGCGGTAGACCATTTCCACCGCGGCCAAATTGAAAGGGTCCGCCGCCAATCCGTAGAACGTATCGGTGGGGATGCCCACCACTTGGCCGCGAGCGATCACGCTGGCGGCATATTGAATCATGTGCGGTTCCGGCGCTTCCGACGAAATCTTCAAGACTTCGACTTGCAAGGGTTGTCTCCGGAAACCGCTGGATGTGCCGCTCTCCCCCATCGGGAAGCCTCAGTGGGCACTCAGGAATCGGGGTGCCGCCAAAACTGAGTCAAACTACCATAGGCCCAAACTTCTGGCAATCCGGCGCAACGGGCCAGTCCCATTTTGCTTCCGGCTCGTCTTCCTTGTTACCCTCACACTATGCCTGCGGCGCAAAAGCCGGGAAAACCCTCGACTGCGGAGCCGATTGCCAGCAAAGACAACCGCTGGCTGAAGCAATTCCGCGCCGCCCTCCGCGATAGAGATACCGGCGGCGAGGTGCTCGGCCTCGAAGGACCGCACCTGGTGGCGGACGCCTGCCGCGCGGGGATGGAAATACCTGCGATCCTGGTGGCGCCTTCGGGTGAGCCGCATCTGGAAATTCTGCGGCGGCAGATTCCACCCCAGACGCAAATCCTGCGCACCTCCGACAAATTGTTTGAAACTGTTGCGGCTACACGGACGCCGCAGGGTCTCGCGGCGCTCGCCGTGATTCGCCGCGCCACGCTCGACGACGTTCTTGCCGCCGGTCGGACCGTACCGCTCCTTCTCATACTGGTGGCGGTGCAGGACCCGGGCAACGTCGGCACGCTGCTGCGGGCGGCGGAAGGCTTCGGGGCCACGGGAATCGTCGCCACCGCGGGTTCAGCAAATCCCTGGGGGCAGAAAGCCCTGCGCGCATCCGCCGGATCGGCGCTGCGCCTGCCGGTTCTGGCGGGCATTTCCGCGCCGGTGGTGATGGCCCAATTGCGCATGGCTGGGGTAAAGCTGATTGCCACTGCCGCGCGCGAAGGCCTGCTGCCTGCCCAGGCGGATTGGCTTGGCCCTGCTGCGTTGTTGATTGGCAATGAGGGCGCCGGGCTTCCCGCCGACGTGTTGCGTTCCGCTGATCAGACCGTCCATATCCCGCTGGCCGCCAACATTGAATCCCTGAATGCAGCCGTCGCAGCCTCGGTGCTGCTCTACGAAGCGGCGCGCCAGCGAGGTCGCTCGTGAGCCTTTTTCCGCAGATCGAGAACGATTTGCTGGCGCAGAACCCCGCCGGTCCGCTGGCCGACCGCATGCGCCCGCGAACCCTGGACGAGTTTCTGGGGCAGGAGCACTTGCTGGCCCCCGGCAAGCCCCTGCGTACGCAAATCGAACACGACCAGGTCAGCTCGATGCTTTTCTGGGGCCCGCCCGGCTGCGGCAAAACGACGCTGGCGACCTTGATCGCCCGCAGCACGCAATCGCACTTCATTCCCTTCAGCGCAGTCACGAGCGGCATCAAGGAAATCAAGGCCGTCATGGCCGATGCCGCCCGCAGCCGCAACTCCGGCCGCCGCACCATTGTGTTCGTGGACGAAGTCCATCGCTTCAACAAGGCGCAGCAGGATGCTTTCTTGCCGCACGTCGAGCGCGGCGACATCACCTTTATCGGCGCAACCACCGAAAACCCGTCGTTCGAGGTGGTCGCCCCGCTGCTTTCCCGCGCGCGCGTTTATGTTTTGCAGGCGCTTACGCCGGAGCAAATCGTTTCCCTGCTTCGGCGAGCGCTCGCGGACCCGGTGCGCGGCATCGCGGAATACAAAGTGGAAATTTCAGAGGACTTACTGGAACGCATCGCCTTGTTCGCCAACCGCGACGCCCGCGCCGCCTGCAACGCGCTCGAAGCCGTCGCTCTGGGCATCCCACCGGATGGCAGCGGGCGCCGGGTGATTTCCCGCGCACAGCTCGAAGACGTCTTGCAGCACAAGGTACTGCTCTACGACAAAGCCGGTGAAGAGCATTTCAACCTGATTTCCGCGCTGCACAAATCAGTGCGCAATTCCGACCCCGACGCCGCGCTCTACTGGCTGGCGCGGATGCTGGAGGCCGGAGAAGACCCACTGTATATCGCGCGCCGATTGGTGCGCATGGCCAGCGAAGATATCGGCTTGGCGGAGCCGGGCGCGCTGGGCGTGGCCATGGCGGCGATGAACGCCATGGACTTCGTCGGCAAGCCCGAGGGTAATCTTGCCCTGGCCCAGGCCGCGGTATATTTGTCGCTCGCGCCTAAATCCAATGCCCTGTACACCGCATACGGCCGGGTGCTCGAGGATATACAGCAGACTGCGCAGGAGCCCGTGCCCATGCATCTGCGCAACGCCGTTACCGGGTTGATGAAAGGCGTTGGGTACGGCGCGGGATACCAATACGCTCACGACCATGAGGACAAAGTCACCGGCATGACATGTTTGCCGGAAAGCCTGGCCGGAAAGACGTATTACATTCCCACCACTCAAGGGTTCGAAGACCGGCTGCGTAAGCGAATCGAAGAGATTAGGCATCTAAAATCAAGACTGCGGCCAAGTGACAAATGATTCATACTGCCCCTACATCACGCCCTGCTGCTCGCTTCCTTCTGTCGAACGGTCTGGGCCTGCTTTTGATTTATCTGGCTTTGCTGAAGTCGCCGGCCCAGGCTGCGCCCAACGCCGAGTTGACTGCCCTGTTCACCATCGAACAGGAAGTAACGGCGGTGGCCTATGCCCCCGATGGCCGGCTGGTCTATTCGGTGCGGCGCATCGTACAAGGACGCCGCATCGAAGAACAGCGCGACGATATCTTCGTCATCGCGCCCGGTTCGGATAAACCCCGGCGCATTGTGGATGGGCAGAAGCTGGTGCGCGGCAATTTCCCCTTCAGCTACATGGTCCAGAAAATCCGCTGGTCTCCGGACGGCAGCAAGATGGCCGTGCAACTGCTGGCCGCTGTGATTCCCGGAAACTCCCTGCAGGAAATGAATGAAAACCTGGAAAAAGGAATCACCGAAGCTTTCCCCATGACGTTGCTGCTGGATGAGCAAGGCAAAGAAATCAAGATCGACGGCGGCGATAGCGCAATTCCGCGCGCGGAAAACGCCACCTGGCTGGCGGACGGGGTGACCGTCGGCTACCTGATGGAAAAAGGAAAAGGCAGCCTGCTGTATGCCATGGCCACGGTGCGTCCGGCCGGCGGGCGCGGGCGCGCGATTTTTGAGAATTCCACGTTCGCTGCCGTCGCCTGGGATGCCCCGCGCAATTTTGCCGCCGCCGTCGAGCGCGACCCCACTATGCGTGCGAAACCTCGCCTGGTGCTTCTTGACGCGATCAAGCAAACACGCCGGGAATTGCTCGAGCTCGATGCCTATCTCGGCGGGCTTTCCATTTCTCCAAACGGCGCCCGTATCGCCTTCTTCCGGGACTACGACACCATGGAAATCCGCGATGCGGCCGACCCGCAGAAATCCGCGCGTGTGAAAGTCGCCTACGGGGATTACGCCTGGGGACCCGGGGAAGATTCCATCCTGATGAAGCGCGCGCAGGAAAGAAAGAACGGTGATTTGTACTGGATCCGCGTGCCCGCCCTGGCTCTGCCGCCCGCTTCCGGCGCGCCGGCCCCGGTTGGCCCGGAAGCGCGCTCCATCCTCAATGGCCTGGGCTTCCGTGATTTTTCATTGTCGCCGGACGCCAAGCGCATCGCCGTCATCGAGCCGGGCAAGCGAAACCTGGTAGTGTATCTGCTGGAGTAGAGCGGATGCCTTGGATCACTTGAGGCGGAACCGTTTTACGTGTTCCTTCAGGATGCACAAATCAGAGAAGACTTGCAGCCCGGCCCTCTTGGCGAATTGCTCCGCCGCTGGATGCATCACGCCTTCCTGCAGCCATAGCGCCCGGGCCCCCAGGCGCACCGCACTTTCCGCGATTTCCGGGATATGCTGCGATTGCCGGAACACGTTCACGATATCCACCCCTCCGGCCAGATCGTTCAAATGCGGGAAAGATTTTTCGCCCAGCACTTCGCTCACCGTCGGGTTCACAGGAACAATCCGGTAGCCGGCGTTCTGCATGTACTCCGCGACGCCGTAGCTGGGCCGCTGGCGCCGTGCGGAAAGGCCTACCACGGCAATGGTCCTGCTCGTCTTGAGAAGTTCCGTAATCGGATCCGTCATGCTGACCGCCAAGCTCTCGGGGCGGCGGCTTGTCCCTGCCGAACGCGCGCGAACGCTTCCAGGAATCTGCGGTTCTCCTCTTCCAAGCCAACGCTGATACGGATGGCCTGCGGGAAACCCATCCAACCCATCGGCCGGGCGATCACGCCTTGCTGGAGCAGCTCTGCCCCTACAGCGGCGCCGCTGGCCTCTGTCTCCACAAACACGAAATTCGCCGCTGATGGGACGTACCGCGCGCCCATCGCCGTCAGCCCTTGTTCGATCTGCCGGCGTCCGGCTCGATTGGCGTCCACCGACCGCCGGACATGCTCGCTATCGTCCATCGCCGCCAGGGCTGCGGCTTGCCCGACGCTGGCGGTGTTGAAGGCGGTGCGCAGCTTGTCCATTTCCGCCAGCAACCCGCTGGGCCCGATGCCAAACCCCACGCGCAGGCCCGCCAAGCCATACACCTTTGAAAACGTGCGCAGCACCAGAATATTCCCAGCCTGCTTGGCCAACTCGATGGAACGGGAGTATTGCGGGTCCTCCACGTAATCGAAGTAGGCTTCGTCCAGAACCACCAGCGTTTGCGGCGCAACGTGCCGCAGAAAGTTTTCGAAAGTCTCGGTGCGGAAGTACGTTCCCGTGGGGTTATTGGGATTTGCCAGAAAGACGATGCGGGTTTCCGGAGTGACCACGCGGGCCAGTGCTTCCAGGTCGTAGGCGTAATCACGCAGCGGCGCGGTAACCAGTTTCCCGCCTGCCCCGCAGGTGGAAATCGCATAGGGCGGATAGGACCCGGCCGAAGTGACCGCTTCCAAACCCGGGCCCAGCAAAACGCGCGCCGCAAGGTCAATCACCTCGCTGCTGCCCAGGCCCACGAAAACCGCCTCCATTCCGACGCCGTAACGCCCCGCGATTTTTTCGCGCAAGTAAAAGCTGCCGCCGTCGGGATAGCGATTGGCCTCCACCAGTGCTTTGCGCGCGGCCTCCACGGCCAGCGGCGAAGGACCCAGCGGATTTTCATTGGAAGCAAGTTTGATGGCGCGGATGCCCAACTCGCGTTCGACTTCTTCCACAGGTTTTCCCGGTTGGTACGGCACTACCTGCCGGATGTGGGTCGGAATGCGATCGAGCAGGGATTTGCTCATGCGGATTTCGCCTTGCGCCTCATGAATTCACTGCGCGGTTCACCCTGCTGGATTTCCGGTGCCAAGCCTGCATTGCGCCGCAACTCGCGCACTTCGCGCGGCTCCAGGAAGCGCGCCTTGCCCGGCGGCAACTTGCCCAGCAGCAGACCGGCGTAACCCACGCGCCGAGTTTTTTCCACCGGATGGCCCGCATGCGTCAGCATCGTGCAGAGTTGCTCCATGCCCTGGCGGTCGCGCCCTGCCGCGAAGCTTACTTCATACCACGCATTCGCCCCGTCCTTCGCCAGGCGCAGCTTTAGGTGGATGCGCTGGTCGGCAGCCTCAATGGTCTGCTGGCCGAGCCGGCCTTTGACCTTCAGCCAGTAACTTTGCGCCACCCGCCCGCGCATCAAGGCGTGCGTCAATTCTCCATCGTTGCTCAAGACCACCAGGCCTTGCGCGTGATATTCCAGCACCCCCACGGGGTACACGCGCTCCTTCAACCCGCGCAAAATCCCGCTTAGGTTCTCACGGCCTTTGGGGTCATCCAGGCTGCACACCACCCCGTCGGGCTTGTTCAACATCACGTGCAACCGCTCAGGAATGAACTTCAGCAGCTTGCCGTTCACTTTGATATGGTCCCGTTGCGGATCCGCCTTGCTGCCCAGTTCGGTCACCATCTTGCCATTCACCGTAACCAGGCCGCTGGAGATGAGCTTCTCCGCGTTCCTGCGCGAGGTGACCCCCGCGCGCGCGATAATTTTTTGCAACCGCTCTTCCATCTACTCCACCTTCTCGTTTTCCGGCTGGGCGTCTTGCGGTGTCTCACCGCCGCCATCGCGGGAGGGCGCCAGGATACCTTCCTCACCGGCGATTCCGGAGTCTTCGCCCAGCGCCGCTTTGGCCAGTTGCTCGAATTCCTTCAGGCTCGGCAATTCATCCACATCGCTCAAGCCGAAGCGGATCAGGAACTCCTTCGACGTTTTGTACAGAATCGGGCGGCCCAAAGCGGCCTTGCGCCCTGCCGTAGTGATCAGCTTGCGTTCCAGAAGGGTTTGAATCACCCCGGCCGCGTTCACTCCGCGAATCTCGCTGATCTCCGGAACCGTAACCGGCTGCTTATAAGCGATCACCGCCAGGGTCTCCAGCGCGGAAAGCGTCAGCCGCACCGGCGGCTGCAGCGACTTCACGAACCGCCGCAATACATCGTGATGCTGCACCTTGGTATTGAAGCGGTAGCCGCCAGCCACCTTGCGAATTTCGATGCCCCGCGCATCGCTGGCGTAAAATTCCATCAAATCTCTTAGCGCCTCGCGGATCGCCGCCTTCTCTATTTTCAGGGCGCGTGCCATCTGATCCACGGTCGCGGGAGAATCCGCCACGTAGATAATCGCCTCGAGGGCCGCGCGCATCTCCGCGGGATTCACCGCCGGGACCATCTCGACAACTTGCCCGCCCTCTCCCGTTTCGGCCTCACCGTTCCCGGGACCCGGCTGGCCCATTTCCAGCAACTGCTCGTCGGTTGTTTTCTGCCTGTCGTCCATCACTACCTTTCACTGGCGGAATCCGCGCCCGCATGCAGCAAAGCCTGTCCTTCCGAGTCCGTTGAAGGCAGACCGAGAATCGCCATGACCAAGCTGACTGAGAATCGCAATCGCCATTCCTCGCTCGCCTGCGCGACCTCAGAATGACGATGTGCTCGCATTTCCGCTAAAGATACTGCTCTTCGATCTTCGCCACGGCGCCTTCTTCGGTGAACACCGCATCGAACATCTTGTGCTTGCGGATACGGATTTCCCCGAAGCTTTCCTTTTGCGTCAGCACGATGGCCTGCATGCGCACCATTTCCAGCATGGCCAGGAACGACACGATCATGGCATGGCGCGAAGGGCAGGCGTCAAAAAACTCCAGCAACCCCAGGCCGTCGTCGGCCGCCGCCAGTTCCTTGCGCAGGCGCTCCATCATCTGCGCGATGGTGAACTGCTGGTGCTTCAACTCAATCCGCGCGACTTCCTTGCGCCGCTCGAGAATCTGGCTGAACACGCGGACGATATCCACCAGGCCGACCACCAGTTCGCCCTCGCCCGCGTCGGTCTCGTAGAGCGACAAATCCGGCTTCGACCACACATGCGCTTCGATCTGCTGTTTCTGCAGCAGCATCTGGGCGGCGTTCTTGAACTGCTCGTGCTCGAGCAGCCGGTGCACCAGTTCTTTGCGCGGGTCTTCCGCGTCCTCGCCCTCGGCCAGCGGGTCCACCGGCAGCAGCATTTTCGATTTGATGTAAATCAGCGATGCCGCCATGTAGATGAAGTCCGAGGAAATATCCAGATCCTGCTCCTCCAACTGGCGGATATATTCCAGGTATTGCCCGGTGATTTTAGCGATGGGGATATCGTGGATATTGATGTTCTGCTTGCGGATCAGATCCAGAAGCAGGTCCAGCGGCCCCTCGTATTGATCGAGTTGGACCTTGTAGCCGTTAGCGGCTTCCGGATTTTGCGCAGCGTCGGTCATTGCGAATTCTCTTTACAGGATCTTGCCGGCAACCAATCGCCGCTTCTTCTCCCAGCCGAAGACTGCCTCGCGCACGCGGCTCATGGTCTGCTGCGCGGCGGCGCGGGCCTTCTGTGAGCCGGCGTCAAGTATTTCCAGCACCCGGTGGGGATGCGCTTCGTATTCCGCGCGCCGCGCGCGCACCGGTTCAATCCACTTCACCAGCGCATCGGCCATCAGGCCTTTGCAATCCACGCAGCCGATTTCCGCGGTGCGGCACTCGCGGTTTACGCGGTCCACGGTTGCCTGTCCCGAAAACAATTTGTGCCAGCTAAACACAGGACACACATCCGGATTGCCCGGGTCTTTGCGCAGCTTGCGCGCGGGGTCGGTGATCATCCCCCGGGTCTTTTTGCGAATCTCCTCATCGGTTTCGCTCAGTGAGATTGCGTTGCCGTAACTCTTGGACATCTTGCGCCCGTCGGTGCCCGGGATGCGCGGTGTCTGCGTCAGCAGCACGGCCGGCTCGCGCAGCACCTGCTCCACCGGAATTTTCTCGTTGGCCATCACGGAAAGGCGATGATCCAGATCAAGGGCGCGCAGAGCTTCCGGAACCGTTCCGTACGCCGCGTTAAAACGGCGTACAATTTCCCGGCTCATCTCCACGTGCGGGGCCTGGTCTTCTCCCACGGGCACGAACAATTCCGCAGCGGGATTTCCGTAAATCACAATGTCGGCCGTTTGCAGCAGCGGGTAACCGAGGAAGCCGTAGGTGTGCAGGTCCTTGTCCTTCACATTGTCGATCTGTTCTTTGTAGGTGGGCACGCGCTCGAGCCAGCCGAGCGGCGTGATCATGGAAAGCAGCAAATGCAATTCCGCGTGCTCCGGCACGTCCGACTGCACAAACAAAGTGCACTTCTGCGGATCCAGCCCGGCCGCCAGCCAGTCAATGCCGATTTCGATGGTGTTCTGTGCAATCTGCGAAGTATCCGCGTAATCGGAGGTGAGCGCGTGCCAATCGGCGACAAAAAAGAAGCATTCGTAGGCAGGATCGTTCTGCAGCTTGACCCAGTTATCCAGCGCGCCAAAATAATGGCCGATGTGCAGACGCCCGGTGGGGCGCATGCCGCTGAGCACTCGTTTCTTAAGCGATGTCATTGGTCTGCTCTGAGCTACTTCCTGCCCACCAAGTCGCGCGCGATCACGATGCGCTGAATCTCGCTGGTGCCTTCGTAGATGCGCAGGACGCGCGCATCACGGTACATCCGTTCGACGTCGCTTTCGCGCGAGTACCCCATGCTGCCATGCACCTGCACCGCTTTGTCGGTCACGCGCCCCACCATTTCACTGGCAAAGAGTTTCGCGCGCGCAGCCATCGGCCCGGCGTTGGATGCTCCCGTGTGCCGCTGCCACGCGGCCTGATGCAGAAGCCCGCGCGCGGCCTCGACGTCGGTCTGCATATCGGCAATCATCCATTGGATGGCTTGAAATTCGCTGATGGATTTGCCGAACGCCTTCCGCTGCTTGGCGTACTTCACCGATTCTTCCAGCGCCGCTTGCGCCAGACCCACCGCTTGCGCGGCAATACCCAGGCGCCCGCCATCCAGCGCCCCGAGCGGAATCTTCAGTCCCTCGCCTTCCTCGCCCAGGCGGTTTTCCAGCGGCACGAGGCAATCATTCAGCGAAATCTCGGCGGTCTTCGAGGAGAGCAGGCCCATCTTCTCTTCGTAGCGGGCAATCTTGAAGCCGGGAAAATCCGGCTCGACCAGGAACGCGGAAATGCCCTTGGCGCCGGCCTGCGGATCGGTCTTGGCGAACACCAGATATACTCCGGCAATGCCCCCGTTGGTCACCCAGCTTTTCGTGCCGTTGAGCTTGTACCCATGGCCGTCCCGCGTGGCCGTGGCTTGGATACCACCGGCGTCCGAGCCTGCGCCGGGCTCGGTCAGGCAGAAGGCGCCGATGATTTCGCCGCCGGCCAGGCGCTTGAGGTATTTCTGCTTCTGCGCTTCGGTGCCGTGCTGCCAGAGCGGCACGGTCACCACCGAGTTAGTCACGCTCAGGCAAACCGCGGTGGAGGCGCATACGCGCGCCACTTCTTCGATCATCAGCACGTAACTCAGCAGGTCACTGCCCGCGCCGCCCCATTCTTCGGGAATCAGCATGCCGCAACAGCCCAGCTCGCCCAGCTTGCGGATTTCAGCGGCGGGAAAATGGTGCGCGCGCTCCCATTCCTTCACATTGGGGCGCATTTCCGCTTCCATGAATTGGCGGACGGTGTCTCGAATCAGTTTTTGATCGTCGCTGAGGGAAAAATCCATCGCGTAAGTGGAAATGCTAACACACTCGCTTTCATTTCA
>CAZCNH010000002.1:0-130005 GCA_964500065.1 uncultured Acidobacteriaceae bacterium
TGCCATTGCAGTGCTCCCCCCAGCCAACCGCCCAAGGTGATGTTTCGAGGGACGTCGATGAGATTCTGCTGCGGAACCTTGCTGCCAAAGCTTGGGAAGGCGCGGAAGATCTCCAGCCCACTGGCTGTCATTACCAGCAGCGTGATCGAGGTGAGCCAATGGCAGAAGCGAACGATGCCCGGATGCACATAGGCGGCGCGGACGATTGTTCCGTCCTCCGCTCCATTTTTCTGGTCGCGGGGCAGGCCTGCGGTTTTTTCCGTCAGATCTTCCATTAGGGCCTCTTGTTTCAGATGCCGCCGTACCAGCTATATCCCTGGTCTTCCCAGTAGCCCTTTTCTTGGGGCAGGGTGTGTCTGACACGAAGGGCCGTGAGGTATTTCGCCTGCTTGTAACCCAGCTTCGTTGGCATCTGCAGTCGAAGGGGCGCGCCGTGACCGCGGTCGAGCGGGCGTCCGTACATTTCGTAACAAAGCAGAGACTGTGGATGCAGCGCGGACGCCATGTCGATGGATTCGTAGTAGTCATCGGCGCACTCGACTTCCAGGAAACGGGCCCGAGGGTCCGCTCCCACCAGTGCCAGGAACTCCGAGATTCGGCACCCGCCAAAATTGCCGATGGCATCCCACCCTTCAATGCAAATGTGACGGGTGTTGTGAGTGATCGTGCGAAGGGCCTGCATCTGCGCTAGGGTGTAGTTCCCGGGATGCTGCACGAGCCCCTCAACCGTCAAGGTCCAATTCTCCAGATCAATGCCCGGATCTACGGCGTCGAATGAGTTGTACGGGAATTTCTCGAAGGGCACCGCTTCTGAGTCGGCATAGGTTGGCGCCAGTCTGTGCGCGCTGAAAAGCTCGCTGGATACCCCATCGCTGAACGCAAGCCCCTCGCGAACAATCTCTTCGCGCAAACGTGGAGCCAGCAGGGCGGCGGAGAGAGCGAGCGGGGCAAGGTGTAACAGCCTGCGACGAGAGATTCTCCGGAATTGAGCGGCAGACAGCGGCACCCCGAACGGGCAGCATCGCGCGCTAGTCGACCTTGCGAGTTCGCTGACTTCCAAGTGGCCTGTGATCCGGGAGCCAACCAGACACCATGAGCACCGAATTGGTAAACGCTAGGCGACAAGCCAGGAGCGATCTCCTCTAACGCCATTTCGGGCCAGTCTCAGCATCGGCGACTAAACGGCCAAATGGTTCCGATGACTGCCGTTTGACCCGGGCCGTTGTGGCCGATGTGGCCGACACGATGTGGCCGACCGGAGTCACTCTTGAGTTGTGCGCGTGCTAGAATCGCGCCCATGTTTTCGATCTCCCCAGGGCCGCTCTACAGATGCGTTTGGAGCGCAAGAACTACAGTTTGCCCCTTGGAGGCACACCATCGTGAATAGACATCTTTGCATTCTTCGATCCGCCCCCGCGCTGCTCATCGTTTCCGCCGTCCTTCTGTTCGCCTCGGTGTTCGCGCTGCTCGGATCGGCTGCGCTGGCAGCCGACGAATCGGCCACGCCGCCGCGGATGGTTGACGCGGGACGCATCGATGCTACGTGTGCGCCCTGTCGGGATTTCTATGCGTTTGCAAATGGTGTGTGGATCAAGAACACGCCTGTGCCGGCGTCGGAGACTTGGTATGGGGCATGGCCAA
The DNA here is from genome assembly GCA_964500065.1 of uncultured Acidobacteriaceae bacterium. GTDB lineage: Bacteria > Acidobacteriota > Terriglobia > Acidiferrales > UBA7541 > CAZCNH01. The sequence continues at coordinate 1,642 of CAZCNH010000002.1, forward strand.
TGGTACGGGACCGAAACGACGTTGTGTTGCGCGAGATCTTTGAAAAGGGTGCGCAAGCGGTTCGCAGCGGATCCGCCGCTCGAAACACGAATGTTGGTCGGGTGGGCGCTTTCTATGCGAGCTGCATGGATTCGGCAGCCGTCGATCGGGCAGGTGCGAAGCCGATCCAGCCGACGCTCGACGCTATCGCAGCCATCACCTCTGTCAACGGTCTCGTACGGGCTTTTGCCTTCCGGGCCGGCACTCCGGCTCCTGTTGCGCCATTCACAATCAGTCCCGCTCCCGATTCGACAAACAGTAACCGGATGATCGTCTCTGCTTCTCAGGTCAATCTGGGTTTGGGTGATCGGGATCCGTACCTCCGTGACGACGATCGGTCGCGCAGCCTGCGCGAGCGCTATCTCGAACACGTGCGGCGCATATTCGAACTGCTGGGGGAGAGCACCTCGCAGGCAATCGGAGATGCGGATAGGGTGATGGCAATCGAAACCGAACTGGCTCGAATCTCGGTCGCAGCGGCCGCCGTGAGAGAGGCCAGCACCAAGTCGAACAAGAAGAGCATCGGCGAATTCTCAGCGCTGACGCCACATATCGATTGGAAGTCTTATCTGGAGCAGGTGGGCGGCAGCTCGGTGAAGGAAATTAATGTCCTCACGCCGACCTATTTCGCGGCCCTCGACGCAGCGCTCGTGCGAATTCCACTGGACGACTTCAAAACGTACATGCGCTGGCGCGTGGCCAGTGCCGCGTCTGTGTTCCTCAGCTCCCCTTTCAACGCGGAAGCCCTACGGCGGCGGGCGTTACTCAGGGGCGTGAGCGAGGAGTTGCCCCGCCAGCGGCTGTGCACTGACTTTAGCTTGATCACCATGGGCTTCGGCATTGGCGAAGAGTTCGTCAGGCGCACTTTCTCGCCGGCGCGCAAAGCGCGTGCGAACGCGATGGTGGACAGCCTGGTCGCGACCATGCGTGCCCGCATCGAGCGACTGGATTGGATGAGCGAACCTACGAAGCGAGGAGCGCTCGCGAAGCTCGACGCAATGCGGCGGAACATCGGCTACCCCGATACGTGGGTGGACTACAGCGGCGTGGAGCTCTCGCCGAACGATTTTTTCGGCAACATGAAGCGCCTCGACGATTTCAACCAGCGCCGGCTCTGGGCACGCGTTGGCAAACCTGTGGACCGTAGCGAGTGGACAGACAACCTGCCGCAGACGGTCAGCGCGAACTATATCGTCACGGCCAACCGGCTCGTTCTTCCTGCCGGGATTCTACAGCCCCCATTCTTCGACCCCGATCGGGATGACCCGGCCAACTACGGGGCAATCGGGGCGATTATCGCTCATGAGATCGCACACGCATTCGACGATCGAGGCCGCCGCTTTGACGAGGATGGAAATGTTCGCAACTGGTGGGTGGCGGAAGACGAGGCAAAGTACCTCGGAAGCACACAACCGCTGATCGCACAGTTCGACGCTTACACCGTGCTCGACTCGGCCACGCACCTAAACGGCACGCAGACGCTGATTGAGAACATCGCGGATCTACTCGGTTCCAGCGTGGCGTACGAGGCGATGGAGCGAGCGTTTCGGGGCAAAGAGCAGACAAAGATGGACGGCTTCACACCGGCACAGCGGTTTTTCCTCGGCTATGCACAGATGTGGGGTGAGGTCCGGCGGCCGGAGTCACTCCGTGAGCAAGTCCGAAGAGATACGCATGCTCCAGCGCAATGGCGCGTCAATGGTACGCTCAGCAACCTCCCCGAGTTCCGGCGCGCCTGGGGCTGCAAGGATGAAGATCCAATGGTTCGATCCGCTCAAACGCGCGTAAGCATCTGGTAGTTGTTGTCGCACCGTATCGGCCCGCGGTTGAGCTTCAAGTCCCGCCCGAAGCGTGAGACCGTCGGTTCTTGTCGAGCTCCGAGGCCTAGATGCCGACTGCTTTGGAAGGGCATCATCGCTGAATATCGCGCGTCACTTGCAACTCCTCGTCTTGGCCGCCAGGTGTACCTGGACCAGGATCTACAAGTCTCAACAGGAGCCAGAATACCTTGCTATTCGTGTGACCACCTTGAGGCAAAACGCCCGATGGTAAAACGGTGCGGTCAGCAGCAGAACAAAGCCAAGCGGGCCAATAAGATAGTATTTCCGTCTTTGGTTCGGGACCAGGAGGTCGGAGGTTCAAATCCTCTCGCCCCGACCATTCAACCCTCAACGCAACTTCACTTCACTTCACTTCAGAATGGCCCCGGGCTCGCGCGCACATTGGCGAGGATTTCGCGGAACTGGGGGTCTTCGCGAATCGGGTCAAAAACGGGATCTGTGCCGATCCACAGCAAGCCGGGCTCGCGGTCTTCGAGTGCTCTTTCCAGCCAGCGTATGGTTTTGCGAGAATCTCCCAGCCCAAGATGAATGGTGGCCACATCACAGGCGGCCACGTAGCGGCGGGTAGACATCTGGAGGACCTGGTTGAGAATATTTTCCGCGCGAAACCGCTCGCCACAAATTCCCAGAGCGTGGGCCAGGGCTGCCAGCAGGCGCGAATCTTCGCCGGTTAACTCAGCAGCTTTTTGCAGTTCACGCAGGGCTTCCGGGGTTCTGCGCAACTGCAACAGGGTTTGGCCCAGGCACCAGTGGGTCCAGTAGAACTGCGCGTCCATCTCGAGCGTATCCCGGAAGGCGTTCTTCGCGGCTTCGTACTGCCGCTGATGGTAGAGCACCCAGCCGGCCCGAGCATTAATCATGCGCGAGAACGGGTCGAGTTCCTGCGCCAGGCGCACCTCCCGCAGCGCGTCCTCGAATCTCCGCTCGGCTGCCAGCGAAGTGCAATACCAGAGATGAGCGGTTGAATAGCTGGGCTGCAGGGAGATGGCCCTCTGGAAACAGGCTTCCGCCTGGCGCACATCCCATTCGTAGAGAAGTCTTGCGTAGCCGAGGGCCGCATGCGCTTGCGCCAGGTGCGGGCTGCGCGCAAGCGCAGTCTCAGCCGCTGCCAGGGCTCGCTGATAGGCCTCGCGTGGCGGGATAAAACCAAAAGCACCCAGCGTGACGTAGGCATCGGCTATCCCTGCGTCGGCCAGCGCAAAATCGGGGTCTATTTTGAGCGCCCGCCGGTAGTAGGCGATGCTGCGCCGCAAGCCTTCGTCGGTGCGCAGGTTCCACTGATAGCGTCCCTTGAGAAACTGTTTGTGGGCCTCCGGTTCGATGCCCTGTGGACGCGCCAGCGGATGCGTAATTCTGGGCGTCTGGCGTCGTGTCACATGACCGGCGATTTCGCGGGCGATTTCCCCTTGCAGCGTCAGCAGGTGTTTCAGCGGCCGATCAAATCTCCCGGCCCACAGGTGCCGGTCAGAAACTGCATCCACCAGTTGCCCGGTGATACGCACCTGGCCGCTATGCAGCAGCACGGACCCCTCGAGAACCCAGTCCACCTGAAGTTCCGTGGCAATTTCCCGCAAGGTCTTGCGATGTTTCCGGTATTGACGAGCAGAGTTCTGGGAAATGACCCGCAAGGATGAGATGTTAGCCAGTTCGGTGACCAGCGCTTCCCAGAAGCCGTCCACCAGATAGTCCACGTCGGGGTCATTGGTGAGGTTCTGAAAGGGAAGCACAACCACCGAGGTCGCAGCCACCTGCCGTTGCTGATCGGCACGCTCCAGCAGGTCCAGCAGTTCGGAGCGCGCCATTTCCGAAACAGAGCCTGCCGGTACTCGGTCCACGGGGACGATCAGGCGATACCCGCGCCCGCGCAGGGTCTCGATATAACGGGGCTTCTTAACGGAGTCATGCAATGCCCGCCGCAGTTCCCGGACGCAAGAGTTCAGGCTCAATTCGGTGTTGGCCGGGCTATTCCCCCACACGAGGTCGACAATTTCTTCGCGGGGCACCAACTCGCCAGCGCGGTTGGACAGCAAGGCCAGAACCATCAAGGGCTTCGGCTCGACTCGCAGGGGAATCTGATTGCGGCGCAGTTCGGCGGTGGTCAGGTCCAGTTCGAAAGGGCCGAACCTGAATGAGTGCCACAGGTAATGGGTTCGGATCACTACCCGGATTCTAACCGATAAGAGCTGCATCTACAAATACTTACACCCTCATATTTTCCCTTCAAGCCCCTAATACTGCGCACATGGAATCACGCCCCATGGCTCTCCAGAATGGATTTCATGGTTGCGGGTCGCAATCAAAAAGGGGACCGCATGATGCCTGGACCAGCAAATCGTGGCCCAACTGTTTTGCTCGTGAAGACCCGAACGGCCGCCACGAAGGCCTTGGAGGATTGGTTGAACCGGCACGGCTTTGTGTGCGACGTAGCTCACTCGCCGGACGAAGCAGACGATGCCGTCACGAGGAAAGCCTACGAGGTCATTCTGCGCGACAGCGCCGTTTCCTGGGCCGACGCGCCCCGTGCCTCGGCGCTTGAGTTTTCCTGGATGCGCACCGAACGCGGCTGGATATGGATTAGCCGGGCGCAGGATAGGTCCCGTTATCCAGAGGTCCTCCGGCCGAGGGAATTTGCGGAACGCCTGAAAGCATTCTTGGTGGGCAGGCAGAAGAACGCGGTCGCCTGAAGACCCCGGATTCAGGCGGTCGCCAACCTTTTCAACGTTTCCTTTGCAACAAGGAGAAATCAGTGGCCGTTAGCCAAATCGATTATGGTGCCGCGAGCAATCTGGCGCCCATCTTAAGGGTAGCCATTGAAAATGTCCGCCCGCAAATTGACGCGGGACGCTTCGCCATCAAACGGGTGGTGGGCGAAGAGGTGGAGGTCACCGCTGACATCCACGCCGATGGGCACAACGTGCTACGCGCGATCGTGCTGGATCGCCCGGCAGGTCACCAGGACTGGCGCGAAACAGAAATGGAGGCCCTGGGCAACGACGGCTGGCGAGCGCGTTTTCAAGTGAATGCACTGGGGCAACATTTTTATACGGTTCGCGCCTGGATTGATCCGTACTTTAGCTGGCTGCACGACCTGGAACGCAAGATCGAAGGCGAGCAGGATGTTTCGGTTGATCTTCTGGTTGGGGCCGGCCTGCTGGAAGCGGCCGCGGGGCGGACCCACGGCGCGGATCATGATCGCCTCTCGTTCCTATCCCGTGAAGTGCGTGGACACGCCCGGCAGAACGCTGCCGCGGCCGCCGCGGTGGTCACCGGCAATGAAGCGCGCGAGTTGATGCGGCGCCATTCCGACCGCAGCCTGGCAACTACCTATCACCGCGAATTGCAAATCATTGTGGATCGCCCGCGCGCCCGCTTCGGCGCCTGGTATGAAATGTTTCCGCGCTCGGCGGCTTCGGCGCCCGGCAAGCACGGCACGTTCAAAGATTGTATCCGCCGCCTGGATTACATCGCGGAAATGGGATTCGACGTGCTGTATCTGCCGCCGATTCACCCCATCGGCCACAGCTTCCGCAAAGGGAAGAACAATCGCCCCAAGGCCGAGAAGGGCGATGTGGGCAGCCCTTGGGCGATTGGCGGAAAAGAGGGCGGCCACACGGCGATCCATCCGGATCTGGGAACACTCGATGACTTCAAGAAGCTGATCGCCTGCGCGAAGGAAAAGGGCATCGAAGTGGCCCTCGACCTCGCCTTTCAGTGCTCGCCCGACCATCCCTACGTGAACCAGCACCCGGAATGGTTCCAGATCCGGCCGGACGGCACCGTGCAATACGCCGAGAATCCCCCCAAGAAATATCAGGACATTTTTCCGCTGAATTTCGAAAGCCAGCACAGCGCGGACCTCTGCGATGAGCTGCGCCGGGTTGTTCTATTCTGGATTGAACAGGGCGTGCACATCTTCCGCGTGGATAATCCGCACACAAAACCCTACGCCTTCTGGGACTGGTTGATTTCCGACCTGAAAACACGCCATCCGGAATTAATTTTTCTCTCCGAAGCTTTTACGCGGCCCAAAGTGAAATACCGCCTGGCCAAGCTGGGGTTCACGCAGTCGTACACCTATTTCGCCTGGCGCAATAGCAAAGCGGAATTGACCCAGTACTTCCAGGAGTTGACCCAGCCTCCGGTACGGGAATTCTGCCGGCCCAACCTGTGGCCGAATACGCCGGATATCCTGACCGAGTACTTGCAGTTTGGCGGGCGGCCTGCGTTCATGTCGCGCTTGGTGCTGGCCGCCACGCTCGGCGCCAGCTACGGGATCTATGGGCCCGCCTATGAGCTCTGTGACAACCGCCCGGCCAAACCCGGCAGCGAAGAATATCTCGACTCGGAGAAATACCAGTTACGGCACTGGGATACTGACCGGCCCGACAATCTCAGGCATCTGATTACCCGCATCAACCACGCCCGCCGCGAAAATCTCGCGCTGCAGCACAACAGCGGTTTGCAGTTCCACAGCGTGGATAACGAGCAGATCCTCGCCTACACCAAGTCCACGCCGGATCTTGCCAACATCGTTCTGACGGTCGTGAACCTGGATCCGCATCACCCGCAATCCGGCTGGCTGGAGCTTCCGCTGGAGAAACTGGGACTGGATCCCGCCAAGCCCTACCAGGCCCACGACCTGCTCTCCGAGGCGCGCTACCTGTGGAATGGCCCGCGCAACTACGTGTTGCTGAACCCTGCGGAGATTCCGGCGCACGTGTTCGTGTTGCGCCGCCGAGTCCGCACCGAGCGGGACTTCGATTATTTCATGTGAGGCAAGGACAGGAATGACTACGAACCGGAAACGGAACCGCGAGTTTGCCAGCGAGCCGCACTGGTACAAGGACGCGGTGATCTACCAGATCCACGTGCGCGCTTTTTTCGATTCCAAAGGCGATGGCTTCGGTGACTTCCGCGGCCTGACGCAAAAGCTCGACTACCTGCAGGATCTGGGCGTTACCGCCATCTGGCTGCTGCCGTTTTACCCTTCGCCGCTGCGCGACGATGGCTACGACATTGCTGACTACTCTGATGTTCACCTGGACTACGGGACACTGGCCGATCTTAAGAATTTTCTAAAGGAAGCCCACCGCCGGGGCCTGCGCGTGATCACCGAACTGGTGATCAACCATACTTCGGATCAGCACGCCTGGTTCCAGCGCGCCCGGCGCGCACCCAAGGGGAGCCCTCATCGCAATTTCTACGTCTGGGCCGATTCAACCGAAAAGTACCGCGACGCGCGCATCATCTTCAAAGATTTTGAATCCTCCAATTGGAGCTGGGATGCGCTGGCCGGCAGCTATTACTGGCATCGCTTCTACAATCACCAGCCGGACTTGAACTTCGATAACCCGGAAGTGCACAAGGCGCTGCTGCGAGTCACCGACGAATGGCTGGACATGGGCGTGGATGGCCTGCGGCTCGATGCGATTCCTTACCTGTACGAGCGGGAAAGCACCAGTTGCGAAAATCTCCCGGAAACCCACGAGTTCCTGAAAAAATTGCGCAATCACGTGGACAGCAAGTTTGCCGACCGCATGCTCCTGGCGGAAGCGAACCAGTGGCCCGAAGATGCCGCGGCCTATTTTGGCGCGGGCGACGAGTGCCACATGGCCTTTCACTTTCCGCTCATGCCCCGCATGTTCATGGCCCTGCGCATGGAGGACCGCTATCCGATCATCGATATCCTCTCGCAGACTCCGGTGATTCCCGAGGGCAACCAGTGGGCGGTATTCCTGCGCAACCACGATGAATTGACGCTGGAAATGGTCACCGACGAGGAGCGCGATTACATGTATCGCGTCTATGCCAGTGATCCGCGCGCGCGCATCAATCTGGGTATTCGCCGCCGGCTGGCCCCGCTGCTGGAAAACGACCGCCGGAAAATCGAATTGATGAACGGACTGCTGTTTTCCATGCCCGGCACTCCGGTCATCTATTACGGCGACGAAATCGGCATGGGGGACAACATCTACCTGGGCGACCGCAACGGCGTACGCACCCCGATGCAGTGGAGCCCGGACCGCAACGCCGGGTTTTCCCGGGCCCCGGCGCAAAAACTCTTCCTGCCTGTGATTATTGATCCCGACTATCACTACGAGTCGGTGAACGTGGAAACGCGGCAGCAAAATTCGCAATCCATCCTCTGGTGGATGAAGAAGCTGATTGCCATGCGCAAGCGCTTCAAGGCTTTCAGCCGCGGCACCATGGAATTCCTCCATCCGGAAAATCATCACGTTCTTGCCTTCATCCGCAGTTTTCAGGACGAAAGCATTCTGGTGGTCGCCAATCTTTCGCGCTTTGCGCAGTACGTGGAATTGGATTTGTCAAAATTCAAAGGCATGGTGCCGGTGGAAACCGGGGGCCAGGTGGAATTTCCGCCGATTGGCGACCTGCCGTACCTCATGACTCTGAACGGGCATTCGTTTTACTGGTTTACGATGCAATCGGCGCGCGTGCCCGATGTAGTGGGCATTGCTCCCAGCGCCAGCCAGTTGCCGGTGGTCGCAGTGGCCGGAAACTGGGCCGAGGTGCTGGACGAGGCCAGCCGTTCCAAACTGGAAGCCGTGCTGCCGGCCTTTTTGCGCGCGCGCCGCTGGTTCGGGGGGAAAGCGCGGCGGATCCGCGCGGTTAACATCAGCGATTGGGTGAACGTTTCGCACAATTCCACGGGAAGCACGGTGGTGTTCTTCGACGTCGAATACGCGGAGGGCGACCCGGAGCGGTATGTCCTGCCGCTGCGTTTTGCCGTGGGCGAAGAAGCTGCGCGCATCGAAGCAGACGCTCCCCATGCGCTGATCACTCGCCTGCGAACCAAAGACCAGGAAGGGGTGCTCTATGCCGCGATTCGCCATCCCGATTTTGGCCGGCAGTTGCTCGACGTGGTTTCGCGGCGGCGCCGGATCGAAGGCGAACAGGGCGCCATCGCCGGCTGGGCCGCGCGCGCATTGCCGGAGTTGCGCGGGCCGGACTCCGGCGCGCTTGCCGTGTCCCTGGTAGGGGCGGAGCAGAGCAATACGTCCCTGGTATTTGGCGATCGCCTGATCTTCAAGCTGTTCCGCAAACTCGATTCGGGCGTGAATCCGGATTTCGAGATCAGCAAGTTTCTGAGCGACCACACCGCCTTTCGCAACATTCCGCCCATGGCCGGAGCGATTGAGTACCAACAGATGAACGGCGAACAGGCCACGCTGGGCATCCTGCAAGGGCTGGTCCGCAATGAAGGCGACGCCTGGAAGCACGCGCTGGATTCTCTTTCCCGTTTCTACGAACGGGTTTCCACGCTTCCGCCGGCGGAACGGGCGCTGCCCCCGGAGTCCGTGGATTGGCTTTCACTGGAAGCGGGCGAACTCTCCGAACCGGCGACGAATCTGATCGGGACCTATGTCGAATCCGCCCGGCTGCTGGGTAAGCGCACAGCGGAACTGCATATGGCACTGGCTTCCGGTGCCGAAATTCCCGCGTTCGCGACGGAACCTTTCACCCCGTTCTATCAGCGGTCGCTCTACCAATCGCTGCGCAACCTGCTTCTGCAGTCGTTCGATCTGCTGCGCAAAAACCTGCGCAACCTGCCGGAAGCGGTGCGCGCCGAGGCGGAAGGCGTGTTGGAGATGGAGCCGGAAATCCAAAGGCTGTTCCGCGAGGTCGCGGGACGCAAAATTACCGCGCTGCGCACCAGGATTCACGGGGATTACCACCTGGGCCAGGTGCTGGTGACCGGAAACGACTTCGTGATTCTCGATTTTGAGGGCGAGCCCTCGCGCAGCATCAGCGAACGCCGAATCAAGCGTTCCCCGTTGAAAGACGTAGCAGGCATGCTGCGCTCGTACCAATATGCCGCCTATGCCGCGCTGCTCGGCGAGGTGGCGGGCCGCTCGGTCCGCCCGGAAGATTACGCGGCACTTGAACCCTGGGCGCAGTTCTGGAGCGATTGCGTTTCCCATGTGTTTCTGCAATCGTATCTGGAAGCCGCCCAGGACTCCGCTTTTCTGCCTCGCGAACGGGCGGAAAGGCAGGCCCTGCTGAAGATCTACCTGCTGGAAAAAGCCGTGTATGAAATCCGCTATGAACTGAATAATCGGCCCGCGTGGCTGCGCATCCCTTTGGGCGGAATACGGAAATTGCTGCGGGAACCTGCGTTCGCGGAGGCTCTTGCCTAAGATTTGCGGCCCCGTTATGAGCGGCTCGACCCACCTTCAAAGCGATCTTGCTTCCACGCCGCTGGGCGCCACGTTGCGTCCTCAGGCGGGATGCGATTTCCTGCTGTGGGCGCCAAAGGCCGGGCGCGTGACGCTGCACATTGATTCGCCCCGGAAAGCGCAGTGCCCTTTGCAGCCACTGGCCAATGGCTATCACTTTTTGAGGATGGATCAGCTTGCCGGGGGCGCGAAGTACTGGTTCCAACTGGAGGACGGGCCGCTGCGCCCCGATCCAGCCTCGCGCTTTCAGCCCGACGGGCCTCACGGACCTTCGCAGGTAATTTCCCCCAGCTTCGCGTGGAGCGACCAGAGTTGGTCAGGATTGCCGCTTGCCGAACACGTGTTCTATGAACTGCATGTGGGAATATTCACGCCGGAGGGCACGCTGGATGCCATCGTTCCCCGGCTCGATTCCTTGCGCGAACTGGGCGTCACCGCGGTTGAACTGATGCCGGTGGCTCAGTTTCCGGGAACGCGGAACTGGGGTTACGACGGAACGTTCCCGTTCAGCGTTCACAATTCCTATGGCGGCCCCGAGGCGCTGCGTCGTCTTGTGGATCAATGTCACCGGCGCGGCATGGCAGTGGTGCTCGATGTGGTCTACAACCACCTGGGGCCGGAGGGGAATTACCTCAGCGAGTTTGGCCATTATTTTTCTGACCGCTATCGCGTGCCCTGGGGACAGGCCATCAACTTTGATGGCCCGCACAGCGATCACGTGCGTCGCTACTTCATTGAAAACGCCCTGGCATGGGTCAGCGATTTTCATGTGGACGCCCTGCGCCTGGACGCCATTCACGCCATCTACGATTTCTCCGCGGTCCCATTCCTGGCGGAGCTGACCGCCGCCGTTCACCGCCGTGCTCGGGAGCTGGGCCGGAAGATCCATGTTTTTCCGGAGAGCGATTGCAACGACGCGCGCCACGTGGAAGCTCCAGAGAAGGGTGGTTTCGGGATGGACGCCCAGTGGAACGATGACTTCCACCACGCCGTTCACGTCCTGCTCACCGAAGAGCGCAACGGTTACTACGAGGATTTTCACGGCGCCCGCTGCCTGGCGCGTTCGCTGCGGGAAGGATTTGTCTTTCAGGGCGAGTATTCCGCGTACCGGCGAAAGCGCCATGGGAGTCCCTCCGCGCAGATTCCGCCGCAGCGCCTGATCGTGTTTTCGCAGAATCACGATCAGACCGGAAACCGGATGCTGGGCGAACGGATGAGCGCGCTGGCGGACTTCGAGGCCCTTAAGTTTGCCGCGTGCGCCATGCTGTTTTCTCCATTTCTGCCACTGCTGTTCATGGGTGAAGAGTACGCGGAGACTGCGCCGTTTCAATACTTCGTGAGTCACACGGATGCGGCGCTGGTGGAAGCCGTGCGCGACGGCCGGCGCGAGGAATTTTCCCGCTTTGGCTGGAAGGGAGAGGTCCCGGACCCGCAATCGGAAGAGACATTTGCGCGCTGCCGTCTGCATTGGGGCCTGCGCGGTTCGGGCAAACACAGGACGATGCTCGCTTTCTACGCCGAATTGCTCCGGCTGCGCCGCGAAATTCCTTCTCTGGGCGCAGCACACTCCAGCGGAAGGGAAGTTCGCCTTGAGGAAAAGTCGTCGCTACTCACGCTGCACCGCCGGGCGGATCAGGGCAGCACGATGACGTTGCTGCACTGCGCCGCGGTCCCGGCGCGGGTAAGCTGCGAATTTCCGCGCGGGGACTGGAAAAAAATCCTGGATTCTTCGGAAGCGCGCTGGGAAGGACCGGGAAGCCGCGTTCCCGATGCTTTCCGCGGAGGAGCCTCGCCGCCGTTTGAGATGGCTCCGCGTTCCTGCGCGCTTTTTCAAAATCTGAAAGCCGGAGTCGCTTCCTAGTGGAAAAATATATCTGCATCCACGGACATTTTTACCAGCCTCCCCGGGAAAATCCCTGGCTGGAATCGATCGAACAGCAGGATTCGGCTCATCCGTATCACGACTGGAACGAGCGGATCACCGCGGAATGCTATGCGCCCAACGGCGCGGCGCGCATTCAAAACGGGAACGGCCGCATCACGGAAATTGTCAATAACTACGCGCGGATGAGTTTCAATTTCGGCCCCACGCTGCTGGCCTGGATGGAGTCGAACGCCTCCGACGCCTATCAGGCAGTTTTGGAAGCGGACCGCGAGAGCGCGCGGCGATTCTCCGGCCATGGTTCGGCGATCGCGCAAGTCTACAACCACATGATCCTGCCGCTAGCCAGCCGGCGCGACAAGGTCACCCAGATCCGGTGGGGCATCTCCGACTTCGAGCGCCGCTTCGGCCGCAAGCCCGAAGGGATGTGGCTGGCGGAAGCTGCAGTGGATCTGGAGACATTGGACATTCTGGCTGAACATGGAATCAGCTTTACCGTCCTCGCGCCCTCTCAGGCCAAGCGCGCGCGCGACATCGGGGGCCGCAAGTGGCGCGACCTGAACGGAGGGCAGATTGATCCCTCCATGGCCTACCTGCAACGGTTGCGTTCGGGGCGCTCGATTAACCTGTTCTTCTACGACGGCCCCGTCTCTCAGGCCGTAGCCTTCGAAGGCTTGCTCAAAAGTGGCGAGACCTTTGCCAACCGGCTGCTCAGCACGTTTTCCGATTCGCGCACTTGGCCGCAACTGGGTCACATCGCCACCGATGGGGAGACGTACGGCCATCATCACGCGCATGGCGATATGGCGCTGGCCTATGCGTTGCACCACATCGAGTCCAACCACCTGGCTCGGCTGACCAACTACGCGGAATTTCTCGAACGGCAGCCGCCGTGCCGCGAGGTAGAGATCCATGAAAACAGCTCGTGGAGCTGCATTCACGGCGTGGAGCGCTGGCGCAGCGATTGCGGCTGTAACTCGGGCATGAAGCCCGGGTGGCGCCAGGGCTGGCGCGGCCCCTTGCGCGACGCTTTGGATTGGTTGCGGGATGAACTGGCGCAAATCTACGAACGCCGCGCCGGGTCGCTGTTCAAGGATGCCTGGGCTGCCCGGGACGCCGCGATTCAACTTGTGCTGGACCGCTCTGACGATAGCGTCCAGTCGTTTTTCGCTCAGCACGCCGCGCGACCCCTGAGCGAGGCCGAAGTCTCCGCCGCCCTGCAACTCCTGGAAATGCAGCGCCACGCGATGCTCATGTACACCAGTTGCGGCTGGTTCTTCGACGAGCTTTCCGGCATCGAAACGGTGCAGGTGATTCAGTACGCGGCCCGGGCTTTGCAACTCGCTGCGGAGACCGCCGGTGCCGGCTTGGAAGAGAGCTTCGCCAACCGGCTCGAGCGCGCCAAATCGAACTTGCCCGAGCACGGTGACGGGAGAAATATTTACAGCAAGTTTGTGAAGCCCGCGATGGTTGACTTGCCCAAGGTGGCTGCCCATTACGCGGTGAGTTCCCTTTTTGAGAGCTACCCGCAGGAAACCGCTATGTACTGCTATTCGGTGGCGCGCGAGGATTTTCGCCTCCTTTCGTCCGGCAGGGTACGGCTGGCCTTGGGCAGGGCGCAGGTCCGCTCGCAAATCGACCGGACCGCCAGCACCTACAGCTTCGGCGTGTTCCATTTGGGCGACCACATATTCAGCGGCGGCGTGCGCGTGTTTCAGGGAGAAGACGCATACGGTGGCTTGTGCCGGCAGCTTACAGAGATTTTCGAGCGCGGCGACTTCCCGGAACTGTTGCGCGAGGTGGACCGCATTTTCGGTTCGGGGACATACACGCTGAAACTCCTGTTCCGCGATGAACAACGCAAAGTGCTGAACCGCATCATTGAAGCGGCGCGCACCGAAGCCAATGCCACCTACCGGCAGCTCTACGATCACTACGCCCCGTTAATGAGATTCCTTCGGGATGCAGGGATGGCGACGCCGCGACGGATTCAAGTCGCGGCCGAGTTTACCCTCAATACCGAGTTGATTCGCGCCGTGGAAGCGGAGCCGCTGCCGATCGAGCAGATTCGCGCCCGCATGACCGAAGCGAAGAACATCGGCGTGAGTCTGGATGAACCCCTCTTGGAATTCCGGCTGCGCCGGACACTCGAACGATTGGCCCGGCGGACGCTGCCCGATCCGCTGGATGCGGCGGTATTGGAGGGACTCAATCAAGCCGTGGGGCTGGCCAAAGAAATGCCCTTTGCCGTCAACCTCTGGACGCTGCAGAACATCTTCGCCACGGTCCTGCAGCCCCAGCAGGGAGAACAGCGCGCGCGCGCGGATCAAGGTGACAAAGAGGCGCAGCGATGGACCCAATTGGCTAATCAACTCGCAGATCGCTTGCAAATGCAGGTGAACGGATCATGAGCGGCAACCGCGTTCCCACATCGACCTACCGGGTTCAACTCAACTTGCAATTCCGGTTTACCGACGCCACCGCGCTGGTTCCCTATTTGCACGATCTGGGCATCACCGATTTGTACATTTCACCCCGTTTCAAAGCCCGGAAGGGAAGCTCCCATGGGTACGACGTGGCCGATCCCCAACGCATCAGTTCTGAGCTCGGCACCGAGGAGGAATTCGAGGAACTGGTCAGCCGGTTGAAACACTACGGGATGGGCCTGCTGCTGGATATCGTGCCGAATCACATGGCCGCCAGCTGGGAGAATCCCTGGTGGCGGGATGTTCTGGAAAACGGCCCAAGCTCGTTGTACGCCCATTACTTCGATATTGATTGGCATCCAGCCACGACCAAAGCGGCATTCCTGCAAGAGAACAAAGTTCTGCTGCCGGTTCTCGGCGATTTATACGGCAACGTCCTGGAAAATCAGGAACTCAGCCTCAAAGTCGATGAGAATGGTTTTTTTGTCGGCTACTACGAGCATCGCCTGCCCTTGGATCCGGGGACGTACCGCTTCATTCTCGAACCCGTGGTGGAAGCGGCCACCGCGGCAGGTCTTCCCGAGAACGTCATCGCGCAATTCGCGCAGCTTGCGGCAGCCAGCGCCGCGCTGCCCCTGTATACATCCATGGAACAACATGACCGTCAGAGAAGATTGGAGTCGGCGCAAGGGATCAAGCAGCAGTTGTGGAGCTTGTTGCGCCAGTCGCCGGAAGTCTCCCGCCTGATGGAAAAAGTCCTCAGCCGGCTGAATGGCCGGCGCGAAGAGCCCGGGAGCTTTCAGACCTTGGACGAGCTGCTCGCCCGGCAGCCCTACCGCCTGGCACATTGGAAGATCGGCATGGAGGAAATCAACTATCGCCGGTTCTTCGATGTGAATGAGCTGGTTGGTTTGCGCGTCCAGGATCCGCAAGTTTTTGTGCAGCGCCACCGCATGATCGCGCAGCTTGCCCGGGAGCAGAAAATCACCGGGGTTCGCGTGGATCATGTGGACGGGTTGTTTGATCCCCGCGGCTATCTGGAAATGCTGCAGTCAACCTTGAGCGAAGGCCAGGGCGGCCCAGATCGTTTTTTCGTGGTGGTTGAAAAGGTCCTTGGTGAAGCAGAGACCCTGCCGCGCGAATGGCCGGTGAGCGGCACCACCGGCTACGACTACTTGAATTATGCCAACGCCCTTTTTGTTCACGCGGACGGACTGGCCGCGCTGGAGGAAATTTACGCCGGCTTCACGGGAAACCGCACAACCTTCTCCGACGTGTGCTATGCCGGAAACAAGAAAGTTATGCAAACGCTGTTTTCCGGCGAGGTTCATGCTCTCAGCCATCACCTTGCGCGCCTTGCAGCACAGAACCGCCGCGCGCGTGATCTTCCCCTCTACGAACTTGTTCAGCTTTTGATTGAGGTGACCGCGTGCCTGCCCGTTTACCGCACCTACATCCGGGAGACCACGGTTTCCGACCGCGACCGGGTTCTGATCGAGCGCGCCCTGACTCTGGCACGGCGCCGCACCCCCGCCGGACAGGTAAGCGATTCCGCTCTTGCTTTCCTGCGCCGCGTCCTGTTTCTAGATCCGCCTTTCTACGATCCCCATCAGGATAAGGACTTCCTGGAGTTTGTGACCCGCTGGCAGCAATTCACCGGGCCGGTGATGGCCAAAGGTCTGGAAGACACCGCAGCCTACGTGCATTCCTGCCTCATTTCGTTGAACGAAGTGGGCGAGGATCCCCTGCGCGAGCAGTTGCCCCTGGATGTAGATGCGTTTCATCTGTTCAACCGTCAGCGCAGAGAAGAGTGGCCGCACACCATGAACGCCACTTCGACGCACGACACCAAACGGAGCGAGGATGTGCGCGCTCGCATCAATGTTTTGTCCGAAGTGCCCGAGCAGTGGAAAGCCTGCTTGACGCGCTGGAGCCGCTGGAATACCCGCCACCGTCGTACCGTGGAGGGGCAGACCGTTCCTTCCCCTTCGGAAGAAGTCTTGATTTACCAGACGTTGCTGGGCGCGTGGCCCCTGCACTCTTCCGAAATGCCCGGCCTGCTGCCACGAATGAAAACTTACATGCAGAAGGCGGCGCGCGAAGCCAAAGTGCATACCAACTGGATTCAGCCCAGCGAAGCCCACGAGTCAGCGCTGGCCGGGTTTGTCGAGGGGATTCTCGAGTCGGCGACGCAGAACCGCTTCCTTGCCGATTTTCCGCGGTTCCAGAAAGTAACCGCGTTTCACGGCGCGCTCAACTCGCTCTCGCAGGTGCTTCTGAAAATTGCCGCGCCGGGCCTTCCTGATATCTATCAGGGAAATGAACTTTGGGATTTCAGCCTGGTGGATCCCGATAATCGCCGCCCAGTGGATTTCCCCGCGCGGGTGCGAATGTTGGAAGCAATCCGGAATCGCCCGGAAGACGCTGCCCGCGATTTTTCGGACTTGCTTCAGGCGTGGCCGGATGGGCGAGTCAAGCTCTTTGCCACCTGGAAAGCGCTGGCCTTCCGGGGAGCCAACGCCAGCCTGTTTCAGGAAGGCGACTATGTTCCGCTGGACGTTTCCGGGCGGCTTGGCGAGAACGTTTGCGCGTTTGCCCGGCGCCTGCAGGGAAACTGGGCGATTGTCGTTGTTCCCCGGTTTACCACGCAGCTTGTGGAAACCGGCCACTGGCCGCTGGGCAGCGACGTCTGGGGGCAGACCTCGGTACACTTGCCGGCAAAAGCGCCTTTGGAATGGCGCAACGTTATGACCGAGGAAATTGTCGTTCCCCAACCGACGCCCCGCGCCCGTCAACTACGCCTCGCGGCGATCTTCCGGTCTTTCCCGGTCGCGCTACTTGCCGCCACGAACGCGCATTTCTCACACTAGGGGCTTACGCCCACAAACGCTAGGCGCTTTTTCCAACCGACTCGGTCACGCAAGAAGCGCGTGTACCCGCCTGTTTTTCTGGTGGGAAAAGTTCGTCACTCTGAGGAGCAGTTCCAATTCGGCGCAGCGCGACGAATCGCGCGACGAAGAATCTCGATAGCTCACTGTGCCAGGAACTCAGGATCGAGATTCCTCGGCCAAAAGCGTGCCTCAGAATGACGGAGTTGGCTGGAGAGCACGGTTCGCGCGCTCAAGCTGTGAACCTTCCTGTGAGACATGCGGGTTAGCTCTCCGATGCCGAAGTCTTGAGCGGCTGATCCATCACCGGGGAACACGTTCTTGCCACCGGTATCCGGGAAGCTACAACGGGTGCGGCAAGATCTGTCGCGTTCCAAGGCATTCGTGATACAACAAGGAACACCCAGCCCGGAAAGCCGGCTGCATTTGCGAACTGACTCGCGGGACAAGCTCGGCACTGCGCACCTGTTGGTCGCGCGCGCGATTTTGCTGGCCGCGTTCATGCTGATGGCCGGCGCGCCTCCCTTGCGCGCGCAGATTTCTCCCGGTCCCCTTTCGCGGGCGCATCAAAGTCTGGATGGCCCTACGCAATGCGCCTCGTGCCACAAATTCGGCGGTGAACGCGGAGCAATGAAATGCCTCGAGTGCCACCAGGAAATCGCCACTCGGGTGTCACAGGCAAGAGGGTTCCACGGCGCGATAGTCGATAAGTCCAAGACCGCGCAGGATTGCGCGCGCTGCCATTCCGAGCACAACGGCCGCGCATTTCCGCTGATCAACTGGCAGCCATCGCAGCAGGGCTTTGATCACTCCAAGACGGGATATTCGCTTGCGGGCAAGCATGCCGCCGCCGCTTGCAGCAGTTGCCACCAACCGCAGCGCATCGGAGAAGCCGATCGCGTGCTGATCCGCATGAAAGACTTGCGGCAATCGTTCTTGGGTTTGCAGAAGGATTGCGTGACGTGCCATCAAGATGCGCACAAGGGCCAGCTTGGCCCCAACTGCGCCAATTGTCATTCCTTTGAGGATTGGAAAGCCGCGAAATCGTTTGATCACAGCAAGACGCAGTTTCCGCTGATGGGCAAGCACGAATCCGTCACCTGCGCGAAATGCCACGCCGGCGGACCGTCCAAACCCGCCCAATACAAGGGCCTGAAGTTCGACACTTGTACGGCATGCCACGCCGATCCGCATCGCAGCGCTTTCAAACAGGCTTGCGACACCTGCCACACCACCGCAGGTTGGAAACAGATTGCCGCCGCCGGAAGGTTCGATCATTCTCAGACAAAGTATCCGCTGGCGGGAAAGCACTCGGCGGTGCAATGCACGGCCTGTCATGCGGGCGCGGACTTCAAGCGGCCGCTGGCGTTTGCGCGGTGCGGCGATTGCCACAAGCCCGACCCGCATAATGGACAATTCCGCAAGCGCGCGGATGCTGGCGAATGCTCGGCGTGCCACACCGTGGAAGGTTTCAAGCCCGCGCGCTTTGGCGTGGCCGAGCACGCGGCAACGCAATTCCCGCTTCTGGAAAAGCACGCGGCGGCGGCCTGCGCCAAGTGCCATGTGCCCAAGGGAACGGCAACGCTATTCAAGGTCAAGTTCGGCGCTTGCGTGGATTGCCACGCGGATGCGCATCAGGGACAGTTTTCCAGCGCGCCCCACCAGAACCGGTGCGAGAGCTGCCACACGCTCAAGGGTTTCCATCCATCCACGTTCACCATCGCGCGGCACGGGCAAACCTCTTTTGCCTTGACCGGCGCGCACGTTGCGGTGGCGTGCAGCGATTGCCACAAGGCCGGCACTCCGGCGAAACCGCCTGCGGCGACGCCCTATCATTTCCCGGATTCGTCATGCTCCGCCTGCCACGCCGATCCCCATCGCGGGCAATTCCGCGAACGCATGGCCCAGGTGAAATCATCCGGGCGGCCGGTCGGATGCGAAGCCTGCCATTCCACCGAAGCCTGGCGCGATGTGGCACGGTTCGATCACAATTCGACCGCGTTTCCCCTTCTGGGCGCGCATCGCGCGGCGGCCTGCGGCGATTGCCACAAAGCGCCGCCGGGAGAAACGGGCAGGCGAAACACCAACTATCGCTCGGTAACCAAGGAGTGCGGAAGCTGCCACGCCGATGTTCATGCAGGACAATTTGCGAAAGCCAACCGCGCCGTATCGTGCTCCGATTGTCACTCGATGATCCGCTGGAAGCCCTCGGCGTTCGACCATAGCAAGACGCGGTTCAGCTTGCAGGGGGCGCATCAAAACGTCCGTTGCAGTGATTGCCACAAGCTGGTTCGCGAGGTACAAGGGCGCCCGGTGGTGTTTTACCAGCCTACTCCTGTGGAATGCTCTGCCTGCCATGGGCCTGCACGCTAGGGAACCCCACTGTTGCAATTTTCAACAGAAAAAAGTGCAGCGGGGTGGAACTCTTTACATTCCTGTAGTTTGCGCTGGATCCAGGCCGGGCGACCCCACGTCCCCCAGTGACCAAAGTCTTCAGCATGTCAGCAACCCACCAGGATGACTTAGGTGCAGTAATAGCAATAACTTACTGGACGGAAACAGTAGAACCTTTCAAAGTTAACCACCTGGCCCTCGCCTGCACAATAGCAAGCTCAACGGAAGCGTATGTGCTGACCTAAATCGTTAGCGGTTCAGAAACTCGGGAACAGGCTGTGGCTGGCCGGGCGTTCCCTTTTTTTTGCTCAGGTCATTCGACGATAAGCATCAAGCTGCACGCTACGGGAAAAGACTGAGGGGTTTGTGAAGATTCGCTGGCTAACCTGTGCTTTGTTCCTGCTGCCCGGCGTGGTGGCCGCCGCCGAGCCTGCTCTGCCAACGCAGGCCACAACCCGCAGCCCGCACGGCGCGTTGAACATGGTTTGCCAGAATTGCCACACATTCACCAGTTGGAAGCCGATTCGCGCGCTGCCCGAATTCGATCACAGCAAAACAAAGTTTCCGTTGCGGGGCCTTCACGAAAAAGTGCAATGCCGTTCCTGCCACGTCAATCTGGTTTTTTCCAATGTAGGCTCGAAGTGCGCGGATTGCCACGCGGATATTCACCGCGGGCAACTGGGCGCAACCTGCGACAAGTGCCACACGGTGAAGGGCTGGCGCGTCTCGCTGGATAGCATCAACAAGCACCAGAACCGTTTTCCGCTGCTGGGCGCGCACGCAGTGACCGATTGCGTTTCCTGCCACCCCAATTCCGCCGCCGGGCAGTTCCGGGGAATTTCCACCGAGTGCTCTTCCTGCCACATTGATGTGTTCCGCGCGGCAAAATTGCCGGATCACGTGGCTGCCAAGTTCCCGACCACCTGCGCGACGTGCCACATGGTGGACTCCTGGTTTGGCGCGCACTTCAACCATCAAGCCGTCACCGGATTTGCCCTGACGGGCGGGCACGGCAATCTATCCTGCGCCTCGTGCCACGCCGGGGGAAGGTTCACGGGAACCCCGGCAAGCTGCTTTGCCTGCCATGCCAAGGATTTCAATGCTACGAAGAATCCCAATCACGTCGCCGCGGGCTTTCCGCAAAACTGTTCGAATTGCCACACCACCGCTACCTGGCAGGGCGCGCGGTTTGACCACAACACATTCACGCAGTTTCCGCTGACCGGCGCGCACGTGAATGCCGCTTGCACCGCCTGCCACGCCAACGGGCAGTTTGCGGGCACCCCGAAGGCCTGTTCTTCGTGCCATCTTGCCGACTATCAGAAAACCACCAATCCCAATCACGTCAGCGCGGGATTCCCCCAGGATTGTTCGCTGTGCCATTCCACCGTGCAGTGGCTGGGAGCCAAGTTCGATCACTCGAAGACGCGGTTTCCGCTGACCGGCTTCCACACCACGCTGCCCTGCGCCAATTGCCATACCAACGGCGTGTTTACGGGTTTGAATTCAACCTGCGTTTCCTGCCACCAGGCCAAATACAACAACACCACGAATCCGAACCACCTGGCCGCGAAGTTTCCCACCGATTGCCAGGTTTGCCATTCCACCAGCGCCTGGACGCCCGCGTCTTTCAATCACAGCCTTACGGCTTTCGCGCTGACCGGCAAGCACACCACCGTGCCCTGCTCCAGTTGCCACATCAACGGGCGTTACGCGGGCACACCGAGCACTTGTTACTCCTGCCACCAGGTGGCTTATCAAAGCACCACCAACCCGAATCACATTGCGGCAAAATTCCCAACCGACTGCTCGCAGTGCCATACAACTTCGCAGTGGCCGGGCGCGCGCTTCAATCACGACCCGCTGTTCCCGATCTATAGCGGCAAGCACTCCGGGAAATGGAGTTCCTGCGCGGATTGCCATACCAATCCATCGAATTTCCAGGTGTTTTCCTGCTTGCAGTGCCACGAACACTCCAAGACCAAGATGGACGACACCCACAAAAATATTCCCAACTACGTCTACAACAGCGCGAGTTGCTATTCCTGCCATCCGCAAGGGAGGAAGCCCTGATGCGCGCGCGCGGGATATTGGCGACGCTGGCTTTTCTGCTGCCCCTGCCGGGCTTTGCGCAAGACGCCGAACTGCGCAGCATCTTCCGCGTCAAGTATGTCGCCGAAGGGGTGGTGTATCTCGACGGCGGACGCGGCGCCGGCCTGGAAAAGGGCCAGCGGCTCACCATCAAACGAACGGGCCTTTCCGAACTGCCCGGCGGCGGCGCCTCCGAAGTACGCGCCACGCGAATTCTGGGCGAAGTGGAAGTGGTGAGCCTCGCGGAAACTTCGGCGGTGTGCGAAATTCGCAAGCAAAGCGACCAACTGGCCATTGGGGATCTGGCCTACCTTTCCAATGAGGCGGTAGAAACACGGTTGCGCCAGCAGATTGCCGCAGGCGCGCGCCGCTATCCGGTGGTGGTGGCGTTTGACGACGGCGATCCCCTCGACGAAGAGCAGCGGGCCGAAGTGCCGCGACCGAGATTGCCGGAAGTCAACCGCGCCCGCGGCCGCATAGGTTTTGACTACAGCACGATCGCCAGCCGCGACCAGGCGGGCTCGCGCAGCACCCAGCTCGGCTTGCTGCTGCGCATGGACGTCACGCGCATTGGTGGAACCTACTGGAATTTTCAGGGCAACTTCCGTGGCCGCTTGAATTCGCGTTCCGATCCCACCGGCCTGCAAAGCATTCGCGACCTGGTGAACCGGACTTATCAGGTGGGCTTCACCTACGCGAACCCCGGCTCGAAATGGCAGATGGGCGTGGGACGCTTGTATGTGCCATGGGCCATGAGTCTGAGCAGCGTGGACGGCGGCTACCTGGGGTACCACCTGAGCCGTCACGTCACCACCGGCTTTTTTGCCGGCTCCAATCCGGATCCTTCCTCCTGGAACTATGACCCGCGGCGCCGGCAAGCCGCCGCTTTTGTCGGGTTCGAAGGCGGAGGCTTTCAATCGGTGCACGTGTCCTCCAGCGCCGGCGTCGGAGTCAGCAGCCTGGGATGGCGCGCCGAGCGGCAGTTCGCGTACATGGAAAGCAATCTGAATTTCCGGCAGAAGTTTTCCGTTTATCAGGCCCTGGAAGCCGATCGCGCGCGCCTGCCGGTTTCTTCCAGCCGGATCATGGGAGTGAGCCGCAGCTACACCAGCGTGCGCTTTCAGCCGCATCGGGTTCTCTCGCTCGATGTCAGCCACAACTATTTTCGTGATATTCCCACCTTCGATCCGCTGCTGATCAGCACCGGCCTGGTGGATAAGCTTTTGTTTCAAGGTTTCAGCGGCGGCGGGCGCTTGCAATTGCCCAGGCGCATTGCCGTGTATGGCAGCGTCGGGCTCAGCCGCCGCACGGGCGATACGCATTCTTCCGGAAACCGGCTTTATGGAGTAACCCTGGGTAACATATGGAGGACCGGGATCCGCGCGGATGTGCGGTACTCGGAATTCGACGGGTCGTTCGGCAGCGGCCGCTATCGCTCAGCTACCCTATCCCGCGAAGTCGGCGAGCATTTCCGCTGGGAAGTGAACGGCGGATTGCAAAGCCTGCGCTCCCTGCTGAGCCAGCAAACCGAATCGAGCTTTGTCGGCGGCACGCTCGACTGGTTCCTGGGTCATCACTATTTCATGGAAACCGGATTCACGTTTCAGCGCGGCGACCGCCCCTACGACCAGTGGTTCACCACCCTGGGGTACCGATTTTGAGGCTAAGGACCCAAATGAAACGCGCACTTCTGGCAACAGCACTTGGCGTGACCTTGGCGCTCCCCGCAGCCGCCGGGGCGGCCGCGGAGCAGCCCACCGTGGTGGACGAACTGGTTGCGCGCGTAGGCCAGAAGGTCGGCTTGTTTCTGGAGGATTTTTCCTCGGTCAAGTGCACGGAAAAAGTGACGCAGCTCCGCCTCAACGAAAAAGGAAAAACCATCTCCACGAAGGATTCCGCCTACGACTACCTGGTGATGTTCGAAACATCGGCGGGTGATGTGCAATTTCAGGAGTCGCGCCTGCTGATGAAGGAGGCCGCGCAGCAGGAAAAAGCTTCGCTGCTGGTCACCAACGGTTTTTCGGCATTGCTGCTGGTGTTCCATCCTGAATTTCAAAGCAGCTTTCGCTACGAATTGGGCGCCGATGAGGTTTCCGGCGGCCGGACCTTGAAGCGCATTCACTTCCATCACATCCGTGGCATGCGTTCCCCGCTCGGCCTGCTGCTGAAGAACCGCGAGTTCCCTATGGAGCTTGACGGCGAAGCCTGGGTGGATAGCGCTACCGGCATGGTCGCAAGGATGGAAGCGACCCTTTCGGAGACCCTGGAAGATATCGGCATGCGGCGGTTTCACGCCGAGGTGCTCTACAACCCGGTGAAGTTCAGCAGCTCCGACGCCGCGCTCTGGCTGCCGGCCTCGGCGCAGATCGAGCTGGCCTCCGCGAAAAATCAATGGAAGAATTTCCATCGTTTCACCGAATACAAACTCTTCTCGGTGAAAACAGAAACTCAGGTCACGCCGCCATGAGCGCCACCAGCCAAGTGCGAGCTTTTACCGGTACTCCTGCCGCCGCCCCTTCGGACCGGCGGCATCAGTTTCTTCTGACTTCTGCCTACTGCCTGGCATTTTTTGCGGCCCTGGTTTTGACCCTGTATGGGTTCGACTACTACGGCCTGAGCGCCATGCAGCGGCCTCTTTCCCCGAAGCATTCCCAGTTGCGGCCCACGGGCACGATTGGATTGCGCCTGGGGATGCTGAGCGCCCTGATGTTCCTGGCCATCTATTTGTACCCCCTGCGCAAGCGCTGGGATTGGCTGCGCCGGCAGGGAAATTCGCGGCATTGGCTGGATTTCCACGTCCTGCTGGGCCTGACCGCGCCGGTGATCGTGGCGTTTCATTCGTCGTTCAAGTTTCAGGGAATCGCAGGTATGGCGTTCTGGAGCATGGCGGCGGTTTCCCTCAGCGGGGTGATCGGGCGCTACGTGTATTCGCAAATCCCGCGCAGCCTTTCCGCCACCGAACTGTCGTTGCAGGAAACCCGGGCTGCGTTCGAAAAATCACAGGAGCAACTGGCTGCGTTGAAGCGATTCAAGGAAGAAGATTTGCGCCGGCTCCTTCACCTGCCCAATCAGGAGCGCGTGAGCCGCATGGGGCCGGGCCAGGCGCTGCTCGTCATGTGCTTGCTGGACCTGCGCATGCTGGCGTCCGCCGCGCGATTGCGCAGGCATGCTTTGTCCGGCCTGGACCGCTGGCTCACATTCGCCGGCTTTCTTGAATCCCGGACCCGGGCGCTGGAAGAAGCGATTCTGATCGCGCGCCGGCACGCCGCGCTCTCCAAGAAGATTCTCTTCCTCTCGCGCGCCAATCGCGTCTTCCAGCTCTGGCATGTGATTCACCGGCCCTTCAGTTATTCTTTCGCCGTGCTTGCCAGCATCCATATCCTGGTAGCGCTGGCTTTCGGAATCTTGTAAACGAGAATGGAAAACTTCGTTGCAGCAATGATTGCGGTGGCGGTGACGCTGTTCTTCGTGCGCGGCTATTTGCGCAAGCTATCGGCCGCGCCGGGTCATTCCGCGCCCGCGCGGGCGGCGCAGGCCCCGTCCGCAAAATCCGTTCCCTGTCCCAGGTGCACGAAGAAAATTGCGGAAGGCAGCACTTTCTGCGCCCATTGCGGCGCGGCCTTGGCGATGTGGCAGGTTCACCGCGCCCCGGTCTCTGTTTCCGGCAGTTCTGGAGGAATACAGAAGCCTGTCATCAATGCTTCATTGTGCGTCGGATGCGGCACGTGCATTGACGCGTGCCCGGAAAGAGGCACGCTGGCGCTGAGCGGCGGCAAGGCCATTCTCGCCAACTCAGATAGTTGCGTGGGCCATGCCAAATGCGCCGATGCCTGCCCCACCCAGGCCATCTCGCTTTCCACGGGGGGCGTGCTGCGCACCGTCAAGGTGCCCCTGGTGAAGGAAAACTTCGAAACCAACATCCCGGGAATTTTTATCGTCGGCGAACTGGGTGGTATGGGCTTGATCAAGACCGCCATCAACGAAGGGAAGCTGGTGATTGACCATCTGCATCATCACTTGCAGGCTGCCCCGGGTCCGTCGGCAACTTCCGACATATTCGATGTGGCGGTGGTGGGCTCGGGGCCCGCAGGGCTGAGCGCATCGCTGGCCGCCCAGCAATGCGGGATGCGCTACCTCACGCTGGAACAGGGGGACATCGCCGCGACCATCCGCCAGTACCCGCGCCACAAGTTCCTCATGGCCGAACCGGTCAGCATCCCGCTCTACGGTTCGCTGTACATCGCGGATACCACCAAGGAATCCCTGCTCAGCGTCTGGGAGACGATCATCAGCAATACCGGCGTCCGCGTTCAGGCCCATGAGCGCGTCGAGCAAGTGCAAAAAAATGGCCACGGATTCTACGTCACCACACCCAAGGGCCGCTACCTGGCTCGCAGCGTGGTTCTGGCTATGGGCCGCCGCGGCTCGCCGCGCCGGTTGAACGTTCCCGGAGAGGAGCTGGCAAAAGTTTCCTACCGGCTGATTGAAGCCGAATCGTACAAAGGAAAAAACGTGCTGGTGGTTGGCGGCGGGGATTCCGCCGTCGAGGCGGCGTTGGCGCTCAGCCGTTCCGGCTTGAACCGCGTTACCCTTTCTTATCGTGGCGGCGACTTTCACCGCCTGCGCGACCGCAACCGGCAGCAGTTGATGGATTCAGAAAAGAGCGGGCAACTGCATGTCGTTCGCGGTTCGGTAGTCACCGAGATCCGGGAAAGCTCGGTCGAGCTGAAAGCCTGCCACGGCCCGGAATCGCTGCCGAATGATTTTGTCTTTGTTTTGATCGGTGGGGATAGTCCGGAAGATTTCCTGCGCCGCATGGGAGTTTCCATCGTCGAAAAATCCATCTCCGCGGTCCCGCAGTTTTCTTGATTTGCTTCGCCACGCTCCCTGCCGCGCCGCCGGAACGGCGCGCCCGGGGAAGCACTCCTATTCCCAGCGGAGAGAAATGATGGGGTCCACCCGCGCTGCGCGGCGCGCCGGGGCAATGCTGGCGAGCAGGGCTACGGCGGCCAACACCAAGGGAATCACCACAAACGTCAGGATGTCTGTCGAGGGAATGCCGATGATCATGGATTGCAGCAAGCGGCTCAGTGCCGTGGCTCCCGCGATGCCCAGGGCAATGCCCACGACCGCAATCCCGGCGCCTTGCCCGAGAATCAGCCGCAGGATGGCCGCAGGGGTTGCGCCCAGCGCCATGCGAATGCCGATTTCGCGCGTGCCCTGGCTCACTTGGTATGCCAGCATTCCATAGACGCCCAGCGCCGCCAGCACCAGCGCCACCCCGGCAAACAAGCCCAGCAGCACCATGGAAAAACGCCGCCGCGCCAGCGATTCCTCGACGCGATCAGCCATCGTCCGCACCGAATACACCGGCAGGTCCGGGTCGATCTGCTGGATCGCCTTGCGCATGGCTGCGGTCACGGTGGCAGGGTCCTGCGTGCTGCGGATGGTGAAGTACATTTCTCGCCGTGGAGCCTGCGTGTGCGGCATGTAGAACGCGACGCGGTCATCGCTTTCCAGTGAATACTGCTTGATGCGTCCGGCCACGCCCACCACCGTGATCCACGGGCTTTCCGAGTTGATGCCGCCGGACTTCAACCGCTTGCCGATAGGGTCCTGCCCCGGCCACATTTGGGAGGCCATGTATTCGTCCACAATGGCGACGCGCGGGGTTTGCCGCGTATCGAATTCATTGAACCGCCGGCCGCTCAACAGGGGAATCTGCATGGCCTCGAAGTAGCGGCCCCCAATCATGCGCATATCGGCGTTGATGAACCGCTCGCCGGGCAGCGGCGCGCGTCCTTCGATGGTGATCGGCCCCCAGGCGAAAGCGTTGTTCATCGGCAGAAACGAGTTTCCACCCGCGGCGGTCACCCCGGGAATCTTGTCCAGTTCCTCCCAGATGCGGCGGTAGGTTTCCAGCACGGCTTCCGGAGAAGAATACTTCGGGCCGGTCATGGCCACGCCGGCAGTGAGCACTCCCGCAGGGTTGAATCCCGGGTTCACATTTTGCAGGAAGAGAAAACTGCGAATCAAAAGACCCGCGCCGATCAGCAGCATCACCGATAGCGCCAGTTGCGAAACCACCAGGAGCTTGCGCAGCAGGCCACCGCGGCCCCACGCCGCGCCCGCGCCGGAAGAGCCGCGCCCCGCTTCCTGCAACGTGGTATGCAAATCCAGGCGCGCCAGGCGCAACGCCGGCGCCAGGCCAAACAACATTCCGGAAAATATCGCCAGCGCAAAAGTAAACAGCAGCACCCCGCCGTTGATGCTGATTTCCTGCAAACGCGGAACGCTCGCAGGTCCCAGCAGGTGCAGCCCTTGCAGGCTGGCGAATGCCAGCGCTACTCCGAGCGCGCCCCCGCACACCGCCAGCGTAATGCTTTCGCTGAACAACTGCCGCAGGACGCGCGCGCGGCCTGCGCCCAGCGCCTGCCGCACCGCGATTTCTTTCTGGCGCGCCACCGCGCGGGCCAGCAGGAGATTGGCGACGTTGGCACAACAGATCAGCAGGACAAATCCGACCGCGCCCAGCAGAATCAGCAGCGGCCGCCGCGTTTCCCCCACCACTTCCTCGAGCAGCGGCACCACGCTGAAAGTCAGGCCGCCGTTGGGCGGGTACACTTCCGGAAAATCGCGCCGCAAGCGCGCGGTGAGCGCATCCATTTCCGCCTGAGCCTCACGCGGCGTCACCCCGGGCTTCAGCTTGGCCAGAATGTTGTAGTCCTCATTGCCGCGGTTGGTGATGGCGGCCGCCACCATCGGGAAGGGCAGCAGGATCTCAGCGTGTTCGTCGCCGTACAGCGTGGCCACCACTTCCTTGGAGAACGAGAATTCGCGCGAAAGGACGCCAACGATTTCGTACGTCGCTCCGTTCAGAATCAACTTCTTGCCCACAATCTGTGGATCGCTCCCGTAACGGCGTTCCCACAGGCCGTGCATCAGGATCGCCGTGCGGGCCGGCGGATTGGCATCCTCTTCCGCGGTGAAGAGCCGGCCCAATTGTGGCTTCGCGCCGAGCATCGGCAAAAGGTTGGAGGAGACGCGCCGCACGCTGACCCGCTCCGGGATGCCCTCGCCGGTCAGGTTTTCGCTGATCCCGAAGGCGATGGCCACGTCTTCGAAACTCTTGCTGGTATTCTTCACATCGAAGTATTGCGCGGTGGAAAACCAGTCCTCGGCGATATTCAAGCCCGGCGAGCGGTTCCACAGAATCGCCAGGCGACCGGCCTCAGCATAAGGCAACGGCTGCAACAGCACCGCGCGGGCCACGCTGAACAGCGCGGTGTTGGCGCCAATGCCGATGGCCAGTGACGCGATCACGGCCAGCGTGAACCCCGGCGTCTGCCCGAAACAACGCACTGCGTACCGGAAATCCTGCCAAAAAGTTTTCATTGAATCAGGCGCCATCCTACCACAGGGATTAGCCGCTCCCCGCGGTTGTTTTTGCACGCGGGCGCTTCATAAGACGTTTCGTACTATTCGTGGGCAGCGCCTGGGTGGCCTGCCCGCTATTGACCTGGACCTCAGGATGACGATGCTCAGGCGGGAATACAAATGACCAGGAAGGGACTTTCGGTTTGCTGCCTAGTGTGGACTCACCGGCCGCGCCAAGACCACCGCCGTCACCACGCCCGCCTCGACAAACAACACAGGAGCCAGCCAATTGGGCCCGGCTGTCTTTGCGCTTT
Organism: uncultured Acidobacteriaceae bacterium; assembly: GCA_964500065.1. Lineage (GTDB taxonomy): Bacteria > Acidobacteriota > Terriglobia > Acidiferrales > UBA7541 > CAZCNH01. Next base: position 31,092 of record CAZCNH010000002.1, read on the forward strand.
GTCCCGGACCCGCCGGAGGCCTACATCCTTTGTGCGCGTGGCCGCGGTGAAAGGAACTGTCCCCCGGAGGTAGCCCGGGAGGGCGCGTTTCGATTGGGTTCTCGGGCACCACTTGGACGCTGGTTCCTGCGGTTAGTTCTCCGGTCCGCCTGCCACTCAGAAGCCGCAAGTGATTCACCCGGGCAGTTAGAATGGCCTCGCATGGGCTGACCACCGTCACTTCTCCGGAAAACGCCTGCGCCAGGCTCGGGGTGATGCGCAGGTCGGAAACAAACAGCGTGAAGCCGGGAACTGAAACTTGTGAAAAAAAAGTAAGGGAGCCGCGTTCGATATCCAGCGCGATGCCGTCAGGCCGCGCGTACAGAGCGGCGACGGTTTCATCCTGAAAGGAGAACTGCACGTCGCCAGACCTGATGATGAGCCCGCTATCTTTTTGGGTGACCAAGCGATCGCCGGAGAATACGGTTGTGCCCGGCGCGGCGCTGGCAGCGCCTATCTGGCCGGACCGCGCCGACACCACAACCCCGATGGCCGGCTGCGGTTGAGCAAATGCCATTCCCGTGGAAAGGGAAATAGTGATGATTGCCAGCGCCACTCCCAAGCAGCGGCTGCGCATCCCTCGTCCTCCGAAACGAATCCTGTGGGAATCATACGCTGCGTTCGGGAGCCATGCAAGCAGAATACAATTAGTGGGGTTCGGTGCCTCCAGCGCCTACAACCTGTCGTTATCTTGGTAATTGATTAGACACAAAACGATGCAGCGCAGAGGGAACGGCGCTACAACGCCGGGGCAGCCTGTGTGCGCGGCCCGGGCAAACCGCTGAAGTTATCGCGCAGGCGCTACGGTGATCGCCGGCAACCCGGCCTTCTGCATTTGCTGGTTCAGCGTGGCGAGTTCGCTGGTGCGCAACGCGGTCCATTGCTGCAGCAGCGCGCGCATCGCTTTGAGCCGGTCCGTTACGGCCGCGCTGGCCTGGCCGGTGGGCACAACATCTGCCCCTTGCAGCAAGCTCAGCAGAGTTGTCAAAGCGCCGCGCACGCTGTTGATGCTTTCCGGGCCCGCGGGTGCTGCCCCACGGCCGCCAAAGCCGCCCGCCGCGCCTTCCGTCGCCTCGGCCTTCTTGTCGAAGGCGCCGATGGCCTGGCTCACCGCGTTTCCTCCGGCTTGCTCCATGCGCTGCTTGAGTTGCACGCGCAAGTCGCGCAGCCCATCGAGCGCCGCGGAAGATTCGATCAGGGCATCGTACAGTTGCTTGGAAAGCGCGTGCTGCTGCGCCAGGTCCGCGGGCAGGGTTTTCACGCGCGGATCCATGCGTACCTTGAGCGGTTGCGTGTAGCTTTTTCCCGCGGCGGTGAGCTTCACCGTATAACTTCCCGGCAGCACCCACGGCGAGGTGAAGGCCGGCGCTGTGTTTCCGGCAATGGCGCTGATGGGATAGTTCGGGCGCGAGCGCGGCGCTGGCGCGTAATGCATATCCCAAAGGAAACGATGCATCCCCGGCTTGCCGGAAAGTCCCTGCGGCGGGCGCACCCAATAGGGGGGAACCGCGAGCGTGGCCGGATCAACCGGTTCGAGCACATCATCGCTGGAGTATTTCCGCACCAGTTTTCCCGCCGCGTCCAGGATTTCCAGCGTGACCGTGCCGGAGACACCCGGCCCGAGAGCGTAATCGAGGATAGCGCCATCCGGAGGATTCTGCCCCGCAGGCTCATCGGGCGGCAGGGGCGTATCGGTATTCATGTTCCAGCGAACGCGCGTCGCCGTTTGCGGGCGGAACAGAATCGCCGCAGCGCCTGCGAGCCTTGCGTTCGCCGCGGCGGAATCGCTTTCCAACTGGCGCAGCGGCGTGAGGTTGTCCAAAATCCAGAAGCCGCGCCCGTGCGTGCCCGCCAGCAGGTCGTCGTCTTTGATGACGATGTCGCGGATGGAAGTGGCGGGCATATTAAGCCGCAGCGATTGCCAATGCTCGCCATCGTCAAACGACACGTACACTTCCCGCTCGGTGCCGGCATAGAGCAGGCCTTTGCGTTTCGGGTCTTCGCGCACCGCATTGACTGCGGCGCCATCGGGAATACCCTGGGTGATTTCTTTCCACGTCTTTCCGCCGTCGTGGGTGCGAAGGATGTGCGGGCGCAAATCATCGAGCCGGAACGTGTTGATCGCCGCGTAGCAGGTGAGCGGATTGAAATGCCCCGCGTCGAGAATGGAAACCTTCGCCCACGGCTTCAATTGCGGCGGAGTGACATCCTTCCACGTCGCGCCGCCATCGGTGGTGACGTGGATCAGCCCGTCATCAGTGCCGGCCCAGATGCGCGTAAGCTCCAGCGGGGAAGGCGCGACGGTGTAAATCACCCCGCGCTGCGCGGGTTGCGCGGCAGGGGTGTCGCGATACTTGCCGACGCTGGCAGGAATCTCCCACGTCTTGCGCGTCAAGTCAGGACTGATTTGTTGCCAGTTGTGCCCGCCATCGAGCGTCTTCCATAAATTGTTGGACGCGAAAAACAGCGTGCGCGGATCGAGCGGCGAAAACAGCACCGGCGCAGTGCGTAGCGCGCGGTAGTCCGCGCCACGCAGCGGTTTGGGCGCGATGTTCTGCACCTGCCCGGTGCGGCGATCGTACCGGCTGACCTTTCCTCCATACACAATGTCGGGGTTTAGCGGGTCGGCGGCCACGTAGCCGTACTCTTCCACGCCCACCGGATGCCATTCGCGGAATGTGATTTGCCCGTCGTTGCCGCGGCTGGAAACGCACGCGGACCCGCTTTCCTGCTGGCCGCCACAAACCCGGTAGGGGAAGGCGTTGTCTGCGGAGACGTGGTACATCTGCGCGGTGGATTGGTTATACCAACTGCTCCACGTCTCGCCGCCGTTTACCGTGATGATGGCGCCCTGGTCGCTGGCCAGCAGCAGGATGTCGGGATTCTTCGGATTCACCCAGATGCCTTGATAATCGTCCCCGCCCGGCGCGCCGCGGAATGCGCTCCACGTTTTTCCCCCGTCGGTGGATTTCCAGGTTACGGTGCTGTCGCTCCACAGGATGTCGGGATTGCTGGGATGAATCGCCAGCCACGGCAGGTCGCCGCCGCCGATGCGCCCGGCGGGCCGCGCATCATTGGTAATGCGCACCCAATTCTCGCCGGCGTCATCCGAACGATAAATCCCGGTGCCCTGCGCGGAAGCCACCGTGGCATACACCCGTCTTGGATTGCTGGGCGCGGGCGCCACGGTAGCTTGCACAACCGGCGGCAAGCCCGCGGTCAACTGCCTCCACGTGTTGCCCCCGTCGGTGGACTTGAAGATTCCCCCGGTGGTTCCGCTCCACGCAGAGTTCTCCCAGGGGCCCTGCCGCGCTTCCCACAGCGTGGCGTATACGATATCCGGATTCGCCGGGTCGAATTCCACGTCCACGCCGCCGGTGTTTTCATCTTTGTAGAGCACTTTTTCAAAACTCTGCCCGCCATCGGTGGAACGGAAGATTCCGCGTTCGGTGTTTGGCCCGTAGGGGTGGCCGAGCACGGCCACAAAGAGCCGGTTGGGATTGGCGGGGTCAATCGCAATACGGGGGATCTGCTGGCCGTCGCGCAGGCCGAGGTGCGTCCAGGTTTTTCCCGCGTCGGTTGATTTGTAAATCCCGTCGCCGGTGGAAAGATCGGGCCGTTGCAAGCCTTCGCCGCTTCCCACATAAATAATGTTCGGATCGGAAAGCGATACCGCCACGGCGCCGATCGAACCGGTCGGCTGCTCATCGAACATCGGTTTCCAGGTGCGGCCGTAGTCGTTGGTCTTCCACACGCCGCCATTTACCACGCCCACGTAGAAGACGTTCGGCTGCGATGGGACCCCCGCCGCCGCGCGCGTGCGTCCGCCGCGATGCGGGCCGATATTGCGCCAGCGCATTTCCGAATAAAGCTGCGGGTCGTGCGCTTGCGCCAGTGCCGCGCCCGCGCTCAGCAGCAGCCATGCGCACGCAGAAAACGCACTCGCCGTTTTGATCGTCGTATTCATTCTGTTTTCTCCAGGGAAAAAACGCGGGCTCAGCCGCCCACCAGATTCTTCACCACAAACCAGGCATTGGCGGGCCGTTCGGCCAGGCGCCGCATATACCACGGAAACCAGTAACTGCCGTACGCCACCAGAACCACGGAGCGCCAGCCCTCGTTGGCCAGCCGCAGTTGTTCCGCGCGCTGAATGCCGTAGAGCATCTGAAATTCGCAGGCTGTTTTTTGCAGCCGCAGCATTTCGCAATGTTCGCAGATGCGCCGGATAAGCTGGGTATCGTGGGTCGCAAAAGCGGCGCGCACACTGGCCTTGCGCGCGGCATCGCTCACCAGCATTTGCGCCAGCGCGAAGTAGTTTTCATCCACATCCTTCTTCTTCGGGTAAGCGAGGCTGGCCGGCTCCTGGTAGGCGCCCTTCACCAGCCGGATCGCTCCGCCCAGCGGCACCAGCGATTCCAGATCTTTTGCCGTGCGGCGCAGATAGGCCTGCACGCACAAGCCCACATTGGGGAACTCCGCTTTCGCGCGCCGGTACAGGTCGAGCGTAGGGTCCACATAGGCGCTGGCTTCCATGTCAATCCACACCACCCGCCGGGGATCTTCGCTCTGAATGATCTTTTTCAGGTTGGCATAGCAGAGATCGGCGTTCAGGTCGAGACCAAGCTGCGTGGGTTTTACGGAAAGCTCCGTGGCGAGCCCGGCGGCTTTGATCTTGCCCAGCACCTCCACGTAGTGCTGCACCACTTGCGCGGCTTCGTTCGCGTCGGTCACGTTCTCCCCGAGCTTGGTGAAGACGCTGCCGATTTTCTGCTGCGCCAATTCCGCGGCCACCGGCAGGGCATCGTCCACGGTTTCGCCGGGCATGAACCGGGAAACGCTGCGCTTCACAAAGCGGTACTTGGTGCCGCGCTCGCGCAGCCATTTGCTTTGCGATGCCGCAAGAAACACATTCCGCATTACGCTCATGTTGTTTTCTCAGCCCCGACGTAAGGCGCCCGGGGAGATTGGGGTCTGCCGCCGGCCCGATTATACTCGTCCGCGGGGAAACCAGCGCCTCGGGCGGAACCGGCAAATGAATCAGGAGTTGATGCGCGAATTCTGCCTTACCTTGCCGCACAGCACGGAGCGAGTGCAGTGGGGCGACGATTTGCTCTTCTGCGTCGGGAACAAGATGTTCGCAGTGCTGCCGCTGGATGCCGCATCTCCATACTGCTTCACGTTCAAATGCACGCCTGAGAAATTTGCAGAACTCACCGAATTGCAGGGGATTGATCCTGCGCCCTATGTGGCGCGGTACCACTGGGTGGCGCTGCGGCGGTTCGACGCGCTGCCGCCCGCGGACCTGAAGCGGTTGGTGCAGGAGTCCCACCGCATGGTGTTCGAGAAGCTGCCGTCCAAAGTGAAAGCGTCGCTGGCCCGGAAATCACCCGCCGCGACCGCGCAGCGCGGGCGCGCGAAAAAGGAGCAATAACCGCCCTCCGGCTATGTCCGGGCCAGGACAATCTCCACCGGCAACCACATTTTCTCGATTTCCCGGGAACCCACTGTGAAGCCCGCTTCTTCCAATGACTGCGCCACGTGAATGGGCCGGCAATCCACAAAATTAGGAAAGTGCAGGTGCGCCCATTCGTAGCTTTCCACCAGGAAGTCGCGGCCGCCGTCTTTGGTCATTCCGACTACGACAATGCGGCCTCCGGGACGGAGCACGCGCCGGCATTCGGCCAGCACCCGGGGAATCTCCGGGGTATCAAAAAGCTCCAGCGTGAAACTCAGGAAGAGCGCGTCGGCAAAAGCGCCGGGGAAGGGAAGCGCGGCGGCATCCGCGCACACCAGATCGACCTTCTGTTCTGCCGCGGCCAGCGCGCGGTGAGTCTGTTGCAGCATGCCGAGGGAAATATCCACGGCAAAAAGGCGGCCCGCGCCGGTCTTCGCGCAATCCACCACGCAGTGTCCGGTGCCGCAACCGATTTCCACCATGCACTCGCCCGGCTGCAGGGCCAGGCGCGCGAGGCCCGCGCGCCGCACCGGGCCTTCGCTGTGCTCGGCCAGCAGGTCGTACACTTTGCTGATGCGATCGTAGTACGCGCGGACTTGCGCGCGAGATTGAAACACCCGCAGGACATCGCTGGAGTTCATAGGCTCACCCCTCCGGTTGGGGCGTGGGCACTGCTTCGCGCTCAATACGCAGGAAGTTCACCAGCGGCTCTACGGTGAGTCCCTGCACGATAATGGAAAAGGCCACTACGCCGAACGTCATCACCACGATTTCCTGCCGGAACGGAAAATCGCCCGGCAGGCTCAGGGCCAGCGCCATGGACACCGTGCCATGAATGCCTCCCCACACCAACACGTGCTGCCAGCGCAGCGAAATGGGAGGCGATAGCAGGTTGCTGACCGGCGTGACCAGATACACCGAAAGAACCCGTCCCAGCAGCACCGCGCCAATCGCCAGCAGGATCACGTACTTTGCAGAAAGCAGGTTCAGCACATGCACTTCCATGCCCATCAGCAGAAACACCAGCGAGTTGATGACGAACGCCAGATAATCCCAGAAGGACCACAACGCGCTGCGCGTGCGCTGGCTCATGCCGATTTCCGCGCCGTAGTTGCCCACCATCAATCCCGCCGCGACGGTGGCGATCACGCCGGAGACGTGCAGGCGTTCGGCCACCAGGTAAGAACCATAGGCCAGGATGGTGGTCAGCAGAATTTCAATCCGCGGCTCATCCACGCGTTCGTGCACCTTGCTGGCTACGTACCCCAGCGCCAGCCCCAGCGCCGCGCCTCCGATGGAAACCACCACGAAACGCTGCATGCCCTCCAGCAGGCCTAACTGGCCGGAAGCAACGCCCGCCAGCAGGATTTGGAAAACAACGATGGCCGTTCCGTCGTTCAGCAGGCTTTCGCCCTCGACGATGGTGGAAAGCCGGCGCGAAACTCCCAGGCCCTTAAAAAGCGCCAGCACGGAAATGGGATCGGTTGCCGAAATCAGCGACCCGAACAGCAGCGCCACCAGCAGCGGAATGCCCGTGGCCCAGGCGATGACCAGTCCGGTAATGCCGGTGGCCACGACCACCCCGGCGATTGCCAGCAACAAAATGGGCAGCAGGTTTGCCCGCAGCACGTTCACATGCACATTCAGTCCGGCTTCAAAGACCAGGCCCGGCAGAAAAAGAATGAAGACAATTTCCGGGGTGAACCAGGAATGCAGGTTTTCCCCGAGAAGAGCCGTCAGCGGCCCGCGGAACAAATCGATCGCGAATCCGCCCAGTACCAGGAACACGGTGTAGGGAAGCCGCAACCGATGTGTGAGGATGGCGATCGCCGATGCGGCGATCAGGAGCCACAGCAGGAACTCAATAATGTGGGCCGGGTGCGCTTCCAAACGCATCTTCCTCAACTTTGCTGCCCAGACATTATGATTCGGAAACCGGAGAAGCCAAAAGGCTTTTCCATGGATTTGCTGAACCGGTCTGGGCTAGGATACCGGCACTTTGCGTTGCCGGGGAGGCTGCCATGACCACGCGTCGCGCGATCCTGCAACTGGGCGTATCAGCCGCCGCAGCTCCGATGCTGAACCTGGGTCGCTTCCGGCTGTTTGCCGGATCGCCGGCCGAATATTCTGCGCGCGCGGTGGACCTGGTGAAGCAGTCGCTGGTGATCGACATGCTCAGCCCGTTGCTCATCAGCTTCCGCAAATTCTCCGCATGGCTGCAAAAACCGGATTCGGTGACCGCGGCGGACTTCCAGCGCTACAAGGATTCCGGCATCAACGTGTTTCACATCGCGGTGGGCGTGGGCGCAGCGCAGGCCATGCCCTTCATCTCCGGCTGGAACGGGTTCATCGCCAATCACGACGAGCACCTGATGCGCGTCACACGCCCCGCCGATTTCCAGCGCGTGAAGAAGAGCGGGAAAATCGGCATCCTGCTGGGGATCCAGAATTCCGACCATTTTCAAAACCCCAGCGACGTGAACAACTTCTTTGCCCTCGGCCAGCGCGTTTCGCAACTCACCTACAATGCCCGCAACCTGATCGGCAACGGCTCGACCGAGCGGCGCGACGATGGCATCAGCGATTTTGGCGCGCGCATCATCGAGCGCATGAACGAGGTGGGCATGGCGGTGGACGTGTCGCACTGCGGCGACCGCACCACGCTGGACGCCTTCGAGCTTTCCAAAAAGCCCGTTCTGATCACCCATTCCAATTGCCGGGCGCTGGTGCCCAATCATCCGCGCTGCAAAACCGACGACGCCATCCGCGCGGTGGGAAAAGCCGGCAGCGTGATGGGCATCACCGGCGTGCGCATGTTCGTGAAAGATTCCGAGCCCACCACCATCGAAAGCATGATTGACCATTACGATCACGTCGCCAGGCTGATCGGATTCGAACACCTCGGCGTAGGCAGCGATATTGACCTCGATGGCTACGACGACTTGCCGGAAGACGAGTTGAAGCAACTGAAGGCCAACTATAAATCCAGTTACGGATTCCGCGACAAGACGGATATCGAGGGCGTGGACCATCCCAAGCGCATGTACGACCTGGTGGAAGGCTTCATCCGCCGCAAGTACACCAACGCGCAAATCGAAGGCATCCTGGGCGGCAATTTCCGCCGCGTACTGTCGCAAATCTGGGGCGGGTAGCCCGCATTTCTCACAACGGTGGCTCACGGCCAGAGCGAATGATGGTGCTCTGCAGCGAACTCCGTCATGCTGAGGCCCGGTTCTGGCCGAAGAATCTCGACTGCAAACGCCTGGCGACGTTGGGCATCGAGGTTCCTTGTCCGCCTCCAGCGAACTCAGAATGACGACAATGGGACTTTTTCACCAGCCTGTTAAGGATCAAGTTCAAACTGAACCGCTGCCCATGGCAAACTTGCCTTGACGGTGCGCAAATGCGGGTGCTACGCTGAATCTGGCGTCGGGACGTAGCGCAGCCTGGTAGCGCGCACGCTTGGGGTGCGTGAGGTCGCTGGTTCAAATCCAGTCGTCCCGACCATCCTTTTTCGGCCGATCGGATCCATGCCACACATTCTGATCACCAACGACGACGGTATTTTTGCGCCCGGGCTGCGCGCCCTGGTGGAATCCCTGCGCGGAATGGGCACGCTGAGCGTGGTGGCGCCCAGCGAGGAGCGCAGCGGCGCGGCGCAATCCATCACCCTGAAGCAGCCGATTATTTGCGAGCAGGTGGCCGAGCGCGAATGGTCGGTGTACGGCACGCCCACCGACGCGATGATCCTGGCTTTGCACCGCATCCTGCCGGAGCATCCGGATCTGGTGATCAGCGGCATCAACCGCGGCGCGAACATGGGCGAGAACGTCTACTACTCCGGCACGGTGGGCGCGGCCATGGAAGCGGTCATCAACCGCATTCCCGCCATCGCCATTTCCCTGGCGCACAGGGGCAAGGATTTCGATTTCGCGCCGGCAGCGCAATTCGCGCGCAAGCTGATTGAACTGGTGTTGCGCGAGAAAGCGCAGCCTGGCATGCTGCTGAACGTGAATGTGCCGCAAGCGTGGAGCGGGGGCGTGCGCCTCACCCGGCAGTCGGAAAAAATCACTCGCAACCTGCTGAAGGATGGCACCGACCCGCGCGGCCGCGCCTATTACTGGCTGCACGAGCAGGCCGTCAAAGAGGACGTCGCGCCCGATACCGACTACGCGGCTGTATTCAGCGGCGCGATTTCCATCACCCCGCTCGAACTCGATCGCACCCACGAAACCTCGCTGAACCCCCTTTCCCACTGGGCCACGCTGCTGGAAACAAAATAGCGCCGAGCGTGGCGTGCGGAAGCTAGCGCCTCCGCACTCCACGCTCGGCCATCCATCGATCTTCCCTGTGCTCTCTGGGGTGAAGATCTATTCTTTGGCTTTATCGAGGAGTTTGAGGATGGCTCGCAATTCATCCCGCGCTTCCCGCAGGGCTTTTTGCGACTTCGCGCCTATGCGCAGGCCGTCATCATCGGCAGACGCTTTTGACCCGGTACGGGCTGCGAGTTCGCCCTTGCCGGTTGCATTTTCCTTCAGGTGCTTGCGCGCGCCGGCGATGGTGAAGCCTTCGTCGTAAAGCAGACGCTTGATTTCGAGCACGGTGGCCAAATCCTGCTCGCGGTAAAGGCGCTGGCCTTTCTCACTCTTCAGCGGGCGGAGCATGGGGAATTCCGTTTCCCAGTAGCGCAGCACAAAGGCTTTCAGCGCGGTGATGCGGCTCACCTCGCCAATCTTGTAGAGTTTGCGCGCTTCGGCCATGGCTCTGGCTTTCCATCCTATTCCAAGGGCAAAAGGCAATCCACACATTACACGGATTTCACAGGTTCGAGAGGCGAAGGCGAACGACGATAAGCGCAGATATTGAATCTGGGAAATCGGCGGAATCTGTGGCTGGCCTTCAGCGTTTCTTCTTCAGGCGCTGGTGGAAGCGGATGGGGGTGCCGACAAAATCGAAGGCGGCGCGGAGCTGGTTTTCCAGGAAACGCTCGTAGCTGAAGTGCAGCGGGCGCTGCTGGTTGGTGAAGAGCACGAACGTAGGCGGCGCGGCACCGGCTTGCGTCACGTAGTAGATGCGCACTTTGCGGCTGGCGGGCGATGTGCCGCGGTCCAGGTCCACGCTTTCGAACCAGCGGTTCAGCTCGCCGGTGGTCACGCGGCGGTTGTGCGCATCCCAGGCGCGGCGGATCAGGCCGAAGAGGTCTTCGGTGCGCTCGCCGGTTTTTGCGGAGAGGAAAATCACCGGCGCGTATTCCAGAAACTTCAGCTTGCTGCGCACGATGCTTTCGTACTCGCGCATCAAATGATGAGCAACGTCACCGGCGCGCGGAGGGCTTTTCCGTGTCGTTGCATCGGCGGGGCCGCCACCGCGATTGGTTTCGAAAGATGCCGTGGCGCCCTTGCCGCGCAGGCGCACGCCACGGTCTTTCGTGGCTCTCCAGTCTTTGCGCGACTTATCTTTGGCTTCTTCCGTTCTTCCACGGCCGGGAGATTTCGCGGCTTCCGCGGCGGCTTTTTCCGCCGCCAGTTGCACGGCCAGGTCCCACTTGTTCATCACCACGATGGTGGCGCGGCCGGATTGCTGCGCGTAGCTGGCGATGGTGGCGTCGTTCGAGGTGACGCCCTGCGAGGCGTCAATCACCACTAGTGCCACATCGGCTTGTTCTAAATGCCGGCGAGCCATCACCACGCTCAACTTTTCCGCCACCAGTTTGGTCTTCCCTTTGCGGCGGATGCCCGCGGTGTCCACCAGGCGGTAGCTGCGGCCGTCGTGCTCGATCATCGTGTCCACCGCGTCGCGCGTGGTTCCCGGGATGGGAGAAACAATCGAGCGCTCCACGCCGCTCATGCGGTTCAGCAGGGTGGATTTGCCCACGTTCGGCCGGCCGATGATGGCCACGCGAATTTCAGAAGGCCCGGCGGCTTCTTCCGCGCCGCCCTCCGCAAAGTCCGCGGTCAGCGCGTCGAGCAAATCGTCCACGCCCGTGCCATGCTCCGCGGAAATGGGAAAGATAGCCTTGCCCAGGGCATAGAACGGCGCGGCCAGGGAGATCTGCGCCGCGGTATCCGATTTGTTTACGGCGATCAGCACCGGCTTGCCCAGGCCGTGCAACAGGCGCGCCAGTTCGGCATCGAGCGGGGTAACCTCCGCGCGGCCGTCCACCACCAGCACAATCTTGGTGGCGCTTTCGAACGCCATGCGCGCTTGGCGAAGAATTTCACCGGGGATGCCCGCTTTTTCGTCGGGGATGATGCCGCCGGTATCCACCACTTGAAAGTTGCGGCCCTGCCAGTGGGCGGTGCCGTAGATGCGGTCGCGCGTGATGCCCGGCTCGTCGGTCACAATCGAGCGGCGCGTTCCTGTTAGCCGGTTAAATAGCGTGGACTTGCCCACATTGGGGCGTCCGGCGATGACGATCGATGGAAGCGGCTGGCTCATGCGAGTGGGATGTCAGGATACCCCAGTCTGCGCCCCACGCAAAAAGAGCCGGAGCGTAGGTTCCCGCGCGCCGGGGTGCTTCTTACGTCCGCGGGGGCCGGCGTCCTTGACGGAAGTAGTCTGTTTCTGTGTACCATCAGGGCATCACGTGGGGGGACGATTTCTGGTGCGTGGCGTCGCAAGATCCGTTTCATCCACACAGTTTTCCGCCCGGTCCTCGAGGGTATACCTGGATTCTGTCGCATCACCTAAGGAGAAAGCCATGAGCGTTTCCTACGTCCGCAGGTACGCAGTCGTTTTTGCAATGCTGGTTCTGGCCTTTGCCGGCGTCGCCGCCGCGCAGACCTTCCGAGGCTCCATTGTCGGTACTGTGACGGATGCTTCCGGCGCCGCCGTTGCCGGGGCCAAGGTCACGATCAAGAATATGGACACCGGTCTGCTCCGGCAGACCGAAACGGCCGAAGATGGCAGCTTTTCTGTGCCGGAATTGCCGATTGGCAATTATTCGGTGACCGCGGAAAAATCCGGTTTTCAGACTTCCGTAACCAGCAACGTTCGCGTGGAAGTTTCTCTGGATCGCCGCGTGGATGTTTCGCTGCGGCCCGGCGACGTGGCCCAGCGCATCGAGGTTTCCGCGGAAACCCTGGCGCAAGTCGAAACCACGCAGAATATTCTGGGCGGCAGTTTTGAAGCGAAAGAAGTCCTCAATTTGCCCGTCAACGGACGCGATTTCCAGAAGCTGCTCATCATGGTGCCCGGCGCTTCGGGCGATCCCAGCGGAGGCATGGATTCGCCGGGGTCGTTCGGCTTGTTCAGCGTCAACGGCAACCGCGGGCGCTCGAACAATTTCCTGCTCGACGGCACGGACATGAACGACGGCTACCGCAACCTGCCGGCCATCAATCAAGGCGGCGTGTTTGGCACTCCCGGCACGGTGCTGCCCATCGAGGCCATCGCCGAAGTGCGCGTGCTCGCCAATGGCGAAGCCGAATACGGACGCAACGCCGGCTCGGTGGTGAACATCGTTACCAAGAGCGGCACCAACGAGATTCACGGCAGCCTGTTCGAATATTTCCGCCACGACAAGCTGAACGCGCGGAACTACTTCAACGACAGGCCCAACCCCAAGGATAAGTTACGCAACAACCAATTCGGCGTTTCCGCCGGCGGGCCGCTGGTGAAGGATAAGACCTTCTGGTATTTCACCTACGAAGGCCAGCGCGAGCGCGTCGGCGTGACTTCCATCAACTCGGTCCCGACCCTGGCCGATTTTCAGGCCGCCGTGGTGTCCCTGGGCGGCAACGGCGCGGCCTGCGCCACCGGCACCATCCTCAATTGCGTCACCAGCCAGCCGGCGGGCATCATCAACCCGGTTACCCGCAACCTCTTCAATCTCTGCAATACCAACGGCGGCTGCTCCGGCGAACACGATGTCTGGCCGCTCGGCACGGTTTCTTCCGCGCGCGCTTTCAACGACGCCAACAGCTTCATCATCAAGCTGGACCACAGCTTCAACGAGCGCCACACCCTGACCGGCCGCTACTTCCGCGGCACCAGCGACCAGAGCTTTCCTCTGGGCCTGGCCGGCGGCAACAATCTGCCCAACACCAACACCTTTTCGCCCATCAAAGCGCAGTTGATTTCCATCAGTTACGTGGAAGTGATTAACCCGCGCTGGGTCAACGAAACCCGCTTCGGCTGGAACCTCTACGAGCAGAGCTTCTTCCCGCAGGATGCGGACGTCTTCGGCAATCCCAACACGTCCATTGGCCTGAACAACGGCGTGACCAACCCGCGCGACTTCGGCTTGCCCACCATCCGGGTGAGCGGGTTCGCCGCGCTGGGCTCCGCCCCTTATTCCAATCCGCGCGGCCGCGAAGACACCAACTGGCACTTCATCCAGGGCATGAGCTACAAACTCACGTCGCATGACTTGAAGTGGGGCTACGAATTCCGCCGCACCGCGGTGGATTCCTTCTACGATGCGCAGTTCCGCGGCGTGCTGAGCTTCGGCTCGCTGGCCGATTTCCTGAGCGGTACGGTGGGCGGTGGCCGCATCGTGCGCGGCAATACCGACCGCAGCACCAGCCAGAACTCGCACGCCTTCTATGTGCAGGACACCTGGCGCGCGATGTCCCATTTCACCGTCAACCTGGGCCTGCGCTGGGACCTTTTCGGGGTGATCCAGGAAGACCGCGATCGCTTCAGCGTGTATCGCCCGGCTTCCGGTCTGGTGATGGCTCCGGACTTGTACAGCTCCGATAAAAACAATTTCAGCCCGCGCATCAGCGTGGCCTGGGACCTGGGCGGAAAGGGCAAGACGGTGATCCGCGCCGGCATCGGCATCTACTACGATCTGTTCGCGCAGGATTTCTTTGTCGGGCAGATTCCCTTCAACTGTTTCTCTTGTCCGGGCGTGGCTTTCAATCCCACCGGCCCGGATCCGGTGCTGCTCTCGCTTTCGCCCATCGGCACGCTGGCCGCCGGCGCCGCCATTTTCCCCGCGGCAGCCGATAACTTCGACGTGTTCACCGTGGACGATCTGCGGACGCCTTACGTAACCACCTGGAACCTCAACGTGCAGCAGCAGGTGGGCACCGCCGGAACTTTTCAGATTGGCTATGTGGGCTCGCAGGGCCACAGCCTGTTCCGCATCCGCGATATCAACGCGCCTTCTGCCGCCACCATTCGCGCCTACGACTACGCCACCAACGGTTGCTGCGTGCCCCGTCTCTTCGATACCGCGGCGAACCTGGACCCAACGTTCGCGCCCAATACGCCGTTCTACGTGAACCAGCTCGAAACCACGTCGAACTCGAACTATCACGGCTTGCAGGCGTCCTTCCAGACGCGCAACTGGCGCGGCTGGACCCAGCAGATCAACTACTCCTGGTCGCACTCGATTGACGACGCCAGCGACGGGCAGGACTTTGTCCCCAACGCTTCGCAGCCGCAGGATTCACAGAACGCCCGCGGCAACCGCGGCGATTCCAACTTCGATACCCGCCACCATTTCACCTGGTCGGCCACCTATGTGTTCCCCAAGTGTGAACGCTGCGGCGAATGGCTGGGCAATGGCTGGCAGGTTTCTTCGGTGATTTCGCTGCAAAGCGGCCGGCCGTTCCACGTCAACTACAATTTCCTCGACGACTACGACGGCAGCGGCACCTTCTTCGGCCGTCCGGACATCACCGGCCCGCCGCAATACAACCGCAGTGATCCGCGCCAGTTCCTGAACCTGAATGTGTTCACCGTGCCGTGTACGCTGAATCCCGCGGGCGCGGGCTTCGCGCAGGATTGCACCTTCGCCGGCGGCGTCAATTCCATGCACTTCGGGTCGCTGGGCCGCAACGCGCTGCACGGCCCCGACTTCCGCAATTGGGATTTTTCCATCGTGAAGGATACCAAGCTCACCGAGCGGCTGAAGCTGCACGCCCGCGTGGACTTCTTCAACTTCACCAACCACCCGAATTTCTCGAACCCGTTCTTGCCCACGTTCTTTGCCGATGCCGCGCCGAACGGACTCGATCCGGTCACCGGCCGCAGCATCGGCTTCCTG
Organism: uncultured Acidobacteriaceae bacterium; assembly: GCA_964500065.1. Taxonomy (GTDB): domain Bacteria; phylum Acidobacteriota; class Terriglobia; order Acidiferrales; family UBA7541; genus CAZCNH01. The sequence goes on from CAZCNH010000002.1 coordinate 46,583, forward strand.
CCGATTACCGCCACCGTGGATAACGGCCTGGGCAATCCCATCCTCGGCGGCGGCGGCCCGCGCAGCGTGCAGTTCGCCCTGCGCCTGGTGTTCTAATCTGGGTCGCTGAACAGGCCCAAGCCTGTCCAGCTTTTCGTTTTTCAACCCGGGCGCGCACCTCACCGTGCGCGCCCTTTGTTTTTAAATTGCGGGATTTGAAATTCGAGAACCACCGTTGCGTATCATGCACAGAGACGCCCGAAGGCTGGTCCGTTGAGCTTTGAACTTCTCAAGTGGTACCTCGATTGCGTAGACGCAGACGGCGAAACTTTCATTGGGTACGCCGCGGTGCTTCGCTGGAAAGGTTTCGCGCTGCATTACCAGAGCCGGCTTCTGATGTCTCCTGGGATTCCACCTCAATCCGAATCCACGTGGCGCGAATTGTCTCCTCCGGCAAGCGATGGTAAGACCCTGAAATGGCGTTGCGAGCCCTTGTCGTTTTCCGGCATATGGCAGGTTCTTGCGCCAGCGCACAGCAGAACCCTTTATGAATCCGCACGAGGCGGCGTGGAGTGGAACTGTCTCGCTCCTGCCAGTGCGGCAAGGATAGTCACCCCTCAACGGACGTTCGACGGGCGTGGGTACGCGGAATGCTTGCGGCTCACTCTTCCACCCTGGGAGCTTCCCCTGAAAGAGTTGCGCTGGGGTCGCTTCCTTTCTGAGGACGACTCAATGGTGTGGATCGATTGGCGCGGTCGATGTCCGCTGCAAGTCGCCTTGCTGAACGGATCGGCCGTCGAGGAGCTTCGCTTTCTTCCGAATGGAGTTGAATTGGCGGGTGCGCGACTGGTATTCGATAACCATGCCACGATTCGCGACGCGCCGATTTCAAGCTCCATCGCCGGCCCAGAGCAGTTGATGAAGATCTTGCCCATCTCCATCTTGAAGCTGCATGAGAAGAAATCCCTGAGCCGTGCCAGGCTGATCCGTGCGGGCGGAAGTTTTTCTTCTGGATGGGCTATCCACGAGGTGGTCACCTGGCCATGACTCCCGGGGAACGCTTGGCGCAATTCTTGTACGGATTCTTGTTTGTCGTTGTCTTGCCCGCGTTACTGGTTCTGTGGGCTCGACAGACAGCCCCCTTGTTTTCTACAACGCTGAGTGCGTCGCCGCCTCTTGGATTTGCTTTGCTGGTCGCGGGACTGCTTCTGATGATTTCTGCGATGTGGGGTCTATGGGTATACGGTCGCGGCCTGCCGATGAACTACGCGCCCCCGTCTCACTATGTGGATCGCGGCGTGTTTCGCATTACGCCCCACCCCATCTATACCGGCTTTTGCATCGCCTGCGCTGGGACTTCCATTGCCACCGGTTCAGCGAGCGGCCTTTGGCTGATTACCCCGGTTGCCATCATCGGTTGCTTTGCGCTGGTGCTGGGCTATGAAAGGCAAGATCTGCTCCGGCGGTTTGGCCGCACCGCGCTGGAAGCGAACCGCATTCTGCCGGCACCCGCCAATACCCGGCCGACTAACCTGGAGCGTTTCCATTCCTTCCTCCATGTGTTTGGACTGTGGGCCCTGCTGTATGGAGCTATGATTCTTCGCGGCGTTCCTGCCCGAACGTGGGATCCATTCCTGGCCTGGGAAAAGAACCTGCCCGTATGGGAATGGACCGAAGCGATCTACTTCAGCTGCTACCCACTGGCCATCCTTTCCATTCTCGCCGCGCCTACAGGGAAGGACTTGCGACGCTTTGCGCAACGTGCTTGGTTCGCGATGGCCCTTAGTTTTCTTCTGTTTTTCTTGCTCCCGGTTTCTGCCGAGCCGAGGCCGTTTTCTCCGCAGACCGCGCTTGGGCGGTTCCTGCAGTGGGAGCGCGGCCTCGATACGCCGGCGGCGGCTTTCCCTTCGTTTCATGTTATTTGGGCAATCTTCGCAGCGTGGTTGTTTTCAGTGCGGTTCCGTCGCACGAAAGGACTATGGGTTTTGTGGGCGGTCGCCGTAGCGGCAAGCTGCGTCACCACCGGGATGCATGCCCTTGCGGATATTCTGGCGGCTGCGCTGGTGAGTGTTGCTGCATTCCGAGCGGAAAGTCTTTGGCGCTTCCTTCGACGCGCCGCCGAATTTCTCGCCAACAGTTGGCGTGCCTGGCAGATTGGCCCAGTGCGGGTGATCAACCATTCGATTTATGCGGCCGTTGCGGGCTGCGCCGGAGCCCTTGTGGGGCTGGCTGTCGCTGGGCCGCAGAATCAAGTTGCGTTTCTGGCCATCGTTGCTCTGAGCCTGGCGGGCGCCGCGCTTTGGGCGCAGTGGCTGGAAGCCACATCCGGTTTGCAAAGACCCTTCGGCTACTACGGTTCCGTTTGCAGCGTCATTGCAGGGATCATTCTCGTGCCCTGGCTTGGAGGAAATCGCTGGGCGATCCTCACGGCTTTCGCCGTAGGGGCACCCTGGACGCAGGCGATTGGCCGCTTGCGGTGCCTCGTGCAAGGGTGCTGCCACGGGTCGCCTGCGCCGCAAGGGATTGGTATTCGTTATGAACAGGCGATGTCGCGCGTTGTGCGGCTATCCCCATGGCGCGGTGTGCCGCTGCATCCCACGCAACTCTATTCGCTGGTCTGGAATGTTTTGAGCGGGTTGATTCTCGGCCGCCTTTACATCTTGGGAGCGGCTCCGCAGTTGTTGGGCGGGCTGTACCTGATCCTGAATGGTGCAGGTCGGTTCGTCGAAGAAAGTTATCGTGGCGAGCCGCAGACGCCGGTGTATGGGCGCCTCCGGCTCTATCAATGGCTGGCAATCGCGAGCGTTCTTGCAGGAGCGGTTCTCACCGCTTTTCCGAATCTTCAACTCGCACCGAGGCCGGCGTTTCAGCCTATTCACCTTGTTCTCGGTGCCGCCGTTGGCATTGTTTCAGGCTTCCTTATGGGCGTGGATTTTCCCCACGCCAACCGCCGCTTTGCCCGGCTTGCCTAGATGAGCAAACCCTTGGGGCCGCGGGTTGCGTCCAATAGAGGCAGGCCAAGCGGTGCTATAATTTCAAGGTTACGCAGGGATTTTGGGAAGAAAGCGAGCCAATCTCAATGGGTCGAACCGCGAAGCTGTTGGTCATCTCCTTATCCGTAGTGGTGTTCTGCTACGTATCCATCGGCTTCGTGCTGGGCCAGACGGCCTCGCCGCAGCGCCCGTACCGCTCGCTGATCGTTTTCACCGAAGTGCTCCAGCACATCCAGCACGACTATGTGGAAGATCCCAACATGCCGGTGGTCACCGCCGGGGCCATGCACGGCCTTCTGGAAGCGCTGGACGCGCAATCCGGTTACCTCTCCCCGCGGGAATATGCTGAGTACCGTCGCCGCACTTCGACGCCTCCCAAAGGCGATGTCGGCGTAGCGCTTTCCAAGCGCTTCGGTTATGTGGCCGTTGTTTCCGTGCTGCCGGATAGCCCCGCCGCGCGCGCGGGCGTGCAAGCGGGAGACATTCTGGAAAATATCGGCGGCTTCACCACCCGGGAAATGTCGGTAGGCCAGGCGCGCATTCTGCTGGCGGGCGATCTGGACACCAGCGTCCGCGTTTCCGCGTTGCGCACCGGGCGCGCCGAGCCGCAGGAAATTGATATCGTGCGCAAGACGCTCAGCGTGCCCGCGCTCGGATTCGAGAAGCTGGCTTTGAACGCCTCGGGAAGCCCGGACGCTGCGGTGGCCTACCTGCGCGTGCCCAGTTTCCACGCCGGCCGCGCCGAAGAATTGCGCAATCGCCTGGCCCAGTTGGAAAAGCAGGGGCTTCGCCGCCTGGTGCTGGACCTGCGCGATTCGGCGACCGGAGAGATGCAGGAAGCGGTGGCGGCTGCCCAGTTCTTCCTCGAGCATGGCACCATCGGCACGCTCAAGGGACAGACCGTGGAACGCCAGACCTTTGCCGCCGATCCCGCGAAATATTCCTGGAAGCACCCGGTCACCGTGCTGATTTCCAACGGCACCTCCGGCCCTGCGGAAGTTCTGGCGGCCGCGCTGGCGGATAACAAGCGCGCTACTTCGGTGGGTGAGCGTACCTTTGGCACCGCTTCCGAACAGAAAGTGATTCCACTGGAAGACGGCGGAGCGATTATCTTGACCGTGGCGAACTACTACACGCCGGCCGGGAAATCGATTCCCGCCGAAGGCGTTACCCCGCAAGTGGCCGTGGACGACCGGCCCGCCGATGCGGACGAAAAAGTCCGTGTCCCGGTGAGCGAAGACCCGGTGGTGAAAAAAGCGCTGGAACTGCTGGCCAAGCCCGCTGTTGCGCCCAAGGCGGCTTCGCGCATCGCTCCTTCACCGCGCTTCCGCGCCGAAGCGGCTTAGGCGCCCGCTTCCTTTGAACCATCCCAGTCCCCAACTCAAGCTGGTGCTTCGCTCCCTGAGCGCGATTGTCCTGGCCTGCGCGCTGGCCGCGTGCGGCAGCACAGAGCCGCCGGCCAAAGAGAAAGCGCCGGCTTCGGCGCCGAAGCGCGCGCCCGCCGGAATCCGCGTGGACAATCTGCCGGAGAATGCTCCGCGGCTAGCCATCGTGATGGACGACCTGGGGCGCGACCGTGGGCCCGCCGAGCGCTTGTTGGCCCTGGGCGTGCCCATCACTTTCTCGGTGATTCCAAGTTTGCCGCACTCCACGTGGGTCGCAAGCGAAGCCCACCAGCAAGGCCGAGAGGTGATCCTGCATTTGCCGATGGCCTCCAACGGCGCGCGTGGTCCCGCGCCGGCGGAGCCGGTCGAGTTGCACGCCGGACTTTCCCCGCAAGAAGTCGAAGGCACGATCGGGGCAATGCTGGAAACCGTGCCGAATGCCGTTGGGGTGAACAACCATCAGGGATCAAGCGCCACGCAGAACCGGCCCTTGATGCAAGCAGTGATGAATTCCCTCAAGACGCGCAATCTGTACTTTCTCGATAGCCGCACCAGCGCCGCCAGCATTGCCTACGACGTAGCGCAGGACGCCGGCCTGCGCGCCGCTTACCGCACCGAGTTTCTCGATGATGAGCCGGAGCGCTCCGTGATTGTGCGGCAATTGCAGTCGGCGGAGCGCCGCGCGCACGAATTCGGCTGGGCCATTGCCATCGGCCACCCGCACCAAGCGACATTGGCGGTGCTGGAAGAAATGCTTCCCCAGCTTGCGGCGCGCGGCGTGAGACTGGTGTTTGTTTCGCAGATTGCCCGGTGAAGCCGAGAAACGCCTGACGGCGTCACTCCATTCCCGGCTAGGTAAGTATTTCGCTGGTCATCTGCGCCACGTGGCGCGCAATCGCGGGCGCCGCGGTAAGCCCCGGCGACTCCATCCCGGCCAGGTGGATGACCTGCGGCACGTCCTTGTCGCGTTCGATGAGGAAGTCCGGCGTTTGCACGCCCGCGGGCACGAGCTTGGGACGAATTCCGGAATACCCCGGCGTCAGATCCTCCGCTCGTAATTCCGGCAGCAAGACGCGGGCCCGTTCCGCGAAGACTTCAACCGGCTCGCGATCGCGTTCGTAGTCGTTCTTATCCGCGACATAGCGCGCGGTAGGCCCCACCAGCACCGTACCCCACACCGTCTTCGTCAGGTGCACACCCAGGCTCAAGCCCTGATGGTGCGGCATCGGGTACACCAGCGCATTCACCAGGTGCGAACGGTGGCGCACCACTTCGCAGTATTCGCCGCGTACCGGATAGATCTTGTAACGCTCCGCCGCTCCGGCGCCGCCGAGCATGGCCGCCACCTCATCGGCGTAAAGCCCGGCGGCATTGATCACGCAACGCGCTTCGATTTCGCCTGCGGCGCTGGTCACGGTAATCCGCCCGCCGCTTGTGGCGAGGCCACTGACCGTGGCGTGCGTCACCAGGTGGGCGCCGCGCGATTGCGCCACGCGGGCAAAAGCCTTCACCAGATCTTCACTGGAAAGAATGCCGGTGGAAGGAACTTCCAGCGCCGCCAACCCTGCGACGTGCGGCTCGCGCGCGCGAATCCCAGCGCCATCGATCAAGCGCAGCCCTTCGACGCCATTCGCTTCGCCATTGCGCTTCAATGCTTCAAGCCGGGGAACTTCTTCCGCGTGGGTAGCGACCACGATTTTTCCGCAGCGCCGGTGCGGCACTTCATGCGCCGCGCAGAATTCATGCAGCAGGCGGTTGCCTGCCACGCACAACCGGGCTTTCAAGGAATTCTGCGGATAGTAAATGCCGGAGTGAATCACCCCGCTGTTGCGGGTACTGGTCGCCATGCCTAAGCGGGGCAGGGCTTCCAGGACGAAGACGTCATCCACCCGCGCGGCAAGCTCCGCAGCGATTGCGCACCCAATCACGCCCCCGCCGATGATGACGACATTTGCGGTTTCCATGTGGAAATAATCAAGTATGGAGGTCCGGAGGCCGAACGCAAGGAGCAAGCGCTTGGCCCTTTACCGCAAGCCTTCCTACCTCGGTTACGCCGATTCCCCTTCCAGCAACGACGCGCAATCCACCAGACGCGCTCTTGTGCCGTCATGGACGGCATAGGTGTGCTTGCGGCCGCCGCGGCCCGCGGCCCACAGTGAAGCGCCGCCGTGGACGCCTTCTTTATTGAGCGCGTAAAAGAGCAAGTGAAAACGCTTCAGCTTGTTCTTGTCGTTATCGTAGTTTTTCGCCACGCGGCGCAGGGCTTCCAGGCACGCGTCGGTGGGAGACTTTCCCTGGCGCATCATTTCCACGATGGTGTGCGCGCCACAGACGCGGATATTCTCCTCGCCGCGTCCGGTGGAACCCGCCGCGCCGACTTCATTATCCACATACAAGCCTGCGCCGATAATGGGAGAATCTCCCACTCGTCCGGGAATCTTCCAGGCCATTCCGGATGTGGTGGTGGTACCGGAGAGATCACCTTTTTCATTGACGGCCAGGCAGTTGATCGTGCCGGTGGGGGGATGGGCAACCACTTCCATGATGCGCGCCAGCCAAACCTGTTTCTCGTCTTCTGAAAGATGCGACGGCAGCATCCCGGCCACGCGTTCCTTCCATTCCGGAGACATCAGGCCCGGCCCCCAGAAATCGCGGTCGCTCATGGATTCCTTCCAGGCGAGCCAGGCGATGCGCGAGCGCTCCGTGAGCAGGTTTTCTTCCGGCAAGCCGTGCGCGCGGGCAAAGCGGAACGCGCCATGCCCGACGAGCATGATGTGGTCGGTGCGCTCCATCACCAGCTTAGCCACTTTGGAAGGATTCTTGATGTTGCGGATAGAAGCCACCGAGCCCGCGCGGCGCGTAGGCCCGTGCATCACGCTGGCATCAAGCTCGACGTCGCCTTCCTCGTTGGGCAGCCCGCCATAGCCAACCGAATCGTCGTTCCGGTCGTTTTCGACGATGTTGACCGTGGCCACCACGGCATCCAGCGTGTCGTGACCGCGCTTCAGCAGGCCCATGCCCATATCCAGCGCGGCCAAGCCGTTGGAACTGGAAATGATCAGCGGACGCGTGCCTTGGGCCGCGTCGCCCTGCGCCTTGGGAAGCGCGCCCGCTACGGCATCGCCCCCCAGCACGCCGCCGGCCGCGGCCAGAGACCCGCCCGCCACGGCCGAAAGAAATGACCGGCGCGAAACATTTTCGTTCTTCACGTTTTCTCCTTCAACGGGCCTGCTGCCGCGCAGGAGAATATCGCTTCAGCGTCGCGCGTTTCAAGCGCAGACCGCGCGCAGCCCAGCCATCCGCCAAATGTTCTATACTCTTGCAGCATGAACGCCCCGGCGTCCAACACCAACAAGCCTGCGGGCTCGCGTGCCGCCACTTTCTGGGAACGCGTCAGCGAAGGCTTGGAGATTTCCCAAATTTGGACGCAGTTCCGATCCGAGGCCCGCGCGGGGTACGGCTATTACTCCAGGGAAGTGGACTGGGAAGCCATCGGAAAAGAAAAAGGACTTCGCCGGACTTTCCTCATCGCCAAATCTTTTTTCCTGGCCCTGCTGATGAAGCTCTCTCCCGCCAAGCGCGTGGTGTTGCTGGCAGCGCTGGCCTGCGTGGTAGTCGGCAGGATTTCCTACCGGGCGGGCGAAGTATCCACCAATTTTGATTTCACTACACTAGGCGTGGCGGGGCTGGTGCTTTTGCTGGCCCTGGAATTGGCCGACCGCGTGGCGATGAAGCGCGATCTGGAAATCGCGCGCGAAATTCAGCGCTGGCTGGTGCTGGAATCGCCGCCGCCGATTCCCGGCTACGAAATTGCCTTTGCCACGCGCCCGGCGAACACGGTGGCTGGAGACTACTACGACGTGCTGGAGCGGCCCGCATCGGATGCGGCAGGCGCTTCGCGCTGGCTATTGGCCGTGGCGGATGTGGCAGGAAAAAGCGTCCCTGCCGCCCTTCTGATGGCCACCTTTCAAGCTAGCTTGCAGACGCTTTCCGCCGCTTCGCAGTCGCTCGGGCAACTGGTGCTCGGCGTGAACCGCTACGCCAGCAGCCACAGCCTGGGCGGAATGCGCTTCACCACCGGGTTCCTGGCGGAACTCGATCCGGTTGCGAAGTCGCTCAGCTACGTGAACGCCGGGCATAACCCGCCCATCCTGCGGCGCGCGGATGGAACCTGCGAGCGCCTGGAGATTGGTGGGTTGCCATTCGGCATTGACGGTTCAGCGCAATTCCAGCAGGGCAGCGTGCAGCTCGCGGCTGGAGACACCCTGCTGATTTTCACCGATGGCCTGGTGGAAGCGGTCAACAATAAGGAAGAAGAATACGGCGACCCGCGCCTGCTCCAACTGGCGGCGCATATGCCCCTGGAATCCGCAACTGCCACGCTGCAGCGCATCATGTTCTCCGTGGATGTCTTCGTGGGCGCCGCCCGGCAGCATGACGATACCACCTGCTTCGTCCTGCGCGTGCTGTAGTCACTTCGTTCTTTTTTTCAGCGCGAAGGCCCTCCCTGTCGCATAATCACGCCATGAGCGCAGGGAAAGGCACGCCCGAATCCAACCGCCGCCTGGCCACACAGGTGTGCGCCATCCTGCGCGACGCCGGCCATCAGGCTTACTTTGTGGGCGGGTGCGTGCGCGATCTGCTGCTGAAGCGAGCGCCCACCGACTACGACGTGGCCACCGACGCGGCCCCCGGCCGCGTGCAGCAACTGTTTCCCCGTACCGTGGGCGTGGGGGCGCAGTTCGGTGTCATCCTGGTTGTCGAAGACGACGCGCAGGTGGAAGTCGCCACCTTTCGCAGCGATATCGGTTATTCCGACGGGCGCCACCCTGATCGCGTGGAATTTTCTGCCAACCCCGAACAGGACGTGCTGCGGCGTGATTTCACGATCAATGGCTTGCTGCTCGACCCGCAGAGCGGGCAGGTGTTGGATTTCGTGATGGGGCAGGAGGATCTGCGCACCGGGGTGATCCGCGCCATTGGTAACGCGGAAACGCGCTTCCGCGAAGATAAATTGCGCATGGCTCGAGCCGTGCGCTTTGCCGCGCGCTTTGGCTATCAGATTGACCCCGGCACGCACGCGGCGATTCGCCAGTGCGCCCCGCAGATTCATCAAGTGTCCGCCGAGCGCCTGCGCGATGAGCTGACCAAGATGCTGTGCGAAGGCGCCGCGCGTCGCGCATTCGAATTGCTCGATGAGTCGGGCCTGCTCGAACAAGTCCTGCCGGAAATTTCCCGCATGAAAGGCGTGGCGCAACCGCCGCAGTTCCACCCCGAAGGAGATGTGTGGATCCACACGCGGCTGATGCTGGAAGGTTTGCAGAAGGATTGCTCGCCGACGCTGGCCTGGGGCGTGCTGCTGCACGATGTGGGGAAGCCGCCCACCTTTGCGCCGCCCTCCGAACCGGACGGGCGCATCCGATTTGACCGGCACGTCGAGGTGGGCGTGCGCATGGCGGAGGAAATCTGCCGGCGCTTGCGCTTCTCGACGGATGAGATTGAACAAGTGTGCGCGCTGGTGGCGCAGCACATGCGGTTCAAAGATGTGCCGCAAATGCGGTCCTCCACCTTGAAGCGGTTTGTACGCCTGCCGATGTTCGAAGAACATCTGGAATTGCACCGGCTGGATTGCCTGGCGAGCCATGGCAACATAGAAAACTATGAAGCCGTAAGGAAGTTCTTGCGGGAAACGCCTCCGGCGCAGGTGCGCCCTCCCCGGCTCATCACGGGTGATGACCTGATTGCCTTGGGCATGAAACCCGGTCCAAACATGAAAAAGATCCTGCTGGCGATCGAGGATGCCCAACTGGAAGGCAAAATCTCAAGCCGAGGGGAGGCATTGGGCCTTGCAAGAGAATTGGCCTGATAGTTCTCTTGCGGCTTAACTAATTTGAATTAAATGGAATAGGGTGCAGTTGACAAATATGAGTGTAAAGGACTAAGATTGTATTCGCCCAATGATGTTATTTGGCATCCTTTCACTGCTTCATAACATCCTATTTATCAGTTGCCGATATCTTCTTCGGCGAAGCGAGGGGCCATGGGGGACCGTATCCCGATTCCGGCTGACTTACCAATCTTACCTGTGCGTGACATGGTGCTGTTTCCGGGCGCGGTGCTACCCCTGACTGCGGGCCGTGAAAGCTCGCTGGCCTTGCTGAATTCGCTCAAGGGCGAAACCAAGCTGATTGGTGTGGTCACGCAGTTGGATCCGCGCATCGAGGAGCCAAGCCCGACGGATTTGCATAGCACCGGCACGGCAGCGCGCATCCACAAGATGGTGCGCATGCCCAACGGGCACATGGTGGTTTTTCTGGAAGGGCTGGACCGTTTCAAGATCGCGGAGGTCTCGCAATTCAAGCCTTTCCTGCGCGCGCAAGTGGAAGTCCAGGCCGACATTACCGGGCCGGCCGATGCCGAACTGGCGGCGCTGAGGCGCAACGCGCTGGAACTGTTCATGAGCGTGGTGGAAAAATCCTCGCAACTCTCCGACGACTTGCAGAGCGCGGCGCAGAACATCGCCGACCCCGGCCGGCTCTCGGACTTCATTGCCGCTACCTTGCCTTCGCTTTCCACGCTGGTGCGCCAGGAACTGCTGGAGACGTTCAACGTCCGTGTGCGCCTGGAAACCCTGGTGCGGGAACTGACCAAAGAACTGGAAGTTTTGGAAGTCCGCCAGAAAATTAACGAGCAGGTGCAGGAACAGGTCAACCAGAACCAGCGCGAATACCTGCTGCGCGAGCAGATGAAGGCCATTCAGAAAGAGCTGGGAGAAAGCGACGACTCGCAGGCGGAAGTGGACGAACTGCGCAAGAAGGTTGAAGAATCCGGCATGACTGCGGAAGCCAAGAAGGAATGCGAGCGCGAACTGAAGCGGCTGCAGCGCATGACTCCGGCGTCGGCGGAATACATGGTGGCACGTACTTATCTGGAATGGATGACGTCGTTGCCCTGGGCCAAATCCTCCGGCGCCGCGGATATTGATATTCCCAAGGCGCAAGCCACTCTGGACGAAGATCACTACGACATGGAAAAGGTCAAAGAACGCATCCTCGACTACCTGGCGGTGAAGAAACTCCAGCCGGGAATGAAGGGCCCGATCCTGTGTTTCCTGGGGCCTCCGGGGGTGGGCAAAACGTCGCTGGGCAAGTCCATTGCCCGCGCACTGGGCCGCAAGTTTGTGCGCATTTCCATGGGTGGCATGCACGACGAAGCGGAGATTCGCGGCCATCGCCGCACTTATATCGGCGCGCTCCCCGGCCAGATTCTGCAAGGGCTGCGCCGCGCGGAGACCCACGACCCGGTTTTCATGTTGGATGAAGTGGACAAGCTGGGCCGGGATTTTCGTGGCGACCCGTCCGCGGCACTGATGGAGGTGCTGGACCCGGAACAGAACGCCACCTTCCGCGACCACTATCTCGATGTGCCCTTCGATCTTTCCAAGGTGCTGTTCATCGCCACCGCCAACTGGATAGACCCGATTCCCGAGCCGCTGCGCGACCGCATGGAAATCATCGAGCTGCCCGGCTACAGCGAAGAAGAAAAAACGCACATCGCCAACAAGTATCTGATTCCCAAACAGGCCCAGGAACACGGCCTGAAGAACGGAGAAAGCATCGAGTTCACGCCGGAAGGCTTGCAGGCGATTGTCCACAGTTATACGCGGGAAGCGGGCGTGCGCAGCCTCGAGCGGCAAATCGCTACCGTGTGCCGCAAGCAGGCACGGCGGCTGGCCGAAGGCAAGGAAGGCAAGCTGTCGGTGACGGTGGAAGCGGTGCGCGAGTTCCTCGGCGGGCCGAAATACCGCACGGAAAAGGAAGCGGAAGAGCGCGTGAAGCGCGCCGGCGTCAGCGTGGGGCTGGTGTGGACCCCGGTGGGCGGCGATATCGTGTTTATCGAAGCCACGCGCATGCGCGGCGGCAAGCAATTCACCACGACCGGGCACCTGGGTGAAGTGATGCAGGAATCCATGCGCGCCGCGCTTTCCTGGGTGCGCTCGAACGCCGAACGCTATGGGATCGAGGCGGACTTCTTCGACAAGCAGGATATTCACATCCACGTACCTGCCGGCGCGATTCCCAAGGACGGCCCATCGGCGGGCGTAGCCATGAGCGTGGCGCTGGTGAGTTTGCTTTCCGCCAAGCCGATCCGCCCGCACGTGGCGATGACCGGTGAAATCTCGCTCGCCGGCGTGGTGCTGCCGGTAGGCGGCATCAAGGAAAAAGTGCTGGGCGCCAAGCGTGCGGGTATGACCGAAATCATCCTGCCCGCGGATAACGAAATGAACGTGCAGGAAGATTTGCAACCGCACATGCTGGAAGGGCTGACCCTGCATTTTGTGCGCAGCATTGATGAGGCGCTGGAGATTGTCTTCCCTGCTGCGGAAGGCCATGCCAGCCAGCCGGACGCGGGCAAGACCGATCAGCAGGTTGCGGCCAAGCCCGCATCGCCACACATCCACTAGTCTGCCTTTGTAGCGCCGGGACAAGGCCCGTTCCATCACAACCATGTCGGAGTATCGAAACGGTTCCCCTTTTTTCGCTTGCCCCGGCGCTCTTCACCCCGCCCATTCGTTGTATGCTGAAGGAATGAAGCTCCGCCGCGACGAGTTCGCCGCCCGCGCGCAACTTTCCGTCGAATTGATCCTCACTGCTTTAGCCGAGCAGCGACTGGTCCCGGAGTTTGTCCAGGAATACGCCAAAACGCACAAGCGCCTCGAAATGCTGGAAAGCGCGACGCGCTACCGCGAGTTGATCCTGATTCTCACGCGCGAGGTTTTGCTGTTGATTTCCACGCGGTTGTGCGGGCAATTGCCGCGCAAACTGTTCGGCGCGGGCGCCAGCCCGGAAGGCAAAGCCGAAACCGCCGCGCTGGAAGGCTTTCGCGAGGATTATTTCTTCCATCTGGCCAAGGTGATGCGCTGGACGCCGGAGGAGCTGGAAGAGTTTTACAACGATTGCGAAATCTATCGGATGATTGCCACGCGCCAGGTGGCCACGCAGAAACAGAACCGTGCAAAGGCGCCGGCCCGGGGCGCGCCGGCCACGACTCCGTTTTCCGATCGCGTGGCGCTCCTGCTGGATCCATCCTTCATGGAAAAGGCCCGGGCGGCTGCGGCAAAATTCGAGCCGGAGCTGGTGGCCACCGCCGACAAAATCCTCGCCGGAGTCCTCCGTCCGCGCAGGAAGTAATCTCTCTATTTGCCCGAGAGAAAAGGGAAGTGGCTGGCCGCGGCCATAAAGAAGAGCATGGGAATGCTCAGCCAGGCGTTGGCGCGCGAGACCTTGAACGCCAGCCGCGCCATAGCGGCGGCTTGAGGCGGCATGGGAGTGCCTTTTTCCGCGCTTTCCGCCGTCCAGGCAATCAGCTTCTTCTGAATGCGCCAGATGATGCCCCACACGTTGAGCAGCATCATCAATCCCATGCCACCACCCACGGAGATGGAAAGCGACTTGTGCGAAATCCCTGGGTGCGCCAGCAGGGCCAGCACCATATACGAAGCTGCGGCCACCACCACTGTCATCGCTACGGCCAGCACTGGGCCATTATCAAGCGGGCCGCTTTTTTGCCGGCACAGTCCGTAGAGAATCGCCCAGGTGACCACCCACACTGCAAACCACAACCCGGCCCAGCGGCCCCACGATGCGCCTTCGGCATTGCCGGCATCGCGCACCAGGTAAATCATGAAATAGATGAACCCGGCCAGCACCGTCCACACTGAACCCCAGCGAAACCACCATAGGGCGCGCGGCATCAACTTCGGGATCACCTTGCCTTTGGTGGCCGCGTCAAGTTCTTTCATCAACGGCACATTCACCATGTTGAAGAAGTAAAGCATGCCGATCCAGGTGATGCCGGCCAGGAAGTGAATCCAGCGCAAACCCTGCTCCACCCAGGCCATCGCGCCTTCGGGGAATTGCACATCCAGGGCGAGCAGCAGGCAACCCAATCCAATATGCATCGGTTCTCCTCTGCGGCGCATTCTAGCGCAACTGCGGGGTGCAAATGAAAACAGCCGCCAGGTTCTCTGGCGGCTGTGGCGCGTCAGCGGCAATCCAACCCCCAATAATTCTTATTTTGAAGCGGCGGCGAAGTTCGCGGCCACCTGTTCCCAATTGACCACATTCCACCACGCTTCGCAGTAGTCCGGGCGGCGGTTCTGATACTTCAGGTAGTAAGCGTGTTCCCACACGTCCAACCCCATCACCGGTTTGCCCCCGTTCATCAGAGGGTTATCCTGGTTGGGCGTGGACTCGATCACCAGCTTGCCCCCGCGAATGGCCAGCCACGCCCAGCCGGAGCCGAAGCGGCCTACGCCGGCAGCGTTGAACTTGGTCTTGAAATCGGCAAAGGACCCAAAGGTGGACTTGATGGCGTCTCCCAGGGCGCCCGCGGGTTCGCCGCCGCCACCCTTCTTCATGATCTTCCAGAACATAGAGTGGTTCCAGTGGCCCCCGCCATTGTTACGGACGGCGGTGCGGATGGCCTCGGGCACACTATCAATTTTGCGGCAGACATCATCGAGCGACCAGCCCGCCACATCGGCGGCGCCTTCCAGGGCCTTATTCAGGTTGTTGACATAGGCGGCGTGATGCTTGCCGTGGTGGATCTCCATGGTCATCTTGTCAATATAGGGTTCCAAGGCATCATGCCCATAGGGCAGTGCCGGAAGTTCGTGAGCCACAATTCCTCCTCAGTTTGGATTGCCCCTGTAGTCTAGCGGGGGTACGCAACCGGTTACAAGTGTGAACCCTCGCGTCCCGCTCTCCGCGAGGCTGACAAGACCCGACATTGGGAGCCTGACACCCTTACTTCAGCGGTATGTCGCCAATTGTCGCTTGCTCAGGTAAAGGAAAAAGGCTATTTCCTCGTTATTGGGATTAGCAGCCGTTCATCAGACGATTTTGGTCGGCAGCACGGCTCAACCCGTGTCGGCCCGGTCAACGCGGGGCGCAGGCGGTTTGAAGGGAGCCGCCTGCGTTTCTGCGCATCCTCAAAAGGCGGTGTCAGTCGTGTATTGCACGGCCTGCGGCGTTAAGGGTTTTCTCGGCGCGGCCGAGCCGTGGTTCGAGTGCGTCCATTGCCACTCTGGCTTCTGCACTAATTGCGTGGCCCGTTTGCAGCAGACGCCGGAAGGTCAGGCCGGTTTCACCTGCACGGTGTGTTTCGGCTCGGTTCGGACAAGGTCGCCCCTATCAGGTGACCCAACTACCCCAGGAGTGACCCGCCCATGACGGAAGCAAGCAATGGCAAAACCGCCCCGCTGTTCCACCGCGTCCTCCAGGTGGTCTCAATCGCGGTGGTTTCCCTGCTGCTCCTGTTTCTCGTTCTGGCTCTCTCTGGATTTCTTCCCGGGCTGATCCGCAGGATGTAGCCTTCTGCGAAGAATTTCGGCGTTGCGCTGCAATCCGGTCAGCTTGGTGCGGCGAATCGCCGAATGCGCCAGCCTTTCATCAAACGACTCACGGGTAAGCCCCCCAATAGTTTCCACTTGGGGCGCGTGCAAGGTGCCCTCGCCCCAGGGGCGCGGGAAAAACTCCTTTTTCGAGGTGGCCGGTGCGCGACGGTTATACGGGCAGACGTCCTGGCAGATGTCGCAGCCGAACAGGTGCCAGCCCATCTGCGCGTGAAATTCCTCCGGAATTGGGCCGCGCAGTTCGATGGTCAGGTAGGAAATGCACCGGCGGGCGTCGAGCACATAGGGTTCCACCAGCGCGCCTGTCGGGCAGGCTTCCAGGCAGAGCGTGCATTGACCGCATAAGTCGGCCGCGGGTGTGGTGCGGGATGCAGAGTCCGCTTCTTCCGATTCCACGCGCAGGGAAGGCTGCAGGTCCAGTGTGGTAATTACCACTCCCAGGAAAAGCCACGACCCCATTTGTTCGTTGATCAAGCAGGTGTTTTTCCCCAGCCACCCCAAACCGGCCCACTTTGCGGCTACCCGTTCAACGATGGGTCCGGTATCCACATACCAGCGCGCTTGGTGCGGCTCGGCGAATTCCGCGCGCATCCACTGGGTTAGTGTTTCCAGGCGCGGGCCCAGCACTTCGTGGTAGTCGTCGCCCCACGCGTACCGGGAAATCCAGCCGGCGCGCTCCCCAGCAGCGCGCGCCTCGGTGGAATACGGCAATGGCGTGTTGTAGTTCATTGCGCACACGACCACGCTGCGCGCTCCCGGCAACACCCGTTCCGGCGACTGGCGCTTGGGGTTATGCAGGTAGCGCATCTCGCCCGCATAACCGCGTTCAAGCCATTCCGGCAAGCGCTCGAGTTCGGGGAATTTCTCCGCAGGCGCCACCCCGCACAGATCGAAGCCCAGGCTGCGCGCTTTTTCCACAATCCTTCGCGATTGTTCCACAGGATTCATACGCCATCCATCAAAGCAGGAAATGGGCAAAAGGCAAGGGCTTTGCCAAAGGGATATGAATGAGGAGCCGATAAACGCGAACGAAGCAAATCCTGCGGGAACAAAACTGCCTTATCTATGTTCATCCGCCTTTGTCCACCTATATCCGTGTTATGCCTTTCGACTTTGTGGAGAGTGGGTCAGTTTGAAAGTTAGGGGGTCGGAGCTTTAGCTCCGACAATAGACCATCTACCCACATAACCTCTGGGCTCCGGGAAGGGTTGATTGCAGCCCCTTCCCGGAACTCAGAAGGATGATCATGGCACCAACGTCGGAGCTGAAGCTCCGACCCCCTGCTTGTTCTTCAAGCTGACCCACACCACTTGTCAACAAGTTTGGCGCTTACCCGGCACGCTGTTACAATGGTTTCAGCTTCGCGCTGACCGCTTGCGCGACCCATTGCATGGCCGACTGGCGACAAATCAAAGCCCGCATCCGCAAGGCGAAAGCTTCCGCGGATCCGGCTGCCGCGCTGGATAATCTCTACCAGCGCACGCGCGACGCCATGGTGGCGCTGGAACTGGCCACCCTGCAGGAAAAAAATGAAAACCGCGAGGAATCCGTGAAGTGGTATCGCACCGCATTTGACCGTTTTCGCCGGGGCGCCTGGAAGCGCAAAGCCGGTGAAGGCCTGATCCGCCTGGGCGAAGATGTGGACCTGTCCGCGATCCCTGAAGACGCGCCGAAGCCCCCCCGCGCCGAAACCGCCGCGGCGCCTTCCGCCGACGCGCCAGGCTTTGAAGAAACCTCGATTCCCCTGGGCGATACCGAACCTGATTCGCTGGCCGGCGAACCGACGCCGGTGGGTGACTTGGAAGCAGCCGCAGCTTTCCCGGATGCCGAAGCGGGACAGGGCGAACCCGCCGCAGCTTCGGATGCCGCCAGTGTGGCCGCCGGAAAAAAGCGCCGCCGTGGCCGTCGCGGCGGCCGCGGACGCCGTCGCGGAAAGGCTGGCGCTACCGCCGCTGCCACTCCTGCGCCAGCGCCGCCTGCAGTATCTTCACCTGTATCCCGCCCGGAACCGCCGCGCCGTGCCGCGTCGCCTCCGGAGCCCGAGCCTGCTCTTCCCGCTCCCAGCGCGGGCAGCGCCTACGCCGAACGCAGCGGGCGCGCCGGTGATCCCGGCATGGCTTCGCGTATCGCCAAGCTGGATTCGCAATTGCGCCGCCTGCTGGCTTGTCCCGAACACACCATGGACGATCTGGATCACACGCCCGCCGGACCCGGCGTGTTTCTGGTGAGCGACACCGATCAGGTGAGCTATTACTACGTAGAAGCCTGCCGCACGCTGAGCATCGCCCTCAACCAAATGGTGCGCGGGCGCAGCAGCACCGGTTCGATCAAGTCCGGCCTCGCCGAGCACCTCGGCATCAGCGAAAGCAAAGTCGGCGACTACATCAAAAAGCACTGCGTGGTGCGCTGGCTGCAACTCGATGAGGATTCCGCGAAGCTGGCGCACTTCGCCATCGCCGTCCTCCGCCCCGCCCTCAACGAATAGCGCAGCCTGGAGTGCGGGAGCTTGCTCCCGCTGTTCTTTGCAAGCCCAGCTTGCTGGGCGGAGTGCTTTGCCCCAGCGCAATTCGGAGAGATCCCCTTCATTACTCGCGGCAACCCGCAAACACGCGAGAAGCAAGCTACCGCACTTCATAGCTTCTCTGGCTACAGGATGAACGGAGAACCCTTCAGATTTTTCAGGGAAGGAAGGGCGTCGCCTTACCGAGGCGTGATGCGCCGAATACCGGGGATGCGATCGAAATGCGGATCAAGGCTCATGATCTCAACGATGCCGTTCCGGCGCATCGTGGCTGCCAGCGGTGCCCCTGTTTGGGTCGACTACAACCCTCTTGGTCTACGATTTGGCTGCCCGAAAGAAAGTTCGAGAGATCAGCATAGATCCCAAGAACATTTCAGAGGAAACCAACCGAAAATAGGCTGCCGTTGACACCCTCGAATCCCCGTTCAGGATGCCAAAATCCCCGTTCGGCCAATATGGGTTGGTGGGTACCCGTACCGGGGGCAAACTGTACGCTGTCAAGGACTTAGTGTCTGAGGCTGGGGCTTGGTATCAGAAGCCGGGGGCTAGAGAGAGCCAAAGAAAGTTTTCAGACGCGCCCACGTCTGGTTCGACCACTGGCAAGTCAACGCAGGTACGCAGACAAACCTCAATCGAGGGAGAAGGTATGCCGAGAACAATGGGAAAAACCGCATGGAAGCTGGTGGACCTGGCCGCATCCAAGACTGCCGCTGCCGCTTTCAACACCGTCCAGTTTTTCAATTCCAGGATCAAGCCCAATCCGTCGTTCACGCCGAAGTGGAGCGATAAGCCGCTGCTCAAGTCGTGGGAAAAGACCAAGCCCACGCTGGGCTGGCCGCGGCAGACCGATTCGCTGTGTCCCGGCTGCGTGAAGGAAGCGCGCAACGCCATCATCAACGGCGAAAAAGACGTGAAAGACCTGCTCCACGAAAAAGTGGGCGAGATCAAGGCGCAGATTATCGAGCGTGATGGCCAGGTCTGGATGGTGAAAGAATGTCCCATCCACGGCAAGTACGAAGACATGATGGCCGTGGATTCGAAGTTCCTCGAATGGATTGAAGCCAACTTCCCCGGCCGCGATCTGCCCGCGCACAATGACGCAGACCTGCACAACCACGGCAGCTCCACGATTCGCTACGGCCGCGGCGCGGTGCTCACTGTGGACCTCACCAACCGCTGCAACATGATGTGCGACCCCTGCTTCATGGACGCCAATCAGGTGGGCTATGTCCACGAATTGACCTGGGAAGAAATCACCGAGATCTTGGACAACGCGGTGCGCATCAAGCCGCGCCGGCAGATGAGCGTGCAGTTCAGCGGCGGCGAGCCGACCATGTCGCCCTACTTCCTGGATGCGGTGGCCTACTCCCGCAAGGTGGGCTACAACAGCGTGCAGGCGGCCACCAACGGCATCGAATTCGCCAAGAGCAAGGAATTCTGCAAGCGCGCCTTTGACGCCGGCCTGCGCTACGCCTACCTGCAATTCGACGGCATCGGCAACGACGCCAACAGCCACCGCCAGGTGGGCAACCTCTTCGACGTGAAGATCCGGGCCATCGAGAACATGCACGAAGCGGGCATTGAAATCGTGCTGGTCACCACCATCGTCAACAACGTGAACAACGATCAGGTGGGACCGATCGTGCGCTTCGCGATGGATAATCCCAAGAAGATCTCTTTCATCAGCTTCCAGCCGGTCAGCTTTACCGGGCGCGACGAGGATGTGACCCCCGAGCGCCGCCAGATGCAACGCTACACGCTCAGCCACCTCGCCAAGGACGTCAGCAGCCAAATCGGAAAAATCCAGCCCACGCGCGACTGGTTCCCCATTTCGCTGATGGGCCCGTTTGCCGATTTCAGCGACGTGCTGCGCGGCCCCGAGTCCCAGTGGGGCCAGCTCTCCTGCGGCTGCCACCCGAATTGCGGCGTGGGCACCGCGGTGATGATCAACAAAGAAACCAAGGAATGGGCGCCGGTGCCGCAGTTCATCAACGTGCCTGGTCTGATCAAGGACTTGCAGAAGGTCAGCGATGCCGCGCGGAGCCGCAAGTTCAGCGGCACGATGATGGCCCTGGCCCTGCTGAAGAACTACCGCCCCTTTGCCGCCCCGCCGTCGCTGGCCCTGAAGGACATCCTGAGGAAATTCGACAAGACCTTCGGCGGCTCGAAGAATGCCGACAAGAAATACGGCAGCGTTAAGGGCACGCGCAGCTTTGAAGACGCCCAGAAGCGCCGCCAGGATCCGTGGAACTTCCTGTTCGTGGCCGGGATGTGGTTCCAGGACTTGTTCAACTACGATTTCCGCCGCACGGAAATGTGCATCATCCCCTACGGCACGCAGGAAGGCGAAATCAGCTTCTGCGCGTATAACACCGGCATCGGCTGGCGCAACATCATCGAAAACATGCACAAGAACGCGACCGTCGCCGAGTGGTACAAGAAACACGGCAAGCACGAAATCTACGCCAAGGGCAAGAATGTGGGCCTGGAAGCGTATGAGACATCGCTCAAGCTGAATGCCGAAGATGTGACTCGCGTGAAGTCGCACGAACACACCGTGCCCACCACTGCCGCGGTAGAGGACCGCATCCGCCGCAAGGCCCAGTACGAGGAAGCCCAGGTCCGCAAGATTTACGAGGAACTGGTGCTGAAGAAGAAGAGCGAACCCGTGGTGCAGATCGGCACGCTCAGCGACATCAAGCCCCTCGGCGCCGCCCCGGTGCACATCGCTCCTGCGAATGGCAACGGGAATGGCAACGGCCATGGCGCCAACGGCAATGGTTCCGCCACTGGCAATCGTGCTGCCAGGAAAGAAGAAGCCGCGGTCGCCGGCGACTAAGCGGGGGCGCCGCTCGCTGCGCCCGGGAAAATCTTCCAACGCCCCGCCTCGCCGCGGGGCGTTGTTCTTTTCAGAGCGTCCCATGCAGCCCGCCTCTTCGAAGGCGGGCGTTTCGGCATGCACGGCGCCTTTGCGCTTGGGGCGGGCAAAGGTAAACTATCCCTCGGAGCAACGAATCATGCCCATCTACGAATACCTGTGCGATGAATGCCAGACGCCTTACGAGAAACTGGTGCTCTCGAAGAGTGAAAAGATCGCCTGCCCGAAATGCGGTAGCGCGCGCAAGACGCAACAGCTTTCCGTGTTCGCCGCGCATGGAGGCGGCGGCGCAAGCGCGTCCTCCGGCAAATCCGCGGGCAGCGCCCCGATGTGCATGGGCAATCCTTCCGCGTGCGGCTGCTCGCACAAGAATTAGCGCGCCGTGAACCTGAACTTCCGTGGCTGAAACTATCCTGCTGGCGTGGAATCCCCGCAAGTGGCCGTGGAGTGACTTCGCTGAACAACTCGAAACCGCACGCGAGCACGGCTCGGTGGATGATCGCTGGGGCTGCGGCAACCGCAAGCGCATCCCGGTGGGCTCGCGATTTTTCCTGATTCGCCTGGGCGTGCCGCCCAAGGGAATCATGGCTTCCGGGTGGACTACTTCGCTGCCGTACGAATCCGAGGAGTGGGGTTCCGATCGGTCCCAGCGCCGCCGTCCCTACCACTTCGTGGACATTACCTTTGACAGGCTCTTCGCAACGCCGCCGCTTCCGCTGGAAATCTTGCAGCGCACGCCTTTTTCGAAATTTCATTGGGCGATTCAGATGTCCGGCGTGCTGATCCCGCAGGGGATTGCTGCGCCGCTCGAACGCATCTGGAAAAACGGCGGTTGACTGTAGCCCCCCTCTTCAGTGGCGGCGGTGTTCTGCTCGCAGGGGCAACCTTGCCCCGTGGGCGAAAGGCGCCGGGTCTGAAGACCCGGGCTACAGCGCGCGCACTTACTTCTTGCCGCGTTTTTGCTTGAATAGCCAGGGCAGTAGGTCGGGCTCAGCGAACGCTTTTTCCCAGACGTTATGGCCGACGCCGGGGTATTCGGTGTACTTCGGTTCGCCGCCGGCGGCGCGGATGGCGGCAATCGCGTCACGCGAGCCGGAGACGGGGACGGTTTCATCGGCGTCGCCGTGGAACGCCCAGATGGCCACGCGCTTCATGTTTTTTGCAGCGGAGGTATTTGCGCGGGCGCACAAGGGCAGCGCCGCGGCAAAGCGCTCCGGCGCGCGCGCCAGCAAATCCCATGTGGCAAAGCCGCCCATCGATTGCCCGGCGACATAAACGCGATCGGGATCGATGTTGTACTGCTTGCGCACCGCATCGAGCAGCTCCAGCACAGTCCGCAACTCGGCGTTCATTTCCGCGGCCTGCACGTTGGCCCATACGTGGTTCTCCGGACACTGCGGGGCCAGCACAAATGCCGGCCATTTTTTCTGTGCCGCGGAAGAAACAAACGCGCGGGCCGCGACGGCGTTGCCCTGCGTAATCTGCTTCAGGTTGTCCGTGCCGCGTCCGGCCGCCCCGTGCAGCCACAAAACCAGCGGATATTTCTTCTTCGCCTTGTAACCTTCCGGGACAAACAAGCGGTAGGGCATCATTACCCCGCCGGAATTGGTGAACACCAGCGGCTGATACAGGCGCACGTGGTCCTGCGGCTGCGCGATTGCCTGCGCAGCACAGCTGAGCAGCATCCAGAAAAACAAAAGAAGGCGCTGTGTCATTTCTTTTTCCTCACGATGACCCAGGCGTTGCCGCGGCCACGCTCCCGGCCGTCGGAAGGCGAATTGACGATTTGCAGTGGCGCTGCTTGCTGGGTTCCCACCCCACCTTGTTCGCCAGTATCGTTTGTCGCGCCCGCTGCGGGCGGCGCGGTAATGGCCATCACCGAGGAGCCGCCGCCGTCGGTGTTCATCGCTTCCGTGCAGCCCAGTGACACCATCAGGTCGCCCAGTTCTTCCAGCGTCATGCCCATGCTGAGCCGCGGCTGACGCCCATCCACCACCACAAAAATAATCTCCCGGGCGTTGTAACAGACGGCCGTGCGCGGATGCCGCAACTTCAGGTTTGCGCCTGGCTCGCCCACGATGGTGCGCTTGCCGTTCTGCACAAGGATCGGGAAGCCGCCGATTGCTTGCGCGATATCCTTCTTTTTGAGCACCTGGAGCTCGAATCGCAGTTCCACCGGCGTGCCCGGCGTGAAAGCGGAAGAGTGGAAGGGTACCAGGGGCAGGGAACCTGTGCGGCCAGCGGTTTCGCCCGCGGGCAAGCGCTCGGCAATGACGACGGCCCCGGGCGGAATGGCCGCTTCGGTGACGCTTTCGAAAACGCTCAACACTTCGCCACGAATTGTTCGACTGGCGCGCAGAGGCAGCGCGGGCGAAAGGTTTCCGATGACCACGGCGCGAAAGGGCTGGTCGCCTTTTACCGCTTCCCGAAATTCGCGCGTGTAAACCCGCGGGCCCGTCCCGTGAACCGATGCGAGAGGTTTGTTGAGCGCGGCAATGGTCCAGCGCTGTTTTCCGGATCGCAATTCCATCCGCACCTGCGGCACGCCAATCAGTGGCTGGCCGTTCTGCCGTAGCGCCATCACCGGCCATGTTGGTCTTCCCGTAGTCCATAGATGACCGGAAGTGATGGAGAGGCCGTCGGAAATTCCCAGGTACGGCGCGGCGATATCGTAATCGCCGTTCACCACGGCGAGAAGTTGTTCGCCCGGCCGCACTTCCTGCCTGGCAATCTCGGTGGGCAATTCGCGGCGCATTTCCCCGGGCGGTTCCGCGGCGCGAATTTGCACGCCCTCGGCCTTGCGGTCCACGCGCAGGACATGCACCGACCACGGCAACCCATCCGGCGAACGCATGTCTCTTCTTTCATGTGTTACGCCCGGAGCGACAATGCGTGGCGGTGCACTGGCAGTTGCCGCGCTTTGCGGGTAGGCTGGCTCACCGCAGCAACTAAGAATCAGCGCGAAGCGCAGAATTGTCCAGCGCAGATTTCTCATTATGCGGCCTCGGTTCGCCTTTCCACTATTGCTCCATCGTGGATGGCGCTTCACGAACATCGGCGAATTATCACAGAAGCGGTGCCCTTGCAAACGCTTCCACCCGCGCACGTGAGATATGAAACAACCTTCTAATGTAAACTAGCAGGGAGCCGCTTATGCCCAACCCTGCCCCGATCTTCACTTCAGAAACGTTCAAATTCTTCCGCGATTTGGCCCGCAATAACCGCAAGGACTGGATGGATGCCAACCGCGCGCGGTATGCGCAGCACGTCACCCAGCCTTTTCGCGAGTTGCTAAACCGCTTGGGGCCGCGCGTGCTGCGGCTGGAACCGGCGTTCGATGTAACCGGCAAGGGCGGGCGCAACTTCTCCCGCATCAACCGCGATATTCGTTTTGCCCGGGATAAGACACCCTACCGTCCGCAAATGTACCTGCAATTTTCCAGCGCGCGCAATGCGGAAGGCGACGACGGCCAGCTTTACGTGGGCTTGAACGGCGAACTGGCCACGCTGGGCTTTCGCATCTATGGCCAGACGCGCAAGTCCACGCTCGGCTCGGTCGCCGTGCCCCGCGCCGTGCAAAGTGCGGCCTGGCTGGCCGGCCAAGCCAAGCGACTCGGCAAGAAGTTCGAAAGCTACTGGTATTCCTCGGAAAAAGGCGAGTGGACAAAAAACGCGGGCTGGCCCGCGAGTGAAGCGGATTGGAAGAAAATCAAGGGCTGGGTGGTCCGCAGAAAACTCAAGCCCGCCGCCGTTACCCGAGCCTCCTTCGAAAACGAAGCGTTCGCCGCCTTCCGCGACCTGATGCCGCTCTACCAATTCACTTCCAGCAAAACCTGGAAGAAGTCCTGAGAAGCTGCGGAAAAAAGGCGCTTTTCCGTCATTCTGAGTTCGCCGGAGGCGGACGAAGAACCTCAATGCTCAGGGTTGCCATGGACTTGTGATCGGGATTCTTCGGCAAAGACAGGCCCTAGAATGACGAAGTGACTTTTCTAGCAGGCTGCTGAAAGAGTCCCAGAGCTGTCATTCCGAGGAGTCACGACGAAGAAGCTGCATTTTCTTCAGGATTCGGTGAAATGCAGATCCCTCGCTTCTCTCGGGATGACACCCCGGGGTGTTTTTCAGCACCCGGCTAGGGCCGCAGCGGAGAATCCGGGCGTTCGCCGCATTCGAGTGAACGCTGCGCCCCTTCCTCCGGATAACCCAGACACTCGAACAAATTGCGCACGCACTGGCCCAGCCGGTCGCCGCGATGACCGCGCAGGACAATCTGGTCGGCAATGGCCCGCGCTTTTTCTCCCAGCTCAACTACGACGGCCAGCGCTTCCAGCATGGGCGGGTCGTTGTCATAGGGCGCGAGATCCTTTTCCAGTTCATCCAGCAAGTCGCGCACGTCCACCTGGCCCGGCTCCGGCTCAGCCCGTTGCGCAAGGTAATAGACTAGCCGGCCCACGATGGTCCGCGCGTGCGGCAGGTTGATGCAGCCCGGATTGAGGTTGGCTTCGATCGCTGCCTCGCCCCTATTTTCTCATGACCGGCGAAATCCTCTTGCGCAAGTTTCAGGTTCAAGGGACTATGCGGCCTTGTAATTATTGCCGTAAGCCGGGGGAACTATCCGATGAACCGATTGGCCCGCACCATTCTTTGGGCTGCCATTTCTCTCGCAGGAGCGGGGGCTTTGGCCGCGATCGCCCTGGAACGCAATGAAAAACTGAGCGGCACCTGGTTTGTGGTCGCCGCCGCGTGCACGTATCTGGTGGCCTACCGCTTCTATTCCGCGTTCGTGGCCGCGCGCGTACTCGCCCTCGATAACTCGCGGGCCACGCCGGCCGAGCGTCTGGACGATGGGCGCGATTTTGTGCCCACCAACAAATGGGTCGTGGTCGGCCATCACTTTGCCGCGATCGCCGGACCGGGCCCGCTGGTGGGCCCCACGCTGGCCGCGCAGTTCGGTTACCTGCCGGGGACACTTTGGCTGATTGTGGGCGCGGCGCTGGGCGGCTGCGTGCAGGACTTCGTGATTCTGTTCTGTTCGCTGCGGCGCGACGGCAAATCGCTGGGGCAGATGGCGCGCGACGAAATCGGCAAACGCGGCGGCATGATCGCTCTGCTCAGCGTGCTGGCCATCATGATTGTGCTGCTGGCGGTGGTGGCGCTGGTGGTGGTGAATGCCTTGCGCGAATCCGCCTGGGGTACCTTCACGCTGGCGATGACCATTCCCATCGCCATGCTGA
Organism: uncultured Acidobacteriaceae bacterium; assembly: GCA_964500065.1. Lineage (GTDB taxonomy): Bacteria > Acidobacteriota > Terriglobia > Acidiferrales > UBA7541 > CAZCNH01. Next base: position 72,986 of record CAZCNH010000002.1, read on the forward strand.
TGGGCGTGTACATGCGCTTCTGGCGGCCGGGCCGCGTGATGGAAGCTTCGGTGATCGGCTTCATCCTGATTCTGTTTGCCGTGGTGGCCGGGCAGTGGGTGGCGCAATCGCCGGAATGGGCGCCGGTGTTCACCCTGAGCGGCAAGGCCCTGGCCATTGCCATCATTGCCTACGGATTCGCGGCTTCCGCGTTGCCGGTGTGGTTGCTGCTGGCTCCGCGCGATTACCTGAGCGCGTTCATCAAAATCGGCGTGGTGTTCGCGCTGGCCGGAGGCATCCTGCTGGTGCGGCCCACGATCCAGATGCCGCCGCTGACCCGCTTCATTGACGGCAGCGGGCCGGTCTTTGCCGGGACAATTTTTCCTTTCTGTTTCATCACCATTGCCTGCGGCGCGATCAGCGGTTTCCACTCGCTGATTTCCTCCGGCACCACGCCCAAGCTGCTGATGCGCGAAGGCCACGCGCGGCTGGTGGGCTACGGCTCGATGCTGATGGAGTCTTTCGTCGGCATCATGGCCATGATTGCCGCGTGCGCCCTCGATCCGGGCGTCTATTTTGCGATCAATTCGCCGGCGGGCATCGTGGGGCAGACCGCCGAAGCCGCCACGGCCACCATCTCTTCGTGGGGTTACCCGGTGAGCGCAGAAACCATGAACTTGCTGGCGCAGCAAGTGGGCGAAGCCAGCTTGCTCAATCGCACCGGCGGCGCGCCTTCCTTAGCGGTGGGCATGGCGCAGATCTTCAGCACGACCATCGGTGGCGGCAAACTGCTGGCCGTTTGGTATCACTTCGCCATCATGTTCGAAGCGCTTTTCATCCTGACCGTGCTGGATGCGGGCACGCGCGTGGGCCGCTTCATGGTGCAGGAACTGCTCGGACATTTGTGGAAGCCGCTGGGCCGCACCGGTTGGTACCCCAGCATCCTGGTGACCAGCGGTTTGATTGTGGCCGCGTGGGGATACTTCCTGTATCAGGGCGTGCTCGATCCGCTGGGCGGCATCAATTCGTTGTGGCCGCTTTTCGGCATTGCCAACCAACTGCTGGCTTCGGTGGCGCTGGTGGTGGCCACCACGATTTTGCTCAAGATGGGGCGGAGGAAATGGATCTGGGTCACGCTGGTTCCCATGGCGTGGCTGGTGACCGCCACCATGACCGCCAGCTATCAGAAGATTTTCCATCCCAACCCGCGGATCGGTTTTCTGGCCCAGGCCAGCGCCCTGAAGCAACAAATGATGGAAGCACGCTTTACCGCCGAGGGGTTGGCCCGCACCGAGCGCCTGATTTTCAATAACCAATTGGACGCTGTGGTGACCGCCGTCTTCGCCAGCCTGATTCTTTTTCTTCTGCTGGAGGCGGCCCTGGAGTGGATCGCGATTCTCACGCGGCGCAAGGAACCGGTGTTGCACGAAAGCCCGTACGTGCCCACCCGCTGGGCGGAGGGCGATTGATGCATCTGAAGCCTCCAATCGCGAATCTCAAGCCGGTTCCCTTTGCGCCCGCTCCGCTTCTTGCACTGGTGCAGGCTGGGGGCAGGGCCATGCGCATGGTGTGGTGGTACCTGCGGCAAATCACCGGCGATGCCGGGTACGAAAATTATCTGCGCGGGCGCGGCGCTCGCAGCGGGGGTTCTGTGCTTTCCCGGGAAGAGTTCTACTTGGATGCGGTGCGCCGCAAATATACCGGCGTAAGCCGCTGCTGCTGACGCGGCGATCCGTTCAACGGCGGCTGTTTACTCGTTCCAAAAAGGTAATATTGGCGGCGTAAGAGCGCTATCCGGCATCTTTTCGCTCTGTTCTAATTTCCCCGGGAGAAGGTTGCCTTGACCATGTTGAAACCGGAGTCGTGCTCGGCCTCGGGTTGTGGCAGATCCTCCGCCGCCGTGCTGGACATCCGCCCCCTGTGCCGCGAGCACTTCATTTCCTCCTGCTACAGCAACCTGGATGAGTACGGCCGGTTGCTGGAAGACAGCCGGTACCGCGACACGACCACCGAGTTGGTGCGCCGCTTTCTTTCCGATTGTACCCGCCATGCCGCCGACTTGGCGCAAACCGCGCGCGATCTGGACAATCTCGAGCGCGCCCGCATCCTGGATATTCTCCTGCGCGCGGGGGAGTTGAGCCGTCATTTGCGCCGCAGCGTCCGCAAGGTGGCCACCATTCCGGTGGTTCTTTCCAGTGAAAAGCTGGGGCAGTCCTGGGAGGAGCAGGCCGTTACCCGCGTGATCAGCCGGCACGGCGCGGCTGTGGAATGCGGGCACGAACTCGAGATTGGAGATTCAATTCTCCTGCAGCGCGTGAACCCGCCGGGGCGCGTTCGCGCTCGCGTGGCCTGGCGGCAGCCTAAGGACCTGGCCCGCTTTGAAATTGGTCTGGAGTTCCTTCAAGCAGAAAACTTCTGGGACGTAGATTGGGCTTCCGAGGATGCCAGCCCCTGGCAAGAGACGCCGGCGCAGAAGCCCACCCGGCCCGAAGCTTAGGCTCAAAAGCTGGACCTACAGTTCATCCTCTTCTTCTTGCGCCTTCAACCACTTTGTCCTGGCCGAAAAACGGATGCCCCGGCTTCTTGCGTCCGCCAGGATTTGCTGGCGCAATTCCAGCGGCAGGGATTCCGGGGTGAACAGTCCGGCTTGCTCGCGCGGAAAATGCTTGATGAAGAGCGCCGCCAGGTGGGCCGTTGCGTAGGCCACCGGCGTGGTCAGCATGCCCCGCTGGCGAATCTGGTAGAGCGAGGGAAACGCGGCGTCCCAGCGCACTTCGATGGGGCGGTCCTTTTTCTCCCCGCGCACCACCACCGCCGCGGCAAATCGCGCGTTGCGCAGCACTCCTTTGCGAATCAGTTTGGCCACCATGCGCGGCGTTGGCGTGCGGGGAAAACGCATGGCCGGCCCGCGTGACTTGCTGAGCTTGCCTTGCCGGTGCCAGCGGCGCAGGCGGTCAATTTCATTGCCGCCGATTTTCACGAACATTTCGCGCATGGACACGAACTTGGGCACCGTGGTGACTTCATCTTGCGCGGCCAGCACCACGCCTACTTCTCCAATCGGGGGAGGGAAGCGGAATTTCTCGCGCTCGTCGAAACGCTTGCCCAGATGGAAACGTCCGTTGCGGTACACGCGCGGGCGCGACACCGCTTCGTTGAACGATTCTTCCGGCGACCACTGCGACACCGGATCGTCGCTTTCACTTTCTTCCAGCAGGTACACGCGCGCCGATTCCACTCGATCCATCATTTCCGCGCTGCGTTTGATCAGCAGGTTGGTCAAGCCCGGGGCGACGCCGGCGGTGCACACCGCGGCTCGGTTGCGTTGCTCGAACCGCTTGGCAAACGCGAAGTGTTCCGGACGAAAGGGGTGCTTTTGCAGGTGCGCCGCCATATCCAGATAGTGCGCTCCCAGGCGCAACGCGGCGCGCATCACGATTTGATTGAACACCGCGGGTCCGGCGTTCACCAGCAGATGGCAGCCTTTGGCCGCGCGCACAATGCCCCACAGGTTTCGCGCATTGACTGGCTCGACAGCGATGGCGGACTTTTTGCCCAGAAACTTGCGCGCGCGCTCAGGGTCGCGATCACCGCACCACACGTCGTGTCCCTGTTTGACCAACAGATGAGCCAGCAGTGATCCGGTGGCCCCGGCGCCTAGGACAAAGATACGCATCGGCCGCTAATCTACCATAACGGCTCGGCCTGCCGGTGCGACTGAGCCGGCGGCACGGGCAGTTTTTCCGCAAACTGCTAGAATATTGCCATGCCATCCGGCCGCACCAATGGCGCGCTTGTGGATTCGTTGGGCCGTCCCCTGCGCTCGCTGCGTATTTCGGTCACCGACCGCTGCAACCTGCGCTGCCTGTATTGCATGCCGGAAGAAGAGTACGTGTGGCTGCCGCGCGAGCACCTGCTGACCTTCGAGGAAATCGCCTGCCTGGCCGGAATTTTTTCCGAATTGGGCGTGGACAAGCTGCGGCTGACCGGCGGCGAACCGCTGCTGCGCCACAACCTGCCTGAACTGGTGCGCCAACTCACGGCGCAGCAGGCATTGAGCGAGATTGCTCTGACGACGAACGGCCTGCTGCTGGCCGAGCAGGCCGCAGCTTTGCGCGCGGCCGGGCTGCACCGCGTGAATATCAGCCTCGATACCCTGCGCCCGGAACGATTCCTGCAAATGGCCAGGCGCGCCGAATTGCATACGGTGTTTGCCGGACTGGAGGCCGCGCACCGCGCCGGATTTTCCGGCACTAAGCTCGATGCGGTGATCATCCGCGGCCAGAATGACGATGAGATTGTTCCGTTGATCGAATTTTCGCAGAAGAACCGCGTTGAATTGCGGTTCCTCGAATACATGGACGTGGGCGGAGCTACCGGCTGGTCCGCCAGGCTGGTGGTTTCCCGCGCGGAAATGTTGGAAGCCATCCGCGCCGCCTTTGGGGCGATTGAGCCCCTGGGTGACCAGGGAAGCGCGCCTGCGGAACGCTTTCGCCTTTCCAATGGCGTCACGTTCGGAATTGTGGCCAGCACCACCACGCCGTTTTGCGGGGCTTGCGACCGCAGCCGCCTGACCGCTGATGGCGTGTGGTTCCTGTGTCTTTATGCGACGCAGGGCTTGAACCTGCGCGACCCGTTGCGCCGGGGAGCCACTCGCGATGATTTGAAGCAAATGATCATTTCGGGATGGCGCGCGCGCCAGGACCGGGGTGCGGAATTGCGGCTGGCCGATCGATCCCGGAGTGCCTTTATCTCTTTGGAAAAACTGCGCTTAGACCCGCACCTGGAAATGCACACCCGCGGCGGATGACGGCATCTAACCAAATGGGAGCAATGGCACTAGCCAAACCGCCCCAAACGCGGGAAAATAGCGACAACAGACCGCTTATGACAACTCTGGTTGAGATCACTAAGTTAGTCGGAACCGAGCAGCCACAGACTGTTCATGTGCCTGAAGTCGAGGCCGGAGTCGGCTGCGATTTTGACAGCTATCTGCTCGTCCCCGATACGTCGCTGGATGCGCGCATTGCTGCGGCAAAAGCCAAGTTGGGCACCGAGGTGTGCGTCCTTGGCCACCATTATCAGCGCGACGAAGTGGTGAAATTCGCCGACTACCGCGGCGACTCCCTGAAACTTTCGCAACTGGCCGCGCAGACCTCCGCCAAGTATGTTGTTTTTTGCGGTGTGCACTTCATGGCGGAAAGCGCGGATATTCTGCGCGCGCGCGACCAGCAAGTGATTCTGCCGGACATGAATGCTGGTTGCTCGATGGCCGACATGGCGGATATCGGCCAGGTGGAAACCTGCTGGAAAGATCTGCAAACACTCGGCGATTTGAAAGTCGTCCCCGTCACCTACATGAATTCGACCGCGGCCATCAAGGCCTTCACCGGGGAACACGGCGGCTCGGTTTGCACCAGTTCCAATGCAGCGGCGGTGCTGCGCTGGGGCTTCTCGCGCGGCGAAAAGATCCTGTTTCTGCCGGATGAACATCTGGGGCGCAACACGGCCTTCAAACTGGGCATCCCGCTCGAGCAGATGATTGTGTGGGATCCCTACCGGCCGATGGGCGGCAATGACGAGGCCGCCATTCGCAACGCCAGGATGATCTTGTGGAAGGGCTATTGTTCGGTGCATCAGCGGTTTCTGCCGGAGCACGTGGACCGCGTGCGTGCCGCGCGGCCCGGCATCCAGGTGATCGTGCATCCGGAATGCCGCTTTGAAGTCGTGCAGAAGGCGGATCGCTGCGGCTCCACAGAGCAAATCGTGCACGCGCTGGAGCAATCCCAGCCCGGTTCGGCCTGGGCCATCGGCACCGAGATCCACCTGGTGAACCGCCTGGCCAGGCGCTTTGCGGACCGTCACATCGAATCGCTCGACCCGCACGTTTGCGTGTGCACCACGATGTTCCGCATCACGCCGAACCACCTGCTGTGGGCGCTCGAGAATCTGGTCGAGGGCAATGTGGTGAACCGCATCCGCGTGGGCGACCGCACGCGCCGCTGGTCCAAAGTCGCGCTCGAACGGATGCTGGCTCTGAAGTAAGAGTGGCGTACAAGCCGATCGGGCTTTTGTTTTTTTTTGCAGCTTTGTGGAGCAAGGCAGGTTCGCGGTGGCACGGGTTTTTTTCAAAATCACCAGATCGCGAAGACCAGAAATCACGAAATCTTCAAATGCCCGACGAACCCAAGTTCTTCACGTTGCGCGAAGCCGAGCAGGTGCGGCAGGAAATCGAGCCCATCCTGATTGACGCCATGGAAGCGCGCCGCGACGCCGCCGGCCTGCAAGCGAGCCTGGTGCGGCTGGCCGGGCGCATTCTGGCCGCTGGCGGCCTGCTGGTCCGGTATGAGGAAGCGGCCGCCAAGCGCGCCACCCTCGACAAGCTGAATCAACGCATCGAATCGGCGCTCGATCAGATTCACTCCACTGGTTGCGTGGTAAAGGATCTGGATTCCGGCCTGCTGGACTTTCCTTCCATGCTCGACGATCAGGAAGTCTATCTATGCTGGCGCCTGGGCGAAGATCGCATCCGCTACTACCACGGCCTGAACGAAGGCTTCGCCGGCCGCAAGCCGATTGACCCCCACGACCGCGGTCCCAGTCCTCCCTTTCACTAACTCTTTGCCCGGTTCTTGTTTCGTGTCATTCTGTGAGGGTTGACGAACCGCGAACCGCAGGTTGAGGACAACAAGCCTCCTTCCCAACCGCCACCAAAAGGAACAACGTGAGCGAACTGAATCACAACCGGCTGAAAGACTCCGCCAGCCCGTATCTGCGCTCGGCTGCGCACCAGCCCATTGACTGGCACGAATGGGGCGAAGAAGCATTTGCCCGCGCGCGCGCCGAAAACAAGCCTATCCTTCTTGATATTGGCGCGGTGTGGTGCCACTGGTGCCATGTGATTGACCGCGAGAGCTACGAGAATCCCGCTATCGCCGGAATCATCAATCAGAACTTTGTTGCCGTGAAAGTGGACCGCGACGAACGCCCCGACGTGGATTCGCGTTACCAGGTCGCGATCAGCGCGATTTCCGGGCAGGGCGGCTGGCCGCTTACTGGATTTCTCACCCCGGAGGGCAAACCCTTCTTTGGCGGAACGTATTTCCCGCCCGAAGATGCCATGGGCCGTCCCGGCTTCGGGCGAATCCTGCTGGCGATTGCCGAGTCGTTTCGCAACCGCCGCGCGGAAGTTGACCAGGCCGCGGAATCGATCGCCGAATCGGTGGCGCGCGCGGAATCCTTCGGCGGGGCAAGTGCGCTGTTTGACGTCCGCGTGGTCGATCAGATGGTGGATGGCACCGTGCGCATGTTCGACCTGCGCAACGGCGGCTTCGGCCGCGCACCCAAGTTCCCGCATTCCGGCGCGCTCGATTTGCTGATGGAGTATTACCAGACCTCGCGCGACAAGAACCTGCTGCAAGTGATTGAGACCACGCTCGACCGCATGGCCCGCGGCGGCGTGTACGACCAACTGGCCGGCGGCTTCCATCGCTATTCGGTGGACGAAAAGTGGATTGTGCCGCACTTCGAGAAAATGAGTTACGACAACTCCGAGCTGCTGAAGAACTACCTGCACGGCTGGCAACTCACCCGCAATCCTTTTTTCAGGGACACCGCGGAATCCATCATCGGCTGGGTGAATGGCGTTTTGTCCGATCAGGAAAAGGGCGGGTTTTACGCCAGCCAGGACGCTGACTACTCGCTTGAAGACGACGGAGACTACTTCACCTGGACGCTCGAAGAACTGCGCGCCGCTCTTCCGGCCGACGAAGCCCGCGTCATGGAACTCTATTATGACGTGGACGCGATCGGCGAAATGCACCACAACCACGCCAAGAATGTGCTGTGGATCGCGCGCGAACCCGGCGAAGTCGCCAACCGCCTGGCCCTTCCCGAGCCGCAGGTGCGCGAAATCATCGCCCGCGCCAGGCAAACAATGCTCGCCGCGCGGCTGCCGCGCCCCACCCCGTTTATTGACACCACGCTTTATGTCAGCTGGAACGCCATGTTTGTTTCCGCGTATCTCGAAGCGGCTTCCGTACTGGACGGCCCGACCGGCGCGCAGTGCCGCGCCTTTGCCCTGCGCACGCTCGACCGCATCCTGGCAGAAGCCTGGGACGAGCAGAAAGGTTTCAGCCACCGCTTCGGCGCGTCGCAAGCAGCGCGGCTCGATGGCGGCCTGGACGACCAAGTCTTCGCGGCGCTGGCGCTGCTCGATGCCTATGAGGCCACGCTCGACCTGCGCTATTTCCAGCATGCGGAAAAAGTCGCGAAGCTTCTGCTCGACCGCTTCTTCGATGCGCAGGGAGGCGGCTTTTTCGATCGCCCGCGGGATGCCGCGCCGCTGGGCGGGCTGGACGTGCCCCGCAAGCCCTTCCAGGATTCGCCCACGCCCAGTGGAAACGGCGGCGCGATCATCCTGCTGTGCCGGCTGGCCGGCCTGAGCGGCAATTCGCGTTACGCTGAGAGCGCGCAGAAGTCGCTGCAAGCTTTTGCCGGCTCGGCGGGCCAGTTCGGCATGTTTGCCGCGACGTTCGGCCTGGCGGCGCTGCTCTTCGCGCGGCACGCCACGCAGGTGGTGATTACCGGAGCCGCGGATGATCCGTCGGCGCAGCAACTGGAAACCGCCGCGCGCGGCGTTTTCCGCTTCGGCAAATCCGTCCTGCGCATCACTCCCCAGAACGCATCCGCAAAATCGCTACCCGCCGGTTTGGCGCAAACCGTGCCGCATCTTTCGCTTGAAAAATCCGCCGCATTGGTCTGCTCGAATTTCACCTGCAACCCGCCGGTGCGCGATCCGGAAGCCCTGGTTTCTTTGTTGACAAGTCCTGCGGCCGGTTCCGCCTCCGGAAAATAAGAGCGGGCGGCTCAATGGCTAAGCCGCCCGCCAGCTCTTTTGAACCCGTTTCTCACAACGGCGGCACGGAGCCACCGCAGACCATCGCATTTCCCCAAAGAACTTCGTCATTCTGAGGCCCGGTTTTGGCTGAGGAATCTCGATGTGCAATTTCTCGGCGAATTCGGAGAAATCGAGATTCTTCGTCCGCCTCCTGCGGACTCAGAATGACGACGCTGTGAAAAGATCGTTGCTATTTCTTCGGCCGCGATTCCGGCGGCACCATGCCTTGTACACGGTAGTAGGTCACCAGGCTGCCGTAGTGCTCGCTGGCGTGCGCTACCGTCATTCCCCACAAACTGTGCGGGTGAATCAGTTGATTGGCCCACGGGTAGACAACCTTCTTCTCGAAGTCCGCGTGGCTCTTGATGGCTTTCAGGCTGGCTGCCCCGTCCGCAAACGATTTCTTCAGATACGCAACCACGGCGGCCTTCGAGTTGTAATTCGCCCGCGGCGGATCGTTTTCGCCATGGCCCACTTCCCGGCCGGCAATGGCGTTCACGACCTGATAGTTCACGCCCGCTACGTGCAGCAGCATATCGCCAAACGTCCGCGTGTCTTTCGCGGGCGTGTACCAATACTTTGCTTCGGGCATGTCTTCGGCCATGGCAATCAGCCTCCGTCCAATGTCGCTCCACGAATCGAGAGCCTCTTCCCATTCATGCTTGGCCGGCTTCGGCGCTTCGGCTTTGTTGGCCTGGGCCCGAATCATCGTTACCGCTCCCAGCGAAAGCGCCAGCGCCCCCACGATTGCCAGCCCTTTGTATGTCCTGCGGTGCATGTCAAATCCCTCCTTTAGGAATAATGACGTCAAACCCAGCAAAAACCGTATCACGCCTGGGGCTCCTCCGTCACCGGCCGCTGACTGCCACCCGGCCGGTGTTAGAGTTTCCACCCGTGCCACACTACCCGTAGCCCGCAGGATGGCTGAGACGACGAAGCCCGCCATTAAGAAACTTAGGTAGGAGGTCCTGTTGCCGCCCGTTCCTGTCTACTTCCAAAAGTGCTCCGCCTGCGGCCAGACGTGGAGCGCGCAGCTGAGTCCGCAAGTTGACGTCATTCGCCTGGGCAGGGAGCAATTCATCTGCAAGTGCGGCATCGCGTGGGAAACGGGACACCGCGAATGGTCTCATCTCACCCCCAAACAACGACGCAGCTACTTTTTCTCGACTGCGGAAATCGGCGTTCTCTTGCTTGGCCCGTTCACAGGCGCACTGTTTACGTTCTTCATCGCGCGCAACCACTGGCTCGGACTGCTGTGGGGCCTTCTAGGCGGGTTTGTCGTTGCCGCCCTGGCGGCAACGTTCCTGTGGTCGCTGAAGTTCGTTCTTATGCGGCTGTCGCTGCGGAGATGTCCGTTTGACCCAGACGCCATCCCGCAGGTGTATGGTTTCTTCGATCAATTGCGGGAGCCTTCAGGCGTACCGGTAGTACCGGCGCCGGAGGAAACGCTTGCAGGCCAATTACGCGAGGTGCCGCGCTGGGCGTGGATCCTTCCCGCGCTCGCGGCCGTCAGTTGGATACGCATCGAAGTGCTGTGGCCGATAATGATGATCAGCCTTTTTGTATTTGCACGAATTCTAGTGAAGATGGTGAATTCTCCCAAAGCCAGGCCCAGAAAATAGTCGGCTCCATCTTCTCGATTTGCCCTTCGCTGGCCCTCAAGGGCGCTCTTATCAACGACTCCGTTCAGTTTGTAGCCACTGCGTGGTGGTGCGATAATTGTCCTTTCACGGCGAAGATTTCCATAATGGGGGCATCATGGCACTCCGCACCGAATGGATTGAAGCGCGCTTAGCAGCGGCGGGCAGCGACGGCTCGCCTGCCCTGAGCGCAGCCGAAGGGCGCAACGTGACGCAGATGCATCTGGCGCGCAAGGGCGTGGTCACCGAGGAAATGCGCTACGTGGCCGCGCGGGAAAAACTCGATGCCGAATTCGTGCGCAGCGAAGTGGCCCGCGGGCGCGCCATCATCCCCGCCAATATCAACCACCGCAATCTCGAGCCGATGGGTATCGGCATCGCCTTCAACTGCAAGATCAACGCCAACATCGGCAACTCGTCGGTGACCAGCGACGCCGCGGAAGAATTGAAAAAGCTGCACTACGCCGTGCATCTGGGTTCGGACACGGTGATGGACCTCTCGACCGGCGGGGATATCCCCGGCATCCGCAAGGCCATCATCGAACACTCACCGGTGCCCATCGGCACCGTGCCGATTTACGAAGGCCTGGCCCGCGTGCGCCGCCCGGAAGATTTGACCATCGAGCTCATGCTGGAAGTGATCGAGGAGCAGGCCGAGCAGGGCGTGGATTACATGACCATCCATGCCGGAGTGCTGCGCGAGCATCTGCCGCTGGTGAAGAACCGCATCACCGGCATCGTCAGCCGCGGCGGCTCGCTGCTGGCCCTGTGGATGAGCCATCACCAGAAGCAGAATTTCCTCTACGAAAACTTCGAGGCCATCTGCAAGATCTTCAAGAAGCACGATGTGAGCTTTTCATTGGGCGATGGCCTGCGCCCGGGGTGCCTGGCCGATGCCAGCGACGAAGCGCAATTCGCCGAATTGAAGGTGCTCGGCGAACTCACCAAAATCGCCTGGGAACACGATGTGCAAGTGATGATCGAAGGCCCCGGCCACGTCCCGCTCGACAAAATCAAGGAACAAGTGGACATGGAAATGGAATGGTGCCACGAAGCGCCGTTCTATACCCTGGGCCCGCTGGTCACCGATATCGCCCCGGGCTACGACCACATCACCAGCGCCATCGGCGCGGCCATGATCGGCTGGCACGGCGCTTCCATGCTGTGCTACGTCACGCCCAAGGAGCACCTGGGCCTGCCCAATGCCGAAGACGTGAAGCAGGGGGTGATCGCCTACAAGATTGCCGCGCATGCCGCCGACGTGGCGCGGCACCGCCCCGGCGCGCGCGATCGCGATGACGCGCTGAGCTACGCCCGCTTCCTCTTCGACTGGGAAAAGCAGTTCGCGCTTTCCCTCGACCCGGAAACCGCGCGCCGCATGCACGACGAAACCCTGCCTGACGATTTCTACAAGGACGCCAAGTTCTGCTCCATGTGCGGCCCCAAGTTCTGCTCGATGAACATCACGCAGAACACCGAATCCAACCTGGGCGAGGACCAGGCGCAGCGCAAAGAAAAATTCGTGCAGTTACTCGCCAAGGTCAAGGGCGCCTGAGATTCGCTTGCGTTTTGATTTCTAAACTGCCTCTAGCTGTGTTCCTCTGTGACTGGAAATGGTTCAATGAATCAATCTCCGCTGGATCAATTGCGCGATGAATTCAACCGCTGGGCCGAAGAAGGGCGCGGCGCGGGCATGGAAGAAGACCACCTGCCCATCACGCTGCCGGCGCTCGAGCGCATGGCCATCGCACCCGAGCACAATATTCTTGACGTAGGTTGCGGCGCAGGCTGGCTCGCCAAACTGCTGGCGAAGCTCACACCGCTGGGCCGCGTGGTGGGTATGGATGTAAGCAACGAAATGATCCGCATCGCCCGCCGCGCCTGCGTGGATATTCCCCACGCCATGTTCATCGAAGGCACGGCTGAGCAAATTCCCTGGGAAGATAATTTTTTCCACCGCGTCATCAGCGTGGAATCCTCCTATTACTGGCCCGACCCGGCGCGCGCCGCGCGCGAAAGTTTTCGCGTGCTGGCCGATGGCGGCTCAGCGTGGATCCTGATCAACTACTACCGAGACAACGTCCACTGCCACCAGTGGGGCCAGCACTACAAGATTCCCACCCGCCTGCTCAGCGCGGAGGAGTGGTGCCAATTCCTGCGGGACGCCGGTTTTGTGGATGTGGGGCACGCCCGCATCCCCGATCCTTCGCCTTCGCCGGAGACCTACACCGGCCGCTGGTTTCGCGACGCCGCGCAACTCCGCGCCTTCAAGGCCGAAGGCGCGCTGCTTTTCTTCGGCGCCAAGCCAAAGTCGGAATCAATTCCGGCGCCGTTGCGGATCATCTAGCATTCCGATGCGGTGCGGCTGGCACCACTCGCCGGTTTTCGATATACTCCCCCTTCTGAGCGAGGACTGATGGGCATCATCGAAAATCGCTTCGACCGCAACTTCGCCATTTCCACCGTGGATTACGTTTTCAACTGGGCGCGGCGCAGCGCCATCTGGCCGCTGACGTTCGGCCTGGCCTGCTGCGCGATTGAGATGATCGCGTCCTCCACTTCGCGGTTCGATATCGCACGGTTCGGCGCGGAAGTGTTCCGTCCGTCGCCGCGGCAAGCGGACCTGATGATCGTGGCCGGGACGGTCACGCTGAAGATGGCCCCGGTGCTGCGCCGCGTTTGGGATCAGATGCCGGATCCCAAGTGGTGTATTTCGATGGGCGCGTGCAGCGGAGTGGGCGGCCCGTTCAACGCGTATTCGGTTTTGCAGGGCGTGGACAAGATTGTGCCGGTGGACGTGTACGTGATCGGCTGCCCGCCGCGTCCGGAAGCGCTGTTTTATTCGCTGTTGAAACTGCAGGATAAGATTGATCAGATGTCGCTGGCCAAGCGCCCCACGGAAATTCGCCTGACTCCGGGCATGGCCGATGAATTCAAGCGCGGCGTGATGGTGGCGCAGAGCCCGTCGCCGCGCTAGGGACGCGCGTCATCCTGAGGGAGTGTTATAACGCAAACATGGCCTTTCTTCGCACCACCAAAGTTGCTGAGCTTCCCCCAGGAAGCATCCGCGAGTTTCAACTCGATGGCAAAGTGATCGCGCTCGCCAACGTCGGGGGTAAAATCTACGCCATCAATAACACCTGCCTGCATCACGGCGGGCCGCTGGGTCAGGGAGCGATGAACGGAAGTAAGGTGACTTGCCCGTGGCATGGCTGGGAATACGATGTGACCACCGGAAAGGTGGGGCAGAACCCCGCAGTTGGGGTGGATTGCTATAAAGTAGAAGTCCGCGGCGAAGATATTTTTGTGGACCTTGGCTGACCATTAAATATTCCACTATCAATAAGTTAGACGCGATTCCTGGCCCTTGAGCAGGCCCATTTCCGTATCCGTCTGGTCACCGATTAACCATTTTCCTTTCACTGTTTTGCGCAAACCCGTGTAAGATGCTCGGGCTAAAATGACCTCGCGCACGCCATCCAAGCGGCATCACTGGCTCTTCATGGTGGATCCCCATCACTATCATTGGGATACGCTTTTCGTGAAGGGCAAGGAAATGTGGCGCGGCGCCACCAAGAAGGCCGATGCCCAGCGCGCCCTCAAGCAAGTCCGCCACGGTGACCGCGTGTTGTGTTACCACGGCCAGCCGGACCGTTCCTTGTACGCCATTGCGGAAGTGACGCGCGACCCCTATCCGGATCCGCACGATCGGGAAGGAAAAATCCTGGTAGTAGACCTGCGCGCGCTGATGCGCCTGCCGCGCAACGTTTCCCTCGCAGAACTGCGCGAAAACCGGCTGGTGCGCAAAGTGAAGTTCCTGAAGAACGTGCGACTGGTGATCTCCGCCGTCGCCGAAGAAGAGTACAAGGAAATTCTCCGCATGGCCGGCATCGAAGCCACGCCGGGCATGCCCCTCCCCTGACGCGGGCTTGCAGCCCGAGCGCACTTTCGCGCTAAGATAAGCGCCCTATGAAAACCACACGCCTGTCCATTTGCACCGGAGGGGTTCTGCTGCTGGCTATTTCCCTGGTCGCGATTTCCGCGCCGCAATCGCCGGAATACGACGTCGTCCTGCGCAACGGCACGCTCTACGATGGCAGCGGCAAGCCGGGTGTTGTGGGCGACATCGCCATTCGCGGCCAGCGCATCGCCGCAATCGGCAAACTCCCGCCTGGCGCGCGAGCAAAAAGTGAGATTGACGTGAAGGGGCTGGCGGTCGCTCCCGGCTTTATCAACATGCTGAGCTGGGCCGTGGATTCGCTGATTGTGGATGGCCGTTCCCTGGGCGATATCAAGCAGGGTGTCACGCTGGAAGTGTTTGGCGAAGGCGAGTCCATGGGCCCGCTCACGCCGAAGATGAAGGCCGAGGCGCTGAAGGCTCAGGGGGACCTCAAGTATCCCATCGAGTGGACCACCCTTGCGGAGTACCTCGACTACATCACCCGGAAGGGAGTTTCGCCCAACGTGGCGTCCTTCGTCGGCGCCACCACTGTGCGCGTCCACGAAATCGGCTACGCCGACCGGCCGCCTACGCCGGAAGAACTCGCGCGAATGAAGGCGCTGGTGCGCCAGGCAATGCGCGAAGGCGCGCTGGGCGTCGGCTCGTCGCTGATCTATCCACCGGCGTTCTACGCCAAGACGCCCGAACTGATCGAACTGTGCAAGGTGGCCGGCGAATACGGCGGCTCGTACATTTCGCACATGCGCAGCGAGGGTAACCGCTTTCTGGAAGCGATTGACGAGCTCATCACCATTTCCCGCGAAGCCAAACTGCCCGCGGAAATTTATCACTTGAAAGCCGCCGGCAAACCCAACTGGGGTAAGCTGGCCGCGGCCATCGCCAAAATCGAGGCTGCGCGCAAAGCGGGCCTGGCGATTACCGCGGATATGTACACCTACACGGCCGGCGCCACTGGCTTAAGCGCCTCGATGCCGCCCTGGGCCGAAGAAGGAGGCCATGCCGAATTCATCAAGCGCCTGAAAGATCCGGCCACGCGCGCGCGCATCGCCAAGGAAATGCTTACGCCCACAGACAAGTGGGAAAACATGTTCGCTAACACCGGCCCGGAAGGCATCCTGCTCGCCGGCTTCAAAAGCGATGCCCTCAAGCCCCTGATCGGCAAGCGCCTTTCCGAAGTGGCCAAAATGCGCGGCAAGCCCGCCGAGGAAGTGGCGATGGATTTGATCGTGGAAGACGATAGCCGCGTGGAAACCATCTACTTCATGATGTCGGAAGATAATGTGCGCCGGCAGATCCAACTCCCGTGGGTCAGCTTCGGTTCCGATGCCGGTTCGGAAGCGCCCGAAGGCGTCTTCCTGAAATACAACCCGCATCCGCGCGCGTACGGGAACGTGGCGCGGCTGCTGGGCCGTTACGTGCGTGACGAGAAGCTGATCCCGCTGGAGGAAGCCATTCGCCGCCTGAGCGCGCTGCCCGCGGCCAACTTGAAAATCAAAGACCGCGGCAGCCTGAAAGCGGGCAACTATGCCGACCTGGCGATTTTCGATCCGGCGAAAATTCAGGATCACGCTACGTTTGAAAAGCCGCACCAACTGGCCACCGGAATGGTCCACGTGTTCGTGAATGGCGCGCAAGTCCTGCGCAACGGCGAGCACACCGGCGCCAAACCCGGCATGGTGGTGCGCGGCCCCGGCTACGGCAAGCCGTAGGCCAGGCCCCCGGTCTTTTCGGCCCTTGGTTTCGCTTTCTTGTGTAACCACCACGGAGTTAACCATGTCCATAAATCCGCAATTCCCACGAGCGATTCGGGCGTCCCACTCTTGGCGCGCCGTTTGCGCAAAGGGCGGGCCCGTCGCCCTCGCGGCGACACTTTTCGCGTGGGCCGCATTCTCCCAATCCGCAAAGCCGCAAGCTTCGCCTGCGCAAGCCATCGCCACAGGCAAGTACCGCATCGTGGACCTCACGCACGCACTCGGCGAGAAATACCCCGCCTGGCCCGGCGACGCAAAACCGTTCGAAGCCAAGCCGAGCGCTTCCATCGCTAAAGATGGCTATTTCACCCGCCACATTTCTTTCCTCGAGCATTTCGGCACGCACCTGGATGCCCCCGCGCACTTCGTCGCCGGGCAGGCCACCGTGGATCAGATTCCTCCGGAAAAACTCTTCGCGCCCGCGGTTATCGTGGATGCGCGAGCCGAAGCGCAAGAGAACGCCGATTACCTGCTGCCGGTTTCGAAAATCACAGCGTGGGAGATAGCGCACGGAAAAATTCCCGCAGGCGCCGTTGTTCTGCTGCGCACCGGCTGGGCCCAGCGCTGGCCGGATGAAAAGCGCTACCGCAACGCCGATGCAAGCGGGGTGATGCACTTTCCCGGTTTTTCGGTGGAAGCGATTCGCGCCCTGACTGCGCGCCAGGTGGCCGGGCTGGGGATTGACACGCTCAGCATTGATCCCGGCGCGTCAAAGGATTTTGCCGGGCACAAAGTTTCCCACGCCGCGGGTTTGTACCATTTGGAGAATTTGGCGGATCTATCTGCGCTGCCCGAATCCGGAGCTACGCTGGTGGTGGCGCCCATCAAGCTCGAAGGCGGCTCGGGCGGCCCCGCGCGCGTGTTCGCCATCTTGCCATAGACTAAACTGTGGTTAGAGCTTAGGTTTGCACCCAGGTAGGACCCGGAAACGCCGCCGTGGCTGGGAAACCAGCGCTTTTCCTGCTTCCTCAGGCGGCAAAAGACCTGTACGGAATCTACGACCTGCTGCTCACCGATATCTTTAACCGCTTTCGCCTTCTGCCGGCTTTTCCGCGACTGGGCCGTCCTTTGGGTGGCCGTTTTTCGGGGATGGCCAGCGACCACCGTGGACCTGTTTCGGATTGTTTATCGCATTTCACGCCGGGGCATCGAGGTTGGCTACGTGAGGCATTGCAGACGCCACTTCAAGGAATCCGCCAACTGAGAGCTTGCAGAAAAACTCCGCAGCACTTCATTCCGAACCGCACGAAGATGAACCTGTTCATTCTTCGGTATTTTGACAAAAGCAGATCCTTGTGCCGCTCGGAAGGACAGCAAAATTGAATTTGCTCTACAAACTGCCAGGGATCAGAACAACTTGCTGGAATCGAGCAGGATGGTTACCGGCCCATCGTTGGTGAGTTCCACCGCCATGTGCGTCTGAAAAATTCCCGTTTCCACGCGCACGCCGAGTTTGCGCAATGCCGTGCAGTATTCTTCATATAAGCGATTGGCTTCATCGGGCGCGGCGGCGGTGAGGTAGCTGGGGCGACGCTGCCCGCGCGCGTCGCCGTAGAGTGTGAACTGGGAAACCACCAGCGCGGCGCCGCCTGTTTCCAGCACCGAGCGGTTCATTTTTCCCGCCTCGTCGGCAAAGATGCGCAGGTGCGCGGTTTTCTCCGCCAAGTACACGGCGGCCGCGGCATCATCGCTCTTGCCCACGCCGAGCAACACCAGCAAGCCCGCGGAAATTTCTCCGCTCACCCGGCCTTCCACCACCACCCGGGCGCGTGAAACGCGTTGCACGACGGCGCGCATGGGGAAACAGGTTACAGGTTTCACGTTTCCGGTTCCAGCGCCCATTCTCCCGTGGATTATCCACAGCCGGTCTTCTATCGCGAAGCGGTTCACCTGTGCTAGAAATGTTCTTTCCATCCCGGGAGCGAATCGCTTGAAACTTGCATTGATCGGCACGCATGGCGTTGGCAAGACCACGCTGGCGTTCGAAATCTGCTCGCTGCTGAAGAAGGCGGATTACAACGTCGAACTGGTCACCGAAGTCGCCCGCCGTTCGCCCTTTCCTGTAAACGAAGCCACTACGCTCGAAGGCCAGCTCTGGATCCTGCACGCGCAGATTGCCGCCGAACTGGACGCCGCCCGCGCTCCGCACGTGATTTGCGACCGCAGCGTGCTCGACAATTACTGCTACCTGGTGAACAAGTTCGGACGGCAGCAGCGCCTGGAGCCGTGGCTGGAATGGTGGATGCAGAGCTACACCTTGCTGGTGGGAGTTCCGCCGCTGGCCGACGGCATCCCGCCGGACGGGTTTCGCAGCGAAAACCTGGAATTTCAGCAGCGCATCCATGAACGCATCGAAGAAATGCTGGAGTCGGCTCCCTTTGCGCGCCTGCACAACCGCGTGGTGTGGCTGGAGCGCCGCGATCGCCGGGTGTGGGGCGAGCGCATCTTTGCGGCTGCCGCGCCCCACTTGAAGAGCACCGGCCAGGCCCGCGTGGTCGCTCGCTGAGGCTGGAGTCCTGCGCCGCTATTTCGCCACCATCTGTTCCTCTCTCTCCCTTTTTCGCCAGGCTTGGATTTGCCGCCGCAACTCTTCCCGGGGAGGGAAAGTGAGCGCGCCGGAAGGGCAGAGCTTGGCGCAGGCGTCGCATCCCAGGGAGCATTGATCGGGATTTCTCACTCTTGGAAAATTACCGGCCTCATCCCATTCAAAAACGCCGTTGGCGCAGAAATCAATGCACACCCGGTCTCCCTGGCAGAGTTCCGCGTGGACCTGGGGATGCCAGACAAAC
Source organism: uncultured Acidobacteriaceae bacterium (assembly GCA_964500065.1). Lineage (GTDB taxonomy): Bacteria > Acidobacteriota > Terriglobia > Acidiferrales > UBA7541 > CAZCNH01. Next base: position 92,005 of record CAZCNH010000002.1, read on the forward strand.
TGGTTCCGGGGCAAGCAGAGTTTCGCTGACATAGCGTTCTTAGCCGCAAAGCTGGGGCTGCGCGGCTAGCAAGCCTTCCACCGTTTCACGGATGCGGGTCACGATGCCTTCGTTATCGGTATTGCGGACGTCCACGGCCACGAAGCGCTCTGGAGGAAAGCCGGTCTTGCGCAGCAGCTTCCGGAAAAGCTTGACCTGAGCATCCGGGTCGCACGCGGCGCCCAGGACAAACGTCCCCGGGTCTGCGGCCGATTGCGAAAGAATGTCGGCCAGCGCCTCGTTGCCACCCTGTCCGCAGAGCTGCGGATGGACCACCGCGAACTGGATATCCAGCTCGGATTCCAGTTGGAAAGGCAGAGTGTTGAAGTTACTCTTCTGGAACGAAGGGCAGAGCCCTTTGCAATTGCACAAAACGACTTTGATTTTCATGCGCGCCTCCTTCGCGGTCGCCTGCATCTGCGCCGGTGGTCAAACTTCTACCGTGACGGCCGCCCGGCGCAGCTTGCGCAGGGCTTCCTCGTAGGCATCGGCATAGAGCCGCTGCACTTCTCCTTCGTGCAGGGTGCACAGGCTGGCGCTCAGCCGCTCCAGATCCTTGGGGTCGCGCCCGGTCTGCTGCACCAGCCGCGCTGCGCCCAGCACCACCTGGGAAGCGCCGATCAGCGCCTGTTCGTGCGAAATGCCCCGGGTCATGGCCGCCTTGGCCAGCGCCTCAATCACCGGCAGGACATAGGCTGGTCCTGCCGAGCAGATGGCGCACCAGAAATCCATTTGCTCGTCGGAGACTTCGAAATGCTGGCCAAACAAATCCAGCAGCGATCCGATGCGGCGGCGGTAGTCGGGGGAAACCAGGCTCCCATAGGCCACCATGTTCATTCCTTCTCCAACCATCGAGGGAGTGTTGATGAGAGTGCGCGCCACACCGACCTCGCCCGCCGCCTTTTCCAGTTGCGCCAGCGAAACGGAGGTGGCCAGGCAGACCAGCAAGTGAGAGGGGAAAAGCGCCGGCCGCAGATCCTTGATCACGCCCAGCACGGCTTCCGGCGGGGTAGCGATCAGGATGCACCGCGCAAAGCGGGCCGCCTCCACTGGGTCTTCGCTGGTGCGCAATCCGCGGTACCGGTGGCGCAAATACGACCGGCGCGAAGCATTGATGTCGCAGGCGAATAAGTGGGTGGGGGTGAGCGACCCAAGATCCACCAGCCGGTCCATGATGACTTCCGCAATGTTTCCGGCGCCGACAAAAGCCAAAGTGTCAGTCCACATATTGACTCCTTTTGGGCTCGGCACGGGCGGGCTGCGGGCGGGCACACGAAGGCAGGCAAAATCCAAACCGGAAGGTGCAATTGCCCGGCCACAGGCGACCGGCGTGTAACCTGCATCAAGGCAAAGAGTTGAGCATCTTGCCAGGGCCGGGCGGCGCGCAAAAGTGAGCGAAAAGGGCCACTCTGCGGGAATTCACGCGCCGGATTCAGCGGCTCGAGCGCGGCGCCCGCTGGCATCGTGGACAGAAGAAACTGCTGCGTCCTGCAACAATGATGCGGCGGATCCGGGCGCGGCAGCGAAAACACGGCCGGCCCACGCGGCCGTAGGCGCGATGCCGCTGCTGAAATTCGCCGGGCGAGCCCTCGGCATCGCGGTAATCGGAAATCGAGGAGCCACCCAGCGCAATCGCTTCCGCAAGGATTCTCTGGAACGCCTGCCGGAGTTTCTCGCCACGCGCCGGATCCAATCCCCCCGCCTTGCTGGCTGGATGTATGCGCGCGCGCCACAGGCTCTCGTCCGCGTAGATGTTCCCGATGCCTCCCAGTGCGTGCTGGTCAAGGAGCAGCGCTTTAATGCGGGTGTTGCGCCCGGCAAGCAGCCCGCGAAACGCTTCGCGCGAGATTTCCAGCGGCTCCGCGCCTGCCTTCGCCAGGCTGGATAGGAACTGTTCTTCGCTGAACAGCGCGATCCGGCCGAAGCGCCGCGGGTCGGTGTAGCGCAGTTCGCGGCCGTCACTGAGTGTTGCGACCAGATGCGTGTGCCTGGCTTCGGGCTCCGCGGCCGCGAAGCTGCCCAGGTGCCCGGTCATCCCCAAATGCACAAAGAGCCGCCGCGCCTGGGAACTCCCATTCTCGAGCGACAGCGAAAAAAACTTTCCGTGCCGCGTCACAGCGCCGATCATGGTACCGGGAAGTTCGCGCTCGATTTCTGCGGGGTTGTCCATGAAGTCGGTTTTGCCCAGGCGCACCGATTGGATTGTCCGGCCGGTGATTTTCTTGCGCAGGCCGCGCACCAGGGTTTCGACCTCGGGCAGTTCAGGCATGTTTCTCTGGTGGAGTATCATAGCAGCCTTGCCCCGTAGCGTTTTATCGGCTGGATTTGAATCTTTGCGGGGCAGCGCGCGTCCAATCTTGGGGTCATTCCCGGGGGAATTCTTGAGTTTTGCTCTCTTACTGGCTGTCGCCGCGCTGGCTTTTGCCAATGGGGCCAATGACAATTTCAAAGGTGTCGCCACGCTGTGGGGCAGCGGTGCCACCGGCTACAAGAAAGCGCTGGCCTGGGCGACGGTGTTTACGTTTGCGGGCTCGCTGGCCGCCATCTGGGCGGCGCACGGGCTGATCGCCAAATTCAACGGGTCGAAGTTTCTTTCGCCGGATATTTACATGCAACCGGTCTTTCTGGGGGCTGTTGCCGGCGGCGCGGCGGTCACGGTTCTGCTGGCCGCGTGGTTGGGCTTGCCCATATCCACCACCCACGCACTGACCGGAGCGTTGCTGGGCGCGGGCACGGTGGCTGCCGGGCCTGCCCATGTGAAGTTCGCCGCGCTGGGCGCGGGAGTGCTGTTGCCTCTTCTGGTTTCGCCCGTTGCCGCGCTCCTGATTACGATCACCCTTTTCGCCGCCTACCGCGCCTGGCGAGGCGCAGGCGAGCCCGCCGACTGCATTTGCGTGGATGCGCCGCAGGCAATGCTGGCGACGCCGGGCGCGCTGGCGGCAAGCGCGGTGTCCCTTGCGCCGGGGTTCCGCGTGGCTCCCGCAGAGCGGTGCCACACCGGCACCGAGACGATTCGCATGAGGCCCGGCGACGCGCTGCACTGGCTTTCCGCCGCCAGCATCAGCTTCGCCCGCGGGCTGAACGACACTCCCAAGATTGCCGCGCTTCTGCTGACCGCTCTGGCGGGCGCCGCGCAATTCAACTATTTCCTGGTCGCCGTGGCCATAGCCCTGGGCGGAGTTTTCTTTGCAGCGCGCGTGGCCGAGACCATGAGCAAGAAGATCACGCCGATGGCAACCGGGGAAGCTGTCGCGGCCAACCTGACCGCGGCTTCGCTGGTTCTGCTGGCATCGGCGTGGGCCCTGCCGGTTTCCACCACGCATGTCACCTCCGGCGGCATCTTCGGCATTGGCCTGCTGCGGCGCGGTGAGGCGGATTGGCGGCGCATGCGCGACATCCTGCTCTCCTGGGTGGCCACCCTGCCATTGGGCGCGGGAACGGCTGCGGCGCTATACTGGTGGCTCGCGCTTTAGGAGTTTGGTTGCAGCACTCCAAAGCCTGTCATTCCGGGTAGCCGCGGGCGCAGAATTCGCTTTTTCCGGGCAAAAAGCGGATCTCTCGTTTCGTTCGGAATGACAGCAAGATTGAATTTATCAACCAACGGTTAGGGCAAGTTCCAATCATCGGGGCTCTTCGCCTCGTTATAGCGGGGGAATTCATGGCACGCAAGACGGCAATTCTGGATGCGGAAAGCGCGGTTCGCGAACGGTACGGCAAAGCCGCGCGCGCGGTGGAGCCGCAGCTCTGCTGTCCGATTCGCTACGACCCCAGGTATCTGAAGGCCATCCCGCAGGAAATTCTCGACAAAGATTACGGCTGCGGCGATCCTTCGCGCTACGTGCAGGAAGGCGACGCGGTGCTGGACCTGGGCAGCGGCGCCGGAAAAATCTGCTATATCACCTCGCAGATTGTCGGGCCCAAGGGGCGCGTCATCGGCGTGGACATGAATCCGGAGATGCTCGCGCTGGGCCGCAAGTATCAGGCGGAAGTCGCCGCAAGGATCGGGCACGATAACGTGACCTTCCTGCGCGGCCGCATTCAGGATCTGGCGCTGCCGCTTGATGAAGTGGACGAATACTTGAAGGCCAACCCGGTGCGCTCCTCCGACAGCCTGCGGCATTTCGAGGAATTTTCCAGCCGCCTGCGCACCGCCGCGCCGCTGGTTCCCGATGAATCGGTGGACCTCATCATCTCCAACTGCGTGCTGAACCTGGTGCGCGAAGAAGACCGCGAGCAGCTTTTCCGCGAGATGTTCCGCGTGCTCAAGAAGGGCGGGCGGGTGGCCATCAGCGATATCGTCTCCGACGAAGTGGTGCCGGATAATCTGCGCCAGGATGCCGACCTGTGGAGCGGGTGTATTTCCGGCGCCTTTCAGGAAGCGGCCTTCCTGGCCGCCTTCGAGCGCGCCGGCTTCCACGCCATCACGCTGGATAAGTTCGACGAAACCCCGTGGAAGACCGTCAAGGGAATTCAGTTTCGCAGCGTGACCGTCACTGCGCGCAAGGGCAAGCAAGGTCCCTGCTGGGAACGCAACCAGGCAGTGATGTACAAGGGTCCGTGGCGCAAGGTGGAAGACGATGATGGCCACGTCCTATTGCGCGGCCAGCGCATGGCCGTGTGCGATAAGACCTACCGCATCCTGACCAGCGAGCCCTACGCCGGTGAGACTATCGCCATCGCGCCGCTCAAGGAAATTCCCTTGAAAAGCGCCAAGCCCTTTGCCTGCGGCCAGACGGCGCTTCGTCCGCCCGCCGCCACCAAAGGCAAGCGCTACAAGAAAACCGAAAACGCGGCGGCTCAATGCGCGCCCGGCTCCGGCTGCTGCTAGGAACAGAGTCGCGGCTCATCATTTTGCGCCCGCAGGGGCCGGCGAAGAATCTCGGTGAAAACTCCGGCGCGGAGCTGGCGGGCTGGAAAGAGTTACTTTGTCATCCTGAGATTGCGAAGCCAGCCTTGCTGAGTCTCAGCGGAGGAATCATGGACACCTATTATCACCCGCACGATTTGGGCAAGTTTTCCGAAATGGGCAAGGGCAACGCGGAACTGTGGGAAAAATTCATGCAGTACTATTCGGCCGTCTTCGCCGAAGGCGCGCTGACCGAACGCGAAAAGGCCCTGATTGCCCTGGCCGTGGCGCATGCCGTGCAATGTCCTTATTGCATTGATGCCTATACGCAGGCCAGCCTGGAAAAGGGCTCGAACGTCGAGGAAATGACTGAAGCGGTGCACGTGGCCTGCGCGATTCGTGGCGGCGCCTCGCTGGCCCATGGCGTGCAAATGCGCAACGTGGCCGAAAAGCTCTCCATGTAAATGGCCTGCCGATGAAAACGCAAAGCCTCAAATCCCGCGACAACCCGCTGGCGTCGGTGAGCGAGCAGCTCCGCGTGCTTTCGTCGCTATCCGCGCCCGCATTGCCGCGCGTCCTCGCGTTTGACGCAGCCCTGGCCGGCGTTGGACTCGGTCCGCTGCGCGCCACCGGCATCACCGTAATGCAGATCAACGTGGGCAAGCTGTGCAACCAGACCTGCGCGCACTGCCACGTGGATGCCGGGCCGGACCGGCGCGAAATCATGTCCCAGGAAACCGCCGAAGCCTGCATGGCCGCGCTGGCCAGGACGGCGATTCCTACCGTGGATATTACCGGCGGCGCGCCGGAACTGACGCCCGTGTTCCGCTACCTGGTGCAGGAATCGAAGCGCCTGGGCCGGCACGTCATGGACCGTTGCAACCTGACGGTGCTGATGCTGCCGGCGCAGGCCGGCCTTGCGGATTTTCTCGCGCAGCACCGCGTGGAAGTGGTGGCTTCGCTGCCGTATTACCGCGCTTCGCAAACCGATGCGCAGCGCGGCGATGGCGTGTTCGGCAAATCCATCGAGGGAATCCGCAAATTGAACCGCCTGGGCTACGGCAAGCCCGGCACCGGGCTCGCGCTCAACCTCGTTTACAATCCGGTGGGCGCGTTTCTCCCCCCGAAGCAACAGGCCATCGAGCAACAGTTCCGCCGCGCGCTGGAGCGCGAGCATGGCGTGGTCTTCAACTCGCTGTACACCATGACCAATATGCCGATCAGCCGTTTTCTCGAATTTCTACTGGAAAGCGGCAACTACGAAGGCTACATGGAGCGCCTGGCGAATGCCTTCAATCCTGCGGCCGCCTCCGGTGTGATGTGCCGCAATATGCTTTCCATCGGATGGGAAGGCACGCTTTACGATTGCGATTTCAACCAGATGCTCGAGTTGCCCGTGGATCATGGCGCCCCGCGCCACATCCGCGATTTCGACGCGGTGCAACTGAACACCCGCCGGATCGTCACCGCCAACCACTGCTACGGCTGCACCGCTGGCGCCGGCTCTTCTTGCGGTGGCTCCACGGCATAGATGCTCACCCAGCTTTCGTCAGCTCACATCCAAGTGGAGTCAAGCGCCGCCGCACTCCGCAGGGGTCTCGACCCGTTACATCGGGAAAGTCAAACTCGGATTGTTTTTCTTCCGGCGAAGATGAGGCGCCGAAGGCCGTTGTAGCGCCGGGACAGGTTTGTCCCGGCAGCTTTTGGTTTCGCAACCAGGGCGAAAAACCTGCCGGGACAAAACCTGTCCCGGCGCTACAACAGTTGGCCCCTGCATTTTTGTTATAGAATCGGCGGCCATGCGGGTTGCGGGTTGTTTTTTTTTTGCGCTGGGTCTTGCCGTGCTCGCTTCTCCTGGAACGGCGGCGGTGGATAAGCCCATTGTTTTTCGCACGGCAGTGATCGGCGCAACGGAATACACCTACGAGGTGTACGTCCCTGCCGATTGGTCCGGGCAGAAGACTTGGCCCGTGATTCTGTTCTTGCACGGCGCAGGCGAGCGCGGTTCTTATCCGGCAGGCGACCGCGCATCCGTGATTGCCCGTTTCTTTGTGACCTATCAAGAGGAAATTCCCGCGGTGGTTGTGTTTCCCCGCTGCGCGGCGGGGAAAGTGTGGTCCGATCCGGAGATGGAAGCGCTGGCGCTGAAATCGCTGGAGCAGACCATCGCGGAGTGGAACGGCGACCGCGGGCGCGTCTACCTGACCGGCCTTTCCATGGGCGGGTACGGCACATGGTTTCTGGCCGGCCAATATCCCGGGAAATTTGCGGCAATTGCCGTGGTGTGCGGCGGAATTCGCGGAGCCGCGTCATTTCCCGAGCTTGCGCTCAGCCAAGCCGCCAGCCCGTACGCGGAATTCGCCGCGCGGGTCAGAAAATTGCCGGTCTGGATTTTTCACGGCGATGCCGACCCGGTGATTCCGGTGGAAGAATCGCGGCAGATGTATGCCGCGCTGCGCGAACTGGGCGCGGACGTGCGCTATTCGGAATATCCCGGCGTGCAGCATGATTCGTGGAACCACGCCTACGCGGATCCTGGGGTCTTGAAGTGGCTGCTTTCGCACCGTATGGAGAATGCAAGGAGGAAACCCTAATGCGCCGTTTTTTCATGATTTTGTTGCTGGCTGCTTGCGCCACACCGGTGGCCGCGCAATCCGTTGCGATTCGCGCCGGAAACTTGATTGATCCGGCCACCGGCAAAGTGGCCAGGAACCAGATCATCCTGGTGAAGGACGGACTGATCACCGAAGTGAGCGCCACGGCGAAAATTCCCGGCGGCGCGCACGTCATTGATCTATCGAATAGCTGGGTGATGCCCGGCCTGATGGATGCGCACACGCACCTGACCTTTGGCCTGCCGCCCGGCGGCATCGGCATGGGCGGCTCGTATCTGACCGAAGGCAGCGGCTTTCGCGCGTTGCGCGGCGCGCACAATGCGCGCATCGTCCTCGAAGCCGGGTTCACCGGAGTGAAGGACATCGGCAATGCCGCCAACTATGCCGATATTGATCTGCGCCGGGCTATCGAAAAAAAATGGTTCCCCGGCCCCACCATGCTCACCACCGGAAAGATCATTGCGCCATTCGGAGGCCAGTCGAGCGGCGTTCCTCCGGAACAGGGCCTGTTTTGGCGCTTCGAGTACATTGACGCGGATACGCCCGACGAGGTGCGCAAGGGTGTCCGCCAGAATATCTATTACGGCGCCAACGCCATCAAGCTGGTGACCGACAACAGCGCTTTCTATTACACCCTGGAAGAAATCAAGGCCGCGGTGGAAGAATCGCACCGTGCGGGCGTTACCTGCGCCATTCACACCTTCGGCGGGGAAGCCGCGCGCAACGTGATTCTGGGCGGCGCCGATTCCATCGAGCACGGCTTCCTGCTGAGCGATGAACTGCTGGGCTTGATGAAAGAGAAGGGAACCGTGCTGGTGGGCACCGATTTCCCGGAAGAGCACCTGAAGACCATGAACTTCAACCCAGTCATCGAAGGCAAAACGATGGGGCAGCACATCGTGGACCGCTTGCGCCGCGCGCATCAAATGGGCGTGAAGATGGCCTTCGGGTCCGACGTGGTGCTCGACCTGCCCGGCAAAAATCGCGCGGAAATGATGCTGGATTACCTTGGCGTGTGGACCGCGGCCGGCGTGCCCCCGGCGGATATTTTGAAGGCGATGACCACCAGCGTCGCCGAATTGTTCCGCTGGCAGGGTAAGCGCGGCGCTATCGCCCCAGGCCAGGCGGCGGACATCATTGCCATGCCCGATAGCCCGCTGGAAAATATCGAAGCGCTGCGCAAAGTCAGCTTCGTGATGAAAGATGGCGGGGTGGTCAAGCAGGCTCGGTGAGCACGGGGTCACCCCTGGCAGGCTGCGGAAAAAGTCACGTCGTCCTTCTAAGGCGCGTTTTGGCGGAGAATCTCGGTCACAGGTCTCTGGCCCACTGCGAGCATCGAGGTCCCTGGTCCGTTCACCGGTTGGTAGTGAGTCAGTTTGAAATAGGGGGTCGGAGCTTTTAGCTCCGACAAGAGCCTTGCTTCCCGCCTCCGGCGCTCTCCGCGCGAGAATTGTGCTGTTCAGCGCATTTCCCGCGCGGAGATACCAGAGCAGAGGCCGGGGAATGTCGGAGCCAAAAGCTCCGACCCCTAAGCCTGTAATTCAAACTGACCCACTACCCAGCGGTTGCCTGCGATTGAAATCGAGTCTGCGCCGGCATAAGCTCTGTTTATGATGGCGCTCATCGCATTGCTTCTTTCCCTGTTTCCTTTCACGGCGCAAGAGCCTTCCGCCACCGAAAAAATCCAGGAAGAGCGAATGATCACCTTCGTCAAGGGAATTCCCGCGAAGGATCTCGATTCTTCCCTGCCGAAGATGCGCTTCGAGCGCTGGCTGCTGGACGTGGCCGGGGAAGGCGTCGCCCTGCGCTGGGAATTGAACGACTGTGGGGAACAATCCGGCGATCCCGAAACGGACAAGAAGCGCGATATCCCCGCCTGCGTCGAAGCCGCGGCGGATTTGCCCAACCAGCGCGCGTTTGCCATCCACATTCAAGTAGGCACCTTCGGCGGCAAGACGCAGAAGCCTTCGCTGCGTGGCATCTACCTTCAACTGGGCAACAAGCTGCATGAAGTGCAGAAGCTGCGCGACCTGCCCAAGCAACTGGCCGCTCCCAAACCCTGATGCAGCTCTCGAAGCAATCCACGAGCAAAGACGTACTGCAATATTTGCAGAGCGAAAAGCCGCTTTCCGCGCCGCAGATGCATGCATTGGCTCGAGCGATTGGCCGCGACCATGCGCGCGCACTGGCGCTCTGGGATTCCGGCGTTTCGGGGGCGCGCTTCATTGCCGCGCTTACTGACGATCCCGCCCGGGTCACGCCCGCACAGATGGAGGCGTGGGCGCAGGGCTTCGATTCCTGGGGCATCGTGGACTGTTGCTGCTGTTATCTTTTTTCCCAGGCCAGGCCGCGCTGGCAAAAAGTGCGCGCCTGGGTTCGCCGACCGGAGGAATTCGTGCGCCGCGCCGGGTTCGCGCTACTGGCCTATCTCGCTTACAAAGATAAAGAGGCCCGCGACCAGCAATTCATCGGGATGCTGCCGCGCGTCGAAGACGCAGCATGCGACTCGCGCCACTTCGTCAGCAAAGCCGTGAACTGGGCCCTGCGCAACATCGGCAAACGAAACGCCTCCCTGAACGCGAAAGCGATTCAAACTGCGCTGCGAATCAGAGGCCGCGCGGAAAAGACCACTGATCCGGCGGCGCGGTCGGCCGCGCGGTGGGTCTGCGCGGATGCTTTGCGCGAGTTGCGCAGTCCTGCCGTGCAACGACGGGTTCGCGGCGCCAAGCGCGACAAGTAGTTGCCGGAACTCTTCCGTCACCCCGAATCCCTCCACAGCCGGCTCTGCGCGAGCCGACATCAGATGGTTCCCGGCGGCCTGCCCGCCAGGACGGCGATTAACAACCGGTGAAACTTTCTTGCTATACTGTGCGTACTACAGTATAGTACGGCACATTATGACTGGCCCCGCACAGCCCGGCGTCCTCGATGGTCTGGCCCTGGAATTGCGCCGCGGCGCGCTGGTGCTGGCCGTCTTGAGCCAGCTCCGCGACGAGCAGTACGGCTATTCCCTGAAGAAGTCGCTGGCCCGGGCCGGCCTGGAGATTGACGAAGGCACTTTGTATCCACTGATGCGGCGGCTCGAAGCGCAAGGGTTGCTGAAGAGTCGCTGGCGCGTGGAAGAGGGCCGCCCGCGCCGCTATTACCAAATCAGTGCCCGCGGCGAAAGCACCCTGCGCGCGCTCATCGCGGAGTGGAAGGACCTGGCAAAAGTGCTGGAAGGATTGCTGAAATGAACCCCCGCGAAACTGCTATGGACCTGCTGGAACGCTACCTGCACCAAGTCGGCGAAGAGTTGCCGCGCGTCCAGCGCGAAGACGTCAAAGCCGAGCTGCGTTCGCTCCTTGCCGAGCAACTCGACGAGCGGATTGCCGCCGGGGAAGCGGCAGACGGCGCCGCGGTAAAACTGCTGTTGTCGTTCGGGCGGCCGCGTGAGGTGGCCGCGCGTTACTCTCCGGCGGGGCAATACTTGATCGGCCCGCGCCTCTTTCCCTATTTCCGCCTGCTGGCGAGAATCACGCTTTACCTGGTCACCGGAGTGTTTCTTGCCGGGTCGGTGTTTGGGGTCGTGACGGGGAACACCCACCTGCCGGAGTTCCTGCGCGCCCAATCGCTGCTTTTGTGGGTGGGACAGTTGGTTCGCCTGCTGGCGGTAAATCTCGCCCTGCTGGTCATCGTATTCGCGGCGCTGGAGCGCATTTTGGATGCGCAACCGGCCGCTCCGCCATCAGAGCCGCAGAAATGGGATCCGCGTGATTTGCCGCCGGTGGTCACCGAAGCGGCCGACGGAAAGATTTCCGAGCCCGGACTGATTGGCAAGATTTACGCCATCGTCGTGCTGGCGGTAATTCTTAATTTCTACCCGCAATGGTTTGGCATTCTGTTTTTCAACCGGAACGAAGTGCTTTCGATTCCGTATCCCGCGCTGGGAATCTACCTGCCCGTGTACTTGCTGAACGTGTGGTGGGCCGGCGCGATCTGCCTGAATCTCTGGTTGCTTGCGCAACGGCATTGGAGCCGCGAGACCCGCTGGCTGCAACTGGTTCTCAACATTTTTGGAGCAATCCTGCTGTTTTTGGTGATTCGCGCCAGCAGCTTTGAGATTGATGTGGACTGGGTTGCCGCGCAGCAGTCGCTGGTGCCCGGGCGATTCCTGGAAGCCTGGAACCGTGGCCTGCCCTGGTTCGGCAACGTCCTGCGCTTTACGCTGGCGGTGATGCTGATTGCCACGGTGATTGAGGCCCTGGTTCGATTCGTCCGCATCTTGCGCCGTTATCCGTTGTTCTAACTCAGGGACGTTGCTGCAGCGGGAGGAAGGAACATGCGTTTCGCTGACGAAGTGCCCGCAAAGCCGATGAGCCTTGCTGGCTGGTCCACGCTGATCGGCGCTTTGACCCTGATCTCGCTGCTTCTGGCAGTTGGACCGGGCCTGTTTCGCCAGGTGCTGCTGTTGTGGCTCCGGTTTGCGGCAGAGACTTTGCTCGCGGTCTGGCGAGCCTTGTAGTTGCCGGCCCTGGTGCGCGGCCGGGGTGCTGGCAGTGTGCCGAAGATTTTGCCTCCCCGTCATTCTGAGTTCGCCGGTGGCGGACGAAGAATCTCGATGTTCAATGTCGCCAGGAACTTGCAATCGAGATTCTTCAGCCAAAGACGGGCCTCCGAATGACGAAGCGACTTTTTCCGCAGCCTGATAGAATCACCATGTAACTTCTTCCGCTGCCTGCTAGACTATCCATCTGTGAATTTATCGGCTCAGGCAATTCGATTTGTTCTTGTTTTGGGTTTTCTTCCGTTGGCGGGCTTGGCGCAATCGCCACCGCCGGCGGAAATTCCCCTGGAACGCTGCGACAAGCTGCCCGTCGCGAAAGTCCGCATCGAAGGCGCCGATTACCGTTTTCTGGTGGATACCGGCGCCACCACCTTTCTGCATCTGAAGTCGTTTTCCGGCGGAAAATCCGGCGACATCAAGATCAGTTCCTGGAGCGGCACCGGTTCGACCAGCGCCCGGGAAGTTACCCTCCCCGAGTTCATTCTGGGCCCGCGCACACTCGCCAACTTGAAACTGCCCGCCGTCGACCTGAGCCCCATCGGGGAAGCGTGCGGCGGGAAGATTGACGGCATTCTCGGCGTGGACTTGCTCGAAAAACTTGGCGCGACGATTGACCTGCAAAAGCGCGTGGCGCGCCTCGGCGCCCTGGAAACGGTTCCGCGCGTTTCCGATGCGGCCGCGCGCGAGCATCACGCGCAGATTGAAGAGCAATGCTTGACGGCCTTCAACAACGCCGACCTGAAAACCCTGGAAGGGTGCCTGGATCCCGACGTGGTGCTGTTCACTCCCTGGGGCGAATTTCGCGGCCGCACCGCGATGCTCAATTATGTGCGCGACCGCTATTTTTCCCTGAAGCCGCTGCCGCGCATGGAGGTCCGCAACAAATCCACGCGCATTCTGGGCGACGCCGCCTGGTACGACTACGATTATTCGATCACCCTTCCCGTCGGGCGGATTGATGGGCGCGGCACCGGCATTTGCCGCCGCCACGGCGACCGCTGGCTGCTGCTCAATATGCACAATTCCCGCATCGAACCCGAACCCGCGCCGAAGTAGGTGTCCCTTTCTTCTTGGCAACCCGTTGCACTTGAGTTAATCTCCCAACGCTTCGGATCAAGGCTCCGGGGCGCTGGCGGCCTCGCCAGGCTCTTCCGACACTTGGGATGCTCTACAAAACTCTCAGCGCTGCGGTCTACGGCATTGATGCCTACCTGGTCGAAGTGGAAGTGGATATCGGCTCGGGGAGAATGCACGATTTCACGGTGGTGGGCCTGGGCGATATCGCGGTCAAGGAAAGCCGGGACCGCATCAAGGCCGCCCTGAAGAACTGCGGCTTCGATTTTCCCGCCCCGCAGAGCGTCACCATCAATCTCGCTCCCGCCGACATCAAGAAAGAAGGCTCGTCCTTCGACCTGCCCATGGCCCTGGGCATCCTGGGCTGCACTGGAACGTTTTTCAAGAAGAAGCTGGACGACGCGGTATTCCTCGGCGAACTCTCGCTCGATGGCAGCGTCCGCCCGGTGCGCGGAGCGCTTTCCGCCGCGCTCGCGGCGCGGGAACGCGGCATCAAGCGTCTGGTGGCGCCGGAAGCCAACGCGCGCGAAGCGGCGGTGGTGGAGGGCATCGAGGTTTATGCGGCGCGTTCGCTGCCGCAGGCCGTGGACCTGGTGAACGCGCCGGAATCCTTCCAGCCGGTGCGCGTGGACGCGGGGCAGTTGCTCGCTGATGCCGCGCAGTACGGCGTGGATATGCGCGACGTGCGCGGCCAGCAATCGGCCAAGCGCGCGCTCGAAGTGGCCTGCGCCGGCGGCCACAACATTCTGTTCATCGGGCCGCCCGGCGCGGGCAAGACCATGCTCGCCAAGCGCATCCCCACTATTCTTCCCCCGATGACGCTGGACGAAGCGATTGAAACCACCCGCATCCACAGCGTCGCCGGCGTGCTGGATGATTCGCGCGGGCTGGTGGGCATCCGCCCGTTCCGCTCGCCGCACCACACCATCAGCGACGCGGGATTGATCGGCGGCGGCGCGGTGCCGCGGCCTGGGGAAGTCTCGCTCGGGCACAACGGCGTCTTGTTTTTGGACGAGTTGCCGGAATTTCAGCGCAACGTGCTGGAAGTGATGCGCCAGCCGCTCGAAGATGGCGCGGTGACCATTGCCCGCGCGGCCATTTCCGTTACGTTTCCGGCGCGCTTCATGCTGGCCGCGGCGATGAATCCCTGCCCCTGCGGTTTCTTCGGCGACCCCACGCGCGAATGCCATTGCTCGCCGCCGATGATCCAGCGCTACGTGGCAAAAATTTCCGGCCCGCTGCTGGACCGCATTGATATCCACATCGAAGTGCCCGCGGTGAAATACAAAGAACTGCGCGCGGATAAACTCGGCGAAAGCTCAGGGGAAATGCGCGAACGCGCCCAGCAGGCCCGCAAGATTCAGCAGCAGCGTTTTGCCGGAGAAAAAAATGTGTACGCCAATTCGCAGATGACGCCGAAGCTGCTGCGCCAGCATTGCGCCATCGGCGAAGCTGCGGAAAGACAGTTGGAAACCGCCATCACCCGCAGCGGCCTTTCCGCGCGCGCGCACGACCGCATCCTCAAAGTGGCGCGTACGATTGCCGACCTCGCCGGCTCGCCGGCCATCGAGCCGAACCACCTCGGCGAAGCCATCCAGTACCGCACCCTCGACCGCAACTACTGGGCGTAGAAAACCTCCACGGGACCGCAGGCCCGAAGAAGTAGCCCCACAGTTCGAACCAAGCCGGCAAGCGAACGAAACTCAGGCAGCTAGCGTCTAACGTGCGACATCGGAGACCATAACCGCACCTATGCGCACACTATTTGCCGGGATCGCTTGCCTGTGCCTGGGTCTTCCCGGCGCCGCCCTCACGGCCGCGCAGACGGTTGCGACAAATGGTTCGGGGCCGCCTGCGCCCACGCTGCATCCCATTACGATTCCGCGGTTGCAAGCCGCACCGGCGATTGAAGAATTCTCCACCATGCGCGCGAATGGCGGCGCCGCTTCGCAAATGGCCTTTGTGGAAGGCTTCTTGCAGGCCCGGCCACGCGACGGTGAACCCGCTTCGCAAACCACGCAAGGCTATCTCGGATATGACGACAGGAATCTCTACGTGGTGTTTGTGTGTTTCGATACCGATCCGGAAAAAATCCGCGCGCACCTTTCCCGGCGCGATGATGCCTGGGGCGACGACTGGGTGGAACTCACCCTCGATACATTTCTCGATGACCGCCGCGGCTACGTCTTCTGGTCCAATGCGCTGGGCGTTCAGGCCGATGGTTTGTGGAACGAGACCGGCGGCGGCCCGGATTGGTCCTTCGATACCGTCTGGCACACCCGGGGACTGCGCACCTCGCGGGGTTTTGTGGTGCTGATGGCCATTCCGTTCCGCAGTCTGCGTTTTACGTCCGCGGACGTGCAAACCTGGGGCATCACCCTGCAACGCGTGATTCAGCGCAACAATGAATGGTCCTATTGGCCGCGCATTTCGGCCAACGTGCGCGGCCGCCTCAGCCAGGATGCGCAGATGGATGGCTTGCGCAATATTTCTCCCGGGCGCAACCTTCAATTCATTCCCTATGGCGTGTTCCGCTCCTTCCGCGCCGTGGATGCGCGCGACCCGGCCGGGCCGCGCGTGACGCGCAACGACGCGGAATTCGACGGCGGCCTCGACGCCAAGTTTGTTTTTAAAGATAGCCTGGTGCTCGACGTTACCTTGAATCCGGATTTCGCGCAGGTCGAGTCGGACGACCCGCAAATCGTCACCAACCAGCGCTTTGAAGTCTTCTTCCCGGAAAAACGGCCGTTCTTTCTGGAAAACGCCGGGTTCTTTCAGGTGGCCAATGGGCTGAACCTTTTGTTCACGCGCCGCATTGCCGATCCCCAGTTTGGCGCGCGCCTCACCGGAAAGATCGGCAAATACTCCGTGGGGGCGATTCTCGCCGACGATCAATCCCCGGGCCGCGAAGTGATTTCCACCCACTCCCTGGCGGGCAAGCGCGCTCTTTTCGGCGTGCTCCGCGTGACGCGCGACGTCTTCAAACAATCCTCGCTGGGCTTCATGTTCACCGATCGCGAATTTTCCGGGCAGCACAACCGCGTGGCCGCCATGGACGCCACTTTCCGCTGGTCGCAAAAATGGCAGGCCACCGTGCAAGGCGCAACCAGCGCCACGAAACTGGCGGGCGGCTCCACCCTCGATGGCCCTATGCTCACCGCCAGCATTCACCGCAGTGGCCGCCAGTTTTTCACCGATGCCTGGTACAACGACATCAGCCCCGGCTTTCGCACCCTGGCGGGATTTATTCCCCGCACCGACTTCCGCGAAATTGGCAATTTCACCGGCTACAATTTCCGCCCCGAAGGCAAAGTGCTGATTTCCTGGGGGCCGGACCTGGGAACCTTTGTTCTGTATGACCACCAGGGCACGCGTCTGGAATGGCGCGCCAGCACTTCGCTGGAGTTTGAGTTCGCCGGGAATACCAACCTTGAGTTTTCCGCATCGGCCGGACGCGAAAGGCTTCGCCCGGCGGATTTTTCCGCTTTAGCCGCGAATCGCGATTACTCCAAAAGCCGTCTGGGGATTGATTTTGAAACCGCGCGTTTCCACTTCTTTACCGTGGGAGGTGGTTTCCAGAAGGGCCACACCATCAACTTTGCGCCTGTTGCGGGCGCCGCGCCTTTTCCTGCGAATTTCGACCGGTCCAGTTTGTTCGTGAATGTCCGCCCGATCACTCCTTTGACGATACAGAGCCGCTATATCTGGTTCCGCTTGCGGGAAGCCGGCCCTTCCACCACCGCTTTCAATAACCACATTCTCCGCCAGAATTGGAACTGGCAATTTACCCGCGCCCTTTCCCTGCGCATGATCCTGCAGTACCAGTCCATCCTGGCCAATCAAACGCGCACGTCGCTTGAGACGTCCAAGAACTTCAATGCCGATTTTCTGCTCACCTGGCTGCTGCATCCCGGCACCGCACTCTATGTCGGCTACAACTCCAACCTGGTGAACAACGATATTTTTCCCTGCGCCACCGCCTCCTGCTCCACCGAATTTCGCCGCACCGCGGACTTGCGCAACGACGCCAAAGGGCTCTTCGTTAAGTTTTCCTATTTGTTTCGCTTCTGACGCACCGGAGATGCCGTTGCAGGGGCCGGCTTGAGCTGGGCCGCGAGCGCCAGGCCCGCTGAAGTTCTGGCAGTTTTTGGTTTCGCAACCGGGGCGCAAAACCTGCCGGGACAAAACCCGTCCCGCCGCTGCAACTTGCAGGTCTCTATCGGAACGGAACGCCCTGCTCTTCCTGTCGCGTCATCCCTTCAAAGAAGTATTCGTGCAGCGGGCGCGAGCAGCCATGCTCCAGGTCCGCCGAACGCACGATCTCCAATCGCGCATCCAGCAGCGATTCCGAGGTGATGGCTATGCCGGGCTTGACCGTAATCTGCACCAGATCTTTGCCGCGATTGGCTTCCGGGGAAAACTCGCGCAAGCCACGGCACTGCCAGCAGGGGCCGGTCTTGTTGATGAGCTGGCAGAGACCTTCGTACGCCGTAGTCATCGCCTGCCGCGCGGAGGCAAGCCGGTGCCGGAAGACCGGCTCGCTCAGGCCCATGAGTTTCGCCCCCTCTTCGGCGGAAAAGCCCAGTACTTCGCGCAACATCAGCGCGGCCTGCTCTTCCGGATCGAGCGAACGCGCCACGCAGGAAAAGCAGTGCGCGATATGTTCGCGAATTTCGAAAACAAAATCCGGATGTGCGAGCGTGGCCGCGATGCGGTTGTGCGCGTCCTCGTTCTGCGAAGCCGCCTGCTCGGCTTCGAGCTGGCCTTCCACGCGCCAGCGTTTTTTCCGGCGCAGGTGATCCAGGCACAAGTGCGTGGCAATCCCGAAAAGCCAGCTCTTGAAGCGCGCTTCGCGTCGGAACTGCGGCAGGTTTTGCAGGACGCGCACCAGCACGTCCTGCAGCAGGTCTTCGGCGTCGGCGCGATGCGTCACCATGCGGTAGATGTAGCCAAAGAGGGGCCGGCGCCACGGCTCGACCAGCGCCGCAAAGGCCTGTTCGTCGCCCTGCTGCGCCTGATCCACCAGCGCCAACTCCTGCTCGAGTTGCGGTTCCGCCGCGGGCATCAGCGACATGTTCTTTTCCTCACTGTCTGAAAACTTTGCGAATCGTCATTCTGAGCCCGTCCCGAAAAGCGGGACGAGCTCAAATTGACGGACCGAAACGCATCAGTTGTTCAGCAACGATTGCGCCAGTTGGATGCGGTTGCCGAAGGGATCGCTGAACGTGGAAAGCCGCACCACGCCGGGAATTTCCTCGACGCCGCCGTCAAACTTCACCCCGCGCGCGCCGAGTTGTTTGCGGGCGTCGTCCATGTTGTCCACGCCCAGAACCACCGTTGCGCCTGCTGCCGGCTCGCACCGGGCCGCATCCGGCCTGGGCGCGGCCAGGCCGATTGCCGCCGAGCCCTTCGCCTGGGCATATTCAGCCCACCCTGGCATTTCGAAAATATTCTTCATGCCCAGCACTTCACCGTAAAACTTCTTCGCCGCTTCCAGGTCCTTCACGGCATACCACGCCAGCACAAATTGCAGTTTCATCTTCAGCCTCCATGACTTTCTAACTTCACCGGCTAAGACGAACTGCATGCGCAAAACCGCCAAGCGCCTGAAAGAAGGAAGGTTAAGCGAACCTCTTCACCGCCGCACCACTTCCTGCTCCCACAGGGAAAGCAGCGTGCGCGGCTCGAGGTTGCTCACCGCGTAAATCGAATTGCTCAGGATGCTGCGCACGTCGTGGCGTTCCATTTGCGCGCGCTCCGCGATTTCCGCCTGAAAGGCTTCCACCGTTTTGCGGTAGTTCACGTACTCGGCGGTTTCCTGCAAGCCATGCAAGTACGCGCGCACCGTAGCTGGTTGCGCGATTTTCTGATTCACCGCGACTTCCATTTCATACGAGCCCAGCATGCCCTGCGGAATAGGGAACAGCCGCATCGAGCGCTCCACCATGCGCCGCGATTGTCCCACCGCCGTGGCCGCACCCACGATCCCTTGCACGCGCCCGGTGCGCAGCGCTTCCGCGCAATCCTTGGCAGTGGCCAGGCCCACCGGCGGCGGCGTCGGAATTCCCCAGCTTTTTGCCAGAGCCTCGAAGCGCGTGCCGAACGGCGACCCGGTCAAAAATCCGAAGCGCAGCCCGCGTAAGTCGGTGATGGCTTCCACCGGCTGGGTGACGATGCCGACGATGTACGTCTTGGAGAGCGTGCACAGGCGGTAGCAATCTTTGCCCAGTTGCGGCAGCAAGTCGCGCGAGCCCAGCGCGATTTCCGCTTGCCCTTTTTCCAGCAGGTCGAACGCTTCGCCGCCCGTGGCCGTCTGCGCCAGCGTGGATTCCACGCCGTAGCGCTTGGCGAGCAGCCCGTAGCAGCGGCCTTGCTCCGCGCTCCACATCAGCATCGTGGAAGGCAGCACCGAGAGGGAATTGGGCTGGGCAATGCGCAGCCGGGCCCCCGCGCGCCGTGAATTCAGAATCTCGATCGCCAGTTCCGCGCGCCGCGTGGGCTTTTCCAGCCAGCGTGAAATCGTAGCGCGGTTCAGGTCCTCAAAGCCCGGATGCCGGCGCAGCGCTTCGGCCATTTCTTCCAACGAGACGTATCGCTGCCGGATCGCCGCCAGCCTTCGCTCGACACTTTTTGCTGCCGCCATCCTTCACCTGCTCCCAAAACTCTCGATTCACGGCACGCTGCGCATTCCGCCAGGCACCGCGGAGCGTCCTTCACTTTTTCTTGTGATGCGCCAAAGCCGCTTCGTGTTGCAGACTGCACCAGATGTTACGATGTACCCCATGCGCACCTCCAGCCCAAAATCATCAACCTGGCTGGCCGTGATCCTGCCGGGCATTCTGGTGGCCGCCACCGGCGTGGGCGCCGGCGACCTGCTTACCGCCAGCATCGCGGGGTCGCGTCTCGGTCTCGCCGTGCTGTGGGCAGCTGCTTTCGGCGCGTTTCTCAAGTGGGCGCTCAACGAGGGCATTGCGCGCTGGCAGATGGCGACCGGCACCACGCTGCTGGAGGGCTGGGCCACGCGCATCGGCGGCTGGACGCACTGGCTTTTCCTGGTTTACTTCGTGCTGTGGTCGTTCATGGTGGGTGGCGCGCTGATCAGCGCCTGCGGCGTGGCTGGAGCCTCGCTGCTTCCGTTGGGCGACGCCAACACTTCCAAAATCATCTGGGGCGTGATTCATTCGCTGGCCGGGCTGGCCATGGTGCGTTTCGGAGGTTTCAAGCTCTTCGAAAAAATCATGGCCGCGTGCATCGCGGTGATGTTCGCCGGCGTGCTGGTTACCGCAGTGCTGCTGGCGCCGGATTGGGCCGCGGTGGCCCACGGCACGCTGGTTCCCGCGGTGCAGCGCGAAGGGCTGCCGTGGATGCTGGGGGTGCTGGGCGGAGTGGGCGGCACGGTCACGCTGCTTTCCTACGGCTACTGGATCCGCGACACCGGGCGCGCGGGCCGCGAAGGGGTGCGCGTCTGCCGCATGGATCTCGCGGTGGCTTACGCGCTTTCCGCGCTTTTCGGCATGGGCATGATCATCATCGGCAGCCGCATCGTGGTGCAGGGGCAGGGTACGCAATTGGCCGTGCAGCTTGCCGGGCAACTGGGAATGGTCCTTGGTCCGGCGGGCAAGTGGATGTTTCTGCTGGGCTTCTGGGGCGCGGTGTTTTCCAGTTTGCTGGGCGTGTGGCAGAGCGCGCCGTACCTGTTTGCGGATTTTCTGCGCTTGCGTGCCCGCCGCGAGGTTTCCGATCTGTCCGCGTCGCCCGCTTACCGCTTCTGGCTGGGGGCCATTGCCACTGTTCCGCTGGTGACGCTGTGGGTTTCCGTGCAGCGCATTCAACTGGGATACGCCATTCTCGGCGCGTTGTTCATGCCGCTGCTGGCGCTCACGCTGCTGGTGTTGAACAATCATCCGCGCTGGCTGGCCGCCGAATTTCGCACCGGCTGGGTGCTGAATTTTGTACTCGCCGCGATTGTGCTGCTCTTTGCCTGGATGGGGTATCTGCAAGTGACCGGGGCCATGCCCTCCACCGGCGGCTAATTGCAAGGCCTCCGCGCGCTCCAAGTGCGTGGCAAAATTTCGTATTCATTCGTGGGCATCGTGGTTATGATACTGCCGTCAAATGTCGTCCCAACTGAGGTGAATCCATGAATCGTCAAAGAGTGAGTCTGGTTGCGCTGTTCCTGGCCCTGGCGCTGGCTCTTCCCGCCGCCGCGCAGAAGTGGACCGTGGACGACGTGATGAAGGTGAAAGGCGTCGGCGCGGTGCAACTCTCCCCTGACGGCAGGCGCGCCGTTTTCACCGTCACCCGCGCGGTGATGGACGGCGAAAAAAGCGAGAACCTGACGCACCTGTGGATGGCCAATGCCGATGGCAGCGGCGCATACCAATTCACCTATGGGGAAAAGTCCTCCAATAATCCGAAGTGGTCGCCGGACGGCAAATGGATTGCCTTCACCTCCACGCGCAGCGGCAAGAGCAATGTGTGGCTGATCGCGGCAACCGGTGGCGAAGCCGAGCAGCTCACCGACGTGAAGTCCGGCGTCAACGGTTTGAGCTGGTCGCCCGACGGCGGCAGCATCGCCTTCACAATGCCCGACCCGCCCAGCGACGCGGAAGAAAAAAACCGCAAAGAGAAAAACGACGCCATTGTCGTGGACGAGAACTTCAAGATGACCCACATCTGGCTGATCCCTGTGGCCAAGAACGCGGAGGGGAAGCGTGAGGCGCGGCAGCTCACCAAGGGCGACTTCACCGTGGGAGGCGGCTTCGGCGGCGGCGACCTCGAGTGGTCGCCCGACGGCAAGACTATTGCCTTCTCGCACGCCCCAACGCCGCGCGTGAATGATTGGCCGCTCGCGGATATTTCCACGGTGGATGTAGCGACCGGGGCCATCAAGCCGTTTGCGGCCACCAAGGCCGCCGAAGGCTCGCCGGCATATTCGCCCGACGGGAAATGGATCGCGTTCATCGCCAGCGAAATTCCTCCTACGTGGGGATTTTCCTGGGTGGTTCATGTGGCGCCGGCAGGCGGCGGTTCGCCGAAACGCCTGGCCGCCACGCCCGATCAGCAGGCGGGCATCATTGGCTGGTCCGCTGATGGCAGCGCCGTGCTGGTCAGCGAAGCGAAGGGCACCACTACGGGTCTCTACGCGGTTCCCGTCAGCGGCGGAGCGCCGCGCGAAATCGCCACCGGCGGGGGCACGATTGGCGCGATCAATCTGAATCCTGCGCGTACCCTGGTGGGCTTTAGCTGGCAGGATTCCACCCGCGCCGCCGAAGCCTACATTGCTTCGCTGGACGCCTGGAAGCCGGTGCAACTCAGCAAAGTGAACGACGAACTGAACAAGCTGCCCATGGGCCGCACCGAAGTGATCCGCTGGAAATCGAAAGACGGCATGGAAATCGAAGGCCTGCTCACTTACCCGGTGGGATACGCCGCAGGCCAGCGCGTGCCCATGCTTACGATTATTCATGGCGGCCCGGCGGGCGTCTTCGGACAATCGTTCCTGGGCAACCGCGGCGCCTATCCCATGGCGGTGTTTGCGGCGAATGGCTACGCGGTGCTGCGCACCAACCCGCGTGGCTCGAGCGGCTATGGCCACAAGTTCCGTCACGCCAACTACAAGGATTGGGGCGGGATGGATTATCAGGACATCATGACCGGCGTGGACCACGTGGTCGGCATGGGCGTGGCCGACCCCGACCGCCTGGGCGTGATGGGCTGGAGCTACGGCGGCTTCATGACTTCGTGGGTGATTACGCAGACCAAGCGCTTCAAGGCCGCTTCCATCGGCGCCCCGGTCACCAACCTGATGAGCTTCACCGGCACCGCCGATATCCCGGGCTTCATCCCGGACTACATGGGAGCGGAATTCTGGGACAACCTGGAAATCTACAAGCAGCATTCGGCAATGTTCAACATCAAGGGCGCCTCCACGCCTTCGCTGATCCAGCACGGCGAAGCCGACGAGCGCGTGCACATCGAGCAAGGCATGCAACTCTACAATGCGCTCAAGCGCCAGGGCACCCCGGTCAAGATGGTGCGCTACCCGCGCCAGCCTCACGGCGTCGGCGAACCGCGCCTGCAACGCGACGTCATGCAACGCAACCTGGACTGGTTCCTGCAATGGGTGAAGTAGTCTGGAGTGCGGCAGCTTGCTGCCGCTTTCCCCGGCGGAGCTTGCTCCGCCTGTGTCCAAGGTGAAGCCATGCCAAAAATCTCTTTTCCCTCTGCGCCTCTGTGGCTGATTTTGTTCTTCTTCTGCACTGCGGCCACGCCTGCGCAACAGTCCGCCAAGCGTGCGATGACCATTGAGGATATTTTTGCGCTGAAGCGGGTGAGCGATCCGCAGATTTCGCCCGACGGCGCGCGCGTGGTGTACGTCGTTTCCTCCGCGGATTTCGAGCGTGGCCGCTGGGATAGCGACCTGTGGCTGGTGAAGACCGGCGAAGTCCCGCCATCCCCGCGCCAGCTTACATTCAACGTGGGGCGCGATAGTTCCCCGCGCTGGTCGCCCGATGGCAAGACCATCGCTTTTCTGCGTGCGCGGCCCGAAGCCAATGCGTCCGCCGCGCAAATCTACCTGTTGCCGATCGGTCCCGGCGGCGAAGCCTACCCCGTTACCCGCGAGCCACTGGGCATCAACTCCTTCGCTTGGGCTCCGGACGGCGGCGCAATTTTCTATGCCGCCGCAACACGCCCCGCGTCCTCCAAGGAGCCAAAGGCGGCGCAAGACCGCGCCGTAGTGGAAGATGAAGGGCGCGCGTCCGCGTCGCTGTGGTACCTGAATCTCGCCACCGGAGAAAAATCGCGCATCGCCACCGGGCCGGGCCACGTCCGCGAATTCGCGGTTGCGCCGGACGGCAAGGCGCTGGTCTTCACCGCCGCACCCACTCCGTATTTCAACGAAGGCCCGCAAACCGAGTTGTACTATCTGGCGCTCACCGCCGCGGAATCCGTCGCGCCCCGCCAACTCACCCGCAATTCACTCATCACCGAATCGGGCATGGCCTGGCACCCCGATGGCGCGGGCGTGGCTTTTCTTGCCGACGCCGATAAGACCCTCGCACAACGAGCATTACAAGGCTCGCTTTTCTTTTGGGACCGCGCCTCGGGCGACATCCGCCACGTGCCCGTGAACACCACGGCGACGGCGCAGGAGAAATTCTCCGGCCCGATCGAACAGGTTGCCTGGATCAGCCCCACGCGTTTGCTGGTTATCGCGGGCAGCGGCGCGAGCCAGCGGCTCCATTGGGTGAATTGGCCCGCGGGGGAATCTGGCCCGGTTTCGAAGTCGCAGGCTGTAACGGGAGATGTTTCCGTGGATCGCGCCGGAGCAAAAGCGGCATTCATCCGCGAATCGCCGGATCAGGCTGGCGAGATTTGGTTGCTGGACATGGCACAAGAAAGGTTGTCTATCTATTTTGGCGGCGACAGTCCGGACAACCAATGGAGTGAAACTCCACTCACGCAGCACAACGCCGCATTCCGCGAGGCGAATCTTCTTCTGCCGCAATTCAGTGTGGTGCGCTGGCGCGCGTCCGATGGACAGACCGTCGAGGGAATTTACTTTGAACCGCCGGCAAGCCTCGCCACCAAGCAACGCTATCCCCTGATCACCATGATCCACGGCGGCCCAGCCAGCGCGGAATTGGCTGCGTTCCATCCCTTTGCCAACGTGCTGGCGGGCGCGGGCTTTGCCGTGTTTCTGCCCAACTACCGCGGCTCTACCAACTACGGCGAAGAATTTGCCGCGCGTAGCGTGGGCGACCGCAACGGCCGCGACGCGCAGGACATTCTCGAAGGCATTGACGAGCTGATCCGCCGTGGCTGGGTGGATAAAGACCGGCTCGGCGTGATGGGCTGGAGCGCCGGCGGCGTGCTCACCAACTGGCTGGTTGCCAATACCACGCGCTTCCGCGCCGCCAGCACCGGCGCCGGGGTGGCCGACTGGCGCATGCAGTATTTTCTATCCGACTACACCTACGGCAGCCGCTACTACATGCTCGGCTCGCCCTGGGAGAAGAATGATTTCTACTGGGAGCGCTCCCCGCTGCGACTGGCCGCGCAGGTCAAGACGCCTACGCTCATTCATTGTGGCGAACGCGACGAGCGCGTGCCCATCGCCCACGCGCGCGCCTGGTTCCGCGCCCTGCGCGAACACGGCGTCGCCACCCGCTTCGTCGTGTACCCCGGCGAGCCGCACAGCCTGCAACAACCCGCCCACCAGCGCCGCCGCAACGAAGAAGATTTCCGGTGGTTCACCCGTCACCTGCTCGCGCCGTAAAACAGGCTTCCAGCCTGTGTTCGTTCACGCCTTCTTCTGAAGCCGTTGTAGAGCCGGGACGGTCTTTGTCCCGGCAGGATTTTTTGCAGGGACGCACTTCAAAACTGCCGGGACTAAACGCGCCCCGGCTCTACAACGCCTGCACCACCCGCGGTCTGGCGCGCAAGTGAAATCACCTACGATGATGGCAATCCGTTCAATGGTTCTGGGTCCTTGATCTTTCCACCATGGCACGCGAAGCAGAGCTTCGCGCCAAAGGCGGGCGGCGGCAGAGCCGTCGCAGTCCAGGGGAGTTTCCCTGCGTGAAAATGAACTTGACATGATATTGCTATATGCTAATATACTGTGCGGTAGTTATCTATATGGCTGCAATGGCCACGCCCCGCGCTGCTTTCCTTGATCCGCCATTATCCCCTTATCCTGCACACACTTGCGAGGCGAGATTCCGCAAGTGGTTTGCCTGCACAATTTTAGGCAGCAATGTTCTGCAACTGCTTATGTTCCATGCACTTCGTCCGGCGCATTTTTCGGGGATACCCTTGCAAGTGGCTGGGGCCGGAGCGCGCTCTAAGCATCGTTATGCCCGTGCGCGGGTTGAACTCCCACAGGATCATGACGATGCGTCGGCTTGTTTGCGTAAATCCTTTCCGGTCAAAACGATACTCAAAAATAGGGAGGGGGGGCAGGGGTCCGAACCGTGCGGCATCGCGGTTTTGGGAATATCTGTGTTCAACTGCGGGCAACTGTGGTTTCATATTGCCGCTTCAAATTTTCAATTCAGCCTGAGGTGATCGGATGATTCGTCCTTCTAGCAAAGCGGTGCGCGCGGCGGTGGGAGCAATCCTGGTGGCTGCGCTGTTGTGGGTGTCGGTGGCGCTGGCGGGGCCGCGCGAGCGCGAAGCCGGTACCGCCTTTCAGGCGCGGCGCGCGGCGCTGCGCGCCAAAGTAGATGGGCCGGTGATTCTGTTCGGCTACACCGGGCGCGAGAACGCATCGCCTTCCTACATTTTCCAGCAGGAAGAAAATTTCTTTTATCTGACCGGGCATTCGCAGGAGGGCGCGGCGCTGGTTCTGCTGCCGCAAAGCACGCCGGAAGGGAAGAGCTACGACGGGCCGCGCGAAGTGCTCTACCTGCCGGCGCGGAATCTGCTGCGCGAAAAATGGGATGCGCCGCGGCTGGGGCCGGATGATCCCGGCACGGCGGAAAAGCTGGGCGTGGCCAGCGTGCGCAACTTCGCCGAATTGCGCGGCGATTTGGGCAGGATCGTCACCGTGTGGAACAACTTTTACACGCTGCTGCCGCCGCCGGGCCGCGGCGGATATCCGCACGAAGCCAACTGGATCGAATGGATGAAGAAAGCGATGGTTACCGCGGAATACAAGGACGTGACCGGAACCATCGCGGAAATGCGCCAGGTGAAATCAGCCGGAGAAATCGCGCTGCTGCAAAAGGCGATTGATCTGTCGCTCGACGCGCATTTCGAGGCCATGCGCCGCATCAAGCCCGGCGTGTACGAATACGAAATCGCCGCGGCCATGGAATGGGTACACAAGCGCGGCGGCGCGGAAGTGGAAGCCTATGCGCCCATCGTGGGCTCCGGCTTCTACTCGACCGTGCTGCACTATAACGATGTGGGCAAGAAGATTGAAGACGGCGACATCATCGTGATTGACGTGGGCGCGTCCTACAGCGGCTATTCGGCGGACATCACGCGGACGTTTCCGGCCAGCGGCAAGTTCACGCCGCGCCAGCGCGAAATCTATGAAATCGTGCTGGCGGCGCAGAACGCCGCGCTGGCCGCGGTCAAGCCGGGCATGTCGCTGGATCGCGAAGGGCCCAATTCGCTCGACAAGATCGCCCGCGACTACATCAATACCCACGGCAAGGATCTGAAGGGCGAGCCGCTGGGAAAATATTTCATCCACGGGCTCGGCCATCACATCGGCCTGAACGTGCACGACCCCGGGCCGCGCGGGCGCAAGCTGGAGCCGGGCATGGTGTTCACCCTGGAGCCCGGCATCTACATCCCCGAAGAAAACCTGGGCGTGCGGATCGAAGATGATGTGCTGGTCACCGAGACCGGTTACAAGCTGCTGTCGTCGCGGCTGCCGCGCACTATCGAGGAAATCGAGAAGTTCATGGCCGATGCCAAAAAACGGCGCACGACAGCCGATGAATAGTCGCTCGACGGTTCTTGGCCGATAAAGAAAGGAGAATTCAGTTGCAGTGCCCGCTGACCTGCACGGGGCTTGCGGAATTGCCGGTGTTGAACAGGACAGCGCAGGTGACGATGGCGGCCACTCCAGCCGCCGTCAGCGTATAGGCGGCGATTCGCCGCTTGCGGCCGGTGTTCTTGCCCGCGCCTTCGACTTCATGCCGCTCCGGCTCCAGTCCCAAGCGGGCGGACTGGTTCTGCGGCACCACGGTGGTTTCGTTGTCCACAATGACTTCCAGCGCGCCGCCGCGGCTGGTGACCAGCAGTTCGTTGGCACCCAGGATGGAGATTTCGCCGTTGGTGCGGCCCGTGCCTTGCGCGCGAATCCACGCTCCTGCGGCGTAGACCAGCATGGATTCTTCGCCTTCCACGGCAAAGCTCAAGGTTCCGTGGCTGAGGGCGGCCGTTACCCGGCCTTCGCTGGCGTCGAAACGCGCCTGGCTCTCGCTGCCCATTTGCACCTGGGCATTGCCCAGTTGCATCAGCAGCGCGCCATTCTTTTCCGTGGAAGCTGAATCGCCGGCGTATACGTTGGTGCCGCTCTGCGCCGGAGCGCTGGTGAGCCGCGCTTTATCCGCGCGCAACACCAAGCCCAGCGGTTTCGACGCAGTCAGCGCTGGGGCCGCGGCCAAAGAAACCGCCGCACTCCAAGCCAGCACCCGCTTCCCAAGTGAATACACGGGTTCCTCCCTCGTACCGCTTCAGGTTAGAGGGAAACCGCGCAGGCAACAACAGGGTTGCTGCATCGTGGTGCTGTAAGGGTTAAGCGATCAGGCCCCGCCGGAGCAGGGCCCCAATCGCGGTCATTTGCGTTGTTGCAGAGAAGCTTCGCGCTTGGCCTTGAACTCGGTGCCCGGCTTCCATTCCGGCAGTTTGGGATCGTTGGCCACGCGGTAGCCGACGGTCAGCAACAACTGCGAATCTTCCGCCAGGCCGCTCAAGTCCCAGTAGTCCTTCACGTCGTCGCTGGGCTGGTGATAATGCTTGCTGGTAAATTCATCGCGCATCTTCATGCCCCAATCAGCGGGCTTGCCGAGGTAGTCCACTCCGCCGTTGGGGTTAAGCGCGGGCACGCCCTGCTTGGCGAAATTGAAGTGGTCGCTACGGTAGAAGAAGCCCTTCTCCGGTTCGGCGTCGGGCTTCACCACGCGACCCTGCTCCTTCGCCGCCTGCGCCAGCACTTCATCCAGCGTGGAATTGCCCACACCGATGCTGATGATGTCGCGGGTGCGTCCCAGCATATTCAGCGCGTCAATGTTGATGTCCGCGGCGGTGCTGGCCAGCGGGTACAACGGATGCTCCGCATAGTACTGCGAGCCAAGCAGTCCCTGCTCTTCCGCAGTGACCCACAGGAACAGCAGCGAGCGCTTCGGCGGCGCGGCCAGCTTCTTGAAAGCGCGCGCGATCTCCAGCACCTGGGCGGTGCCGGAGGCATTGTCTTCCGCGCCGTTGTAGATTTTGTCGCCGCTCTTTTCCGCGCCGATGCCGAAGTGATCCCAGTGCGCGGTGTAGATGACGTATTCATCCTTCAGCTTCGGATCGCTGCCCGCGACTTTGGCGATCACGTTGCGCGACGCCACTTTGCGCAGCTTATTCTGGATGGTGAGAGAAGCACGCACGCCGAGCGGAACCGGCTTGAAGTCGCGGCTTACGGCAGCCTTCTTGAGCGCGGCCAGATCCTGCCCCGCCAGTTTCATAAGTTTTTCCGCCGTTTCGTAGGTGATCCAGCCTTCCATCGCCGCGCGGCCCATGTTTTTGTCCGGCGTGTCCAGGTCAAACTGCTCGGCCATGCGGCCCTGCACCACCTGAAAGCCGTAACCTGCCGGGCCGGTTTCATGAATGATCAGGCAGCCCGCCGCGCCCAGTTCCGCGGCCTTTTCGAACTTGTACGACCAGCGGCCGTAGTAGGTCATAGCCTTGCCGCCAAAGATATTTTCGTTCTCGACAGGCGGATCGTTGACCAGCACCACAATGACTTTGCCTTTCACGTCCATGCCCTTGAAGTCGTCCCACTTGAACTCTGGGGCTTGCACTCCGTAACCGGCAAAAATCATGTCGGCGTTGACGCTCACGCTGGGCACCACCCGCTTGGTCCAGGCCACGAAGTCTGGGCCGAACTCGGCCGTTACCGCCGCGCCTTTCCTGGGCGTGAACTTCATGGTCATCGGGCGCTGCGCGGTGATGCCCACCAGCGGCACCGGTTGAATGTAGGTGCCGTCGGGATTGCCCGGCTCGAGCCCGATGGCCTTGGCTTGCTCTTCCAGATACTTCACGGTTTTTTCTTCGCCCGCGGAGCCCGGCTGGCGGCCCTCGAAATCATCCGACGCCAGCACCTTGATTTGGGCGAGCAAATCCTGCGCTTTGATGGAATCATAGGCAGGCTTGAGAATCGCTGCATCCGCTGCGGGCGGCGGGGCCGCAGCCTTCTCGGCGGATTTTTCCGTCCCGCTGCATGCGGTCATCAGCACAGCCAGAACTCCGAATACAATCAATCTGAATGGAATACGGTTCACCAGCGTCTCCTATTTTGTAAGAATTTCCTGGGCCATATCTTACCCCGAATGCGGGCGTGGCCCAGTGCCGGCTGTGGCAAGGAGGCAGGCCGTGAGTACTTTTGCAACGTGGATGGCGCGCGTCGTCGTATTGCTGTTGGTTTGTGGTTTCACTCCTGCGCTCAGGGCTCAGGATGCCGCTGATGCCCGTCTCCGGCAGTTCCTCGACAAGATGCGCAGTCAGTGGCGCGACATGAACGTGCCCGAAGCCGACGGCAAGATCCTGCACGACCTGATCCTGCAGAACAAGTTCAAGCGCGCTCTGGAAATCGGCACGTCCACGGGCCATTCGGGTATCTGGATGGCGTGGGCCTTGCGCAAGACGGGCGGCAAGCTGGTCACCCTGGAAATTGACGAACGGCGCCACCGCGAAGCCCTTGCCAACTTCAAAGAAGCCGGCGTATCTGACCAAATTGACGCGCGGCTCGCCGATGCTCACCAACTGGTGAACGATCTACCCGGCCCTTTCGATTTTGTGTTTATTGATGCAGATAAGGACTGGTACACGAACTACGCAAAGGCGGTGATCCCCAAGCTTGCCGCGGGCGGTTGCATCGTGGGCCATAATGTTTCCAGTCGCGGCGGCATGCATGGTACGGCAGCGTATTACGAATATATGCGCTCGCTGCCCGAGTTCGAAAGCTACCTTCACCCTGAGGGGCGCAACGGCGTTGCCGTAAGCTGCAAGAAGAAAAAGAATAGTCCCTGAAACGCTGTCGGCCTGCCAACCTGCGGTTTCACGCGTTGCCGACGAGGACGATCTTGCCGGTCACGCCCCCGTGGCCGAGCAATTCATGCGCTTGTCTCGCCTCGGCAAGTGGAAATCGCCGCGCGATGAGCGGTTTGATCTTCCGCTTTTGCAGAAGATCCAGCAGGGCCATGAAATCATGGCGGAACCATGCCGGTCTCATCCGTTTGAGCCACTGGATACTGTAGGGAACCATCCTCTTTCGGCCGGGGAGCAACCAACTGCGCGCAATATGCAATCCGAGGACGCCGGCTTCACGGAAGCGATGACGCTGGCCGGAACCACCAGAAGCCAAACGTCCGCCGCGCAGCGAGGCAGTCAGTCCATAGACAACTACCTTCCCGCCCGGACGTAAAGCCTCGCGGGAACGCCACAGGTGGCTGCCCCCAATGCCGTCATAGACAACGTCAACACCCTCGCCTGTGAGGCGGCGAATTTCTTTCACGAAATCCTGTCGCTGGTAATCAATGGGGATACCGCCCAAGCCGGAAACGATAGACGCGCCTTGCGCGGAACAGGTACCGTACATTTCCACCCCGGCAAGGCTGCCCAGCTGCAACAGCGCGGTGCCGACTCCGCCGGCCGCGCCGTGGATCAGCACGCGCTGGCCCGACCTGGCCTGCGTGGAGCGATGCAGCATCTGGTATGCCGTAACGTAGTTCAGGCCAAGGCTGACCGCTTCAGCAGCATCCAACCCCGCTGGCACCGGAACCAATTCCCGCTGGGGCAGGCATACGAACTCCGCGTACGCACCACTGATCGGCAACGCGGCAACTGTCTGGCCTGGCGTAATTCCGGGAACCTCGGCGCCGAGCTGATCCACTATGCCCACCAGATCCCAACCCGGTGTGAATGGCAGGCGAGGCGTCTCGGGATGAATGCCTTCCCGCATCATCAAGTCGGGTAGGGCGACACCTGCCGCCAGCACTTTCACCCGAACTTCACCGCGCTTCGGCTCGGGGCACGTCTCCTCGACCACTTGCAGTGCGTCTGGCCCGCCGTAGTGGGTGACGATAATTCGCGTGTGTCTCACGAGCCTCCATTTGCGGGCCACCCTCCCGGTTTGAGAGGGCAATCTAGCTCGCTTTTTAGCCGCAATCAAGCATTGGCAAGGCGGGCGGAAACCTGTCCGCCGCAAGCCCGGTCATTTGCCGCTGCAAAAGGAAAGCGCCTCAGATTGGAACTATCCGAGGCGCCTGAGAAAACGCTGGTACTTGCTACTTGTTGAGAAGCTCCAGCAGAAAATCGTTAGCTTCTTTAGTGTTCATGCGCGCCAGGTAATCCACCGCCGCGCGCTTGAGGGCGGGATCTTTTTCCGCGCGAGCCACGGACACCAGGCGCCTCACATCTTCCTGGCGCGCCAGCGTACGCAGCGCTTCTTTGCGTACGTCGGTATCGGTCTCCGCCCCGTAGAGGGCCACGATGGCATCGCCCATGGACGGCGAATCCACCGCGCTCATCTGGCGGATGGCTTCGCGGCGCAGCTTGGCGTCTTTGTCGGTTTTGGCGATTTCCAGCAGTTTTTCGTGATCGCCGGAAGAGGCCAGCGCGCGCAGGATTTGCGTTTTCACTTCCGGCGCCTGTTCGACCCCGTACAGTTCGCGCAGTTCCTTACGGGCGTTTTCCGCGCCCAGGTGGCGGATGGCGTAGGCGCGCATGTCCGCATCGGCGTCGCCGCGGGCGATGGAAGCGATTTGCACTGAATCTTCCATTGCGTGATACCCGCGGATGATGGTCTTCTTCACGTCGGCATCGGTGGAAGACTTGTAAATCTCGCCCATCACCTGCCGGGTGACCGCGCTATCCAGTCGCGCCAGGTAGCGCAGGGCGCGCAATTGCAAAGCGCGGTCGGCGTTGTTCCGCGCAACGGCGATGATTGCATCCCGCGCCTTGCCGGTTTCAAAGCTCGCCAGCACGGTCAGCGCGCGCTCCTTCAATTTCATCGGCTCGCTGCCCTTCAATACTTTTTCCAGCAGCGGCACCGCTTCCTCGGAACTGGTGTTGCGCAGGCTGTTGATGGCCATCAATTTCAGTTCCTGGTCCTCGGTCAACGCGGGGTCGCTTTGCGGGCCGGATTGCCCCACCAGAGCCGCGCCCGCGCGCGCAACTTCTGCCTGCTCCATGGCCATTTCCGAATTCGCCAGGGTGAACTGCACGCGATCCAGTTCGGTTTCAAGTCTCCACCCATCGACGGAACTCAGCATGCGTTCCACGGCATCCAATTCCGCCTGAGCCCGGGCCCGGCGCACACCGTCAAGCTTGGAAGCCACGCCAGCCAGTTCGGCTTCAGCCCTGGCTAGCGCCGTGCTCCTTTCGCCGCTGCCCAAGAGGGTTTCCGCTTTCTTTGCCGCCACGAGCGCCTTTTCGCGTTCAGCGTCCGCTCTGGCTTTTGCTTCTGCTGCACTCTGCGCGTGCTGCACCGGGGCGAAAGCCAGCAGGACTGCGGGTACGATGATTGCCACTGCCATTCTGCGACCCATGTTCCTCTCCTTTGTCCGTACCGTTTCTGGAGAAATCCTACTTGTTCAGCAACTCCATCAGGAAGGCGGTAGCTTCCTTGGAGTTCATCAGAGAAAGCCAGTGCACCGCGCTCTTTTTCAATTCCGGATCGTTTTCCTTGCGCGCGATCTCCACGATGGCTTTGGCATTGTTCTGCAGGAAGAGCGCGTTGAGGATCTGCTTCTTGATTTCGCTGCTGGATTCGCTGCTGTAGATGCCGGTCAGCGCGTCTCCGCCCTTGCCGGTCAAGCCCACGCTGCGGATGGCGGCTTTGCGCAATTCCGGGTTCTTTTCGCTGCGGGCGATTTCCAGCAAACGGTCGGTGCTGCCGCCGACGAACATCGAATTCAGAATGCGCTTCTTGATTTCGATGGACGTTTCCGAGCCGTACAGTTGCCACAATTCATTCTGCCCGCCGGAGACGCCCAGTTGGTTGATGGCGTAGGCGCGCAATTCGGCGTCCGATTCCGTTTTGGCGATGGTGAAGAGGCGTTCTTTTTCGCCGCTGATCATCAGGCTGTTGATGATGCTGCGCTTCACGTCGGGATCGCTGGTCGAGCCGTACACATCGCTCAGGATTTGCCGGCTTTCGCGCCCGCTGAACTGCGCGATGTAGCGCAGGGCGCGCCGCTGCAGATCGGGGTTGCCTTGCCCGCGGGCGATCTGCCCGATCACCTCGCGCGCCCGGACCGAATTGCACTGCGCCAGCACGAACAGAGCGCGTTCCTTCAGCCGGGGAGAACTGGTGCCCTTCAGCACTTTTTCCAGCGCGGGGATCACCTCATCCGGGCAGCCGCTGTTCATCAGGCTTTGAATCACCTGCAGCTTCAGGTCTTCGTCGCTCACGTCGCCAGGGTTGACCGTTTGCCCGCTCGACTGCCGCACTTCCACTTCCAGGGCTTTGGCGTCGCCCAGCCAGCGGCTTTGCGGATAGCCTTTCTGCATTTCCGCCAGAGTGGATAGCGCATCGGCTTTGCGGCCCAGTTTGTTCTGCGAATACGCTTTCCAGTACATCGCGCCGTCGGCGCGGTTGCCGCCTGCGGTCACCACGCGGTCGCAACGATCCACGGCGCGGTCCCAGCGGTTTTCGTTCACGGCTTCGATGCAGCCCTCGTAGTATTCGTTGATGCGTTCCTTGCGCTCGATCTCGCGCTGTTTCAGTTCCTCGGCGCGTTGCCTGACTTCTTCTTCCCGTTCGCGCTCGCGCTGGCGCCGGTCTTCCTGCGTGTCGGATTCCCACACGCCGGCGCGGGTCGCGCGCGGCGCCGCATCCAGCGCAAACAGAGTGCGCGGGGGTGGCCCAGCCGGCAGGGCCATGGGCGCCACAGGGGGCATCGGCAATGCTGCTTCCGGAAAGTCCATCAAATAGATTGGCGGCTCGACCGAGGGAGGCTCGA
Organism: uncultured Acidobacteriaceae bacterium; assembly: GCA_964500065.1. GTDB lineage: Bacteria > Acidobacteriota > Terriglobia > Acidiferrales > UBA7541 > CAZCNH01. The sequence goes on from CAZCNH010000002.1 coordinate 126,820, forward strand.
GTGGCAGCATCGGTTCGATCGCCATCATCAGGTCGAGTTCCATCAGCGGCATAGGCGCCGGCGAATCTGCAGGAGGAAACAACGCGCGAGGCGCTCTGGGCGCGCGCCCCGGCCTCTCTTGCTTCGCTTGCGCAGGCGGAGCCGCAGGACGGGTAGCGGGTGCATTCGCTGATGCAGGCGGCGCAGGCGGCGCTTGCGCCCCGGCCGCGGCGGTCCATGCAAGCCCCGCGAAAATTCCCAGTGTCCAATTTCTTGCTGCGTTCATTTCACGTTCTCCTTGTCGTTTCCACGCGCTTGCTTGCGGCGTCCACTCCTATGACTGGCCTTTTCAGAAAAAGTCACGCGCGAATTGTGTAGCGCGTTTTACAACGTCACCGTCCCGCTCTTCGGCTGGGACCGTCCGCTGCGCTGCTGCAACTGCGTTTCCAGCACGCGCAACTTGAAAATGATGCCCTTGGCTTCGATGCGCTTGCGCATGGAATCCAGTTCCGCGGTAGAAATCTGATCCGGGCTGTGCGCCACATCCAGCAGCACGCGTTCGAGTTCCTCGAGTACGCTGCTCAAACTTTTGTCACCAGCCTGCATAGCTGTCTGCCGGTAGAGCCGGTTGGATTCCACCAAGTCCTCCGCCCAGCCGCGCGTGCCCGTCAGGTTCACTGTGCCGCCCTCCGGCGAATTCACCAGTTCCACCAGCACCATGCGCGAGCGCTCCAGATGCTCGCCCACGGCAACAAACATGATGCGTTCACGCACCCGTTGTGGGTTGCCTGTGCTTGCCGAGTCATCCTGATGCGGCCCGTAACGCCCGGCGAGAAACGCGGCGATCACCAGCATCGCCACCGTCGCGCCCATGGCCAGTTTCCGCATCCCGAACCAATCGCTCCACACAAAGCCGCGTTTCGGCTCGCGCGCAATCACCTGGCCCTGGATGCGCTGCCATACCTGCGGGCCATACTCTGGCCCGCGTTCGGGTACCGGGGCAGCCTCCACGCTCAACAGCACCTGGGTGAGAGCGGCAAATTGCGTGGCACATTCGGCACACTCTGACAGGTGCTGCGCGGCGCGGGCCGGGGCATCCGTCTCCTTGTAGTAGTGCAGGATCAATTCGTCTTCGCTCAAATGGTTCATGCTTTTGCCCTTCCCATTCCATTCTTCAGCTTGCCGCTAAAGGCCCGCTTCGGCGCCGTGCGCATGCGGACCGGCCAGCGGCGCCAGCGCGGTGCGCAACTTCTGCACGGCGCGAAAAATGCTGTTCTTCGTGGCGCTGTTACGCAGGCCAAGGATGGCGCCGATTTCTTCAATCGAACGACCTTCCACGTGGCGCAGAAGGAACGCGGTGCGCTCGGTTTCGCTCAGCCGTGCCAGTTCGATTTCCACGCGCTTGCGCATCTGCCCGGCGATGGCCAGCCGATCTGGACCGGGATTCGCCGCAGGAATCGAGTCCAGCGGATCGCCCGCGTCTTCGCCTTCGGGAGCCACTTCGCGTCCTTCCACATGCCGCCTGCGCGAACGCACCAAGTCGAGCGAGCAATTCACGCCGATGCGGTACAGCCAGGTTCCGAAATTGGCGCGGGATTCGAACTGCTCGAGATTGCGGTAGGCGCGCAGAAACGTCTCTTGTACAACTTCTTCCGCGTCTTGTTCATTCCGCGTCATGCGAAAGGCGAGCCGGAAGATGGCTTGGCTGTGCCGCTCGACCAGTTGACGAAAAGCGTCCCGGTCGCCAGCAAGGGCCTGGGCCACAGCGGCTGCATCGTTCTGCTCCATCCATTCCATTGGACTGGATTTTCTCCCAGCGGTTAGGTGCCACCAAGCCCTTTGTTTGCTGGGCGATGACCATCTGTAGCCGGCTTTGCAGAAGCAGGGCTGCACATAGGTTCGTAACTGCGCCATCCATGGGAATCCCCGGGTTGAAGACCCGGGCGACAGCAATCTCACATGTGAAACGTCGCGGATGGCTTGCGTGTGTGCCCCACCCGCTGCTGGGAGCTTCCGCTGCCCGCGCGCGGGCGCCTAACCGCGTGCGGCTTGGTGAGTCCAAAGAGTGTCACAAAGTTGGAGGACCCATGCTCTCACTTCATACAATGATTCCGCTGCGCCGCCTTGCACTCTTGCTGATCGGCTTCCTCACGATGGCCGGGGTGGCGTTCGCCCAATCCCCGCGCATCAGCAACGCCAAGATGAGCAGTCGCTCCGCCGCAGCCGGACTCGACAAAGAATTCCGCGCGGCAGTGGCCGCGCAACAAGCGCCGGGCTGGATTGGCTACGCCGTGCCGGTGGTCGATGGCGAGCGGCAGATGTGCTGCTGGTCGAGTTGGGACAATGGTCGTGGCAATTCCTGTTGCGGCTCATGCCGGTTGGAACGCACCGATGGTGGCACCTACTCCGGCACGAACGAGAGCCGACGGGTCAATCTGGAAAATGCGCTCCTGATGGTGATGTTCCGCGCGGAACACGGTACAGTCGGCCGCCTGCGCACGTTTTCGCAGGAGTGCGAGATTGACGCCGCGGGGCTTCCGGTTACCTGGCTGACCGACGTGAATGCGGCGCAAAGCACGACACTGCTCGCTGCTTATGTCCGTGCCGCGCAGTGGGAGCGCAGTCTCGAAGGTGATGATGACCGCTCAATTGCCAAGCAGGCGGTGGGGGCCATCGCGCTGACCAAGGATCCTTCCGTGGACCGTGAACTCGAACAATTTGCCGCCGCCGGCCAACCCGAGGCGCTGCGCAAGCAAGTCGTGTTCTGGCTGGGATCGGCCCGCGGCCGCGCCGGTTATGCCGTGCTGCAACGCATCGTGAAAGACGATCCCAGCGACAAAGTCCGGGAACAAGCCGTGTTCGGATTGCACGTCAGCAAAGTGCCCGAAGCAGTGGACGCCATGATTGCCGTGGCGAAGAATGATCGCAGTACCCGCGTGCGCGGGCAGGCGCTTTTCTGGCTGGGCCAGCGCGCCGGAAAAAAGGCCGCCGATGCCATTACCGCGGCCATCGAGAACGACCCGGAAACCGAAGTGAAAAAGAAGGCCGTGTTCGCGCTGAGCCAGCTTCCCAAAGACGAAGGCGTGCCCATGCTGATTCAAGTGGCCAAGACCAACAAAAATCCCGTGGTGCGCAAGCAGGCGATCTTCTGGCTGGGGCAATCGGGAGACAGCCGCGCCCTTTCGTTCTTCGAAGAAGTTTTGAAGC
>CAZCNH010000003.1:0-33346 GCA_964500065.1 uncultured Acidobacteriaceae bacterium
TCGCGTTTGAAAACGGCGGCACGCTGTACCGCTACAACGTGAAGAGCGGCAAGCAGACGCAACTGCACGTCACAGTGAATACCGACGCCATCACAGCGCGGCCCGCGCTGCGCAATGTGGCGGGGTTCATCACCACGCACAACTTGTCGCCCACCGGCCAGCGCGCGCTGTTCCAGGCGCGCGGCGATATCTTTACCACGCCGGCGGAAAACGGCTCGACGCGCAATCTGACCAATTCACCGGGCGTGCATGAACTGAACCCGGCATGGTCGCCCGACGGCAAGTGGATTGCCTATCTGAGCGACCGCAGCGGCGAGTACGAGCTCTACACCATGCCGCAGCGCGGCGGGGAAGAAACGCGCATCACCAGCGACGGCAAGGTGTACCGCTATGGGCCCATCTGGTCGCCCGACAGCAAGAAACTGCTCTACTGGGATAAGGAATTCAAGCTCTGGTACGTGGACATCGCCGAAAAAAAGCCAATCCTGATTGACCAGGATGACCGCGGCACGCTCAACGACGGCAACTGGTCGCCGGACAGCCGCTGGGTGACCTATTCCAAAGCGGCGCCCAACCGCAACAGCAAGATCGTGCTCTACTCGCTCGAGCAGAAGAAAGTTTTCCCGGTCACCGACACGTTTTACAACGATAACAATCCGGTCTTCGACCTGAACGGAAAATATATCTACTTCATCTCCAACCGCTATTTCCATCCGGCCGGGGACACCTTCGATTTCAAATTCAACTACTACCACACCGCGGGAATCTACGCGGTGACCCTGCAAAAAGACGAAGCTTCGCCCTTTGCTCCGCGCAGCGACGAAGAAAAGGACGTCGAGGAAAAGAAGGACGAAAAGAAAGATGCGCCGGCAAACGCCGGGGCCGCAGCCCCAGCGGGCGCTCCGGCCGCAGCGGCCTCGCAGGGCGCTCCCGGTAAAGCTCCCGAGAAGAAAGAAGATAAACCGCTGGTCATAGACGTCGAGGGCATCGCTAACCGCGTGGTCACCGTGCCGGGCATCCCGCCGGGCACCTACAACCAGCTTTCCGCGGGCCGCGACAAGTTCTTCTACGTTTCCACGCCCTTTGAAGTGCAGCAGGCCGGCGTGCCGCAGCTAGGCCCGCCGACTCCACCCAACACGCTGATGGTGTACGACATCAAGGGCCGCGAATCGAAGGTTCTTCTGGCAAATATTTTCGACTACGCGCTGGATAAGGAAGCCAAGAAAGTGCTCTACCATGCCGGGCCACAGTTCGGCATCGTGGATGCTGCCCCGGCGCCCCCCAAGCGCGTCGGCGACGGCCGCTTGAACACCGGTGAGATTCAAGCCGTGGTGGATTCCCGCGATGAATGGAAGCAGCTTTTCCACGAAGCGTGGCGCATCGAGCGCGATTTCTTCTGGGATCCGGCGATGGGCGGGCGCGATTGGACCGCCATCGGCAAACGCTACGAAGCGCTGCTTCCCTACGTGGCGCACCGCAGCGACCTGAGCTACATCATCGGCGAGATGATCGCCGAACTGGAAACCTCGCACGCCTACGTGCAGGGCGGCGACGTGCCGCAGAGGCCCAATATCAACGTGGGCCTGCTCGGCGTGGATTTCGCGCTCGAGGGCGGCTTCTACAAATTCGCCAAAATCTACAAAGGCGAAAACTGGAATCCGGCCACGCGCGCCCCGCTGGCCGAGCCCGGCCTGAAGGTCAAGGAAGGCGACTTCCTGGTGGCCGTGAACGGCAAAACGGTGAGCGCGCAGGAAGATGTGTACGCGCCCTTCCAGAATCTTGCGGGCCGCGTGGTCACGTTGAAGGTCAACTCCAAACCCAGCGCCGAAGGCGCGTGGGAAATTACCGTGACGCCGACCGCCAGCGAGACCGGCATCCGCTATGCCGATTGGATCGAAGGCCGCCGCGAGTATGTCGCCAAGCGCACCAACGGCCGCATCGGTTACATGCATGTGCCCAACACGGCGGTCCCCGGCCTGATCAACTTCGACCGCTACTGGGCGGGCCAGTTGGATAAGGATGGCTTGATCGTCGATGAACGCTACAACGGCGGCGGCTTCATCCCCAGCTTCTTCACCGATAAACTGCGCCGCGATTACCTGGCAGCGGTCGCTCCGCGCGATGGCAAGGATGTGCCCTGGCCGCCTTCCGGCTATTTCGGACCAAAGGTCATGGTGGTTAACGAGCTCGCCGGTTCCGGCGGCGACGCCTTCCCGTGGTTCTTCCAGAAGGAAAAGATCGGGCCGGTGGTGGGCGAACGCACCTGGGGCGGACTGGTGGGCATCGGCAATGGGGTGCCCATGATGGATGGCGGCTCGGTGACGGCGCCCGGCTTCGGCTTCCACGCCGACGGCAAGTGGATTGCCGAAAATCATGGCGTAGATCCCGATTATGAAGTCCAGCAGCGGCCCGACCTGGAACACAAGGGCGCGGACCCGCAACTCGACAAGGCCATCGAGCTGGCCAACGAAGCCTTAAAGACGTACAAACCCGTGCCCGGCCCGCGGCCTGCCTACCCGCGCGCCACACTCAAGCGCCCGTAGGGTTTCCAGGAATTGGCCACAGAGGCACAGAGGACACAGAGCAAAACTCTGGTTCCCTGTGCCTTCTGTTTTTGGGGTGAATTTCTTTCTGAATTTTCCCCGCGCCTTGGGTGCTTTAGCTTTCTTTGAATGAGGAAAGAATCGCTTCACGTACCCGCTGCGCCAGAGCCGGCGCGGAATCGGTATGCATGCCCGCGGTGACAATCGGCGCGTGCAGGATCATTTCTACATCCCCGGGACGCAGCACCCAGGAATGCATGGGCAGCACGGCTTTCACCCCGTTCAAAGTGATGGGCACGACAGGTTTGCCGGACTTGATGGCAATCAGAAATGTTCCCGGCTTGAATTCTCCCACCCGGCCGTCTTTCGAGCGGCCGCCTTCGGGAAACACGAACACCGGCGTGCCTTCTGCCACGTGTCCCGCTGCCTCGAGCAGGCTGCGCGCCGCGCGCCGCGGGTTCCTTTGCGCCACTGGCATGTGCCCGGAGCGCCGCAGATGCCAGCCCAGAAACGGAATGTGAAAGAGCGAAGATTTCGCCATAATCCGGAAATTGGCCGGCAGGTAGCCGAAAATCACCGGAATATCCATGTAGCTCGAGTGGTTGGCGGTGAAAACGTAGGTTTCCCCCGGCGCTACGTGTTCCAGGCCGCTCACGCGAACGCGCACGCGCGAAAAAAACAGCAACCCGCGCGCCCAGAAACGCGCACAGGCGTGCTGCGCCCGCCCGCCGCTATCCACCAGCGAAAATGCGAGCGAGATTGTTCCCATTAGAATGGTGAAGAGATAGATGGCCGGGATGGTCACCCCATACAACCGGATCCGGCTGAGCATGGAAACGAGCGCGCGCATGCGCCGCCAATTCTACCGTAGCGCGGCCACTCCTGGCTGCGCCCGGCGCGCATGAGCCGGAAAAGCCTGCCGGGCAGGCGCGGAAAAGCCACTTCCTCGTCATTCTGAGGAGCGCATGCGCTTCGGCGCGGCGCGGCGAATCACGCGAAGAAGAATCTCGATATTCACGGCGCCAGGGACTCTTGATCGAAATTCTTCCGCCAGAAACAGGGCTCAGAATGACGGAGTGGCTTTTTTCGCAGCTTGCTAGTGCGCGCGCCGGATCACATGCCGCGGCCGCGCCGGGCGCGCGGGGTGCGGCTCGCTCGACCAGCTCAACAGATACAGCGCGCCCGCAATGCCGTAAAGCAAAAACATCACGCCCACAGGAAAACTTCGCGTCACAATGGAATTGACCACCCAGAACAGGCTGAAGGCGATGACCAGCATCCATCCGCCCAGCCGTTCGAAACGCATTCCCAGCGCCGCGCCTGCCATCATGAAGAAGAACGCTGCGTAAAGAAACAGCTCCACGCGCGTGGCCTGCGCGGGATTCGGCAGTCCGTTGCCATAGAGGACTCCGGCGGTGAAGATCAGCAGCACCACGGAAAGTCCGCGCGCAAACCAGTGCGTGGTTTCATGAAAAAGAAGCCGGGGTGGGAGCATGGGTCACCTTCCGAATCGCGGGGCGGCGTCCTGCTGTCAGCATACGCCTGCGCAGATTCAGTGGCAATCGCGAGCCAGGCATCCACCTGAATCGCTGCACAAGGGGATTGCTCTCTTTGGCGGCGGGTCTACAATGGGGACATGAATCCGTACGCGGTGATTATCGCCACGGTTGTGGGACGGCAGCGCAAGTGCCCGTCCTGCGGCGAAGTGCAGGTGATCACCCGCCCGCGCGATGGGCACTACGCCTGCAAGAAGTGCGGCCATCGCTTCACGCGCAAAGAACTGCTCTCGCCGTCCAAACCCTGACGATGGGATTCGCTTCGCTGGCCGGTTTCCGCGTGGTTATGCTGCTCCGCGTTCATCGGCGTTCATCTGCGGTTGCGTTTCTGTTAATCTTGAAGTTTCGCTGAAGGCTGGAAAGGCCCTATGTCGGACACACTGCAAATCACATTGCCGGATGGCGCGGTACGCGAGGTGCCGCGCGGCACATCCCCGCTGGATATTGCCCGGCAGATTTCGCCGCGCCTCGCGGAGGAAGTGCTGGTGGCGCGGCTGGGCGAAGGCGCGAACGCGGTGGAAGAAGGCCGCCTGTGGGACTTGTCGCGCCCGCTGGAAGGCAATACAAAGCTGGCCCTGCTCAAATCGAATGATCCCGACGCGCTCTACGTGATGCGCCACTCCTGTGCGCACCTGCTGGCGGCGGCCGTGCTCGAGCTTTTCCCCAGCGTCAAGCTGGGCATCGGCCCGCCGGTGGACAACGGTTTTTACTACGACTTTGTGCGCGAAGAACCCTTCAGCCAGGACGACCTCGAGCGCATCGAAGGCAAGATGCGCGAGCTGGCCGCGCAGAAAATCAAGAACGAGCGCAAGCTGCTGGCCAAAGCTGAAGCGCTGAAGCTTTACACCGATTGGCCGCAGCAGTTTAAGTGCGAGCTGATCACCGAAAAAGCCACCGACCCGATGGTGAGCTTCTATCAATCGGGAAAATTCATTGATTTCTGCCTGGGGCCGCACATCCCGGATTGGGGCCGCCTGAAGGCCTTCAAGCTGATGTCCATCGCCGGCGCCTACTGGAAGGGCCAGGAAGGCAACCCGCAGATGCAGCGCATCTACGGGGTGTGCTTCGCCAACCAGAAAGAACTCGACGAATACTTGCACCGGCTCGAAGAAGCTAAGAAACGCGATCACCGCAAGCTTGGCCCCGAGCTGGATTTGTTCAGCATTCAGGAAGCGGCGGGTCCCGGTCTGATCTTCTGGCACCCCAAGGGCGGCCTGGTGCGCAAGCTGATGGAAGACTGGCTGCGCGACGAATTGCTGGCGCGCGGCTATGCCCTGGTGTTTACCCCGCACATCATGCTGAAAGATTTGTGGGCCACCAGCGGCCACACCAGCTTTTACAAAGAAAACATGTTCGGCGCGGTCGAAGTGGAAAAGGCCGATTACCAGTTGAAGCCGATGAATTGCCCCGGCCATATCCTGATTTACAGGTCGCACCTGCGCAGTTACCGCGAATTGCCGGTGCGCCTGGCCGAACTGGGCACCGTGTACCGCTACGAACGCAGCGGCGTGCTGCACGGCCTGCTGCGCGTGCGCGGCTTCACCCAGGACGACGCTCACATCTTCTGCATGCCCGACCAGATCGAAAAGGAAATCGAAGCCTGCGTTGATTTTGCCTTCGCTACGCTGAAGACCTTCGGGTTCAGCGATTATCTGGTGGAGCTTTCGGAGTGGGACCCCGCGCATCCGGAAAATTACGCCGGCAAGCGCGAAGACTGGGAGCGCGCCACCAACGCCCTGGTCAACACCATGCAGCGCATGAACGTGCCGTTCAAACGCATGGTGGGCGAAGCCGCGTTTTACGGGCCGAAAATTGACATCAAGCTGATTGACGCTATCGGCCGGCCGTGGCAGCTCACCACCGTGCAATTCGATTTCAACCTGCCGCCGCGCTTTGGCCTGGAGTACGTGGGCGAAGATGGCGCGCGGCATCAACCATTGATGGTGCATCGCGCGTTGTGGGGCTCGGTCGAGCGCTTCTTCGGCGTGCTCATCGAGCATTACGCCGGCGCGTTTCCCGTGTGGCTCGCTCCGGTGCAGTGCGCCGTGCTGCCGCTGAGCGACAAGTTCATGGACTACGCCAAACAAGTCACGGAAAAATTGAGCGCCGCCGGCTTCCGCGTGCATCTCGACGACCGCAACGAAAAGTTGCAGGCGCGCATCCGCGACGCGCAACTGCAAAAGGTGCCCTACATGCTCATCGTCGGCGGCAAAGAACAAGAAAGCGGCGCCGTCGCCGTCCGCCACCGCACCAAAGGCGACCTCGGCCCCCGGCCGCTTGATCAGTTCCTTGCTGATCTCAGGGGCGAGATTGAAACAAAAGCACTATAGAGCCTTTGCCCTGCGCGCGCGTCCCTTGGAGGAATTCCTAACCGATTTGAAAGCCGAGGCTGAGACAAGATCCATCTGCGGCCATCCCTCCGCGTGGAAGAATCTGCGGAATCTGTGTAATCTGTGGACTCGCCTTTGACTCACTTCGCAACGCTACTGGCCACTTCGGCTTCGCTCTGGGCAGGCCGAAGGCCAGCGCTACAGAAGCAACGAAAGGAAAAGATCATGTCATCGCCTGCGCAAGCACCGCCACACCAATCCAAACCGGCCGACTTGGTGCTGCAAGTTTCTTCCGGCTACATTGCATCCATCGCGCTGAACGTGGCCATCGAGCTGGGCATTGCCGACCGCATCACCGATGAACCGCGCAACGCCGCTGATTTGGCGCAGGAAACCGGAGTGAACACCGACGCGCTCTTCCGCATCCTGCGCCTGCTGGCCTCGCTGGGCATTTTCAAAGAAACCGCGCCGCACACCTTTGCGCACACCCCGGCCAGCGAAGCGCTGCGCAGCGGCTCGCACGGCTCGGTGCGCGATGTGGCGCTGTGGTGGTGCGATCCGTTCCACTTCCGCATCTACGCCGAGATGATGCATTCGGTGCGCACCGGCAATCCGTGCGCCGATAAAGTTCTGGGCATGCCGGCTTTTGACTATTTCCGCACGGATCCGCGCGAATCGGAAATGTTCAACCACGCGATGACCGCGTTCAGCGGCATCGAAGTGCCGGCCGCGCTGGAAGTTTACGACTTCGGCGGCATCGGTACGCTGGTAGACATTGCCGGCGGCCACGGTCAAATGATCTGTTCGATTTTGCAGAAATACCCGCAGATGCGCGGCGTGCTCACCGATCTGGACCACGTGCTGGCCGGGGCGGCGCAGGCCATCCGCCGCGCGGGCCTGGAAGACCGCTGCGCGCTGCAAACCTGCGATTTCTTCCACAGCGCGCCGGCGGGTGGCGACGCTTACATCATGAAGCACATCATTCACGATTGGGACGACCCGCGCGCGCTCACCATCCTGCGCAATATCCACACCGCCATGGGCGAGAAAAAAGGCAAAGTGATTCTGCTGGAGATGGTGATGCCGCCGGGCAACGACCCGCATCCGGCAAAGTTCCTCGATTTGGAAATGCTTACGCTGGTCAGCGGGCGCGAGCGCAGCGAAACCGAGTTTGCCGAATTGTTCCATCGCGCCGGGTTCAAGCTCACGCGGATTGTGCCCACGCAAGCGCCGGTATGTGTGATTGAAGCCGTCAAAGTCTGAAAGCAACCGCGGGTGAACGCGGATTAAGAGAATCTGGTTCTGCTCCATCGTGCTTTGCCTTTCGCGCGCGAGTGGTTTACCCTGACCTCATCGCGTTGCCGCTCGGGAGGATTCCATGCGTAAACAAACGTCGTTGGTCGTGCTATCCGTGTTGCTCGCGCCTGCCGTGGCAAGCGCGCAGGATTGGACGCGCTTTCGCGGGCCGAATGGCACGGGTGTTTCGAATGCCACGAACTTGCCTGCGGAATTTGGCCCGCAGAAGAACGTGTTGTGGAAAGCAGCGGTGCCGTTTGGCCGCTCGTCTCCCATCATTTCCGGCGACCGCGTTTACCTGACGGCCACCGACGGCGAAAAACTGATCACCCTGGCGCTGGACCGCAAGAGCGGCAAGGCTCTGTGGCGCACCGATCTCACGCGCGTTCATAAGCAACCGATTTACAAAGCGAACGACGGCGCGTCGCCTTCCCCGGTAACCGACGGCAAGAATGTGTACGCGTTCTTCCCCGACCTGGGCCTGGTTTCGTTCGATGCCAACGGTAAGGAAAGATGGCGGCTGCCGCTCGGCCCGTTCGATTCGTTTTATGGGATGAGCAGCTCGCCGGTGGTATCCGGCGACACCGTGGTGCTGGTGTGCGACGCGCGCGGCAAGCCGTTTATCGTGGCTGCCGATGCGAAGTCCGGCAAGGTGCGCTGGCGCAACGAGCGCCGCGAAGTGCGCTTCGAGGGCTACACCACTCCGGTTCTATACGAACCGAAGGGTGAACCGGCGCAGGTGGTTGTGCTCGGCGCGAACCGCGTGGATTCCTTCGCGGTGAGCACTGGCGAGCGCTTGTGGTGGGTCGGCGGGCTGGCGTTTTATCCCGTGGGCTCGCCGGTGATTGATAAGGGAATGCTGGTGGCCAGCACCTATGGCTCCGACGCGCCGGAAGGCCCAACGTTCGACGACTTCCTGAAAGCCGATGCGGACAAAGACGGGAAACTCGCGCGGGAAGAAATGAAAGCTGTCGCGGAAATGTACGAGCACTTTCCCGGCATTGACCTGAATAACGATGGCTTTATCGAGCGCGCGGAATGGGATTATTACCGCAACGGATCGGCTGGCGGCAAGTACGGCCTGGTGGGCATCAAGCTGGGCGGGCGCGGTGATTTGTCCGAAAAAGCCGTGGTGTGGAACGAAAAGAAAACGTATCCCTCCATGCCTACGCCGCTGGTGTACAACGATGTGCTGTACATCGTGAAGACCGGCGGGATCATCGGCGCGTTCAATCCCGCTACGGGTGCGGGGTACAAGGCAGGCCGGTCCGATAAGGCCATGGGCGAATACTATGCCTCGCCGGTGGCCGCCGACGGAAAAATCATTCTTGCCAGTGAGTCCGGCGCGGTCACCGTGCTGAAAGCGCAGCCGCAGTGGGAAATTCTCTCGGTGAGCGATCTGGGGGAAGAATGCTTCGCCACGCCGGCCATCGCCGGCAACGCGATCTATGTGCGCACGCGCAGCACGCTCTACAGCTTTGGCCGGAGATAGGTGCAGTGCTTCCCTCTGTTAGCGCAGTACGAATGCCGGCCGCCGGACGTCCACCAGGCAAGAAAGATCGAGCCCTTCACTCGATCCCGTTTCAATCAGCTTCGCGATGACGCGATCCGCGCACCCGGTCCTCCACGCACCCGGAATCTGCAGCGCAATCAGCAAACAGTCGCTCGAGAGCCCGCTGCCCGTCAGGCGCAAATGTCTGCGGGGAGCGCATTTCCGGACTTACCAGGGCATCCAGCGTCATCGTGCGCACACGATCGGGAAAGCGCCGCAAATACTCGAGGGCTACTCGAGTGCCCTAGGACGTGCCGAACAGATTCACTTTTTCCACGCCGAGAGCGGCTCGCACCGCTTCCAGATCCCTGACGATGTCTATGGTCGAGAACTGCTCCAACGTATGAACCTATTTTAATGGTTTGTGACAGTTCCGAGCCCTCCACCGAGGCCGGAGCTGCAGGGGGCAGCCGCGCTTTGCGCATCCCCGCTGCGCGCTGGAAGCCGTGTTACGATTTGCTCACCTTTGGAGGATGAGAATGAAACTGTTGGGCAGGATTGCAACTTTGGTTGTGGTGGTTGGGTGGGCGGGCACCGGCATACCGGCGCAAAGCAAGCGGCCCATCACTGTGGAAGACCTGTGGGCGGTGAAGCGTGTGGGCGCGCCTTCGATTGACCCCTCCGCGACTTGGGCCGCGGTGGAAGTAACCACCTACAGCATGGACGAGAACAGCGGCACATCTGACATCTGGCTGCTTTCCACCGATGGAAGAACGCAGCGCCAGCTCACGGCGCACCCGGCGCGCGATTCCGCGCCGCAATGGTCGCCCGATGGCAAGTGGATCGCCTTCACCAGCCGCCGCGAAGGCGACGACGCGGCGCAAATCTACGTGATTTCTCCATCCGGCGGCGAGGCCCGGCGCGTTACGAGGCTTTCTTCGGGCGCGGGCAGCATCAAGTGGCTCGGCGACAGCAGGCGCATCGCGTTCCTCTCTCAAGTTTGGCCGGACCTGGCCACCGATGCCGAGCAGGCCAAACGCGCAAAGGAGCGCGCGGCCGCAAAATCGAAGGCGGTGGTCACCGAGCAGACTTTGTACCGTTATTGGGACCATTGGGTCAGCGACGGGCGCGTGCCGCATGTGTTCGTCGCCAACATCGAAACCGGCGAAACTCAAGATGTGCTGGCCGGGACCGGCCTGCATCTCTCCCTTACCGACGCCTCTGCCGCCGATTACGACTTTTCCCCGGATGGCAGCGAGCTGGCTGTGGTGGCGGACTTGGCCAGGGATCCCGGCTTCGATCCGAACCCTGACGTCATCACCCTGAATCTCTCCACCAAACAGTGGAAAAACATCACCGCCGATAACAAGGCGGCGGACGGCGGGCCCAGCTATTCTCCCGACGGAAAACATCTGGCCTACTTGCGCACGCGAATTCCCCGCTTCGAGGCTTCCAACCAGGTGCTGACTCTGTATGAACGCGCGACGGAAACGCGCAAGTTGCTCACCGATGCCTGGGACCGCTCGGTCAACGGCGTCACCTGGTCGGCGCACGGAAACACCTTGTTCTTCACCGCAGAAGATAAGGCGCGCGTGCATCTTTGGGCGCTCGACCTGGCCGGCGGGACCCCGCGCGTGGTGGTGAACGGCGGCGCCGTGGGCGGCTTCAGCGTCTCCAGCAACAGCCGCACCTTCGTGTATGTGAATACCACCATGGGCACGCCGCCCGCGGCTTACTCCGCCAGGGTCGATGGCGACACGACGACCGTGGTGAAACTCGATTCTTTCAACGATGCCCTGGTCCGCCAGTGGAACTTCGGCGCGGTGAAGGATGTGATCTTCAAAGGCTGGAACGACGAACCCGTGCATATGTGGGTGGTCTACCCGCCCAACTTCGATCCCGCAAAGAAGTGGCCGCTGCTGCACGCAGTGCATGGCGGGCCCCACGGCGAATGGCTGGATCAGTTCCACTTCCGCTGGAACATGCACCTGCTGGCCAGCAAGGGCTACGTGGTGGCCGCGGTGAATTTCCATGGCTCCACCGGTTGGGGCGAGAAGTTCACCGATTCCATCACCGGAAACTTCGGCATGAAGGAGCTGGCCGACACCGAGCGCGCTACGGATTATCTGCTCGCCCAGGGGTTCATCGATCCCGAGCGGTTGGTGGCCGCGGGCGGCAGCTTTGGCGGTTTCATGGTGGCTTACATGAACGGCAATTCACAGCGCTACAAAGCGTATGTGTGCCACGACGGCGTCTATGACTATCCGTTCCAGCAAACCGCCTCCGATTCGGTGCGCAGCCGCGACCGCGCCCTGGGCGGCTGGTTCTGGGAGAATCCGGACATCGGCAAGCAATCGGCTCGCAATTACACCGCAAGCATGAAGACGCCCACCCTGATTATTCACGGCGAACTGGATTACCGCGTGCCCATTGCCCACGCGTTTGCCTACTACGCCGCGCTCAAAATGAAGGAAGTCCCCGCGCGGCTGCTGTACTTCCCCGATGAAAACCACTGGGTGCTGAAACCGCAGAATTCAAGGCTGTGGCACGGCGAAGTGTTTGCCTGGCTGGATAAGTACGCGCCGCCGGGTCCGAAATAGTCTTGCCGGAGGTGTCGCGGGGCAAGCTCAATCCGTATTCCACGAGGCCTGGCGGATCAGGCGGATGCCCGCCAACCTGCTCTTTATCGTTTGCATCCAAGTGAAGTAACCGCGTTGCGCCCCGTCCGCAATTTGCTACGATGGTTGCAAAGCCCAGTTAAACATCGAGCGGCGCTGCCGCTGGAGGAAGAATGAAAAAGACGCTGGCTTTAGCCGTCATCGCGGCCTTGGCCGCTGCGCCGCTTCTGGCGCAGGACAAGGAAGAACAACGCCTGCACGAATGCGGCACGGTGATGAAAGAGATTCTCGATATCCCCGACAACATTCCCCAGGATCTGCTGGACCGCGCGGAGTGCGTGGTGGTCTTTCCCTCGGTGAAGAAGGGCGCGATTGGCATCGGCGGCAGCTACGGTCGCGGCGCCATGTCCTGCCGCACCGGCAAGGAATTCACAGGGCCCTGGGGCGCCCCTTCGATGTATGCACTCGAGGGCGTGAACATCGGCTTCCAGTTGGGCGGAGAAGCCATTGACTACGTTTTACTGGTCATGAACAAGCGCGGCGCCGATTCCATCCTTCGCAGCAAGACCAAGCTCGGCGCTGATGCCTCGGCTACGGCCGGTCCCAAAGGACGCACCGCCACCGCGGCCACCGATGCGTTCATGCGTTCTGAAATCCTGAGCTATTCACGCACGCGCGGACTTTTTGCCGGCGTTTCCCTGGAAGGCTCAACGTTGCGCGCGGATAACAGTGCGAATCAAAAAGTTTACGGAAGAAAGCTATCAGCCCGGCAAATCGTATTGGGCGGAACCGGCGTGCCGGCCTCAGGGCAGCGGATGGTGTCTTACTTGAACCAGAAGTCACCGAACAACAAGTCAGAAGATGCTGGTAAGTAGCCTTTTATAAACAACTTGTGGTTGCGCAAAAACCTCATTGACTTTAAACCATAAATGACCTATGGTCATATTTGGCCGTGGGTCATTTTATGGAGCGTCCTGCCACTTCTGACCGTCGTTCTCGCAAGCGCTCAGAAGTCCACGAGCGTATCTTTCGTGCCGCCCTTGCTCTCTTTGCGGAGCGCGGCTTTTCCGGAACCACCATCGAGCAAATAACCGAACAAGCCGATGTGGGCAAAGGCACCTTCTTTAACTACTTCCCCACCAAGGAACATGTCTTTCTCGCCTTGGGCGAAATTCAGCTCGGCGTAGTGGAGGCCGCTCTCGATGATGCGCAACAGGGCCACGCTCCGATTCGCGATGTGCTGAAGCGGCTCGCGGTTTCGCTCACCCGCGAACCCGCGCGCAGCCCGCAGTTGCTGCGCAGCCTGCTGATTGCGAACCTTTCCGGCGAATCGGTGCGCGAAGTCTTCACCCGGGTGCTGGAGCAAGGGCGCGCGCTGGTCGCGCAGATTCTGGAGATTGGGCAGCAGCGGGGTGAAATTCGCGCCGATCTCGACTGCCTGCTGCACGCGCGCGTTTTTCAGCAAAACATGCTGGGCACGATGTCGTTTTGGGCCTTCCATCCGAGTTTTTCCCCGGGTGATTTGGTGGGAGACGCAATCGAAGTGTATTGGCGAGGCATTCGCGCAGAGCCGCCGGAGCGCGGCCGGCGCGGGTGAATGAAGGAGAAGGAAAAATGAGCAGGAAACGGATATTCATGCTGGTCGCGGGAGGGGTGGTTCTGGCTGTTGCGGCGTTTTACGCCGCCGCCTCGCGCGAGCCGAAACCGTTGGAGGGCTCGGGCACGATCGAGGCGCGCAATATCCGCGTGGGGTCAAAGGTCGGCGGGCGCATTGCGGGCGTGAATGTCCGCGAAGGCGATCGCGTCGAAGCCGGGCAGGTGCTGGTCACCTTCGAAGAACAGGAGTTGCTGGCCGCCCTGGAGCAGGCTCGCGCCAATCTGGAAAAAATGGAGCGCGGTTTCCGCCCGGAGGAAATCGCCGAAGTTCGGGCCGCGGCGGCGCAAGCGCAGGCGCAGCATCACGATCTGGCGGCCGGATACCGCAAAGAAGAGATCGCTGCGGCGCGGGCGGATGCCGAGCGAGCCCGCGCCGATGCCGTGCGCGCGAAGCAAACGTTTGATCGCGTGTCCAATCTCGCCAACGCCGACGTCTTTTCCAAGCAGCAGCGCGACGACGCTACCGGCACGCACCATGCCGCGCAGGCGGCCCTGGCCGCGGCCGAGCAGCGGCTTGCGGAATTGGAGCGCGGCTTTCGTCCGGAACAGGTGATCGCCGCGGAGGCCGCCTGGAAATCCGCCGAGGCGCGCAAGCAACTGGTCGAGCGAGGCTACCGTCAAGAAGATATCGCCATTGCCCGCGCCGCGTTGCGCGATGCCGAATCCCGTTATCGCGAAAGGCGGGTGCTCGCGCCCGCCGCGGCGTATGTCGAGGTGCTGGATATCCGCCCGGGTGATTTGATTGCCGCCAATGCCGCAGTGGCCACGCTGCTGGAGCGCGATCAGATTTTTGTGCGCATCTACGTGCCAGAAACCGAAATCGGCCGCGTGCAGGTTGGGCAGAAAGCTGCGCTCCGCGTGGATTCGTTCGGCGGGCGGACCTTCGAAGCCGCGGTCGAGCAAATCAACCAGAAGGCCGAGTTTTTGCCGCGCAACGTACAGACGCGCGCGGAGCGCGTGCACCAGGTGTTTGGCGTCAAGCTGCGCATCACCGACCCCGAAGGACTGCTGCGGCCGGGCATGGCCGCCGATGTGGTGCTTCAACCGAAAGACTGAACATGTCTCCCCGTCTCCATCCCCAGGCACCACCGGCCGGCGTGGCGCAGAGCGCTATCGCGTCGCAAGGACTGGTCCGCCGCTTCGGGAGCTTTACGGCCGTGAATGGCGTGGACCTGCGCGTGGAAAAGGGCGAAGTGTTCGGGTTCCTGGGACCGAATGGCAGCGGGAAAACGACGGTAATCAAGATGCTCACCGGCTTGCTGCCGATGAGCGCGGGTGCTGCCTGGGTTGCCGGCTTCGATGTGCGCGCGCAGACCGACCAGGTTCGGGAAAGCATCGGTTACATGTCGCAGAAGTTTTCCCTCTACGATGATCTGACGGTTACCGAAAATTTGAATTTTTACGGCATGGCCTACGGCATCGAACCTGCCCGCCTGCGCCGTCGCATGGACTTTGTGATCCAGATGAACGGCCTGGCGCCCTACCTCAACCGCATGGCCGGACAGCTTTCCGGTGGCTGGAAACAGCGCCTGGCGCTGGGCTGTTCGATGCTGCACGAGCCGCGAATCCTGTTTCTGGACGAGCCGACCGCCGGGATCGATCCCGTGGCGCGCCGGCAGCTGTGGGACCTGATTTTCGACCTGAGCGGTCACGGCATCACGTTTTTCGTCACCACGCACTACATGGATGAAGCCGAGCGCTGCAGCCACGTCGCGTATATCTACTACGGCGAGATCATCGCCGACGGCACTCCCGATACTTTACGCGAATTGCCGGAAGTGAATCCGGCGGGAGCCCGCCGCATCGAAATCACCGCGCCGGAAATTACCCGCGCGCTGCGGCTGGCTCGCGAGTTGCCCGATATCCGCAACGCCACCATTTTCGGCCAATCCATTCACGCCCTGGTGGAAGACCGCTTCGACGAAGCGGCTTTGCGTACCCGCCTGCAACGGGAGGGTATCCCCATCACTGAGATTCGCCCTTTGACCGCCAGCCTGGAAGACGTTTTCGTGGAATTGACCTACCGCCGCCAGGCTGAGCGCGAGAACGGAGTGCGCGCATGAACCCCTTTCGCGGGCTTTGGGCCGTGATCTACAAGGAGTCGCTGCATATCCGCCGCGACCCGCGTACAGTGATCTTCGCGCTGACCATTCCCGTCCTCCAGATGGTTTTTCTGGGCCTGGCCATTGATACCAATGTGCGCCAGGTGCATACCGTGGTGCTCGATGAAGCGCAAACCCAGGCCAGCCGCGAACTGCTGGACCGCTTCCGCAACACCGATACCTACAAAATCGTTCACTATGCCCGCAGCGACCAGGAATTGAACGATTGGATCGTGGGCGGCCGCGCCAAGGTGGGCATCAAGATCCCCGTGGATTTCTCCGACCAGTTGCAGGACCGCAGCACCGCGCAGGTGCTGGTGCTGATTGATGGCTCGGATTCCAGCGTGGCCGGGCAGGCGCTGAATGTGAGCACTTCACTGGGCCTGGATGAGTCGCTGCGCCGGGTCCTGGAGCGCTTCAACCTGAAGCGCGAGATTTTCCCCGTGGAAGTGCGACCGCGGCTGCTGTTTAACCCCGACTCGCGGTCGCCCAATTTCTTTTTGCCGGGCCTGGTGGCGGTACTGCTGCTTTCGCTGACCACGTTTCTGACCGCGCTGGGCATCGTGAAGGAGAAAGAGAAAGGGACGCTCGAGCAGCTTTTCGTCACTCCGGTCCGCCCGCTGGGGCTGTTGTTGGGCAAGCTGTTGCCCTACATGGGCATCGGCTTTGGCGGGTTGTGCATGATGCTGACGTTTATCCGCTTCGTGTTTCAGGTCCCGATTCACGGCAGCGTGCCGCTGCTCCTGCTGCTGGCCATCCCGTACATTTTCGTGAATCTGTCCATCGGATTGATTATTTCCGGCCGCGCCGCATCGCAGGCGGAGGCCATTCAACTGGCCATCTTCATCTTCCTGCCGACGATCTTTTTCTCTGGTTACATCTTCCCGCGCGAGACCATGCCGCTGCCCTTTTACGCTTTCAGCTTCGTGGTGCCCGGCACGTATTTCGTGAATATTTCCCGCGGTATCATCCTGCGCGGCGCCGGCATTCAACACCTCTGGGTGGACGGCCTGGTGCTGTTGACCATGGGAGTCATCCTGCTATACATCGCCGCGCGGCGCTTCCACAACAAGATCATCGCAGTCTAAGAAAGCCTTGGCCCGGCTCGCCGGGAAAAAAAGGTTGACAAGCGCAAACTATATGTATATACATGTTTATTGTGAAGACTGATTTCTCGACGGCGAAACCCGTGCTTCCGCTCCCCTGCGCTTGCGCCACCTTGCGGCGGGCCACCCGGGTGGTGAGCGCCTTGTACAGCTCCGCTCTCCAGCCGGCGGGTCTTACCGTGGCGCAGTTCACTCTTTTGCAGGTCCTGGACGTGAAGGCGCCGCTTCGCCAAGGGGAGTTGGGCGACGTGCTGGCGATGGACAGCACGACGCTGACCCGCACCCTGGGCCTGCTCCGGAAGCAGGGGTTGATCCGCATCGTTCCTGGAAAAGACCGGCGGGAGCGGTACATCGCGCTCACTTCGCTGGGCCAGCAGAAGCTGGCCCTGGCCAAGCCCCTCTGGCGCGAAGTGCAGGGAAAATTGTGGGTGCGATTGGGTGATGAAAGCTGGAAGAAACTGGGCGAGTTGTTGAATGGGGTTATAGGCGCGGCGATTTCGAGCTAACTATTTTTTTGAAACAGTAGATGTATATACATTTATGGAGGCTTTGTGACTTCTGTCGGGCTTGACCAACATCCCACCGTGCTTTCTCTTCGCCGGTCGGTCCCGCGTGATCCCGGCGCCGCAACCGTATCCGCGGACGACCTGCGCCGCTGGTGCCTGGCGGCCGGGGCGGACGACGTGGGCTTTGTCGGCCTGGATCGCGCCGAACTGGCCGGCCAGCGCGCGGAGATTCTTCGTTTGTTTCCTCGCGCCAAGACGCTCATCAGCTTCGTCCGGCGCATGAGCCGCGAGAACATCCGCACACCGGCGCGTTCGGTGGCAAATCTGGAATTCCACCATGTTCACGAAAACACGGATGAAATTGCGTGCAAGATTGTGGCTTTGCTGGAAAAGCGCGGCATCGGCGCGGTGAATGGCGGCGCGATGGGCTTTCCCATGGAAATGGACCGCTGGCCCGACAAGGCCTGGGTCATCTCGCACAAACCCGTTGCCGTAGCCGCGGGGTTGGGGCGGATGGGCATCCATCGCAATGTGATTCACCCGCGCTTCGGCAATTTCATTCTGCTGGGCACGGTGGTGACCGAAGCCGGGCTCGATTACGATTCCGCCCCCATTGATTACAACCCGTGCCTGGAATGCAAGTTGTGCGTGGCGGCCTGCCCCACCGGCGCGATTGCCGCCGACGGGCATTTCGATTCCTCCGCCTGCTACACCCACAACTACCGCGAATTCATGAGCGGCTTTGGCGACTGGGTGGAGCAAATTGCGGCCAGCCCGGATGCGATCTCCTACCGGAAAAAAGTCAGCGCCGCGGAGACGGTTTCCATGTGGCAGAGCCTGGCTTTTGGCCCGAATTACAAAGCGGCGTACTGCCTTTCCGTGTGTCCGGCAGGGGAAGATGTGATTTCTCCCTTCCTTCACGATCGCCCGGGGTTTTTGAACCAGGTGGTCCGGCCGTTGCAGGAAAAGCAGGAAACCATCTACGCGGTTCCCGGGTCCGATGCGGCCGAGTACGCGCAAAAACGCTTTCCACACAAGAAGGTGAAGCTTGTTTCGAACGGCTTGCGGCCGGCCACCATCGCCGGATTTTTGCGGGGCCTTCCGCACGTCTTTCAGCGAGGCCAGAGCAAGGGCCTGGACGCCACGTATCATTTTACGTTTACCGGAAGGGAATCGGCGCGAGCCACGGTGGTGATTCGCCACCAGCAATTGCGCGTGCTGGAAGGCCATCAGGGAACGGCCGGCCTGCGCGTGACTGCGGATAGCGCAACGTGGCTGAAGTTTGTGGCGAACGAGGTCGGGATTTTGCGAGCGCTGCTGACCCTGAAGGTGCGCCTGGCGGGCTCGCCAAGGCTGCTGCTGGCCTTCGGCAAGTGCTTCCCCGTGTAGCGGAACGCCCGTCGCCTGCTAAACGCCGGAATACTGGGAGAGCGAGAGTAGGTTGCCGTCGGGATCCTTGAACCAGGCAACGCGGGCGCCGCCCGGCGCCTCCCAGATGGCCGCACCGTGTGGGGACATGAAAGGGAAGCGCTCGAACTTGATTCCTTTGGCTTCCAGCGCGGCGCAGGTTTTTTCGATGTCCGCAACTTCCCAGCCAAGCACGGTGAACGGATACGGGGTGTATTCGGGCACGCGAGCAATGCGGATCGTTACTTCACCCGATTTCATCACCAGCGCGAATTGATCATCCGATATGAACTGCAGCCCAAGCTGGCCTTCGTAAAACGCGCGGGCGCGGGCGGCATCGCGCGTGGGCACAAATCCCATCAGTTTGGCGGAGGCGCTCAGCATTATTGCCTGCTAGTTCACTTTCTTATCCAGCGTGGGCCGCGCGTCCTGATTGGCCAGGTTCCATCCGGTCTGGTGGACCAGGCGCACGACGCGCTCCATTTTTTCGTAATTGATCTTTTCCGGGCGGTCGTACTGGGTGTGGTAATCGGGATGCAGCCCGGTGTTGAAGCAGAAGCCGGGCACGCCGTGATTCAGGAAGGGCCACTGATCGCTGCGGCGCACAAGATTGGAGACGTGATTGTCGTAGCGCGTCAGGATATCCAGCCCGATGGCGGCGTTGGCTTTCTTCACTTCGGCCAGCAGCGAAGCGCTCCAGGTGTAGGCGGAGATCTCCACCGCGTTCTTGTTGGATTCCGCGGTCTGTACGCTCATGCCGCGGAAGCGGTTTCCGCCGCCTTCGGGAACTTCTTCGTTGCGGCCGATCATATCCATGTTGAGAACCGCGACGGTTTTTTCCAGCGGGCGCAGCGGGTTTTCCGTGTAGGCCCACGCCCCCAGCAGGCCGCGCTCCTCCGAATTCCACGCCGCAAACAGAATGCTGCGTCGCGGACGCTTTCCAACGCGCGCGGCTTCCGAAAAAGCCTCGGCAATTTCCAGCAGCCCTACGGTACCGGAGCCGTTGTCGTCAGCGCCGTTGAAGACGCGGTTGCCGTCGGCGCCATCGTGGTCGTAATGCGCGCAAACGATGACCCACTCGTCTTTCAACTTCGCGTCCGCTCCTTCCAGGTAGGCGACCACGTTGCGGTCGCCCAGGGTGTGCCGTTCGACGGAGACGACGGTTTCCACTTCCGGCCCGGGCAAGGGAACCGCCGTGGCCCCGCCGCGAGTTTCCGCGGACTTCGCCAGATCTTCCAGCGAGCGGTTGCTCCCGCGCACCAGAATTTCCGCCAGCGCGGGAGAAATCTGCACCACGGGGATGCGCACGCGGTCGGCCCAATCCTGCAGCGTGAAGCGGCGGATGCGCGGAGCTTCCGCCGGCCAAGCGTTGCGCGCGGCAGCTTCGAAGTTGCGGTCACCCGGATGATTGTGCGCGTCGCTAACAATCAGCAGGGCGATGGCGCCGGCGTCCTGCGCGTAAACGGCCTTGCGCCAGCCGGTGGACGCATCGGACGTGGCCAGGCCCTCGAAAACGCTCTGCGCATCCCGTTCGCCTGGTTCGTGGTCCAGGATCAGCGCGATCTTCCCGCGCACGCCGGCGTTGCGGTAGTCATCGTGATTCAAGTGCGGCGCGGTGATGCCGAATCCGGCAAACACCACGTTGCCGCGCGCGCGTCCGCTCGAGCTGAACGATTGCGGATAGAAATCCTGCGCGAAGGCGCGCTGGATTTCTCCGTTGCCTTCGAAAATGCGCATGCGGTTTTCCGGGCCGAGCGTGGCGGTCATCAGGTTATAGCCTTGGAAGTAGGAATTGCCCGCGGCGGGTTTCAGGCCCATGCGCTCGAAGCGCGACTTGATCCACTCGGCGGCCAGGCGGTTTTCCGCGGTGTCGGTGAGCCGCCCGCGCATTTCATCGCCGGCGAGAAAAAACAGGTCGGCGCGCAGGTCTTCCTTGCGAATGGTGTCGTTGCCGGGCGCGCGTTCCTGCGCGAGCAGCGGCGCGGCCCCCAGGCACGCGGCCAGCAAAACGGTGCGGATCTGGCGCATTTTGAGCCTCCGAGTCAGCGGACTATACCCCATTCGCCGGGGAGTTGTGCTACTGTTTCTTCGCATGCGTTGCGAGTTATGACAAAATTTCTACGGGAAGGAAAACTCGACGTGGATCCCCTGGTGGCCGAAGCCGAACGGCTGCTGGGCCTGGTCATTCAGTCCTCTCGGCTGGCCGTGGGATTCAAGGTGAACCGCACGCTCGCGGACGGGCAGCCGGATATCGAGTTTGTTTTCAGCGGCCCGGACGAGGGCCTGCTGCTCGCGCGAAACGCCGAGCTGATGCAGGCCGTGGAATACCTGCTGGTACGCTGCCTGCACTTGCCGCCGCAATTTCACGAGCATGTACGGCTGGATTGCGCGGGGTATCGCGCCCAGCGCATTGAAGAATTGAAGATGACCGCGCGCGTGGCCGCCGACCGCGTGCGCGAATCCCGCCAGCCGTTCCGGTTGAACCCGATGTCGTCGCGCGAGCGGCGCATCGTCCACCTTTCTCTGGCGGAAGATTCCGGCGTGCGCACCGCGAGCGAAGGCGCGGGCGACCGCCGCATGGTGGTCATCTACCCCACCGACAAGAAGTAACCCGCGAAGGCTTTGTCCACAGATTTCACAGATTCAAGCCAAGACAGAACGCAGATACGCGCGGATCAACGCCAGCGGGGGCGGTGGTTTTGGTTTTTGAATCGGTGGAATCTGTGGATTGCTTTTCTTAGACCTCCAGCAAATACCCGGATTTGCCTACGTTGAAGCAACGAGTAGCGCCAAGGGTGTCGCTTTTTCCCGCGCATTCGTGGATGTGCCCGCAGAAGAGGTGTTCAGGGGTGTTGCGTTCCACCCATGCGCGCAGGGCTTTGCTGCCGGTGTGCAGCCCGAAGCGGACCTGGTCGAGCGCGGTGCCGTGCGGCGGAAAGTGCACAATCAACGCGAGAGGCGATTTACCCTCGAACAAAGCCAGCGCCCGGGCAATCTGTTCTTCGCTGTATTCTCCGGGCGTGTTGAACGGAGTGGGATTGCTGTAACCCAGGCCGGCCAGCCAGGTTCCGCCCGCCTGCTTTACCTGGCGGTGAAAGTCGGTCAGGCCGAACTTCCGGCAGAAAGCGGTATTTTCCTCGGCGGTTTCGTGATTGCCCGGAATCACCCAGCATTTTTCTCCGAGCGGACGCAGCACCTCGCCGCACTTTTCCAGCGCCTTGCCGAAAGTGGATAAATCGCCCGCGGAAATGTAAATGTCCGCCGGCTGGGCGATCAGTTTCTCGATGGCCCGGGTATCGCCGTGGATGTCGCTGAAGATCAGAATTCTCAAAGCTTTTTCCCGATGGCTGCGGCGGGGACCAACCGCCCCATGGCCGGAGCCTTGCCGCGCCCGCCAAGTGTAGCGGAGCGGAGGGCCGCGGAAAACCCTTGACAGGCGCATCTATATATGCAAATATCTGAATATATGGAAGTCACCTCGCAGATGACCGAGGCCTTGTTCGCCGTGCTCGGCGAACGCCTGCGCCTGCGCATGGCCTGTTGCCTGTTGCTGGCTCCGGAAGGGCTGGCGGTGGCCGAAGTCACCGACGCGCTGGAAATTCCCCAGCCCAGCGCCAGCCGCAACCTGCAAATGCTGAAAGCCGCGGGCCTGCTGGAAGAGCGCCGCGACGGGCGCTGGGTGTACTACGCCCTGCGTCATGTGAAGCACCCGGTGTTTGAGAGCATCCGCCGTTGCGTGGAAAACGTTTGTTGTTGTGACGACATTCAGCAGGATGTGCAGCGCTTGCGCGCCCGGCTCAAGTTGCGCCGCGGCGGCAAGTGCGTGATCGGATTTCGCGCGAAGAAGCCGAAGCAGGCGCGCTGACCGGCCAATCGGCGTGCCTGCCCGGCCAATCATAACTGTCTGCGTGCCTGAAAACATGTGGGCAGACCCCTCTCGCTCCGTTTTGGGGCGCCCAGGGTAAAGGAGGAGCACATGAAAGGTTGTTGCCCATGGCCGTGCTGCCCGCCGGCTGCGTAGTACCAACCGGGCCGCCCGCACGGGCGGCCCGCTCTTTCTTCGGCTGACTCGCCCCGCCCGAAAAACAATTCAGGCCAGGGCACAGGCTCTGGTTCCCGCTCGCGGCGAATCTCCTGTTACGGTTCGAATTTTTTTGACAAGCGCCGATCAAAAGGGCTGACCCTGCTCCAGAAGGATCCGCTGCGCCCAACCCTGACGCACCACGTGGCCCAGGGGGTCCAGGACCACCCAGTATTCAAAGGGTGCGGGCGCGCTCGCCCAGCGCTGCACGAAACGCCGGTCGGTGAACATCAGGATGCGCTCGCCGCCCTCGATGCGGGTTTCCACCACCGGGAAGCGCGCGAACCAAAGGAACGTCTGCACCTCGCTCAACCCGCGCGCCGCTTCCAGTGATTCCGGAGTGGCGCGGTCGGCGATGAACTCAAACTGCGGCGGTTTGCGGTCCAGCAAGCGGATGTTTGCCTGATAGACCCCGGCGCTGGTGCGCACCATTCCCGCCCAGCGCAGGAACGACGGCGGCATCGGGAGCGCCCCGGTGCGTTGCGCGTGCAGCCGTTCGGCGCGCACAAATTCTTCTACTCGCGCCAGCGCCCATCGCTGCGCGCCAAAACACAACAGCAAGTACACGCAGACAAGGGCGACCCCGGCGCGGCACCACTGCGCGCGGGAATGCCTGTACCCCCAGCCGCCAGCTTCCGGGCCAAACAGCAAAAGCGCCAGCACCAGAATGACCGCCACCAGCGCGCCGAAGGAAAAGCCCACGCCCAGTTCGGATGAAAATTGCTGCAGCAAAACCGCGCCTGCGGAGAGACCTCCCCAGGCATAGAGCCGGCGCTGGCCGGCCTTTTCTTCGCTGGAGTAAATCCAGTGCAAAAGCTGTGGCAGAAGCAGCAGTGTGGTGAATGTGCCATCAACGATGAAAACCCAATCCCAGTTGACGCGTTCCCGCCGAAGCGGCGCCCAGAGCATCGTGCCCCAGGAAGTAATCAGGTCCAGAAAAATGTGGCTGCCGATGCCCACAGCAAACCACGACGCCAGCCGCAATAGCGCTGGTGATTCCTGCACGGGCAGCCCGGACTTGAGTTCGGTTCCCGGGGCGGGCCGTTCGCGGCGAGCGTCGCGGTATTGCCGCCACAGATACGCGGCCGCCGCAAGCGCCAGTGCAAAAATTGGCAGGCATAAGATCGAATGGGTCACCCAGCGGTGGTACTCGAGCGTGGCCACTTTGCTGCTGCTGAAAAGATTGCTGACCACATCGATATCCGGAAACAACGCGCCCAGGGTGATCAGCAGGACAGGTCGCCAGGCCTGCCCGGCCTTTGGCGTTTCTTGTTGAGGAGCGGTGCCGGGCCCTGCAAAAAACGCCTTGGCGATCAGCGCGCCGGCAATTCCATGAGTGAGCGGGTCCATGTGGGATTCTCGTCGGGTACTGAAAACGGCTCGTCGCTAGCTGACCCGGAGCAGCGCCCCCGTCTTGGGCAGCGCGCGGCCGATGCGGTGAGCGGTGATGCCGCGACGCTTCATGGCGGTGTAGGCGGCGTCTGCGGCTTCCAGGGAAATGGCCACGAGCAGGCCGCCGCTGGTTTGCGGGTCGAAGAGCAGGGCGCGGAATTCTTCGGGGACGTTCGCGGAAAATTCCACGCAGCCTTCCACAAATTCGCGGTTCTTTTTCAGGCCGCCGGCGAGAAACCCCGCGCGCGCCGCATCCACCGCGCCCGGCAAATACTCGATCGCGCGATGGTCAATTTCCAGGGTGACGGAATCGCGTGCCGGTGTCGCCGCTGTTCCCGGGACGGTCGAAACAGCGCCCAGCGCCATTTCCCGCGCGTGGCCCAGCAGGCCAAAGCCGGTTACGTCGGTAACCGCATGGATCACGCTCCGCGCCGCGCTCAATTCAGTCGGGCTTTCCGCAACCAAGGCGATGGAAATGCGCGACCGGTCCCTGTGCGGTTCGCGACGCCGCCAGGCTTCCGGGGAACGCCCCAGGAAATCGCTTTCGACTTCGATCAACCCTTCCGCTGCGGCGCGATTCAGTTGCAGCATGCTCGCGGTCGCGGCGTTTACCCATGCGGCTTCCGCCTTGCCCTGTTTCAACGCGGTGGCAATCACCCCGGTGCCGATGGGCTTGGTGAGCAGCAACACGTCGCCGGGTTGCGCGCCCACATTGCGCCACACGCGCTGTGGATGGACGGTGCCGGTCACGGCATAGCCGAATTTCAAATCGTCATCGCGGATGGAATGCCCGCCGACCACGGTGCATCCGGCTTCGATCATCTTGTCCAGGCCGCCGCGCAGGATGCGTTCCATCATGTCCACGTCGCCCTGCGGCGGAAACGCGGCAATGGAAAGCGCGCTGACGGGCTTGCCGCCCATGGCGTACACGTCGCTCAACGAATTGGCCGCAGCGATCTGGCCGAAGGTGTAGGGGTCGTCCACGATGGGCGAGAAGAAGTCCACCGTTTGCACCAGCGCCAGTTCGGGCGTGAGTTGATACACCCCGGCGTCGTCGCTGGTTTCGAACCCAACGAGCACGTTGGCGTCAGATTGCCGCGGCAGGCGGCGCAAAATCGAGTCCAGCATCCCGGGACTCAGTTTCGCCGCTCAACCCGCGGCCTTCGCGTGCGCCGTCAATTTCCACGGTTCCGCCAAGGCATTCCCTCCCGCGCGGCGCTTCGGTCGCGTCGCGATTTCGCTTTCATTATACGCTGCCGTTGTGCCGGATTGGCTTCATGGAACCAGCAGGCCGGGGACGCAAGGATGCCGTCTGTTTGCTAGACTGAAATTCACCATGATGCGGCCGGGAGACACGTTGCGGCTGGCCTGGGCGGCACTGCGCGCCCACAAGTTGCGCACGATGCTCACCCTGCTGGGCCTGGTGATCGGCGTCACCTCGCTGATTCTGGTGATGACGCTGATCCAGGGCGCCAACACCTATGTGGAAACGAAGATCGCCAACCTTGGCGCGGATGTCTTTCAGGTATCCAAGCAGCCGCTGGTGGCCACCTCCTGGGAAGAAATCGGGCGCGCAAAAAAGCACCGCGATATCACCGAAGAAGACTGGCGCGCCGTGGAAGCCGCTTGCGCCGTGTGCCGCGGCGTGGGCGCGCAATCGGTGACCCTGGCGCGCATTTACAGCAGCGGGCAAAGCCTGCCCGATGTGAACATCCGCGGCGAATCAGCCAACATGGCCTGGATCAATTCCACCGATATCATCGAGGGCCGCTTCTTTTCCGACGGCGAGGAGCGTGCCGCCGCGCCCGTTGCCGTGCTGGGCGATACGCCCTATGACCGCTTGTTCGACCGGCGCGCCGCCATCGGCAAGCTGCTGCGCATCGGCGGGGAAGAATTCACAGTGATCGGCCTGGCCGAACCCATCGGCAGCGTGCTCGGGCAGGAGCAGGACCGCTTCGTCATCATTCCCATCAGCTCCTTCCGCAAGCTGTTCGGCTCGCGGCACAGCCTGGTCTTGCAGGTGCAAGCCACGCCGCCGCTGGGCCCGGCGCAAGACGAAGTGAAGATCACGCTGCGCGCGCGCCACAAGCTGCCGCTGGAAGCGCGCGACGATTTCTACTTCACCACCGCGGAGACTTACCTTTCGCTGTGGCGCGACATCAGCACTGTCTTCTTTTCGGTGTTCGTGCTGATCTCGTCGGTGGCCAGCATCGTGGGCGGTATCGTCATCATGAATATCACGCTGGTCAGCGTCAGCGAACGCCGCAAAGAAATCGGCTTGCGCCGCTCGGTGGGCGCCACGCAGCGCGATATCGCCGGCCAGTTTCTGGTCGAGGTGCTGGCGCAATGCCTGGTGGGCGGACTGGCCGGCGTGGCCCTGGGCTTTGGCGTGGCGCTGATGCTGCGGCAGTTCACGCCGTTTCCGGCAACGGTCGAAGTGTGGGTGGCGGCGCTGGGCATGGCCCTGGCGTCCACGATCGCCATCATCTTCGGGATTTACCCCGCCTGGCGCGCCGCCAAGCTCGACCCGGTGGTCGCCCTGCGCTCGGATTGAAGATGGCGCATTAGCCGGCCTCCACGCGCCCCTTATCGTTTTACAAACCCTTAACACCTTTGTAACGCGTTGAAAACGCTTGCCGATATAGGATTGGACGAGCTTTTTCCCGGGCGTCGCGTGCCCGGGGGCGGGCAATCACTGTGCCTGTTGCTGTCGTTGGACGCGCGGTGGGAGGCAACATGCTGATTCCTACAGGACATGAGAATCTCGAAGGCCGCCGCTGGCCGTGGATCACCATCGCCGTCATCGTGGTGAATTTCCTTGTCTTCGGATTGACCTACAGCGGCCTGGAAGGCCAGTCGCTCGAAGCCGGAAAGATCAAGCTGAAGACCCTGCTGCTCACCGCCTACCACAACAAGGTGAAGCTGAGCGAAGAGCAGCAAGCGATGGTTGCGGCGTTCCAGAAAAGCCGTCCCGCGCTGTGGGAACGCATGGAAGATCCCGAACGCAAGCCGGAAATGGACCTGGGCGCGTGGGATATCGAAATGCGCGACTGGGATACGCGCCGGGTGAACGAAGAGCTGGCTTCGCTCGATGAGCAACTCAAGGAAATTCAGGCCAGCAGCGTGGTGGAAAAGTACGCGTTCTATCCCACGCAACGCAGAATCTTCACCTATATCAGCTCCAGCTTTCTGCACGGCGGCTGGTTTCACATTATTTTCAATATGTGGTTCCTGTGGCTGGCGGGCAGCGTAATCGAGGATGCCTGGGGCCGCGCGATTTATGCCGTGTTCTATACGGTGGCCTGCTTTGTTTCGCTGTGGGCGCACACCACCGCGCATCCCGACAGCATCACCGGCGTGATCGGCGCTTCGGGCGCGGTGGCCGCGCTGATGGGCGCGTTCCTGGTGCGGCACTTCAAGACCAAGATCAGTTTCATGCTGATTTTCTTCTGGGGCTTCATCCCGCGTTTTTACCGGTTCAAATCGCCGGCGTGGGCCATGCTGCCGTTGTGGCTGTTGATCCAGTTGTTCTGGGGCTCGCTGCTCGGGGAAGATGGCGGCGTGGCCTACTGGTCGCACGTCGGCGGATTCGTGTTCGGCTCCGTGGTGGCGCTGGGCATGCGCTTCAGCGGCCTGGAAAAGAAAATGGATTCGGCAATTGAAGCCCGGGTGGGCTGGAGCAACGACCCTCGCATCGTGGAGGCCGGCGAGTCGCTGACCCGCGATCCCAACGGCGCCATTGAAAAATTGCAGGCGGTGCTGACCGAGCAGCCCGAAAATGCCGATGCCCTGGCGCTTATTTCGAAAGCCTACTGGCAATTGAACCGCCAGGAGGAAAATCGCGATGCGCTTTCGCGCCTGGCGAAGCTGCACATCAAAAAACGCGAAATGGATCATGCCGTGGAAATCCTCGACGACTTCCGCAACGCCGGCGGAGAAAACTTCCCCGCCTCGGAATGGCTGGCCATCTGCCGTCACCTGGAAAACGTTCCCAACTACGAACGCGCCGCCGCCGAGTATGAGTCGTATGCCAAGGCCTATCCCACCGACCGCATGAGCGTGTATGCGCTGGTGGCCGCCGCGCGCATTCAGTTGCGCAACCTTGGCAACAAGAGCGAGGCCGCGCGCCTGTACCGCGCCGCCGATTCGTCCGCGGTGCCCCATCTCGACTGGGATGAGGCCATCAAGCGCGGCTTGAAGGATTGTTCTGCTCCGCAGCCGGTGCCCGCGGCGTCCTGAGCCTGCCGCTGAGGAGTCGCCCGTTAGCTCGGCCTGGGCCCTTGGGCGGGCCGATTCACAGTGTCATCCTCTGTATACTTTAAGATTTCTCTTGACAACAATGTTGTCTTTTTGCTACTGTGTGGGCGCCTGTGTTTCGGGGCGGCACGGCGGGAGGCGGGACGACAATGCGCCGAAGGGCCGAGGTAAATCCTTTTGTTACCGCACGTACACACTTCTGCAGGTTAACCCTTTTTGCTGCCTCACTTGCAAAATGCGATTTGGCTAAGTCCTTTGCCTGCCGCACTTCACACTTGGGTGCGTGATTTTTTTTCTGGAGGTTTTTCGTAAGTGTATCAATTCAGGTGACCGGGCAAGCGCCATCCGGGAGGCATCTTGAAAGCCCCCATGCTACCGCTTCAGGAAGGTAAGGTACTGCTTGAAGCGGAGCCGGGCGGTGATGAAATCTTCGTGGTCCAGCTTGAGTTCGCTGGCAATCTGCCGCACGGCGTTATCTTCGGTGGTGGTGATTTTCTCATCGGCGGCGGTGACCGCGAAAAGGCATTCCAGCAAAGCGAGTTTTTGCTCGCGGGTGGCGATGCGCTCGAATTCCCGCGTGACCAGGAAATTTTCCGTGCCGCCAAACAGGCGCGTTTGGGTTTTGGCGATTTGCACCACCAGCACCGCTTGTTCTTCGGGCAGCCCGCCTTCGTTCATCACGATGCGTTCCATCACCGCGGTTTCTTCGGCGCTGATGTCCAGATCGGCGCGCGCTGCGCGGCCCAGCAGGTAGGCAAAGGCGGCGATGTAGCGGGCGCGGTCGGGCGGGAGCTGCTCGAGTTGCTGGACAATCTTGCGCACCGTCTCGGTATCGGCGCTGCTGGCGCGGGCCGCCCCCTGAGGAGGCTTGGCTTCGTCCTTAATCCCCAAAAATCGCAGCAACGACATGCTCTCCAGCCTAACACGCACGTTACTTTCTTCAACCCTGTTGTGCGACTGGCCCGTCACCGGCGGCGCCATCGCTGCCAATCCGGTTGGCCGGAACCAGGAGAACCTGTGTAATCTGTAGGTAGACTCTACCCATGGCACGGCCGATTACGTTGCTCAAGATCAAGCGGGCGGACTGGAAGGAAGCGTTCGAGGTGGCGCTGGCCACCATCCGGGCGCAAAAGCTGCGGGCGTTTCTGACCATGCTGGGGGTGGTGATCGGCGTGGGCAGCGTGATCGTGGTGGCGGCGACGATTGACGGGCTGAACCAGTTCGTCTCGAACAAGATCAACGAGCTGGGCTCGCAGACGTTCTTCATCACCCGCTTTCAGGCCTTCACGTTCGATTTCGAGCGCCTGCCGGAAGAAATCCGCCTGCGCAAGCATTTCACCGAAGAAGATGCCCAAGCGATTCGCGAGCTGTGCCCGTCGGTGGAAACCGCCATCGCCCTGCTGACCCGCGCGGCGTTTCTGGGCGGAACCGTCAGCGGCTCGAACGAGGTGCGTTACGGCAACAACCTGGTGGAAGAACCGCTGCTGCGCGGGGCCGTGCCGGGCCTGCTCGACGTGCTGCCGATGCACCGCATCCGCGAAGGCCGCTTCATCACCGACTACGATAACGAGCATGCCGCCAGCGTGATCGTGCTGGGCGCGCCGATTGCCGATACCCTGTTCGGCCCCGAGGATCCCATCGGGAAAATCGTGCGCCTGAACGGGCGCACCTTCGAAGTGATCGGCGTATGCGAGCCGCACCAGGGGCTATTCGGCGGGCCCGGCGTGGACCAGTTCGTCTTCATCCCCTTCAAGACCTTTCACAAGATGTATCCGGAGATCAAAGAAATCGTGCTGGTGATGAAGGCGCGCAGCAACGAATTGTTCGGCCGCGCCCAGGATGAAGTTACCGAAGTGATGCGGCGGCGGCGGCGCGTGCCCGCGCACAAGCCGAACGACTTCGAAATGACCACCGCGGACGTGATCACCGACCTGTGGAACCAGTTGA
This sequence comes from uncultured Acidobacteriaceae bacterium, assembly GCA_964500065.1. Taxonomy (GTDB): domain Bacteria; phylum Acidobacteriota; class Terriglobia; order Acidiferrales; family UBA7541; genus CAZCNH01. The sequence continues at coordinate 30,290 of CAZCNH010000003.1, forward strand.
CCGGGGCGATCGTGCTGCTGACGCTGATCATCGCCTCTATCGGGCTGCTGGTGGGCGGCATCGGGGTGATGAACGTGATGCTGGTGAACGTCACCGAGCGCACCGCGGAAATCGGCGTGCGCAAGGCGGTGGGCGCGCGCGGCGGCGATATCCGCAGCCAGTTTCTGCTGGAAGCGGTGACGCTGACCGGCGTGGGCGGCGCCGCCGGGGTTGTTGCTGGCGTCGCGGTGAGTCTGGTGATCGCCGCCGTGGTGCCCAACCTACCCGCCCGGGTGAGCCTGTTCTGGACCTTCATGGGACTGCTGATTTCGCTGGCGGTGGGCCTGTTCTTCGGGATTTACCCGGCAGTGAAGGCCGCCAGCCTCGATCCAGTGCGCTGCCTGAGGTATGAATAAATGCCGCTCTGCAGCCCTCCACTTCAGCGGCGGTTATTTTTCATCAACGTTGCCCCCGCGCGGCCTGTGGGTAAGCTGTGCGAATGTAGAGCACGCGGCTGTGGACGGACGGTGGAGGCTGTGGACAAAAAAGCCTCTTTGCGACGAGCGGGCGGGTTTAGGACGACTTTTCCGCCGGGGTCAACAGCCGCACCGCCGGGGATACACAGGCCCTGCCGTCGCGGGGCGAAGAGCGCAGGGACGATAGGCCCGCGCCGGGGAGTTTTCCACATTTTCCACCGCGCTACGACGGCGGCTAGGCCTTTTTCAGTTTGTAAAAAAGCCCGAAACCGCAGTACAGTACGCAGTGGAATTTCGCAGCACGGCTCTTGCCGGGCTGTGCGGGTGTGTGTGACCGCACCGGGCCTTATTCGAACAGGCCTGGGCCACTGAGGATGCAGCCAACATGGAATTCAGCGTTAAGAAAAACGACCTGCTGCGCGAGCTCAACCTGACGCAGGGCGTCGTCGAGCGCAAGACGACCATCCCCATTCTTTCCAACCTGCTGTGCGAGGCCAAGGACGGCCGCCTGACCATCACCGCGACCGACCTGGAATTGAGCATCCGCACCAGTTGCGAAGCCAAAGTCAAGAAAGATGGCGCGGGTACCATTCCGGCAAAAAAACTGCTCGAACTAGTGCGCCTGCTTCCAGACGAAGAGATCAAATTCAAGCTGCTGGATAACCATTGGGTCAGCATCACCTGCGACCGCAAGACCTACAAGATGGTGGGGATGGCCAAGGATAATTTTCCAGCGCTGCCCACGCAGCCGCCCACCATGGTGAAAGTTCCAGCGGCCCTGTTGGCATCGCTGATCGCGAAAACGCAGTTCGCGATTTCACTGGAAGAATCGCGCTATACGCTGAATGGCGCGCTGCTGATCCTGAAACCGGAAAGCGCGGCCATGGTGGCCACCGACGGTCACCGCCTGGCGCTCGCGGAAACCGATCACAAATTCAAGGGATTGAACAACGAATTGAAAGTGCTGGTGCCGAAGAAAGCCATGAGCGAAGTCACGCGCCTGGCCGGCGAAGGCGGCGAGGATGCGGAAATCGAATTCTCGCGCGACGACAGCTACCTGTTCTTCCAGTTCGGCGGACGCGTGCTGACGGCGCGCATGCTCACCGGGCAGTTCCCCAACTACGAAGCGGTGCTGCCGCGCGACAACACCAAGACCATGGCCATCGAGCGCGGCGAACTCAATGATGCCGTCCGCCGCGTTTCGCAACTGGCTGACCAGCGCTCGCACGCGTTGCGCTTCAACGTCAGCAAGGAAGGGCTGGAAATTTCCGCCTCCAGCCCGGAGTACGGCGAGGCCAAGGAGTTGATCGAAAAAGACTTCAAGGGCGATCCGATTACCATCGGCTTCAACGCCCAGTATTTGTCTGATTTCCTGGCGGCCGCGGCCGAAGGGCCCATTTCGCTGGAATTGAAAGACGACCAATCCGCCGGCCAGATGCGCCCCTTGGCCGACGACAAATATCGCTACCGCTACGTCATCATGCCCATGCGCATTTGATTTCAGTCACAAACAATTCTTCAGAAGTTTTGCGCTTGTACGTTTGTGGCTGCGAAAGGCGCGCTAGAACGGCGAATCGGGGAAGGTGATGGCGGGTTTAGCGCCGCGCTCGAAGGCGTCCAGGCGCAGCAGCCACATGCCGATGCCGGCGGCGCCCTGCATGTAGCCGGTTTGCGCTGCGGTATCGGCGGGGCGCACGCGGTGCTCGGCGTGAATCCACTTCAGGCCGCCGGTTTCCTCGTCGCGCGTCGCCGCAGCGAGAATCTGCTTGGTGGCGCGGCGCGCGAAATCGAGATATTCCTTCTTGCCCGTCGCTTGATAGAGCGACAGCATGAATTCCGCCGCGCCGGCCGAGCCGCAGCACTGCCCGACATTGTTCCAGAAACCAGGCGTCTGCTTTTCCGGGATGCCGCTTTGTAGAATGGCGCGCGCGGATTTGTGTACCCATTCGAGCCACTGCTTGTCGCCGGTGGTTTCATACAAACGGTAGAACAATCGCGCCGTGCCCGCCGGGCCGTGGCACCACGACAAGTAGTGCAGTTTCCTGCCTTCTTTGTCGTTGTGCATGATCAGGCACACATTGCCTTCCGTTTCCGCAATCGAAAGCAGGTAGCGCGCGCCACCCAGCGCCGCATCCAGAAATTCCTTTTGCTTTGTTTCTTTGTAAAGGCTCGCCAGAAAATAGGCCACGCCCGCGGTGCCGTGGGAAAAGTTCGGCATCAAGCGCGGGAACGTGGGATCCATCGCCCACTTGAGGCCGCCATTTTCGGGTTGCGCAAGCTCGACTAAGCGGCGTCCCGCTTGTGTTGCCAGTTCAAGCGCCGCGGGGTTCTTCAATTCGCGTGCGGCGTACAGCAGAAACAAGCCCGTGCCCGCGCTGCCGCTGATGATGTCTGTCGTGTCGTTCCATTGGATGCCGCGGCCTGTGCGGATGGCCAGTTCGCCCAGCCGCCGCACCACTTTGCGCGCGCCCTGCTGATATTCGGGCGATTGCGTGATGCGGCCCGATTCACCCAGCGCGAAACCGATGCCGGCCAGTCCGGTGTAAAGCCCGGTGTCCTTTTCCGTATCCACCGAAGCGAGCAGCACGTCGCTCCCGAACAG
>CAZCNH010000003.1:33446-45399 GCA_964500065.1 uncultured Acidobacteriaceae bacterium
GCCCGGTGTCCTTTTCCGTATCCACCGAAGCGAGCAGCACGTCGCTCCCGAACAGGGCCTCGGCAGCCGCCGCATTATCTTTTGCGGAGCGGGCCAGTTCGAGCAGAAAAAGGACCACGCCGGGATTGCCCGAATAGAGAGTATTGCTGACGGATTTTTCGTCGCGCGGATCCGCGGGCCACGTCAGGCCCTTTGCGTCGCGGATGCCGTTGGCGCGAATCCAGCGCGCGGCATCGAGCGCCGCTTTGCGATACGCGGGATCGAGTCCCGCCGGAAAAGCGGGCATAGCCAGCACCGCCACCAGGAAGAGAGCCAGGGCGCGGCAAGACCAAGAGTTAGGCATGAGGCACTCCGGCAACGATTCTAACGTATCGTCGTCATTCTGAGCCGCGACGCTTTTTGTCGCAGCGAAGAATCTCGCTGTAAGTATCGTGGCGGGGCGGTTCCGAATCGAGATCCTTCGTCGTCCGTCGGGGTTCTGGCGGACTCCTCAGGATGACGCGAGGGGACGGTGCGCAACACAAAAAGAAAAGACGCTCGGTTGGCCGAGCGTCTTTGGGGATTTTGGATTGGCCGCCGCGCTAGGCGCCGGCCTTGGCTTCGCCGAGGGGCTCGATACTGATGAAACGGCCCTTGCTGCCGCGGTCTTCGAAACGGACAAAGCCGGTGGCCGTGGCGAACAAAGTATCGTCGCTGCCCTTGCCGACGTTGTCTCCTGGCTTATGCTTCGTGCCACGCTGGCGGATGAGAATCGTGCCTGAATTCACCAGTTGCCCGGCGAAGCGCTTCACGCCCAGCCGCTGGCCGTGGGAGTCGCGCCCGTTTGTGGATGAACCGCCACCCTTTTTGTGTGCCATGACGAAAACTCCTCAATATTTGTAACCGAGATCCTTCGGCGCTAAAGGCGCGCCTTGCAGGATAACGGCGGCGCGGGCTGGAAGCCCGCGACTACAGCGTGATCTCGCTCACCTGCACAGCCGTATAGTTCTGGCGATGGCCGCGGCAAATCTTGTACTGCCCGCCGGTCTTGTATTTCATGACCAGTTCTTTGCGACGGCGGTCCTGGGCAACGATCTTGCCCACGACTTTAGCTTCCGCAGCGGCTTTGCCGCTCAGCAGCTTGTTTTCCTCGGTGCGCACGGCCAGCACGTCCGGGAACGTCACCTTGCTGCCCACCTTGCCGGGCAGGGTTTCAATCTTCACAGTGTCGCCGGGAGCCACGCGGTATTGCTTGCCCCCATAACGGATTACGGCGTACATACAGCCTCCAGAGTCAAACGCGAAACCCCCATTATATGCGGGATTCGCAGAACCGTCAAACATCTGGCAGTCCATGGGTGGCGAGCCAGACAACAGCGGGAGCGGGGACTTCTACCGGGCGGCCGCGCTGGGTGCTGAGGGTAGACGCCGATCCCCGGCATACCACTGGCGCAGCACGGTCTCGGCGGGTTTGCCGGCGGGGCTGAAATCGCCGTCAAGCCAGGCCCACCAGAAATAGCCCTGCATCCACGGCTTTCCCGCAAACGAGCGGAACACCGCTTCGTAGGCCGCGGCCTGTTCCTGCGGGTTCGGGGTGCGGCTGGGTGGCGCCCAGGGCTTCAGCGTGCCACCCGTTACGCTGGGGTAGCCCACTTCGGTGAACAGAATGGGCCGCTTCCACCGCGCGTGAACCCTTTCCAGCGAATGCGAAACGGTTTCCGCGTGGGCCAGCATTTGCGGCAGGCCCTCGCCCGCGGAGCCGGTCAGCGGGTAATAGTGGTTCACTCCGAGAAAATCAAGGGCGTCGCCAAAGCGCAGGGTTTCGAACTCCTCTCCCCAATTGGCGGCATAGGTCAGCGGGCCGGAGTACACCGCACGCGCAGCAACAATCAGGCGCCGCCAATCCGATTCGTGCCTGGTGAGGCAGCCAAGTTCGTTGCCCACAGAAAACAGGGCCACGCGCTCATCCTGCGCCAGCCGCGCATAGTGCAGGATCAGGCGGGCGTAGCTGCGCATGAACACCGCGCGCGCGGCGGGATCATCCACGCAGATGTTGCCGGCAAAACCTTCGCCTCCTTCGTAAATATGCGGCTTCAGCAGAACCCGCAAACCCAATGCATGCGCGGAGCGAATTGCGCGCACGATGCGCTCGTCGGATTCGCCGCTGTTCGGGTGGTACTGAATCTGGTTACCGCCGCGGTAGTGCTCATGCGTGGTGAGCGCCACCGCATCTGCGCCCAGTTGCTTCAGTCGCCCTAATTCGCGGTCCACGGTTGCCGCGGGTAACTCGGTGGGTTTCAGGCTGACGCCGCGGAACAGGGCCGCGCCACCGAATGGAGAATGCGCGCCGGGCGCAGTCACCGGGATATGCGGAGTCAACCCTTTCTTCCAAGCGGACCAATCTGCTTCCAGCGCTTCAGGAGAAGTTGCCAGCAGTGCCGCGACTCCAGACAACGAAAAGTTTTCCGGGGCCGACTTGTAGATTTTCTCGACGGCGGCGACACCCCATTTCGCTGCGGCCAATTCCAGCCACGCGGCACCCAGGGCCTCCGCTTCCGAGGGCGGGAGCGTGCGCGCGCCGGCTCCGGCAAACAAATCCACGAGTGACAACAGGCCGCCTTCGGCCGCCTCGTCCCGCGCAAGCCGCGCGGCCCAGTCCGCAAGCGGACGACCGTGCCATTCCGCAATCAGCCAGCGTTCCGTCCAACCGGAAATCACCGGTGAATGGGCTGGGCCCCAGCGGCCTGTGAGCACCAGCCGCGCATCCACCACGGCGGGAAAGACGGCGGCAGTTTCCTCCGCGGAGATGCGCGCCGTGCCCGCGTCCAGTTGAATTACATTGAAGCCGCGCACTGCGGCCATGCGCGCCTGCGTATCCGGATACACAACCACGCGCAAAGGCGAGGCAGCCGTATCGAGCGCGGGCAAGCGTCGTGCAAACTGCGCGAAACGGGCCTCCCGTTGCGCGGCAAACTGTTCGGCCTGTGCGCGGGGCCAGCGGCCCGCCGAGAAGAGGATTTCGTAATTCTCGGTGCGCACGCGGTCGAATCCCGCTTCGCTGCGCCACAAACGAAAACGATCCGCCCCCGCCAGGGTCGCGGCCAGCACGACTGCCATTCCGACTACGCTTGCGGCAGGCCGCGCTCCGAGCGCGACTGAAAAATCCCGCGGAAGACTCCGCAGGTTCGCCAGCAACAGAAAACCGAGCGCAGCCACCACCGGCGCAACCAGCGGCCAGACACCGGCGTTAAACTCAGAAAAGCGAAAACGCAGCGTTGCCAGTAGCGAGGCGCAAGTCAGCAGACAAACCAGGGCCAGTAGTCCCGCGGAGCCGAAGAAGCGGGACACGATCCCCGGTGAGCCGCCCACAACCAGCGGCAGCAGGTCCCGCGCTGCGCGCACGCCAAACCAGAGAAACAACGCACCGAGCAGCAGAAACGACGCGGTGCTGGCAAGATCCTGATAAGCCTCATCCGGCAGGAATCTCCACAGCGCGCGCATCTGCCCTCCGCCGCGTTGCGCCATGCGGACCAGCTCCGGCAACCGGTGAGCGGAAATCCAGATTGCCGCCAGCAGCGAAATGCGGCGCATGACTTGAGCCATCGAGGAAGGCGTTGCATTCTCCCCATGCGGGGTAAAACGCATCGTAAGCTGGAGGAATAACAGACTCGCGGCCAGGCTGAGCGACCATTGCAGGCGCCGCAGGGTCTCGAAATCGCCACCGCCGGGACCGCGACCCAACGGCAAGGAGCGGACTCCAAATACATCCAGCCGCCACTCTGGCGAAACCCCGGCGAGCGCCGCAGCCATAGCCCCAGCCATCACCTGCTCAAGCAGGATCGCCAGCCAGTAGCCGAGGTACGCTGCGGCGGTCCAGCCCAAGCCCTGCACAAATTTTTCTGCTGCGCGGCGAAGCACCATTTTGCCTGCCCATAAGACGCTGCGCGGCGCTCCACCGATTCAGCCGGCCCTAGGGAGTCTGCGTCGCCGGCGGCGCGGTGTAGACTACATGGGACGGCGCCGTTCGATTCCGTCCGCTGATGGCGCCTCCGATCGCTCCAATGACCGCCCCAATTCCAATCCCGGCGCCGATATACTTTCCCGATTCGCTCTTGGGCACTTCCTTGACACCCGCAGTGCCGCCGCCTACTGCGGCGCCCAGCGCCGCCCCTGCCAGCGCGCCGGCTATGCCCAAGCCTATGATCTTCCCGCGACTGGATACAGTGCGAATTTCTTGAACTTCTTCCCGGGTAAGTTTTTGATCAGCGCCCTTGCGCGGGCGCAGAACAATCTCATTCCACTCGAAGCGCACCAAAGTACCGCGCAATTTCAGGCCTGCCTTGGTGGTGACGTCCACCTTGCCCTCGCCCACCAGATACCGAACACGCGCCCAGGGATCGGGACCGGAGCTCTGCGCCTGCGCCAGCGAATGCAACGGGAAAAGCAAAACCAACGCGCTCAACAGGAAAATTCCAAACCGCTTCATTCTCCACCTCCAGTGAAACCCCGTACAAAGGCAAATCACGCCAGTCGCCAAAAGCGCGATCCCTGTAAACGGTTCACAGGGTTGAATTTAACGAGTCGCAAGCGGCGGGCGGCGCGCCCCTTCGTGGAGCCTTTTTCCGACAAGTGGCAGGTTGCGTTGCTGCAACCTCAGGCCCGGGGATGGGCCTTGTCGTACACCTCCATCAACTGGCGGATGGAAGCATGTGTGTATTTCTGGGTCGTGCTCAGGGAGCTGTGGCCGAGCAGCTCTTGAATGGCGCGCAGGTCGGCCCCATCGGCGAGCAGGTGGGTGGCAAATGCATGACGCAGCGAATGCGGGTGCAAGTCCCAATTCACGTTGGCGAGCCGGACGTATTTCTTGACGATGCGGCCTACCGATCGCTGAGTGAGCCGCTGCCCGGCGTAGTTCAGAAATACCGCGGGAGCATCCGCAGAAATGCGCGCCTTGCGCAACAGTTCCGTGCGCACGGGCCAGTAAGCAGCGAGCGCGGCGTCGGCCTTGCCGCCGAAGGGCACGATGCGTTCCTTGCGCCCCTTGCCGCGCACGCGCAACATTTGCCCCTCGCGGTCCACGTCGGCCAAGTCCAGGCCGGTCAGTTCGCTGACGCGCAAGCCGGAAGCGTAAAGCAATTCGAGAATGGCGCGGTCGCGGCGCACCAGCAGGCGCGACTCGTCCTCGTCCGCGCCCGGGCGCTTGTGCAAATTGCGCTCGCCCGGCGCAAGAGCCGGGGCGCGCGGATCCTGTTGCCGCGCGAGCGAATCCAGGAAGGAATTGATTTCCTCCGCGGTGAGCACGCTGGGGACGCGCTTGGGCAGCTTGGGCGTGGCCACCAGCCGCGCCGGGTTCTGCTTCAACCGTCCGTCGCGCACGCAAAACTTGAAGAAGCTGCGCAGCGCCGCCAGTTTGCGCGCCACCGAAGCCTTGGCACGATGCTCGGCGTGCAGCTTGCCCAGGTACTCGCGGATGAGGCGGTGGTCAATTTTCTCCAGCGGGGTGCCTTTGCTGCCGGGCGGGGCCACGTAGTCGGCGAACTGCTCGAGGTCGGCCTGGTAATTACGCAGGGTATGCGGAGAAGCATTGCGCGCATCGCGCAAGTACTTCAGGTAGTGGACTATTTCTCCCCGCATAAAGGCCATTGTAACCGCAGACGAACGCAGATAAACACAGATGAAATGGCAACCCAACAGGCATACTGCGGAAAACCGCAATGGAGATTCAACGATTCAATGCTTATCCGTGTTTTATCTGTGTTCATCTGCGGTTAAGCTGGATTCTCATTCCCCTTTCCCCGTTCCCCGAACTGCGCTAGCATGCGCACATGCTGAAAACCGGTCTTTTTGCTGCACTGATTACAACGACGATTTGGTTCATCTGGGCCTGGTGGAGACTGGCACGGAAGAAAAAAGTCGAGGTGCCCGGCGAAAAGGCCCACACGGGATATCACGCGGTCGTTGCGTTTGTGATGTGCTTTTTCGATACGCTGGGCATCGGCAACTTCGCCACCACCACGGCGGCCTTCAAGTTCCGCAACTCGATCCCTGACGAAAAGATTCCCGGCACGCTGAATATCGGCTACGCGCTGCCCACCGTGGCGCAAGCCCTGATTTACATGACCATTGTGCAGGTGGACGTGTGGACGCTGGTGCTGATGATTGCGGCGTCGGTTGCCGGCGCGTGGCTGGGGGCGGGCATCGTGGCCAAGTGGCCGCGGCGCAAGATTCAAATCGGCATGGGCATGTGCCTGATTGGCGCCGCAGCCCTGATGGCCATGACCGCGCTGAAGATCGCCCCGGGCGCTGGCGAAGCCCTGGGGCTCGACGGAATCCGAATGGGACTCGGCCTGGCGGGGAATTTCTCGCTCGGCGCGCTGATGACGCTGGGCATTGGTCTCTACGCGCCGTGCCTGATCTTGATCAGCCTGCTCGGCATGAGCCCGGCTGCGGCATTTCCCATCATGATGGGATCGTGCGCTTTCCTGATGCCCATCGGCGGCATTCGCTTCGTCAAAGAAGGCAGCTACGCCCCGTGGACGACAGTCGTGATGGCGCTGGCCGGCATTCCTGCGACCCTGATTGCAGCATACATTGTGAAATCGCTCGCCCTCGATACGGTGCGGTGGCTGGTCGTGGTGGTGGTGATCTTCGCAGCGACCATGATGTTGCGCTCGGCATTTACCAACAACCAGGCGCCGGCGCGCATGCCCGACCCGGACAGCGCTGCCGCCGACTGAGACCTCATCCACATCAACAACGCGCACCCTCCTTGTTGCGACGGCTGTTCTACGGAGGATTGCCCTGGGCCGTCCGCTACGTTCCTGCGTGCCGCGCGTGAGGAGAGAGGCTAGTTTGCGGCGGCTGCAGCGGGAGGTTCCTCAGGGTTGGCTGGGGTGTGCGAGGCGCGGAAAATACCGAAGATCAGCCCGAGGTTGGTGATCAGAATAATCGTAAACGCCACGGCGGGCAGGAAAAGGAATGCCGGGCCGCGTGACTCAAACACCTGAATAGCGAGCACCGCGGTGATCAATCCGCGCGGCATCAGCCAGAGCAGAACTTCGCGTTCACGCGCGTTCAATTCGCGCCAGGCGGGACGGGTCACTTGAATCGCCAGCCAGCGGGCGACAAAAAGCGCCGCGATACCCCCCATCGCCGGCAGCAGATACCCGCGCAGCCCGCCCAACTGCACCACCGCGCCGAGCAGCACAAAGAAAAAGGTGCGCACCAGGAAGGCAAGTTGTGAATGAAAACTGTGCACGTGGGCATGCAAGGGCGGGGCATCGGCGCCCGGCCCCGCGGCCAGTTCGACAAATTCCTTTTCCAGGTGCGTCAGGTTGGAAAGAACCAGGCCGAAGCCCAGCACGGCAACCAAGCCGCTGGCGCCGAGCGACTCAGTGAGCGCATACAGCAGCAATACCGCGGCGAAGGTCAGAATGTTCCAGAAGCGTTGCTCGCTGAGCAGGGGCAGGATCCGCGGCCAAGCCAGGCCCAGCACAATCGCGAAAAAGAGCGAAACCACCATTTCCCAGAAAAAGCCGCCCACGAAGCTGCGCACCATCGGGCCGCCCTGCGCCGCGTAATCCAGCAGCAACCGCACGGTGAGCACGCCGATTACGTCGCCCAAGGAAGACTCGACCAGCAAGGGCACCTTGACGTCATTGCGTACATGCAACTGCTGCAACACGGGAAGCAGAATGCTGCTGCTGGTGCAACCCACCACGGCTCCGATCAGCATCGCGGAGACCCAGGGCACATGCAAACTCCAGCGCATCACCCCGGCGACGACCAGCATGCTCAGGAAAAAGCCCAGCGTGGCCAGCAAAAACCCGCCGGGAAAATGGCGGAACGTTTCGCGCAGGTTCAGCTCGAGCCCGCCTTCGAAGAGAATCAGCATGATGGCCAGCGTGCCGAACGCGCGCGTTACAACTTGATATTGCCCGGCATCCACCAGGCCGAATACCGGTCCGATGAGCAAGCCCACAACCAGCAGCACCACCACGTCGGGCACCCTGGTGCGCGGGAACTGGCGGTTGGCGACAAACGCCAGCACGACCAACCCGCCCAGCAAACCGAACATGGTGGTAAGACTCATGTGAAGTTCTCGGTCAATTCTTTTTTTCTCGGGGCTTGGGTGTTCTGCCGGGCCGTGCGAACCCGGCCATTGGACCGTCGTCTGCGGGCAGGAAGTAACCTACCACGATTCCCATGGCCCCCTCAGGCAAGGCCTTGCCGGATTTGTTGTCGTACTGCGCCGTGACTTTGATCTTCTCACCGGCATGCAGGGGGTATCCGCCGCGCGCGGCAAAGGTGACGATGGGCATGGACTGAATTTCACCTTTCTCGTTCAGCGTTGCCGGCAAGGAGGCCACGATCTCGCCGCGCGACTCGTTGCGCAGGTCGAGCCGCGTGCCATAGTCATGCATATGTCCGCCGACACCGAGCAGCACTCCCGAATACTTCAGCGCAAAATCACCGGAAGCCACATGCACGCCCGCGGGAAGGTCGTAACCGGAATTTCCGCACCGTTGCACGTCGAACCACGCGGGATAAACGCTTTTGATTTGCGCGGCGTCCGCGGCGGCCGGCACGTATTCCATCTTCACTTCGAGCCACACGTGCGGGTAACTTGCCGCGGTGGGATTGTGGAACATCGTGTTCACGCGGATGCGATCGCCTTTGTGAACGCGGTAGCCGAAGCCCGGCAGCGCCGGCCAATCGTTCATTTCACCGCCAGCGCCGAAGATGTGCTCTTCTTTGTTTGGGCACAGAAAATCGGAACGCGATGCGTTCCAAAAAGCGACGTGGTGCAGCAAGCGCCCGGGCACCGGCGCGCCGTGCGCATCCACCAGGCGCGGGTGATAGGCGATCAGCCAGCCGTCGAAAGGGACCGTCCAGATCACGTCGGCCAACTGCGTTGCAGCCATGTGATCGGTATGCGCGGGAAGATTGAGCGTACCAATCCGCATGCGCAGCGTTTCAGAAGCAGTGTCGCTGGAAACCCGCAGGATGGCAGGCCTCGTTTTGTGATGAGCGGCATCATGCCCGCCGGCGGGATGTTCCTGCGGGCCTTTGACCGTTGCAGCGCGGTCATACTGCGCCCCCACTGCGAATGCCAGGCAAAGAATACAGCCAAGTGCGCAGGATATTCTTCGCATCAACCCCTCCGCGAGGGCTTAGCGTAGCATGCTTCGGCGAGGCCAACGCAGAGGGGCCGAGGTCACGGGCCGACGAGAACTTCGTAATGGGTCACCTTGGGCTCGAACTCGAGCAGAAAGTCCTTGTCTTCCGGATAATAGTGGGCTTTCTCGACGTCGTCGCCGGCAAAGCGGCGGATCGCTTCGTAGGAATCCCACAGTGTGACCGTGAGAAAGTGCGCGCGGTCACCTTCGATGCGGCGCAACAAATATACGGCGCGGTTTCCCGGCGTTGCACGATAGTCCTTCACGCCGGTTCTCTTCACCAGATCAGCATAGCGGTCGGCATCTTCCGCCTTGGTCATACCGTGCCAGATGCGAAGAACCATGGTGGCCTCCATTCCTTTGCGGCCGCATGATTGTGAATCGCGGCTTCCACACGTCCTCAAGCTAGCCTGCGCCACGGGCTGCCGCAAGAGCGGAGCACATGGCGGACAGGTCCAAATTGGGCCGCGGGAGGGCTCAAGTCAAGGTACACTTCCCAACACAATCCCTTCGGAGGTGGCGATGAGGCCCAATCCGCCTCGATGTGCAATTGCTGTGCTGCTCTTCACTGTTGTTTTTCTCGCGGGAGAGAATTCCGCGATTGCGCGGAAGGAAGCCCCGGCCGCCGCGGAAGAAATTACCATCACCGCGTATTACGGCGGTGTGGCCAAGATGACTCAGGAACGAACCATTCCCTTCGTTGCAGGCGATACCGCGATGAGCGCCACAATCCGGGCGCTGCGCACCGCGACCAACACCGAGCACACCTTCATTCAATCCATCGAAGGTGTCGGCAACAACGACACGACAAAAGACTACTGGCTCTACTTTGTCAACGGTGAAGCAATGCACGCCGGAGCCGCGGAAACCAAACTGAAGCCGGGTGACCGCGTGCTGTGGTTCCTGCGGCGGCAATCCAGCACTACCCACGACCCCGCCAAGAAATAAGACGCAACCGAGGCCGACCCATGAAACTGCAAAACATGCTCATCACCGGCGCGACCGACGGGTTGGGCCGGGCCGCAGCGATTTATTTGGCCGGGCGCGGCTACCACGTGTGGGCCGGCGGGCGCAATCCGCGGAAATTGGCCGCGCTGCGCGAGTTTGCCCGCGAGCGCCAGTTGCCCATCGAGCCGGTGGAAATGGATGTGTGTAACGACGCAGCGGTGGAGCGCGCGGTGGCACAGGCGGAAGCGAAAGCGGCCCTCGACGTGCTGATCAATAACGCGGGCTTCGCGATCTGCGCGACGATGGAAGATATTTCGCTTGCGGATCTGCGAAAACAGTTCGAAACCAATTTCTTCGGCGTGGTGCGGGTGACACAGCGTGTGCTTCCGTACATGCGCAAGCGGCGCCGCGGGCGCATCATCAACATGAGCAGCATTGCGGGCAAATATTCCTGGCCGCTTTTCGGCCCGTACAGCGCCAGCAAGCACGCGCTCGAAGGTATGACCGACGCGCTGCGCATCGAGGCTCGTCTGTTTGGCATTCAAGTGGTGCTCATCGAACCAGGGTACATCCCCACCAATATGAGCAACACCAGCGAGGAACTGGCCTCAGAATACAAACAAGAGGCGACCGAAGGCCCCTACGCGCCACTTTACGCCCGGTTCCGGCAAAACTGGAAGAACACCATGAGTGCAGCAAAATCCACACCGGAGGATTGCGCGCGAGTGATCGAGCGGGCCATCACCACGCCGCAACCGAAGCCCCGCTATACCGTCACGCAACGCGCGGCGCTGCTCAGCATGGCTAAACGGTTCTTGACCGATTCCTATTTTGATAAGCGCACCTTGCGTGCTTTTGGAATGGAGAACCCCTGATGAAAATGCAAGGCACGCTCCGCGGCAGCACCCTCGGCGTGAAGCCAATCGGCCGCGGAGTTTTGAGAGCCATAGTGTGCAGCGCGTTCCTGCTGAGCTGCGGCCTGGTTGCGCATGGGCAAGCAAGCGAGGAGTGGCGCTCCTGGAACAAACCAGTCGAGCCGTTCCGCCTGATCGGCAACATCTACTACGTGGGCGCATCCGGCGTGACCGCGTTCCTGGTCGCCACGCCGCAGGGCCACATCATCGTGGACGGAGGCTTTGCAGAAACCGCGCCAATGATTCTGAAGAATATTCGCACGCTCGGATTCAAGCCGGAGGACGTGAAATTCATCGTATTCAGCCACGCCCACGTCGACCATGCCGGCGGTCTCGCGGAATTGAAGCGCGCCACAGGGGCGAAGCTGATCTCTAGCCTGCGCGATGCGGAAATGTTACGCAGCGGCGGCAAGGGTGACTTCAGCTTTGGAGACAAATTCTCTTTTCCAGTGGTTCAGCCAGACCGGATCGTGCAGACCCTGGAAACTGTCGTCGCGGGAAGCAGTACACTGACGGCGCACCTCACGCCGGGACACACCAAAGGCTGCACTTCGTGGAGCATGCCCGTACGGGAAGGAAATGCTATCTACCACGTGTTGTTTCACTGCAGCACCACGGTGCCGGGACATAATCTGGTGAACAACACCGCGTATCCCGAAATCGTCGCCGATTATGAAACTTCGTTTCGCGCCCTGCGTGCCCTGCCGTGCGACGTGCTGCTGGCGCCACACGCCGGCTTTTTCGCCTTGGCGGAAAAACGGGAAAAGATGCGCAGCGGCGCAACGAACCCCTTCGTGGACGCCAAAGAATGCAGCACATTCATCGAGCGCAGCGCGGAAAGTTTCCGCAAAGAACTTGAACGGCAGAAAAAAGGCGGCTAACCGAGCCCATCGTCTTCGCCCGCGCGGGAGATTTGCTGTGGATTGGCACGGG
>CAZCNH010000003.1:45499-61349 GCA_964500065.1 uncultured Acidobacteriaceae bacterium
TAACCGAGCCCATCGTCTTCGCCCGCGCGGGAGATTTGCTGTGGATTGGCACGGGCGATGTACTCCTTGATTTTACGCCGGTCGGCGGGCTCCACATGAGTGAATTCGATGGCCATGCCCACGCCGGGGTCCACCCGGCGCACCATCCCCTGTACAATCACCGCGCCCAGACCCTCCAGGCTCAACTTGAGCTGCACCGGCTGGCCGCGCATCATGGGACGCGGATCGAGCAGGAACAAGCCGCTGATGGATAAGTCGCGGACGTGCGGGCTCGGCGCGAGATACTCCACCTGCACCACATCGTTGGTAACACGCGCGTCCAGCCGCCGTTCGCGATCCGAAGGCATAAAGCGAGTCTAGCAAGATAGACCGGGAAAAACGAGACGACCCTACTCGTTGCTGATTTGCGGCGAAATACTGGTTTCGCGAATGGGCAGGAATATCTTCAGCCATTCTTCATGCGCCGGGTGCTCCCGGTACAAATCCGCGGCAGCCTGATCTTTGAATTCAATGACAAAAACCGTGTCGAAATCACGTGGCTGCACCCGCACCGGTTTAAGCCAGATGTTCTTGATGCCGGGAATCTGCATAGCCATCTTCTTCACGCCCAGCATGGCCTTCGCCTTGTCCGCTTCGGAAACACCTTCTTTCCATTTGATGATGGAAATATGGATGATCGTCTTCGGCATCCAGAACTGGTTTCCGCCGGCCGCATAACCGGCGCAAAACAAGGTGACCGCCGCCAGGAACAGACCCGCGGCACGCGGCGAGATTTTCATGTCGCAACTCCTCAAAGGCAACACCCCGGTGCGGCCCATCTTAAGCGGTTTTCTGCCCGTTCATGGGGTGTCGCGCACAACTCGCTTGTCTAATTAGATAGACGCGCCAGAGGCCCATTTATTGACAAAGAAAAACGCACCCACTAGCGTAAGGAGTATCGGATTGGCCCGTTGCCGGAGGATTCATGGAAAGCCGCCAGTGCCCCTTTTGTGGTTCGATTGTCGCGGCGGATGCATTCAGTTGTTACCACTGCCGCGAGACGCTGCCGCAACAGTCTGCCGGGCGCGCGCGTAACCCGGCCGCGGGCTATCACGAAATCCGCCGCGGCGTCCTGTACATGATTCTTGCCGGCGTCCTTCATTATGCCGTTGGGTATCTTGCGGAACAGAACCTGCCCTTTGAAATCCCCGCAGCCATCACGGGCTACCTCACGCTGTTCTTGTTGCTTGGCGGCGCAGGGCTTTTCGTTTATGGATGGATTTTGAAACTGAAGGGATAGCCCTGCGGAGAAACAGGAACCCAGCGCCGGAAATCAAATTGTAGACTTCTTTTTCTGACCAGACCCCTGCGCGAAACGCTCACAGAGGAGCAGCCGGCCATCCTTCGACGTGGAAACCATCGCCGGGGGTTCGCTGGCCGAAATTCCCGCGGGAACCGACTGCAGTTGATAAACGGTGTAAAGTGAACGCAAATCCTTCGCGAATTGCGAGGAGCCTTCATAGGCTTGCAGGACGACGGTTTGCAGCGCGGCGAGCATCCCCGCGTTTTCGGACGCGGTGCTACTGCTGGCCGCGACCTGCGCCGGGTGGTAGGGCGCCCAAAGCAGCGCCATGGCAAAGACCAGGCCTGCCAGGAACCGCCTCGCCGAAGCTTGCCTTATTTCCACCGCTCTTCTTCCTCGAATCCTTAGACGCAAATGGCAGGGAAAAGTTGGCCACAAATGTCTGGCGTGTTCAGGTGTGGAATACGGCACAACAAGCAAAGACCACCCAAGGCCGCTCCTGGCGAGCACCGAAAAACAGCGAAGGCCTACTGGCGCCTAAACGCGGGCTTTGGCAATCACCAGCGATGCATCGCCCACATTGACTTCCATGCGGATGCGGTCGCGCCCGGTGCCGGACCAGCGTACATCTTCCCCGGGTCCATAGCGACGCTTATTGCTGGAGTTGATGCGTTGCGAACCGACGCGCAGGTCCGCATCGCCGACGTTTGACTCCAACCGCACGTCGTCGTACGCATCGGTGGCGGTGCGCGCTTTGATGTCACCTACGTTCACCTTGGCATCAATCGAGCCGCGCGGCACGTCGAGTTCGATGTTGCCCACGTTCACGGCAATGCGCATGCCGCCTTCGATATCGCGCGCTTCCACGTCACCCACATCGAGCTTGATTTCCGCGGCCAGGCGTGCCGGAACCGTCAGCGTCCAGCGTTCGCTCAAGCCCTTGCGGTCGCCGCGCAGCGAAAGCCGCAGCGTGCCGCCGCTGGCGGAGTCATCGAGCTCGACGTCGCGCGGATCGCCCTTGCCGCCGAACAGCCAGCCGCCTTCCCGCCGCGCTTCCAATTCCAGTTTCAAACTGACTTCATTGCTGTTGGTGGCGCGGATGCGAACATCCCCCACGCGCCCTTCCACACGGAAGCCCTGCAAGCCTGCCGCGGGAAAATTCTTCGTAATGGTGCGGTAATCGCGGTCATCGGCGGCGCGAGCCGGAACCGCCAGGCCGGCGGCGGTCAGCAGCAGGCTCAGATTTAACAGCATCGTTCGGCGTACGTACATGGTTCACCCCTTCTAGTTTTCTATACGCAAGGCCCGCCCCGAGAGTTCCCAAAAGCGCAGGGCGACAAGGCGCCCGGGTACCGGCCGTCCTGAGTTGCAAGAGGGTTGCAAAAAGCGGCAATTCCGGCGGCAGTATGGTACAAAAGAGAAGAACAGCCGCAAGCCATCTCGAGGGGGACACATGAAGGGCAAGCCGGAAGTGATTGACGTGCTCAGCCAGATGCTCAAGGAAGAACTGGCGGCCATCAACCAATACATGCTGCACGCCGAAATGCAGGAAAACTGGGGCTACGTCAAGCTGGGCAAGTTCGTCAAGCTGCAGTCTATTGGCGAAATGAAGCATGCGGAAGCCCTGATGGAGCGCATCCTGTTCCTCGAGGGCATTCCCAACATGAGCGAGATGGAAAAATTGCGCATCGGCAAAAACGTGCGCCAGCAACTTGAAAACGACCTGGCGCTCGAACGCGGCGCAGTGAGCGCTTACAACAAAGCCGTCAAGACCTGCCGCGACATCGGCGATAACGCCACCGCCGATTTCCTGAAAGTCATCCTGATTGACGAGGAAAAGCACGTGGACTTTCTGGAAACCCAGCTCGGATTGATCGAACAGGTTGGCTTGCAGAATTACCTGGTAGCGCAGACCGAGCCCGGAGCGGAAAAGTAAGCAGCCGCAAGGGAAGCCCATCGAGACGGAGCGTCTCGATCCAGCCGAGTGAAAAAAACTGCATTTTGCGAGCAATGTTTCTGACCCCGGGCACCAACAGCGGCAAGTAATGCCTTTGTTTTGAAATAAATACAAACGCATGGCGCGCGACAACTCCGGCATCCCATTTGCATTGTCAGATGTGCGCCCTCCGCAGGGGCGAGTGTTTCCAGTTCTTCTGAAACACCGCCGTCGCCTTAAGGAACCGACCCACTATGAGCAAGGGCCTGCGCCTGCTTTTCCTGTTCACTGCAATCGCGTTTTCATCCGCTCCGGCCCGCGCTGACTCTATTACGTTCACGGGCGTGAACGGGGTGCATACCGCGCAGTATTACGTGAGCCCGTACTACGGCACCCTCAACGGAGTGCAGGTAATCCTCTATTGCGTGGATATTCGAAATTCGGTTCACATCGGACAGACGTGGCAAGCCAATCTGAGCACGCTGACCAACGGATCCAATTTGAGCAACACCCGGTATGGGGGACTGCCCAACTCTCTGGTGCTCTACCAGCAGGCGGCGTGGCTGACCACCCAGTTTGCTTCGCACAGCAATGACTATGTGAATCTCCAATATGCCCTGTGGAACCTGTTTACCCCCTCGGCCCCGGACACCGCCGGTTCGAACGCGTGGTTGCAACTGGCCGCGCTCAACTACGGCAGCATCGACCTGAGCAACTTTCGAATCATCACCAACGTCGCTCCGGTGACACTCTCCGGGAGCGACCAGGTACAAGAGTTCATCACCGTAGTTCCGGAGCCAGCCAGCTTGCTACTCTTCGGCAGCGGAATGGTGGCCCTGGCGGGGGTGATCCGCCGCAGGCGACACCTCAACATGACGGCATAGTTTCTATCCACATTTGTTGACCAGGCGCCTTCCTTGGGAGGCGCCTTTTTTCATGATGAAAAACGGGAAAGAGAAAAAATATTCCGGTGCTGTGGGACCGGTGTACGATGGACTGCGTCAGGGAAACTCAGGGAGCCAACTATATGCGCAGACTTCTGCTGGCCGGCGGAATCGCCGCTATTTTTTCCTTAGCCGCATCGAGCGCTGAGAAGACCACGTCCATCAGCAACTGGCCGTCGTTCCGCGGCAACGGCGCGTCCGGAGTAGCCGACGGCATGAACCTGCCTGACACCTGGAATGGAGAAGCCGGTACAAACATCAAATGGAAAGTGCGCATCCCCGGCCTGGCGCATTCCAGCCCCGTAGTCTGGGGCGACCGCATTTACGTCACCACCGCAATTTCCAGCGCCGGAAAAAACACCTTCAAGCGCGGCCTGTATGGCGATGGGGACGCTTCCGACGACATGTCGTCGCACCAGTGGAAGGTGTACGCGCTCGACAAAAAAACCGGCAAGGTAATTTGGGAGCAGGTGGCTTACCAAGGCGTGCCCAAAGAAAAGCGCCACATTAAATCCACCCACGCGAGCGCGACGCCCGCCACCGACGGACGCTACGTTGTGGCCTTTTTCGGATCGCAGGGACTTTATGCCTATGATCTGAAGGGCAAGCTCGTATGGAAGCAAGACCTGGGCCGCATGAACGTGGGCGCCTATGACGACAAAAGCTACGAATGGGGCACCGCCAGCTCGCCCATCATTTGGAAAGATTTGGTGATCGTGCAGGTGGATACATCGGAAGAAGATTACGTCGCGGGTTTCGATATCAAAACAGGAAAGCAGGTGTGGCGCACGCCCCGCGAGGAATTTCCCTCCTGGGGCACGCCGAATGTGGTCCCCGGCAAGCGCGTGGAGTTGATCACCAACGGCTCGAAATTCATCAGAGGATATGACCCAGCAAATGGAAAAGAGCTATGGCGGCTCGGCGGCAGCAGCGACATCACCGCGCCCACGCCGATTTACAACGGCGATTACATCGTAGTGGTCAGCGGACGGCGGCCGGTGGCGCCAATTTTTGTGCTGAAAGCAGGAGCCAGCGGCGACATCACCCTGCCGCAAGGCAAAACCGCAAGCGACTTTGTGGTGTGGAACAAAAACCAGCGCGGCTCCTACATGCCCACACCGGTAATCTACCAAGGGCTCTTGTACGTGTTGAACAACAACGGCATTTTCGATTGCTACGAATTGGCCACAGGAAAAGAAGTCTACCGCGAGCGCATCCCGCATCAGGGTTCTGGCTTTAGCGGCTCGCCCGTGGCCGCCGATGGAAAACTGTACCTCTCCAGCGAAGATGGCGACGTGTTTATCGTACAGGCGGGGCCTAAGTTCACTGTGCTCGGCACCGCCAAAATGGGCGAACCGCTCATGGCCACTCCGGCGTTGAGCGACGGCACGATGTTCATCCGCGCCCAGGAACACCTCTTCGCCGTCGGAAAGTAATCCTCACTCACAAACCCGAGCCCTGGCGCCGCGGCGCCGTTGTGAACAATACGGGCTACCGGCGGCGGGCGCGCAGGAAGACCTGAATTTCGTCGGGGCGATCGTTCACGTAATCGAATCGGATGCGGCCGTCGTCGGTGAGCGAAACGATGGCGGGGATGGAATTGGCGGTGGCGCGCCAGCCCGCCGGCAGCACGACCGCGTTACGCGGGCGGCCGAACGCGCGGTCCCACACCAACTCTTCGTAGGGCACCGGAGTGTTGGCGGCGCTCTGGCCCGGCGCGGAGGGCTCCGCGCCCTTGATGTGCAAGTAGCGATTCGCGTCGGTGTAGGTTTCCCAGATGCGCAGGCGTACCGATTGCCCCTTCTTCACCGGCGCGAACCAGATCACCACAACCTCGCTGGTCTCATCAAATGCGTCGTCATCCGCGCGGATGCCACGGGCGCGCGCGTCTTTGCCGCTTAGAGTTTCCACCTTGAGCGCCTCGCCGGTATCGAGATTGAAAGCGGATGGATCGGAGGCTTTGCTGCCGGCGCGCACCACGTTCAGATAACGGTCCATGCCTTCCCGGGTTTCCGTGTAGTCGTGATAGAGCCGGAAGCTGTGCGTTTCCGGCGCGAGCAAGTAGTAAACGATTTCGCGGTCCTGAAACGCGCGCTCACTGAAGCGGAAATTCACGCGCGCGCCCGGTTGTGCGGGCACAGGAGCGCTGCTTGCGGCGCCCCGTGCCGCCGGGGCGGATGGACGTTGTGGAATCACCAGGGCTTCCGCACGGGGAGGGGGCGGCGGAATCCTTTCCAGTCTTCTTCCCGTCACGCGGTACGGTACTCCGGCGCGGCCGTGATTCATGAAGCTGACGGCAATGCGGCCATCCTCGAGGGTGCGCACTTGCGAGGGGTAGCTGACGCCCACCAATTCATAACCGGCCGGCAGCACCACGGAATTACGCGGGATGCTGAGCGAGCGGTCAAACACGATGCGGTCACCGTCAGGAAAATAGCTTTTGGCGTCTTTGTACGTTTTCAAGATGCGCAGGCGCGCTTCGCCATCTTTGGGGACCTGCCGTGCGAGTTGCACCTGGATGAATTGCGTTTCCTCGCCGGCTTCGGTGAACCCGTTTTCTTTGGCTTTGGCTGCGTCCACCAATTCCCATTTCAGTGGTGTGCCGGTGGCCAGATCAATCACGGAAATATCGCTGACGGCGCTGCCACGGCGGATGCCATTCCAGTAGAAGCGCGCGCCCGACGTGGTGGCGGTCACGTCATAGGTGATGCGAAAGCTGGCCGTTTCCGGCGCGAGCAATTCGTAACGGGTGTATTCATCGTCGTCGGTTTGCGAAGGCGCGGGGCGCGGCGCCTGCGCCAGAGCAGGCGCGTCCCAGCAAAGCAGGAACAGCATCAGGAACCGGAGGAACGTGCGGACCATCGAAGCCTCCACAAGTTTCGAGGATGAGACTGCGCACACAATACTCTTACGGCAGTCCACGCGCAAAGTCACCGCCGCTTTTCTGAACGGGATCGAACAGGCCGCGGGAAAAAAAGCCAGCTCGTCATTCTGGGGCCATGACGGAAGGGGCTACTGTACCCAGCGGTTCAGCGTGAGGAATTTTTTCTTTTGTTCGGCTTCGGAGGAAGCCAGAGGTGAATAGTAATAGTACAGGCTGGCCTCGACGCGCACGCGCATCGACGGAGGCACGGTGAACTGAAATTTTTCGTTGCGTGTTTCCTGCGGGCCCAGGCGCGTATCGGTCACGGCCTGGGACGCGCGGATGAACGCCAGGTGCTCAAGGGCGAGCGCCTTGCCGTCGCGCCCGGCCAGCTTGCGCGAGTAGATTTTCTGTTCGCACTGTTCCTTGCCGCCATAGGCGATTGCGCACACTTCCAGAATCACCCGCCGCATGGGCGACCCGGTGGGCACGGCATGGCCCGCACCGGAATTGGAAATGCGCACGGCAACGGTCACTTTGCCGGCCTGCCGCGAGGTGCTCATGGACGCTGTGATGGCCTTATTCAACTGCTCCACCGAACGGCTGCCGGGCATTTCGTGCAGATTGATTTGCTCCGGCGAGCGCTTGACGCGCGGATCCACCACGTTTCCTTTCACCGAATACATGTGGCACGACTGACAAGTCTTTTCGTCCTTGCCGTAGCTGCTGTTCTTCCATTCGGAGTAGGTGGTGATCACCGCGAAACCCTGCGGGTTCTTATATTCATGGCAGGAAGCGCAAACCAACGAAGAGGTATGGACGGAAGAAAAGGTCACCCCGTGCGCCGGTGATACGGAATCCTTGGAGGGCCCGCTTTTCACTTTGGAAAGCTGCACGGAAGCCTTGGGCACGCCGTCTTCAAAGGTGACCGAGCGGATGGAATGGCAGTAGTCGCAGGTGATGCCTTCCCAGCTCACCTTGCGCGTCAGGGTCAAGTCCCCCACTTCAGTTCCCAGCGGGGAATGGCAATTCAAGCAGGCGCGCCGCGCGCTGGGGCCCAAGTCCGCGTCCGCGAGCTTCAGCGCATCCTGGAACAGGCGGCTTTCCATCGCCGTGGCATGCGCTGATTTCTTCCATCCCTCGTGAATGGCGCGGTGGCAATCGCCGCAGGTCTCCGCACTCGCCGGAACCTGCAATTCCTGGGCGGAAGCCGCCGCCGTGCACAAACAGGAAAACATGAGGAAGCGGAACAGGGGCCGGAGCATGAAAAACCTCCATCAGGAGCAAACGCAAGAAAGCGCTGCGCGGGCGGGCGACATCTATTGCATATACACCCGCAGCATAAGCAGGTCAAGAAGAAGGCAGCCAAGCCTTTCCTTGCGACCTACCATTCAGGTTCTGCGGAACGCCTTGCTCCACGCGAGACTCGCGAAGTAAAACAACTTCCAGACCAGAATGGCAGCAATGGCGAGCAGGATCGCGACCAGAACAATAGTCAGCACGGGGCGAGTCGTGGCCAGCCACACCAGGAAGATGGCCACGCCATCCTCGGTGAAGCTCAGCAGCCAGTTGGTGAAAGGCTCCGGCGACATGTTCACCGCGGCCCGCGTGGAGGCTTTTGCGCCGTGCGAAGTCAACGCGACCGATCCTGCGATCAGCGCCGCGCAGACTTTCCACGCGTCGGGCACCTCGCCTACGGCCACATAGGCAAGCAATGCCGCTGCGGGGGGACGGATGAAGGTGTGAACAGCGTCCCATAAGGTATCGAACCACGGGATCTTGTCGGCGAAAAACTCAACCACATATAAGGTGATGGCCATGCCCAGCACCAGCGGATTAGCCACCACTTCCAGGGATGCCGGCAGATGGATGACTTCGTAGCGATGCAGCAGGCCCAGGGTGGCTACTGTGGCGTAGAGGTTCAACCCGGAAGCAAACGATGCGCCCAACAAGAACCCAAGCATCTGCAGCGGGGGCATAGCAGCAGTGTAACGCCTGGAAAACGCGGGTGTCATCCCCCACCCGCGTCATCTTGAGGAACGACGAAGGTTCAGATGCTCTGCGTAAGAAAAAAAGCCGCCCTTCAGCCCATACTGGAAGTGGCTTCGGGCTCGATTTTGTACACCACGCGGGTTTCTTTCGGGTTGCGCCACGGATACGACGGTACGCCCAGATACTTCTGCGCCATCTTATCAATGTGGGCGTCGCCGCCTTGTTCGGTGATCTCGACCACCCGGCCGCGAATCTCCAGGTAGCGGTAGGCGTTATCGGGATCCACCAGGGCGAGCGCCACGCGCGGGTCGCGGCGGATGTTGCGGTCCTTCAGCCGGCCCTTGGCCGAATTCACTATCACATACGTGCCGTCGTAATCGCACCACACCGGCGTGACTTGTGGCGAACCGTCAGGCATCATCGTGGCCAGCGCGCCGAACGCCTTCTTCTGAAACAGGTCGAGGTAGTTTTCCGGTAGTTTCGCAGTCGTCATGCAATCTATTTTAGCGGAATCGCTCCGCTGCGTCTCGTGCGCCCTTCCTCATGCTACCCAGCAGTCTGTTGGTCCCCGTTGCGCGGAGCGCAGCGGCCCCGCCCGTCCGGTGACGTTTTGTTTTTGACATGCGTCGAGCACGTGCATAGAATCCGCCTGCAAATCTACAAGTAGAGCGCCGACTTGCGAAGGAGCGAGAAATGAAGAAACTGGCCGGAATTCTTGTTGTGATCACGCTGGTGCTCGTGCCGACAGGGTTCGCGGCGCAGGGCGATCCACAGGGTCCGCCGCGAGAAACACCACCGGCGCAGGCGAGGCCGCAAGGGGAAGGACGCGGCGCGGCTGCCGCCGGCGCGGAAGCGCCGCCAAAGGAAGAATGGTCGGTGACCGAAAGCACAGCGCGCGTGGGCAACCAGGTGATTCCTTACAAGGCCAGCGCCGGAACCACTCTGCTGAAGAACGACGCCGGCGAGCCGATCGGCCTGATGTATTCGGTGGCCTATACGCGCAGCGACGTGAAGGATTTGAGCATACGGCCGGTGGCTTTCCTCTATAACGGCGGGCCTGGCTCTTCGACCATGTGGCTGCACATGGGATCATTCGCACCCAAGCGCATCCATACGGTGAACGGCGAATTCACCCCGCCCGCGCCCTACAAGATTGTGGACAATGGGGAAACGCTGCTCGATAAAACCGACTTGGTATTCATTGACGCCATGGGCACCGGCTTCAGCCGTGTGGCCGGCAAGGGCACTGACCGCGATTTCTACGGCGTGGATGAAGATGCCAATGCTTTCGCGCAGTTCATTTCCATCTACTTGACGCGCAACGAGCGCTGGAACTCGCCCAAGTTTCTGATGGGCGAAAGCTACGGCACATTCCGCTCGGCGGTGGTGGGCAATGTGCTGCAATCGCGTTACCTGGTGCACTTGAACGGCATTGTGCTGATTTCCTCGATTCTGGATCTGGGCTCGACTTCGCCCCGGCCCGGGGACGACCGTCCCTATGTGAATTTCCTGCCAAGCTATGCGGCGGTGGCCTGGTATCACAAGGCACTGAAGCAGCGGCCGGCCGCTCTCGAGCCGTTTGTCGAAGAAGCGCGCAAGTTCGCGGCCGGCGAATACGCTGCCGCGCTTTTCAAGGGCGCGCATCTGCCTGCGGCGGAGAAGGCGGCCGTGGCCAAGCGCATGTCCTATTTCACCGGCTTAAGCGAAGAATATCTGATGCGCGGAGACCTGCGTGTTTCCCTGGGCCAGTTCAGCATCGAACTGCAGCGCAACAAAGGCTTGACCAGTGGACGCATTGACGCCCGCTTTACCGGCTACACGTTTGACCTTCTTTCGGATACGTCCGAAGGCGATCCCTTCAACAACGCGGTGGGCGCGGCGTATTCCTTTGCAGTAAACCACTACACGCGGACCGTGCTGAAATTCGGCCAGGATAAGGAATACCTGACGTCGCGGCGCGGGGGCGGCTGGAACTACACCCGCGCAGCCGGTGCCGGCCCGGGCGGCGGAGGCGGCGGTGGCCGCCCTGCGGTGCCCAATGTGCAGATGGATCTGGCGCGAACCATGATTGCCAATCCCAACATGCTAGTGCAGGTGGAAAACGGTTATTACGATATGGCCACGCCGTTCTTTCCTACCGAGTACACTTTCTCGCACCTGGGGCTGCATCCCGACTTGCAGAAGAACATCAAGCTCAATTACTACAACGCGGGACACATGATGTATCTGCAGGATTCGGACCGCGTCAGCCTTCGGAACAACATCGCCGCATTCATTGACCGCGCGACGAAACAGTAGCTTTGGTCTCTTTCGCAAAATTCGCAGGGGCGTGCGCCGCGCTGCTTCTGGCTGGACCGTGCGCGGCGCAACCTTCCACGCCCGCATATTCCATCCACGCGATTCGTTATGCCACTATTCAGCAGTTTCCGCTGGCTAGCCTGATTCCGGGCGCGCCGCGCGACCAGCGCGTGGATATCGCCATGGTGGTCTGGTTGATCCGCGGCGAAGGGCGCACGATTCTTTTCGACAGCGGCTTCCACCGCGAAAAATGGGTGCGGCAATTCAACGTTCAGGATTTTCTCTCTCCCGATGCGGCGGTGCGCGAAGCGGGCGCGGACCCGGCCAGCGTCACCGACGTGATCATCAGTCACGCTCACTGGGACCATCTGGGCGGCATCGATCTTTTCCCGAACGCCACCGTCTGGATTCAGAAGGCGGAATACGAGTATTACACCGGCGCCGCATGGCAGCCCGGCGGGCGCAAGGGCGGCATTGATGAAGACGACATTCAAGAACTGGTGCGCCGCAACCTGCGCGGCAAGGTCCGCCTGGTGGCAGGCGACGACCTGGAAATTTTGCCCGGCATCCGCGCCTTCACCGGCGCCCGGCATACCTTCGCTTCGCAATACATTCGCGTGGCCGGCGCGTCGGCCTTTGTGCTGGCGTCCGACAACTGCTACCTCTACGAAAACCTTCGCTCGCACCGCGCCAGCGCCACTTTCGAGCGCAGCGATGAAGCCGCCAATCTCGCTGCGCAGAAACGCATGATTGAACTTGCCGGAGACGAAGGCCGCGTCGTTCCCGGGCACGATCTCGACCAGTTCCTTCGTTTCCCAACCCAGGGCCGCGTGGCGCGCCTCCGCTGACAGCGAAGACGGCAGAGGGATAGCCAGGACCGCGCGGAAACCTTCAAACCGCAGTACTATTGAGACATCTCCGGCGTTCTGTGATCGTCGCAGGGCAGTGGCAAAAGGGGAGAGGGCAGTGACGGCTGACAATCGGCGGGGCAGTACCCGCATGGATACAACATATTCGGTCTGCGTCCAGGCGTTTGACGAGGCCGACGGAACGTTTTCCGATGTCACCCCGGCGCTCGACGTTTCCAAACAGGGGCTGGCCTTCGCCTCCAAGCTGACCTTGTACTACCTCGGAATGAGATTGCGTGTCGCCTATCCCTATACGGCCGCGATGCAAAAGCACTACACAGGAAAAGTTGTCCGCATCCAGCGCCTGGACGAAAACTTCCAGCGGATTTCGGTTCACTTGGAAGAATAGACGGAGAAGGCGGCCTTTCGCCTTCGAGTGCTCAGCGAACTGAGGCACTCGCCGCCACACTGCACAAGCTGAGCATCCCGCAATTCACAGGAAAGAATGCTCCAGGAAAAATCCAACCCCCTGGGGTCGTTGGAGAAAATACCAAACCGCACCTGACTCGTCCGGCCCTCGTGGTCCGCGGGGCAGCGCTTCCACCGAGTCAGAGGCCACCCCCATAATTCAAGCGTATCCATCGTTTCCCCCCACGGGCAATGCCCATCCAGCCACCGTACGCCTCCGCGGGCGGCATATCAAGGGGCAGTTCTGTTCAACGGTATGCGCCGGGCCTGCCATAGGTGGCGGCGACCATGCGTTGCGAAAACATGAAAAATAGTGAGCAAGTCCATGCGAACAAAGCGAGCCAGGGGCGAACGGATACGCGCGCGGTTCAGGTCGAAGCCATTGGCGTCCTCCAGCCGCCGCGCAATCCATCGTTGCGACTCGAGAAAAAGAGGCAACGCATCCGAGGCTGGCCCTTCCAGCAGAGGCCGCAACGACGCCGGGGCGGGCAGGCGAATCACCGGCGGGGGTTCTGTGTACCAGCAAAACAAGCGGCCCAGCAGCGGCAGCCGGAAGGGTCCGGCGCTGCGCCAGTTTTTTTCCCGGGCTTCCGTAATGGCTGCATCCACCGGTGGCAGGAAGACTTCCGCTGTTGCACGCAAATGAACCAGGTTCTCGGCAATGGACCATCGCCCCGGCTCCGGCCGCCAGCCGAGTTGCGATTCGCTCAAGCCAGCACACAACGACTCCGCATCGCGATTAATGGCATCGAGTTCGCTCTGAATTCTCGTGAGTTCTATGAGAAGCGCCATCGAAGATGGTGGACGTGACAGGGTTCGAACCTGCGACCCCCTGGTTGCAAACCAGGTGCTCTCCCAGCTGAGCTACACGCCCACGAGGTACATCCATTTTCGGGCATGGAGCGCGCGCGGTCAAGCGAACCTGCTTCAACTAGCGCCGGGCGTGGAACGCGAGAGCGATCAACTCCTGCCCGGGATTATGCCGTGCAAGGATTACGGATTAATGGGGCGGACGAATCCGCCAGGGGCGGTTTCGATATGAATGGCCTCTTGCGTTCCCCCGCACTCCACGCTGATGACATTGAAATGCGCGTCTATCTGGCGGCGATGCAATAAAGGTTTTTCTTGCCGCGCAGGTAAAGCTCGTCGCCGATGACGACGGGCGAAGCGTCAAAGTTGTCGTCGAGTTTATTCACACTGAGCAGCTTGAAGATGCCGCCGCGCTCGATGACCGCCGTCGCGCCGTCGCGCCCGGCGATATACACCTTGCCCCCCGCGCCCACCGGAGAAGCGTACACATTGGGCACGTCTTCCAGGCGCTGTTCGCCGTAAAGTTTTTCTCCGGTCTTGGCGTTGAAGACGGTCAGGATGCCGTTGTTGCTTTTCAGGAAGTAGAGTTCGTTGCCATAAAGGAGCGGCGACGGGACGTACGGCGTGTCGCGGTCGTATTTCCAGAGGATCGCGGGCGAATTGCTGATGTCGCCTTTGGCGTCAGCGAGTTTCACCGCATACAGCATATTGCCGCGGAAGCCGCTCGTCACATACAAGATGCCATCCCCATAAACGGGCGAAGGGATTGCATTTGGTGTAAGCGCGGGGCCCTGCCAGATCTGCTGACCCGAGGCCAGGTCGTACCCAATCACGCTGGAGGTGGCAGCGATAACCACCTGCGCTTTGCCGCCCGCTTCAACAATCAGCGGCGTGGTCCAGGTGGTGGCTTCGCGCCGTGGCGTGCGCCAAAGCTCCTTGCCGGTTTTCTTGTTGAGCGCGGCCACAAAGTCGTCGCCTTCGTGATCCCACAAGACAACGA
Source organism: uncultured Acidobacteriaceae bacterium (assembly GCA_964500065.1). Lineage (GTDB taxonomy): Bacteria > Acidobacteriota > Terriglobia > Acidiferrales > UBA7541 > CAZCNH01. The sequence goes on from CAZCNH010000003.1 coordinate 59,941, forward strand.
CGGTGTCGCCATAGAGCGCCGGTGTGGCGCCTTCCCCGAACCCGTTGCGCGTGGTCATCTTTCCGAAGTCCGCGCTCCATTTCACATTCCCCTTCATGTCCAGCGCGTAAAACCCGTGCGAGCCAAAATGGGCGTAAATCATGTCCCCGTCGGTGATGGCGGAGCCGGAGGCAAAGCTGTTGGTGGGATGTCCGCCTTCGTGCGGCACTTCCTCTTTCACGACTCTTTGCCAGAGGGTTTTCCCATCTTTGCGGCTCACGGCAAAAACCGTGAATTGATGGAACAACTCGGGCTTGGGACTGCTTGGCCCACGCCCACGCGCAACCGCTGCTTCTCCGGCCGGGGCGGCGGCGCGTTTATCGGTTGGCACCGCAGAAAGCAGATACATCGTGTCGCCCCACACCACCGGCGTAGCGGAGCCACTGCCGGGTATGGCCACTTTCCACTTGATGTTCTTGGCCTCGCTCCATTCCACGGGTGGATTACCGAACGCAGCCGCACCCGTGGCGTTGGGACCGCGCCACTGGTGCCAGTTTTTTTCGAATCCCTTGGGCACATCGGCGCTACTGGCCCAACCGCAAAATACAGCGGACGTGATTGCCATCCATGCCGACCGTTTTCTCATAGCATTGGCCTCCGCAAAGAAAAATGGGCAGCCTGCAGCCACTCTCCATTCCACAGAAAGATGGGCCGCAGCCAATTCAACCTTCGATCTCAGGAAAAATGCGCGAAATTAGATCTTAACTGCAGACGCAGGAAAGAAAGAAATGGTTTCCGCAAGGACAACCACCGACCGAGTCACCCCTCTACTGCGGAGGGCGCGGCTTGAGATCCCACAGCACGTTCACGATCACCCAGCGTTCGCCCATCTTGGCCACGTGCAGATAATCCACCCAGCCATCCATCTCCACGCGCAGGCTGGCAATTTTCTTCTGGAAGACGTCGAGGATCACCACATCTTTGAGCTGGCGTTCCGGCGGGGTCTGCTTGCCAGCGCCGGCGCGGACGATCTGCACCAGTTGTAAGGCGCCCATGTGATCAAGTCGCGCGCGGCCCTGGGGATCGGTTCGCGGGATGCGCTTGGCGAGGTCTGGGTGCAGCGCGCGTTCCATTTTTGCCGCATCACCTTCGTAGTAGCCTTCGGCATAATCCAATGCCGGGCGCTTGATGGCGTCGCGCTCCGCGTCGGTCAGGCCCGCCGGGCCGCCCTGTGCGTGCGTCGTGATTCCCAGCAAGAAAACCCCAACCACTGCCAGTAGAAGTCGCCTTCTCATGTCGAAACTCCTTTTTCAAAGAGGGTCGCGGGCAGGTCAAAAAACGGCCGCGTTCGCAGGAACCGTCCCCATATCTTAGACGCCCCCCGCAGACGTTTCTTGCACGGGCGGTGTTTCCGAGACGAAGTGCGGTTT
>CAZCNH010000003.1:61449-70113 GCA_964500065.1 uncultured Acidobacteriaceae bacterium
GCCACGGTTCCGCTGCCGGAAGCCGCCAGCAGCGCCACCCCCAGGGCCAGGCCCGAGGTGCCCCAGGTGACCAGGCTCACGCGCGACGTCTTTTGCCCGAACTTCCCGATCAGCGTGGCGCCGACAATGGTGCCCACGCCGATCACTGACACCAGCCCGCCAAAGAGTTTCGATTCCGAATGCAGGATGTCGCGGACGAAAATCGCCACCAGCGCATTAAAAGCACCCATCGCAAAAATGGCGGCGGCCGCCGCCAGAATCACAAAGCGGAGCGCGGCATGCGTCCAGATGAAACGCAGCCCTTCGAGCAAATCGGCAAAGGCCGCGCCCACGCCGGCGGCCGTTTTCTTCGGCGGACGCGTGGCATGAATCACAAAAAGCAGCGCCGCGGAAATCACGAAGGTGCAGCCATCAAGCAGGAAACACAACTTTTCCCCGAACGCGCTGATCAGGAAACCCGCCGCGGCCGGCCCGACAATCTTGGTCAAATGAATGGTCTGCGAGTTCAGGGCATTGGCGACCAGCAACTCTTCTTTCTTTACCAGCAGGGGAATCATCGAGCCCTGCGCCGGAAGGAAAAAAGCGGAAAAAGCGCTCAGCAGGGCCATCAACGCGCAGATGTGCCATAGGTCCGCCGCGAAAACGAGACCGAAGGCGAGCAGGGCCCGCACCAGGTCGCTGCCCACCATGGTGCGCTTCAGGTTCCAGCGGTCCACCAATACGCCCGCAAGCGGGCCTACAATGGCCAACGGCCCCACGAAAGACACAAAAACCCAGGCCATGTCGTTGGCGGTGCCGTTCCAGCGGAACGTGACCATGCTGAAAATCGCCAGAATCGCCAGCCAGTCGCCAAAGCTGGAGACCAGTTGCGCGATCCACAACAGCAGAAACGGCCGGTTGCGCAACACTTGTCCGAAGGTGACGTTACCTTGCATTAGAAGTGATACGACAGCGTAGCGCAAATTCTTTCATCAATGAAGCAGGCCTGATTACACATCGGCGAGATCGTCTTCTTCGAGGCCGAAATAGTGGCCTAGTTCGTGCAGCACGGTCAGGCTGACCTCTTTGCGAACTTCGTCGTCAGTGGCGCACACAGCTTCGATGTTTTTCTGGTACAGCACGACGCGGTCTGGTCCGGCTTCCAGTTGCATCGAGCCTTTCTGCGTGAGCGGCGTGCCCTCGAATACGCCCATGAGCAAGTCTTCCTGTTCAGGTACGGATTCCGGTGGGCCGGTTTCTGCGGGAAAATCTTCCACTACCACGGCGACATTCTTGATGCGCGCGCGGAATTCTTCCGGCAGCGCATCAAGCGCTTCCGAGACCAGGCGGCGGAATCGTTCACGATCCATCGTGGATTCTAGAAGGGAGGGCACCGGACTACCCCGAACGGAGACCCCCAAGGAAATTGATCAAAGCAGCCAAAGTACCGACGGTATAAACCCATTCGAGAACGCTGAGCAGTTTGGGCACTGGCCCTCGCCATCCTTGGCCTTTGGCGAAGACGAACGAAAGAAATACCCCAATGTAAACAGCCGAGAGGCCCACCAAACCCAGATTGCAGGGCCTGAGTCGGAATGAGTACCAAACAGCGGCCGTGGGCAAAAAGACAAAAGCAACAGGCAAGAACAAAAGATCAAAGAAGAACTGATTCTCCGATTCCACTTGACTCCTATCCCGGCCCTCTGGGACGGGAGGATTTGGGGTCAAAATGTAGAAGCACAAAATCAGGGCGACGGCGGTGTGGCACAAATAGGCCGACAGACCTGCTCGGACATTGTTCACCCGCGAGGCTTTCGAATCGGTGTTCACAGTTCGATTTCGTTTCCCTTACTAGCGCGCGCCGGAACCGGCGCGGCGGTACCAGACCAGCGAGGCAATCTGCCATTTGCCCTCGCGGCGAACCATGGTGTACCAGGCACGGCCGTCGCGCAATTCTTTGCCATTGTGAAAGAGCCGCCAGGTGCCGGCATAGCTGGCGGCGTCACCTTCTACGTCAATCGCGATGTCTTCAAACGTTTCGTGTTGCGATTCCAACTTTGTCGCTTCATCGGCAATGCTCTTGGCCAGTTCGGCGGGCTTGTAGGTGATCACCTTGCCGTCGTCGGCGGTACGCACGATGGCAGCTTCGGGGAGAAAGGTCTTCACCCAGTTGGCCATATCTTTCGCGGCGTGCAGGCGGAGATATTCATCCATGAACGCGCGGATTTCTGCGACAGCCTTTGCTGCGCCCTTGGTGGATTTAGGCGCTTCCTGTTTCCATACAGGCTTGGCCGGCTGCTCGGGCGATGCAGGCTGCGGCGAACGAATGTTGGCCGGCGAAACCAAAGACCGGACAGGGGTGAACCTCTGCCCCGCAGCGGGCTGTTGAAACGCGGCGGCCAGAAGGCACGTCGCACTGAGCACGGGAAAGAAGCGTGCCGGGGGCGCGATTCGTTTCCCGACGGGGAGTGGCATAGAACCTCCTGCCGGAGAGTAACGCAGAAGCTCAGTGGAAACCAGCGACGCAGGGCGGGACTGACCGCGCATTCCCGCGATCCGCGTCGAAGAGTGCGGGCGCGAAATTCGCTTTTCGCGTACCGGTAATTGCAGTAGGATGGCGGCTCTTCCAGAGGTCTTCAGACGTAGGCAATCGGATCCAAAATTTACAACCGAGGTGTGGCGATGAATTGTTGCGAATGGAACGAGCGATTCCCGCGCACGACGCTGTTTTTCCTGCTGGGCGCGGTAGTTTGTTTGTTGTGGGCGAGCGCGCCCGGCGATTGGACCGCGTTCGCGCAGGCTCCCGCCGGAAATGCCAGCCAGGCGCCGGCCAAAGCGACAAAATCCGGAAAGGGCGCTAAGGCGGCTCCCGCGCCGGCGGCGGAAGCGCCCGCAGCACCCGCGGGTCCGAATTTCGCGGAAATTACCGACGGCCTGAAGTTTCGTTCGATTGGCCCGGCGGTGATGGGCGGGCGTATCGACGATTTCGCCGTGGTGGAAAGCGACCCGAGCATCGTTTACGTTGGGTCCGCTTCCGGCGGCATTCTGAAGACGGTCAATGCCGGAACCACTTGGGAGCCGATCTTCGATAATGAAGAAGTCTCGACCATCGGCGATCTGGCCATTGCGCCGTCCTCGCCGGATACGGTCTGGGTCGGCACCGGCGAAGCGAACAACCGCCAGAGCTCCTCATGGGGCAACGGCGTTTACAAATCCACCGACGCCGGCAAGACGTGGCAGCATATGGGCCTGCGGGCCACAGAAAGCATCGCGCGCATCGTGGTTCACCCCACCAATCCCAACATCGTGTATGTCGCAGCGATCGGAAAACTTTGGGGCCCCTCGAAGGAGCGCGGTCTTTACAAGACCACCGACGGCGGCAAGTCGTGGACCAATGTTCTCTTCATCAGCGAAAACACCGGCATCACCGATGTGATGATTGACCCGCAAAGCCCGGACACGATTTACGCCGCGGCCTACCAGCGCCGGCGCGCCGTGTTTGGTTTTAACGGCAGCGGGCCGGAAGGCGGCATCCACAAGTCCACCGATGGCGGGGCAACCTGGAAGAAGCTGATCGCTGGTTTGCCGTGGGATCCCAATTTCCGTCCCACGCCGCCGGGCGGTGGGCAGGGAGAAGGACCCAACCTTGCCGCGCTGGCTGCACAATTCGGCTTCCAACTGCCACAGCAAGCTCCTCCTCCTGCTCCCGCGAACACCGGCCCGCAGGAAATCGGCCGCATCGGCTTGGCCGTGTACCGCCGCGATCCCAACATTCTCTACGCCCTGGTGGAACACAAGAACGGCGGCACCTTCCGCAGCGAAGACAAGGGTGAAACATGGGTGCGCATGAGCGACGTGAATCCCCGGCCCATGTATTACAGCCAGATCGTGATCGATCCCAACAACGATCAGCGATTGTGGGTACTGGGCGCCAACATGTTCAATTCCGATGACGGCGGCCGCACTTACCGGCAGAACCTGGTTCAGCGCATTCACGGCGACTACCACACCGTGTGGATTAACCCCGCGAATTCGGATCATGTATTGGCAGGCTCCGACGGCGGCATTCACTGGAGCTGGGACCGCGGCCGCACCTGGGACGCGGTGATGACCTTCCCGCTCGGCCAGTTCTACGAAATCGGCGCGGACATGCGCAAGCCGTATTACGTCTGTGGCGGCTTGCAGGATAACAACACCTGGTGCGGCCCCAGCCAGACCATGGATACCGCCGGAATTCGCAACTCCGACTGGTACACTACCGGCGGCGGCGACGGCTTTTACGCCAAGATGGATCCAACCGATCCCAACATCGTGTATGCCGAATCACAGGACGGCAACCTGCTCCGCCGCGACCTGCGCACCCATGAATTCAAAAGCATCCGCCCGCAGGAGGGCGAAGGAGAAGCCCGCTACCGCTTCCAGTGGAATTCGCCGATCATCATTTCGGCGCACAATCCCGCTACCATCTATTACGGTGGCAATTTCCTGTTCAAATCCACCAACCGCGGCGACGACTGGACCAAAATCAGCCCGGACCTGACCAACAATCAGGAACGCGATAAGCAGGTCATCATGGGCAAGGTGCCCGACGGCGAAACCATGTCGCGGCACGACGGCGTGCAGCAGTGGCCTGCCATCACCTCCGTGGCGGAGTCATCCATCAACAAGGATGTGTTGTGGGCGGGCACCGACGACGGCAACCTGCAGGTCACCCGCGATGGCGGCAAGACCTGGAAGAACGTGGCCGAAAAAGTTCCCGGAGTTCCCAAGGGGACGTACGTGAGCCGCGTGATCGCCTCGATGCACGCGGAAGGCACGGCCTATGCCACCTTCGACGGGCACCGCATGGATGATTTCGGCATCTACGTCTTTGCCACCACCGATTTCGGCGAAACCTGGAAAGCGATCCGCAATGGCATACCCGACAACAGGGGTATCGTCAACGTGATCCGCGAACACCACAAGAACCCTGACCTGCTGTTCGCCGGCACCGAGTACGGCGCGTACATGACGTTCGATCGCGGCGCCAATTGGACCCGGATCAAGAATGGCCTGCCCACCGTTCCGGTGGACGACATTCTGATCCACCCGCGCGATAACGACCTGATTTTCGGAACGCACGGGCGGTCCATCTGGATTCTTGACGACATTAACTCCCTGGAAGGCCTGAACCCGAAAGTGCTGGGCTCGGATCTCCACCTGTTCGATATCAGTCTTTCAACGATGTGGCGCGTGACAGGACGGACCACGTCCGCGTCCACGGGCCACAAGCTCTTTAACGGAGCCAATCCACCGAACGGCGCGATCATTGATTACTTCCTGAAGGAAAAAGTGGAAGGCGCGCCGGAAGAAGTCGCCGCCCAGGCTGGCGGCGGAGGCGGCGGGCGCCGAGGCGGCGGCCAGGCCGCGGCTCCGCAGCGACGCAGCCCGGTGCAAATCAGCATTCTGGATAGCGCCGGCAAAGTGATCCGCACACTGAATGGCAGCGGCAGCGCCGGAATCAACCGCGTGATTTGGGACTTCCGTATGAACTCTCCAATTCCGCCGGCGCAACCGGGCCAGGGCGGTGGGGGCGGCTTTGGCGGAGGAGGAGGCGGGTTCGGAGCCTTTGCGGCCTTGGGCCCGCGTGTTGATCCCGGCACGTACACTGTGAAGGTCGCCGTCAGCGGCAAAGAGATGAGCAAGACCGTGGTGGTCGAAGAAGACCCGCGCCTGGAAATCAGCGCGGCCGACCGCGCGGCTCGCCGTGCGGCGATCAGTGAAGTAAGCAGCGTGATCGGACCGATGGTTCTCACGCAGCGCGGCATGCAAGCCCTGCGCACGGCGATCAACGGCGCCGTCGAAGGCTGGAAGCGGCCGGGCGGCAATCGCGGCGTGCCGGACAGCGTGGTGAAGGCCGGGGAAGACTACCTCAAGCGCATTGATGAGGTTTATCCGGTATTCGCCAATATCCCGCAGCGCCAGGAGCAACTCGGCACCGCCGGTCCGCCGCTGGTCTTCCAGCGCCCGCCCGCGTTGCAGCGGTTGCAGCAGGTGATGGGAGCCATCGAGCAGTTCACGGCGGCCCCCACCGCTTCGCAACTGGAGACCATCAAGACGCTGATAGCTCTGATTCAGGAAGCCATGCCGAAGGCGCGCACACTGCTGACGGAGGATCTGCCCGCGTTCAACAAACTGATGAACGAAGCGGGCGTTCCGCACATCAACGTGGCCATTCCGGGACAAGGCGGCCGCGGCCAGGGTCGTCCCCCAGAGGAAGAGCCACAGCAGTAAATTGAAAAAATACAGGTCAACACAGGGCGTCCCCTTACCGGGACGCCCTTTTTTTGGCCCACCTGCTATCGGATCTGGACTCCCTGCCGTCCAAAACGGAGTGTCGGAACGCCTGTGGGCGTGGGTGCGCGAAGCAAATTCTTATCATTCCAATACGCATGCCGAGTGTCGCCTGATGCACTCACGCGGACCCACTCTGGATAGTTTGGCTTCCAGGCCAAAAGAGATAAGATACGTCGCTTCCGGGTGAGTAGTGGAGCGTTCCTTACCAAATCAATAGAGGTGGACCATGGACAAATTGCAACGTAGTCTGGCGGTGGTTCTCGCGCTGGCGATGGCGGCGCCGCCGGCATTTGCGCAGTCGCTCGCAGCGCAGAATGCGGCAATGCAGGCCGCTCAGGATAAGCCCGCGGAAAAGAAGGAAGAGAAGAAGGAAGAAAAGAAGCGCGCGCTGCCGCTCAAGCCCGGCCGCACCATTGAATTCACCACCGATGAAGCCACCTGGTTATCGCTCGATGTCACCCCGGACGGGAAGACGATTGTTTTCGAGTTGATGGGCGATCTCTACACGCTGCCCATCGAAGGCGGCGAAGCCAAACGACTCGCGGTCAGCGACAGCGCGCACAAGGATGGCGACACGCTCGCGTTCGATTCCCAGCCCAGCGTTTCTCCCGACGGCAAATGGATTGCCTTCATCAGCGACCGCGATGGCGACGACAACCTCTGGTACTGCAAAATGGACGGCACCGAGCCGAAACAGCTCACCAAGGACAAGCGCATCAGCTTTGTTTCTCCCACATGGATGCCGGACAGCCAATACGTCGTGGTGAACAAACAGCAGGCCGGCAATAGTTTCTGGATGTACCACATCAAGGGCGGCAGCGGCATCAACATGATCGGTGGCGCAGCCCCCGCGCCAGGTCCGGGAGGTCCGGGTGGCGCGGCTCAGCAGCCCCCACGCATCGGCGCGGCAATGGCCCCGGATGGCCGCTACATGTATTTCGCGCAGCGCCCGGCCAACCGCGGCGGCGGCTACAACCAGATGAATTTCGGCTGGGAGATTGCCCGTCGCGACATGAAGTCCGGCGAGATCGACGTGATCACCCAGGCCGATGGCGCTTTCCGCCCGGTCATTTCGCCCGACAGCAAGTGGCTGGTGTACGGCTCGCGTTACGAAACGCAGACCGGCCTGCGCATCCGCAACCTGGAATCCGGCGAGGATCGCTGGGTGAAATATCCCGTGCAGCGCGACGACATGGAATCGCGCGGCAGCCGTGACCTCTATCCCGGCTATGCGTTTCTGCCCACCGGGCAGGAAATCGTAGTGACCTACGGCGGAAAGATTCACCGCGTCAACGTAACCACCGGCGCGGAAAGAGAAATTCCGTTTTCCGCGAAAGTGCAGCAGGAACTGGGCCACCTCAACCGTTACCAGCGCCGCGTGGAAGAAGGCCCGGTGCGCTCGCGACTGATCCACGATGCGGTGCAATCGCCGGATGGCAAGCGCATTGCGTTTTCTGCGATGACCCATCTTTACGTGATGGATTTGCCCAATGGCAAGCCGCGTCGCGTAGTGCCCGGGGATGACAGCGTTGTCTCCGGCGAATACAAGCCCGCGTGGTCGCCCGACGGGCAATGGCTTGCCTACGTGACGTGGCTCTCCTCCGGCGTGGGCCATATCTACAAAACCCGGGCCGACGGCGGGGGAGCGCCGCAAAAGCTCACTCAGACACCAGCGTTTTACACCGACCCGGTCTTTTCGCGCGACGGGGCGCGTATCGTCGCCCGCCGTGGCAATGCATGGATGCGCTCGCAAACCGAAAGTGAATTCGGCGGATTGCGCCTTGCTCTCGATCTGGTTTGGCTGCCCACCGAGGGCGGCGATGCTTCCTTGATTGTGCCGGCGCGAGGCTTGGGCAATCCACATTTCGGGCCGGAAACTGACCGCGTCTACTTCTACTCCGGCGCTGGCCTGGTTTCGATGCGCTACGACGGAACCGACCGCCGCACCCACTTGCGCGTTACCGGCCGACCCGCGCCCGGTCAGCAGCAGCCGCCACCCGCCGGCGAAGCGCAGATCAGCCCGGACGGCAACTACGCCATCGCCCGGCTGAACACCAATGCCGGCAACTACATGTTTGTCACGATTGTTCCCCGCGTGGGCGGAGAGGCCCCCAGCATCAATCTCTACGGCGGAGCCGTTCCCACCGTGCAAATCACGGACATCGGATCGGATAGCTTTGCCTGGTCGCAGGATGGAAAGTACATCACCTGGACCACCGGCTCCACCTTCTTCCGCCGGCCGATTGATTCCATCGAGTGGGAGCCGCCCAAGCCGCCGGAGAAGCCGGAAGACAAGAAGGACGCCGCAAAACCGGACGCCGCGGCCGCCAAGAAGGATGCAGGGCAAAA
>CAZCNH010000003.1:70213-85498 GCA_964500065.1 uncultured Acidobacteriaceae bacterium
GAACCCAAGAAGCCCAAGGAAATGGACAAGGGAGTGGAAGCTTTCGAAGTGGCTCTGGAATTCCCGCGCCACACACCGCAGGGCGTCATTGTGTTTCGCGGCGCCACGGTCATCACCATGAAGGGCGACGAAGTGATTGCCAACGCCGACCTGGTGGTGAAGAACAACCGCATCGAAGCGGTGGGTGCGCGCGGCAAGGTCGCTATTCCGGCCGGCGCGAAAATCATGGACGTCAAGGGCATGACCATCGTGCCGGGCTTCGTTGATACCCACGCGCACTACGAGATGCGCACCGAAGGCGTGCTGGAGTCGCCCAACTGGAGCTACCTGGCCAATGTGGCGTATGGCGTGACCAGCGGCCTCGACGTGCAAACCTCCACCAACGACTACCTGATGTACACCGACATGGTGGAAGCCGGCATGATGATTGGCCCGCGTTCCAACTCCACCGGCCCCGGCGTTTTCGGCGGCACCGATTTTCAGACTGCGGAAGCCGCAAAGTTCTATCTGGAGAAGTACAAAAAGTACTACCGCAACAACAACATCAAGTCGTACGTGGCGGGCAACCGCAAGCAGCGCGAGTTCGTCGTGATGGCCGCAAAGGAACTGGAACTGACCGTCACCACCGAAGGCGCGCTCGACTTGAAGCTCGACATGACCCACGCCCTTGACGGCATGGGCGGCAACGAACACAGCCTGCCCATCGTGCCGCTGTACAAAGATGTGGTCCAGCTGTTCGCGCAGTCCAAGACGTCGTACACGCCGACGTTGCTGGTGCTTTACGGCGGCCCGTGGGCGGAAAATCTCTATTACGAAACAACCGAAGTGCACGACGACGCCAAGCTCAACCGTTTCACGCCCCATAACAGCATTGACGACAAGACCAAGCGCCGTCCGTGGTTCCGCCGCGACGAGCATTCCTTCGACAAAACCGCAGCCAGCGCCGCGAAAATCCAACGCTCCGGCGGACTGATTGGCGTGGGCGGGCACGGCCAGTTGCAGGGCCTGGGCTATCACTGGGAAATGTGGTCGCTGGCCAGCGGCGGCATGACCCCCCGCGAAGTGTTGAAGGCCGCGACCATCGATGGCGCGGAAATCATCGGCCTGAAGCAGGATTTGGGCAGCATCGAGCCAGGCAAAATGGCCGACCTGCTTTTCCTGGCGAAGAATCCGCTTGACGACATCAAGAACACCAACACCATCAAGTGGGTGATGAAGAATGGCGAACTTTTCGTTGGTGACACGCTGGACCAGGTGTGGCCCGTCGAGAAGAAGCTGCCGGCGGACTTCTGGTGGTGGAAAGACGAAACCAAACAGGCGCCCGTCAAGACGGGAGCGCAATAGCGTCATCGCTCCGCCGGGATGAATCGCATCTCGGCGGGCTCTTGCCCGGATTTTGAGTTGGAGGCCGTTCACCGCGAATCGCGGAATGTCGCTTGCCGTACATTTTTTGTCCTTGGAGAAACGATGAAGACTCATAAAACTCTGTTTGCCCTATTTCTTGCCGTGCTGCTTGCGCCGCCCCTGCTGCGCGCGCAAGATCCCGAGCAAGCCACCACGCCCGATCAAGCCGCGCAAGGTGAAAAGAAAGAAGAGAAGAAGGACGAAAAGAAAGACGAGCGCAAGAAAGGCCTGAAACTCAAGCCCGAGCGCAAAGTCGAATTCACCACCGATGAAGCCACCTGGCTTTCGCTCGATATCTCACCGGACGGAAAAACCATTGTTTTCGAGCTCCTCGGCGACCTCTATGCGCTGCCTGCTGCGGGTGGCGAGGCCAAGCGCCTGCCCGTCAGCGACAGCGAGCACAAGGACGGCGACACCATGGCCTTCGATTCCACGCCGCGCTGGTCGCCCGATGGCAAATGGATCGCCTTCATCAGCGACCGGGATGGCGGGGAAAACGTCTGGATCTGCAAAGCCGACGGCACCGAGCCCAAAAAACTTTCCAAAGACACCACCGCGGACTTCACCTCTCCGGCATGGACGCCCGACGGGCTGTATGTGGTGGCGTCACGCACCACCTGGGGCGGGCAGACCAACGAATTGTGGATGTATCACGTGCTCGGCGGCAGCGGCTTGCAGGTCACCCGGCGGCAGGCGCCTGGCGCGCCGCCCAACACGCCACGGCACAACGCGCTCGGCGTGGTAGCTTCTGCGGATGGCAAGTACTTCTACTATGCGCGGCGCATGGGCGGCTTCCAGTACAACGCGCAATTCCCGCTGTGGCAAATCGCCCGCCGCGACCGCGTGACCGGCATCGAGGATGTGATCACCAGCGAACTGGGCAGCGCGGTGCGCCCGCTGCTTTCTCCCGACGGAAGCAAGCTGGTTTATGGCACGCGATACGAAACGCAAACCGGCCTGCGCATCCGCGATCTGGCTACCGGCGAAGACCGCTGGCTGAAATACCCCATTCAACGCGACGATCAGGAGTCGCGCTACACCCGCGACCTTCTGCCCGGATACGCTTTCACCGCTGACGGCAACGAGGTGATCTATACCTTCGGTGGAAAAATCCAACGTGTCCATGTGGATAGTGGCGCTACTTCCACAATTCCCTTCAGCGCCAAGATTTCTCAGGAAATTGGCCCAAAGTTGTATTTCCCCGGCCGCTTGGATGAAGGCCCCGTTCGCGCGCGCATCATCCAGAACGCCACGGAATCTCCGGATGGCAAGCGCATTGCGTTTTCCGCATGGATGCAAATCCATGTGAAGGACCTGGCGGGCGCTCCGGGTTCCGCCCGTCGCCTGACCAGCGGCACTTCGAATGAGTTCATGCCGGCGTGGTCGCCCGACGGCGCTTGGGTGGCCTACGTCACCTGGGGACACGATGGCGGACACGTCTGGAAAATGCGCTCCGACGGCAGCGGCGCACCGCAGCAACTTACGCGAACCGCCGCCTTCTACAGCGACCCGGTTTGGTCTCCGGACGGGGAAAAAGTCGTGGCTTTGCGCGCTCCGCGCCAGGCCAAAATCGAAAGCGGCTTCGACCCCGGCAGCTTTCCGATGGAGGATGTTATCTGGATTCCCGCTAGCGGCGGCGCGGCCACCACGATCATTCCTCTGCGCGGCGCGGGATCACCCCATTTTGGCCGCGATCCGCAGATTCTCTACCTTTACACCCAGGGCGGCTTGATCTCGCTGCGGTTGGACGGCACCGAGCGGCACACCCGCGTTCGCGTCACCGGGCCGGGCTTGTACTTTGCCGATCAACCGGTGCCCGCCAACGACATGCGCATCAGCCCTGACGGAAACTGGCTGCTCTCGCACGTGCGCAATCAGCTTTATGTCTTGGCTTTGCCCCCTACCGACGATTCGAATACGCCCACCATCAATATCCAGAGCCCCAGCGTGCCCGCGAAGAAACTGAGCGATATCGGCGCGGATTATTTCGAATGGGCGGAAGACGGCAAGACCATCACCTGGGCTATCGGCTCCACCTTCTACCGTCAGTCTCTGGCCAGCGTTGAGTTTGAGCCCCCCAAGAAACCGGAAGACGAGAAAAATAATGCGGCCAAAGACGGAGAGAAGAAGGAAGCCGCCAAGGCCGAAGAGAAGAAAGAAGAAAAGAAGAAGTTGTACCAGGAATTTGAAGTGGTCCTGGAGCGGCCCTTTGCCAAGCCGCAGGGCACTATCGTGCTGCGTGGGGCCAACGTCATCACCATGAAGGGCGACGAGGTGATGAGAGATGCGGACGTGGTGGTTACCGATAACCGCATCGCATCGGTCGGCGCGCGCGGCAAGGTCAGCGTTCCCGCGGGCGCGAAGATCATGGACGTCAAGGGCAAGACGATCATCCCCGGCATGATTGATACCCACGCGCACTGGTTTGAGATTCGCCGCGGCATCCTCGACCCGCAGAACTGGTCGTTCCTGGCCAATCTGGCCTACGGCGTAACCGCTGGCGTGGATGTGCAGACCTCCACCAACGATATGTTCGCGTACCAGGACATGGTGGATGCGGGCCTGATTCCCGGCCTGCGCGCTTACTCGACGGGCCCGGGCGTTTTCTCTGATAACGCATTCACCACCGTGGACGAAGCAAAGAACGTCCTTGAGCGCTATAAGAAGCATTACCGCACGAATTTCATCAAATCCTATATTGTCGGCAACCGTAAGACGCGCCAGTTGGTGATTGAGGCGTCCAAGGAAGTCGGCATCATGCCCACTACCGAAGGCGGGCTGGACCTGAAGCTCGACCTGACGCACGCCATTGACGGCATGAAAGGCAATGAGCACGGCCTGCCCATCGTGCCCATTTTCAAGGACGTGGCCGAACTGTATGCCAAGACGGGCATTTTTTATACACCTACCCACATCGTGACCTATGGCGGCCCCTTCGGCGAAGACTACTTCTATACCACCACCGAAGTGCACAACGACACCAAACTGAACCGCTTCACGCCGCACAACATCATTGATCAGAAAACGCGACGCCGGCAGTGGTTCCGCCAGGACGAATATGCCTTCTCGAAAGTGGCCGAAGGCAATACCAAAATCGTCCGCGCCGGCGGCAAGGTCGGCGTGGGCTCGCACGGCCAGTTGCAGGGCCTTGGCTACCACTGGGAACTGTGGATGCTGCAAAGCGGTGGCATGACGCCGCTCGAAGCGCTGCGCTGCGCCACGCTCACCGGCGCCGAAGCCCTCGGCCTCGGGCAGGATCTGGGCAGCATCGAAGCCGGCAAAATCGCGGATCTGGTGATTCTCGATAAGGATCCGCTCGCCGACATCAAGAACACCAATACCATCAAGTGGGTGATGAAAAACGGCGAACTCTACGAGGGCGACACGCTCAACCAGGTGTGGCCGCAGCAGAAACCGCTCCCACCGCTCTGGTGGTGGAACGACAAGCCCAAGCAATAACCGCAACTGCGAAATTTCTTCAGGCGGCAGAGTTCATCTGCCGCCTTTTTTTCATTTCCGGGGCAGCGCAATCAGGCAGCGTGTCGGGTCAAATTGAATCAGGCTTTGCCGTCCGTCGACTTCAACAAACAATTGATCCGGCCGGAGCGTTCGATACCGTGAACTGGCCTCGGGGAGGGGGAATACAAGTTCGAGCGAGTTTACTCCCCACAGAACGTCGTGCTCATGACCAAGAATTATCCCTCCGTGTCTTCGCCGTCCGGCCAAAGGCCACGCGGGCGGAAGACTTCCAGTTTGTATGCGTAGCGGGGCAAAGCCTTCTTGTTTTTCCCTGAACCGTAGCTGCGCAGATGTTTGAATCCCCCCCGGGCTCCAAACCGCGGGGCCTCGCTTGAAATAGACAAGCCGCACGACAAACTCTCTTTGACCGGAGTTCTGCCCAAACGAAGCAAACGCAAGAACCGTCCCATAGGGGTCCGGCCGGCTACTAGCAGAGCACCCAACCCTGGCGGGAATCTGTGCACGATTCCATTTTTTCCACTCATCCGGCGGCACGCCCAGCCACGCGGGTAGAACCGGGCTCCGGTTGGCCATGATCGGCGTCGCGATAGACGGCGGTGAAGAACTCTTGGCGAGGCCCTTCACTATTTCCATCAACCGATCCACAACCTTCTGCAAATTGTGCCGCATCAGGTGCTTATCGGTATGGAACCATGTGCCGAAAGACTCAGCGGCGCATCCCCAGCGCAGCAGATCATTGCCCGAACCATCCCATTTGATTTCTCCTTCCAGGATCAGGGAAGCGCCATTTGCGGGGAGCAAAGGCGGAATCGGAACGAATTGATAGAGCTCCACTAGCAATCCGTGGGAACTGACTCGGGTGAAGCGCGCGTTCAGTTGAACTCCCGCCCCGGGCTCCCCGCTGCCCAGTTCCACCTGCGGGAACAAGCCGGATGCTTCCATCTCTTTCTTCAGCCGGGTTCCCATGTCTGCGGCGAGTGCATCGAGGGTCTGCCCGTTGTAGGCGCGGTTGAAATGCGCCGACATATCTTTTCCGGGAGTTGCTTCCACGAGGATCCACAGGGGTTTTCCTGTTACGGTCAACCCCGAGCGAGTCAGGCTCAGAAAATCGCACTGCCCGAAAACCACAGAGGGGAAGGACAAAACAATGAGAATGGCCGGAATCCACTTGACCCGCATGGGAGCACTCCGCACCGCTGCAAGATGCCTGCTGGAATGGACTATAATGCGCGCTCTTGCAGGCACCGGGCAGGCCTTGGGACACTCTCCTGAGTGTCTGCATGCGCGGAGGAGGCATGGTTCAACGCCGTCTAGCTATCGCGAGGAATTGGCTGCTGGTGCCTCTGCTTGTGGCGACTCTGGGGGCGGCGCAGACGACCGTGCCGAAGAAGGCGGCAAAACCGGTTCGAAAGCCGCCCGAACGCGCCGACGTGGCCAAGTTTCGCGCGCGGGTTGAAACCATTCTAAGCACGGAAATCCCCGCCAATGCCCAGAACAACCCATCCCCGAACCCCAACGCAACCGAGCGCAACCGCAACGCAACATCGCCTGCCAAAGGCCATTGGGGCATCTTGGTTGTGGACGCAAACAGCGGCGAAGTGCTTTACGAGCACAATGCAGACAGCTATTTCACGCCGGCATCGAACACCAAGCTCTACACCACCGCGCTGGGTCTGGCGAAACTTGGACCGGACTATCGCTACCGGACCACCGTGGAATCATCCGCCAAAAGCGGGCCGGATGCCCATGGCCGCTTGCTGGGCGATCTGGTGCTGGTGGGCCGCGGCGACCCGAATCTCTCAAATCGCAGATTTCCCTATGTTGCCAAGGAAGAGCGAGACGGTACCCCGGAAAAAGTGCTCGCGGAATTTGCCGATCAAATCGTCGCGCGTGGTATCAAGCAGATCGAAGGCAACATTATTGGCGACGACAGTTATTTTTCCGCTGAGCGTTATCCCAGCGGCTGGGCGATTGACGATATGACCGAAGGCTACGGCGCCCCGGTTTCCGCGCTCACCGTCAACGACAACATGCTTCTGGTGGAAGTGCAGCCTGGCGCGCAGGTGGGCGAACCCGCCTGGTTCAATGTTGAACCGTGGGCCGCGTTTTATGCCCTGCGCAACGAAAGCCGCACCATCCCTGCCGAACAGCGGCCGGGCCGCGTCACTCTCGACCGCCAACCCGGCGCTCGCGACGTGATTCTCAGCGGAACCGCCGCTCTGGGAGCGCCCCCGATCACGCTGACGCTGGCGGTTGAAGAGCCGGCCGAACACGCAGCAACCCTCTTCAAACGCTTGCTGGAAGCCAGAGGAGTGCGCATCTACGGCCGCGCCCTGGCTGATCACAATCCCGTGAAAACGATGGAAGTTCGGAACGTCCTTGCCGAGCACACGTCGCTTCCGCTATCGGATTCAGTCCGGCTGATCAACAAAATCAGCCAGAACTTGCATACGGAAATGCTTCTGCGAACCGCAACACGAGAATCTGCCGGAGCCTTGACGCTTCGCGACAGCCTGCGCGCGGCCCAGGAGTTTCGCGATTCCATCGGCATCAAACCGGAAGACGTCTTTGTGGCCGATGGGTCAGGGCTCTCGCGGCGTAATCTGGTCACGCCGCGCGCCACGGTCACCCTGCTGCGCTGGGCCGCGCAACAGCCCTGGGCCGCGGTATATGCCGATAGCCTGCCGGTGGCCGGGCAGGATGGCACGCTCACGGAGCGGATGAAAGATACGCCGGCCGCCGGGCGCATTCATGCGAAGACCGGTACGCTGGGCAACGTCAATGCGCTGAGCGGCTACGCGGAAACAATGTTCGGAACGCGCTTGGTATTCTCCATGTTCGGCAACAGTCACAACCTCCGCCGTGGCACGCGCGTGCTCGACGATATTTGCAACGCCATGGTGGAAGAATTGGGCGCACCGCCCCCAAAGAAAAAGCGCAGATAATCTCAACCTCGAACCAGCAGCCGCGCTGATCAGGGCGGCATTGCCCGGTAGCGGAGGCTCCCGTGCCTGCAAAAGAAGACATCATCACGGTATTCGGCTCCTCCCGGCCAAAAGAAACAGACTCGGACTACGAGCAGGCGCGCGAACTGGGCTGGGCGCTGGCGTCCAAGGGTTTTACGGTGTGCAGTGGGGGCTATGGCGGAGTGATGGAAGCCGTGTCACGCGGCGCAAAAGACGCCGGCGGGCGCACCCTGGCCGTCACCGCGGATTTCTTCCAAGCCAAGCCGAATCGCTGGGTGGACGACGAAGTGCGCGCGCGCACCTGGCAGCAGCGGCTGTTCAAGCTGGTGCGTTTTGGTCGCGGGTATGTAACCTGTAAAGGCGGTACCGGCACGCTGGTAGAACTGGCCGTGGTATGGGAAATGGTCAACAAACGGGTGATGCTCCCGCGCCCGTTCGTGGTCTTGGGCGATTTCTGGCGGCCGATTATCGAACGCGTGCGCGAAGTCGAAGCGCCGGCTGGCGCGCCTCCCAGCCAATGGGTCGAATCCAACGGCCGCATGATTCATTACGCCAACTCACCCGCGGCCGCTGCCGACTACCTCCAAAAGAAGCTCGCCCCGTCCTAGGCCCGCGAAGGTCCAGGGAAACGCTGACGGGAGAAGCCGGCAATTGCGACCAGAGCAGCCGCGATCGGGCAGGCCGGCTTGCTTGCTCGGGCGTGCTGCTCCCACGCGAAGTGCTGATACGATAGAAATTCAGAACCCATGCGTTCTTCTGAAAAACTCCTGGAATTCGACCGGCTGCGCGATATGGTCGCCGGCTACAGCACGTGCGCGCCCGGGCGCCGGCATGCCGCCAGTCTTTCTGCGGGGGGCGATCGGACCGGACTGGAGGCCGTCTTCGCGCTGATTCGCGAAGCTGCCGCATTCCTGCGTGCGGGCAGTGAGCTGGGCTTTGGGGCCCTGGCCGATCCCGGGGAGTGGTTGCCCAAGCTCGAATCACCCGTGGCGGTGCTGAGCGCCATGGAACTGCTCGATGCCGTGTCGCTGCTGGAAACGGTCAAGTGGTTGAAAGACAATTTTCACGGGCAAGGCGGCAAGTATCCGCTGCTCGCCGGGCGGGCCGGAGGCCTGGGCGATTTCCGGCAAGTAGCGGCTGCAATTCGCCACGCAGTGCTGCCCAACAGCGAGATCAGCGACGATGCTTCCAGTGAGCTGCGCCGCATCCGTACCACGCAGGCGCGCACCCGCGATTCCATTCAGAAAAAACTGAATGACATCCTGCGCTCGCGCGGCAGCGACGCGGCGGATGACTATGTCACCATCCGCAACGATCGTTTTGTCATCCCGGTAAAATCCTCCGACCGCAAGGCCGTGCAAGGCGTCGTGCATGGCTCGAGCGCCACCGGGCAAACCGTCTTCGTCGAGCCTTTCGACACCATTGACATGAACAACCGGCTGGTGCAACTGGCCGAAGACGAAGCCGCGGAAATCCACCGCATCCTGCGCGAACTGACCGAGCGGTTGCAGATGAACCTTGGCCCGTTGCGCCATGCCGCGGATTCCATTGCCGAACTCGACTCCACTTTTGCGCGGGGCCGCTACGCGCGCGATTACGATTGCGTGATGCCGCAATTCGTCGAAGACGGGCGCATGCAACTCGAAGCGGCGCGCCATCCGGTGCTGGAAGCCAACCTGCGCAAGCAAAGCTTGCCGGTGGTCCCGCTTTCCTTTGCGCTGGGCGCGCCGGAATCGGTGATGGTGATCAGCGGGCCGAACACAGGCGGCAAGACGGTCGCGCTCAAAACAACGGGGCTGGCCGCGCTGGCGGCGCAATCAGGCATTCCTGTGCCGGCCACGCGCGCCGAGCTGCCGATGTTCGACTCCGTGCTGGTGGATATCGGCGACGAGCAGTCCATCTCCGCCAACCTTTCTACGTTTTCGGCGCACGTCACCAACCTGCGCGCGATGCTGGAAGCGGCCACCCCGCGTTCGCTGGTGCTGGTGGACGAAATGGGCACCGGCACCGCTCCGGAAGAGGGCGCCGCGCTGGCCGTGGCGCTACTGGAAGAATTCCGCGCGCGCGGTTGCCTGACGCTGGCCACCACGCACCATGACCGGTTGAAGACCTACGCCTCCACCACCCCGGGCATCTTGAACGCGGCCGTGGAATTCGACGATGTGAATCTGCGGCCCACCTACCGCCTGATGGTTGGCGTACCCGGCGTATCCAGCGGCATTTCCATCGCCCAGCGGCTGGGCCTGCCCGCGCGGGTGATCGAACGCGCCCGGGAAGAAATGGACCCGCAGGTGCGCGAAGCAGGCTCGCTGATCGCCTGGCTGCATCGTAGCCGCGACGAACTGGAAGAAATCAAGCGCGCCGCCGGCGAAGAAGTCGCCCGATTGCAGGAAGAGCGCCGCAAGCTGCACAGTGATTGGGCCGCGCAACAAGGCGCGCGCTTGAACGAACTCGAAAAGCAACTTGCCACCACCGCGCGCAAGTACGAGCAGGAAATCACGCGCCTCGTGGGCGAAATCAAGGACCGCGACCTGCGATCGCAAATGGATAAGCGCGCCACGCTGCGCCTGCGCAAGCTGCAAACCGACGCGCGCGAAGAAGCCAACACCACTGCGCTCGAAAGTTTGGCCAACGCGCAAAGCGACCTGGGCATTGCCGCGCCGGAACCCCAGCCTAGTGAAGAAGCCGTAACCGCGGCCAAGCTAGTGCCCGGCGCGCGCATCCGCGTGCGCGGATTGCAACAGCCGGTAGTACTGCGCTCGCAGGATGGCCGCAACGCGGAGATCCAGGCTGGCCCGCTGCGCATGAAGGTGAAAGTGGAGGACATTACCGCTATCGTCGGTGAAGATGGAAAAGGGAAAAAGGAAAAGGGAAAAGGGGAACTCAGAACGCAGAACTCAGAAACAGACAGGACCGGACGCGCCGCCGTTCGGATGGTTTTTGAAGTCACCGATGTGCCGGATGAAATCAACGTGATCGGCCTGACCGTCGAGGAAGCCACCGAAAAAGTGGATAAGCTGCTGGACCAGGCAGCGGTTGCGGGGAAGAATCGACTGCGCATCATCCACGGCCACGGGACGGGGGCTTTGCGGCGAGGTCTGGGCGAGCATTTGAAGACGCATCCTCTGGTGAAGAAGCACGGCTTTGCCGAGCAGGACAGCGGCGGAAACGCAATTACCGTTGTCGAGTTATAGTGCCACGGTGCCTTTCGACGGTGTCTCTAGAATCATGACGATTAAGGAAAGAAATATGCTTCGTCGCACTGGGTATTTGGACGTCTGCCTGGTCGCTGTTCCTCCTGACTGTTGTTGTCCAGTTGGTGGCGAAGTTTGCTGAAGGGGGCATAGCGAACGTAAGCGGTTGGATTAATCATCTTTACTTTGAGGGTAGACCGTTGAACGACACATTTCGAAGGCAACCCGACGAGGCGCATCGAAGCTTTGTAATGATGATGGTTCTTGTGGCGGCAAATATAGCTGCATCCTTGTGGCTAACGCGCAGGCTCAAGCGCAAACCGAGCTAGTCAACAATGGCGGATCCAGGATCATTTGCGGAGCGGGTGAAGAACCAGGCGGACATCGTCCGCGTGGTGGGGGAATACGTCCGCCTGAAAAAAAGCGGGCAGAACTTCATGGGCCTGTGCCCGTTCCATTCGGAAAAGTCACCGTCGTTTTCCGTGCATCCGGTAAAGCAGTTCTATCACTGCTTCGGGTGCGGAGTTTCGGGCGACGTCTTCAAGTTCGTGATGGAAGTGGATAAGCTGGATTTTCCCGAGGCGGTCGAAGCCGTTGCCAACAAGTGCGGCATTCCGATTCCGAAGAGGGCGCCGCGTTCGCCGGAAGAACGCAAAGCGCAGCAACTGCGCCCGCAACTTGTGGAACTGCATCGCGACGCCGCGAAGTTCTTCCGCGAGCAACTGGAGTCCACTGGAGAAGGCCGCGCCGCGCGCGCCTATCTGGATGACCGCGACCTCGATGCCAAGACCATCGAATATTTTGGCATTGGGTACGCACCATCCGGCGGAGACGTACTCATTCGCGCGCTTGGGAAAAAATACGGCGCCAAGCTTTTTGAGGCGGCAGGCTTGATCGGCCGCGACCAGAGCGGCCGTGCCTACGACCGTTTTCGCCGCCGCATCATGTTTCCCATTGCCAGCGTCAAGGGCGACATCATCGCCTTCGGCGGGCGCGCGCTGGGCGATGATCTGCCCAAGTACCTCAATTCCCCGGAAACGCCCATCTACAAGAAAAGCGAAACGCTCTACAACCTGGACCGCGCAAAAATGGCCATCAAGGAGCGCGGCTATGCGGTGATGGTGGAAGGCTACATGGATGCCATCGCGGTGATGCGGGCGGGTGTCACCAACGTGGTCGCCAGTTGCGGCACCAGCCTGACCAACGAACAAATCAAGCTGGTGAACCGCTTCGCGGAAGGAAAAATGGTTGTGAATTTTGACCCGGATGCGGCGGGCCAGACCGCGACGGAGCGTTCGCTGGCCCTCTTGCTCGAAAACAACTTTGATGTGCGCGTGCTTGCGCTGCCTTCTCCGACGGGCGGAGGCAAAGGGGCCGACCCGGATTTGTTCATCCGGCAAAAAGGCGCGGCGGCGTATCAGGAATTGCTGGCCAAAGCGCCGCCGTATCTCGATTACCTGATCGCGCGAGCGCGCACCCTGAACCTGGGTGGCGCGGAAGGCAAAGTGCGCGCGGTGAATTATCTGATGCCCTATTTGCAGCGCGTGCCGGACCGGCTGGTACGCAGCGAGTGGGCCTCGCGCATTGCTTCGCAACTGCAAATCGAGGAGCCGGTGCTGCGCGAATCCGTGCGCCGCGCCGCCGCCGAACGCCGCAGCGAAGTGAAGCCCAATCTCGAACTGGTTTCCAGCGCGGCCAGGCCCGCCGAACGGCGGCTGATCCAAATCCTGCTGGAATCGGACGCGTTGCGGGAAGAAGTTGCGGTGGAACTGCGGCGGGATGAACTGCACGCGGGGCTTGAAACCGAACAGATTTTTTCCGCGTTACTCGATGCCACCCACGAAGGGGAGCGCCCGGAGCCCGCCACCATCGCCGAAAGGCTAGACAACAAAGACCGCAGCATCCTTTTCCAGATCGCATTCGAACCGGCCAGCGAAGCCAGCGCCGAAGAAGCGCAGAGCTGCCTGGAGGTGCTGCGCCGCCGCCGGGTAGAAGCTGAGCTGGCTGCGGTTCAGAAGAAGATCGAGGCCGGTCCCGCAGCGAAGGACCTGCGCGTTCTGCTCACGAAAAGACAGGCCCTGGAAAAGAAACGAAAAGCAATGAAAGAATAGTTTGCAGCAGACTCGGGTTACAGATAGACGCGGTTGCGCGCCGCTTCTTCTTCAATTTCCGTAATTCGTTTCTGCAAGTCGCGCCGCTTGGATTCCAGCCGCTCGAGTTCATATTTGACGGTGTTGCTGATGGTGGGCACACGTTTGTAGCGATCGGAATCACTGACCACGCTGTCCGTGCGGTAGTCGTAACTGGAACTGCCGCGCAGGCGCGACAATTCCGTTTCGGTACGCATCAGTTCATCGCGCAAAGGCCGCAAACGCTGGCGATAATATTCCGGGTCTTCCTCCTGGCGGGGATACCGGGGCCGGTCCGCCTTCTGACTTGCCTCTGAGTTTGTTTGCGGTTCTTCCTGGGACTCCCGCTGTTCGCGTTCCCGGCGAGCGCGCGCGGCTGCTGCAAGCAATGCCTCTTCGTTGTCCTCATCCCATTCGAGCACGGAAACGCGGCGGCGCTCACTTGGGCGTTCAAGCTGATCGTTGGAAATGGTCCGCGGCCTTCCGGATGCAACCGAGCGCTTGTTCTCGGGAGTAGCATTGCTGGCCTGCTGTGCCTGCTTTTTCTGACGGTTCAGGCGAGCTACCTCGGCCAACGAGGGTTGTTCAGGCCCTTTTTCGGATTTCTGCACAGGCTCCGTGGATTGAGATTGAGCGCCAACCCCAGGAACGGCGGCCAACAGGAACGTGCCGGCGAGTAACCAGAAATATCGCATAAGGACACCTCTCACCATTCTATCGGCAGATTCTGGCAGGTATTTGTGAAGGGAGCATTACGGCAGAATCAAATTGAGCTAAAACCGACATCAACTAAACGCCCGTATATTCAACAAGTTAGCGCGAGGCCTTGTTGGTGTCCGGTTGCTTATCTGCCATCTCTGCGCGAACCGCGGCGAGGGCTTCGGCCGGTGGCCCGATGCGCCGGTATTGTGTGACGATAGTTTCTTCGTGCAGCGAAAAGCCAAAGACGAACTTGCGGCCGTGCAGATTGTAATAGATCCGCGAGGGCAACCAGACGGTCGGCGCAATCTCGGTCTGCTCCAGAACAAAACTGCTGCCGCGGTACGCCTTGCCCAGAATGCCGCCCCCGACGCCGAGATCACTGGCAAGCTGAGCTTCCACCCGCGCCAACTGCGCGGCGCGAGGCTCAATCCACAAGGTGGCCTGGGCGTGCGTGAACATTTCCTGCGCGCGCGTTCCCGGTTTGAAAGCTGGATTCGCAACGCACGATAACTTGACGAGGAGGCGGCCATTCAGTTCCTCGCGGCCGACCCAGGAACAAGTGAACGCATCGCGGGCTGCTTCCACTGAGTCGTAGCGCTCTTTGGCGCGGCGCTCCCACTTTTGCACGCGCGATTTTTGCTTCGATTCGCTGGGATCCAGCGCCCATGCCAGCGCCTGCTCGAGATACCGCAACTGTTCCCGGTAATTTCCCGCACTGACGGGCTTGCCGCTTTCCTCCAGCACAAGTTTCACCGTGCCGGTGCCGGTGGGAACCACGCGGAGCAACTTGTCTTCTTCGGGGACGCGGTCGTCTTCCTTTTTGCGGGTCACCCGGCGTTCGCGGCGCTCGTAAAGCAGCAAGGCTTCGTCATTGCGGTGCTGATGCTCAGCCACGCGAGCAAGCAATTCCTTCACCTGATCGGCAGAGAGAGGGCCGTTCTGTCGGGGGCTTGCGGCAGCCCACGCCGGAGAAACAGTCGCGGCTAGAAGAAGCAGGAAAGAGAAGATTTTTCGCATCATGCTCGCTACGACCCAGCCATTGGATTCCGCCAGTCCCTGCGCGGTTGCACCCGCATTGTACACGGGGGCGCTCAGCTGAGGGCCAGCACCCAGATGGGGACCCCAATGGCATCGCGCAGGTTGGTCAGGTCGTCGTCGGCATCTTCCAGTCGCAGTAACCCGTTGCGCAGGCCCGCCGGATGGACCTCCCGCATGCCTTCGTTAAATACCAGGATGATACCCACATCAATCCGGCCCTCCTTTTCGGCGAGCGCGAAGCGGAAATAGTCGCGGTACAGCCGCTCCCGGCAGGAAAGCTCGATTTCGATGGCCACGCGGTCCTTCAGCAAGTCAAAATAGTGGCGCGTGGAAGTACGCGGGCTCACCAGGGCTTCGCGTTTCCATCCGCGC
>CAZCNH010000003.1:85598-109898 GCA_964500065.1 uncultured Acidobacteriaceae bacterium
GCGCGTGCCGCGGGGACGGCAGACCGATCCGGCGCGGAAGGGAGAGGTCCATATCGTCCAGGATGCGCTCAATCTCGCGCTTGATCCGGTAATTCGCGTTGAGAATGGAGACAACATGGCGGTGCTCAAATCCGCGATAATGCATGGAAGGGTCCTCTCCAAGAGGGAGTCGAGCCGGTCATCTTGCCATTATCTTAAACAAAAGTAAATAAATTGCGCGCCCGATTCTGCAAAGACACGCTGTGCACCCTTGCGTTACGATGTCTTTGGATGGAAACTGCAATGGAGATGACATTCACCGCACGTCAACAGGGGCGACTCTACCAGGGCTTTCTGAAGAAAGACCCGGAGATGGCCCGGCGCGCCTTTATTGCCGTTCGGACGACGGGCATTTACTGCCTGCTCACCTGCCGGGCGCGCACTCCGAAACCCGAAAACGTCACATTTTATCGTTCGCGCAACGAAGCGGAGCTCGCCGGATTCCGGCCTTGCCGCAAATGCCGCCCGGAAGTAAACGGGGGCCGCGCGGCCCTCGAACAGGCGACGACGAAAACATTGCTGGCCCGAATGGCGAACGAAGAAACAGGAATCGCCGATCTCGCCCGGCAAGCGGGTACAAATCCGTCGCGCGTATACCGGCTCTTTCGGCGGAGTCTGGGACGCGGACCGGTACGGGCGCGGGCGGAAGCACGCTTCGAACGCGCTTGCCATTTGTTGCGGGGCGGGCGCGCTACGGTAACGGAAGTCGCCTATGCTGCTGGATTTTCCAGCCTGGCCACGTTCTATCGTTGGTTCCGGCGCAAAACGGGTAAAACGCCCACGCAATACCGCGCGTTTGCAAACCAAATTTCCTAATTCAAGCCTCAGTCATGAAAGAGGATTCGCATGAAAAAGACAAGAGTGCCCGAAGACCAAGCGCAACTTGCCGTAGATACGCCCATCGGCGTGCTGCACATTGTGGCCACGCCCAAAGGCGTCGCGCAAGTGGATTTCGTCAGCACCAAGCAGGGCCGCGCACAAAGCAAGAAGACCTCTCCAACCCCGGCGGCCAAGCAGGCGCGCGCGCACATCGCCAACGCCCTGCGGCAAATACGCGAGTATTTTTCCGGGCGCCGGAGCGATTTTGATTTGCCGCTGGACCTGCACGGCACACCAAATCAGCAAATGGTCTGGCAGGGATTGCTGGAGATTCCCTATGGTAAAACGCTCAGCTACGGCGAATTGGCGGAAAAGATTGGCGCGCCGCGGGCAGCGCGCGCTGTCGGCACGGCGTGCGGGCGGAACCCTGTTCCGGTGATCGTGCCGTGCCACCGGGTGATCGGTTCCACCGGCGGATTGCACGGGTACGGCGGCGGCCTGTGGCGCAAGAAGCTTTTGCTTGAACTCGAAGGCGTGTTGCCCAAAGGCAACCCGACAGGCAAACAAAAGGCATTGCCCTTCGCCAGCTAACCAGTGTATCCACAAGACAGTGTGCGGGCGCGGCTTGCCGCGCCCCTTTTTTTTCGCCATGGCCAGATGACAGACCGGGGCAAGTCAGAGCCAGATTGGGCGGGGTTGTCGGCAAGGTTGCGCTTACCCTGCCCATCGCAACCGCAACTTTGCACATTCCAGCGAATCAAGGAAAGTCCACTCTGTATGCTTTAGCGACGGTAGCCCCTTGAGGTGGTTGCGCTTGCGCCGGAATCCCGTTAATCTTCCATGTTTGGTGTGTCCCGGTTAACGCATGAAGACTGAAGATTTTGCCAAATTCCAGGAGCTCTACAAGCGCAAGGAAGAACTGGAGCAGGAACTCGAAAAGTTCAAGACTCCGGTGACCGTGTGCTTCGTGGATATTGTCGGCTCGACGCGCTACTTCGAGCAGCGCGGCGACTACGCCGGCATGATCTACGTCCATGCCTGCATTGACCGGCTCATCCCCGAGGTCGAAAAGCACTCCGGTACCATATGCAAAACCATCGGCGACGCGATCATGGCGTATTTCACCGATCCAACCGAAGGGGTCCGCGCCGCCATCGACATGCAGCTTTCCCTTGAAGAATTCAACAAAGGGAAGTCGGACCAGGATCAGATGCATGTGCGCATCGGCCTGAACTACGGCCGCGGCGTGGTGAAGGACAAAGACGTTTTCGGCGACGTGGTAAACACCTCGGCCCGCATCGAAGCGGCTGCCAAAGGCGATCAAATTTTCATTTCCGCCGACCTGGAAACGGTGGTGCGCGAAGCCAAGTTCACCACCAACAAAATGCCGCCGCTGGCTGCCAAGGGCAAGGAAAAGCCAGTAGAAGTTTTCGAAGTACTGTGGAAGAAAGATAAAGCAGGCAAGCCGATTTCCGCGGTGCGGGCTCCTTCTCCGACCATTGCCGGGCGCACCCCGGTAATGGAAGCGGCCAAGCCGGTGAGTGGCACCGTGGTGCTGAATGCTGCGGCCATCGCCGATCTGATGAAGCGGCAGGCCATGCAGTATTCGCTGGTGATTGTGCGGCCCGATGGCTCACACGGCCAAGCGTATAAAATCGAAAAAACAGAAAGCATTCTGGGCCGCGTCGAAGGAGATATCACCTTCCCGGATGACGGCCTGGTGTCGCGCCGCCACGCGAAACTCACCCAGACCGATACAGGACTTACCGTGGAAGACCTGAACAGCGCCAACGGCGTTTACCGGCGGCTGAAGGACTCCTACGAATTGAAGCACGGCGACATTGTGTTGATGGGCAAACAGATGTTCCGCTACTACGCACAGCAGCCGCCCAGCGACAGCGGCAAAACTCCTGCCCCCGGCCAATCAAAAGGTGCGGAACTGGTGCGCGTCCTGCCAGGCGGCATCGAAGAGTCGCGTTACCCGCTGCCTCCCGGGGAAAGCGTGCTCGGCCGCACCCGTGGCACAATCAATTTTTCCGACGACGCCTATCTCTCCAGCCGTCACGCGCGCATCAAGAATGAAAGCGGCAAATGCGTGCTGGAAGATTTGCAGGCGGTCAACGGCACGTTCGTCGGCATTCGCGAAAAAACCTCCGTCGCCGATGGCGACATCATCCTCATCGGCCACCAGTTGCTCCGCGTCACCACCACCAGCCCGTAGGCGTAGTTCTCAAAGGTAAAATTCATCATGTAGTTGAAATTTGTTCTCTCAGAAACGATACTATTCGCCGTCCGCCCGACCGGAGAAACTGCCTTGAAACTTATTCCGCCTGCCATGGTGCTGAGTTTGCTTTTCGCGCTCCCTGCAAGCGCCCAGGACCCCGCTGCGGCGTGGGCCGCCGTGAACCAGCCGGTGTTTGCTGCCGCGAGCGCCGTCAACGTGACTAATCTGGTGATTGAGCGGGACCGCTTGCGCATCACCCTGATAAGCGGAACGCTTCAGTTTGCACAACCCCTGAACGGCCGCACTTACGCCGCTGTCTTCAGCGGGGGTGGGAAAGTGGAACTGCAGCCACCCAATGCCCTGGAAGCCCGCCAACTTCAAGTCAACACCGGTCAGACCGCGCTGAACATGGCCTTCAGCGAGGCCATATTTTCCTTTACCGACGAATTCTTCGAAGAAGTTCAAAAGAAAGCGACGGTCGGCCCCGGCGGCTCCGCCCAAGCCGCAGAAATCCACCGCAAGCGGCAGGAGGAGCGGGAAGACATCGGAGCAGAAATCGTTCCGCGAATCCTGAAGGGATTGCTTTCGTCCGACGCCAAACGCAGCGGCTATTTTGCCGCAGACATGAAAACCGGGGAGAAGGGCTGGGTGCTGGCGCAGTTTGACGCTCTGGAGCCGGAGCAGGTTCGCGTCGGACGCTGGACGAATTGGGGTGGCGTCTACCGCTTCGACACGTGGACTCAGTTTCCCGCCGGTGGCGTGACTGCGTCTAAAGCGTTTCACGATCCGCTGGCTCTGGAAGATTTCAAAATTGACGCTTACAAGATTAACGTGACTCTGACCGCCGGCGCCGAACTTAACGCAGAAACCAATGTGTCCTTGACCCACAAGACGGCGGGCGAGCGGGTGGCAATTTTTGAACTCGATTCGAACCTTCGAGTGGAGTCGGTGAAAGACGAAAAGGGGGCCGCGCTGAGTTTTTTCCAACCGCGCGACCCTAAGAACCGCGACCAATCTTATGGCGATTACATTGCGGTAGTCTTGCCGGCGCCCTCCGCAGCCGGCCAGACTCAGACGCTCTCCTTCCGTTATGCCGGCAAGCATGTGGTTCGAAAAGAGGGAAGCGGCACTTACTTCTGCCAAAGTTACGGCTGGTATCCGGCGCGCCCTGTGAGTTTTGCAACCCGGGCAGATTTTGAAATGACCTTCCGCAGTCCCAAGAAGTTTCAACTGGTGGCCACGGGCGACAGGGTCAGCGAAACCGCTGACGGGGATTGGGATGTGAGTGTCTGGAAAAGTCCGATTCCCCTGACCGTGGTCGGTTTCGCGTTCGGTGACTACAAAGTTGTTACAGAGCAGGTGGGCGACATCACCGTCGAAATCTTCGCCAACAAAGAAGGCGACGACGTAATGAAACAGATCCAAACTTCGCTGAATCCCAGCCTGCCACAACAGATTGGCTCCGGAAACCTGGGCGGCGCCGCGATCGGCAACCTGACGCCCGCTACTCTGGCCAAGCCGATGGCTACTGAAATCGGAAACACCCTGCGGGTATTCCAGGCCTATTTCGGTCCCTATCCGTACAAACGTCTTTCCGTCAGCAGCCTTCCCCTTGCCTACTCCTACGGTCAGGGCTGGCCCACGCTGATCTATCTATGGTCGCTTTCCTTTCTGGATGCCCAGCAGCGCCACACGCTGGGGATCCGCGACCATACGCAGTTGACCGATTTCTTTCGCGCCCATGAAAGCTCGCATCAATGGTGGGGACATCGGGTGAGCTGGAAGAGCTACCACGACCAGTGGCTTTCCGAAGGTTTTGCCGAATTCGCGGGGAACCTGTACGTGCAATACACAAAGGGTGAAAAGGAGTTCATCGCCCGGGCAAAGAAAGACCGCGAGTATTTGCGGTTACTGGGAGACGACAAGAACCGCCGAATGGAATCACTCGGCCCCATTTGGATGGGGACCCGCCTGAACACCGCGGATTCCCGCGGCGCCTATTCCTTTCTGGTTTACACCAAGGGCGGCTACGTCCTGAACATGATCCGCATGATGATGTACAACAACCGCAGCCCGAATCCGGAACAGCAGTTCATGACCATGATGAAGGACTTCACGCAGACCTATGACAACAAGGCGGCTTCTACGGAAGACTTCAAGGCCATCGTGGAAAAGCACATGACCCCCGCCATGGATCTGGATGGAAACAAGACCATTGATTGGTTCTTTGATCAGTACGTCTACGGAACAGGGATTGCCGAGTACAACTTTCAGTACAACGTCGAACCCCTTCCCGACAACAAGTGGAAAGTGTCGGCGACTCTGCTCCGTTCCGGCGTGCCGGAAACATGGAAGGATGTTATTCCGCTCTACGTGACGACCGGCGGCCGCACACTCCGGATCGGCTGGATCACATCGCGCGGCCCCAAGGAAGTGATTGAGCTACCGCCGCTGCCCTTCAAGCCGGACAAGATCATGCTCAACGCGAATGAAGACATGCTGATGGAAATCAAGCAGTAACTCTAGTTCTCCCGCGCAAAGCTCCGCGCTCAGGGAGTTACGGCAAGCGGGGGCGCAGGAATCAGCGGCGGGCGATGGGCGCCGGTGGGGCGCAAGCCGCGCATACGCAATTCCTGGAAGAGCACTGAGGGAGCGACGACCGATGACGGGATGCCGCCCTGCGCCGAGCCAAACGCGCCGAGCGTGGTGCCGGCAATCCGCGCATCCTGGTTGTAATTGTACGCGGTGAAGTCGTTTCCAACCCCCGCCAGGTTGCGGAAATTGCTCAACGTCAAACCGGTGAGCCACGCGCCCCGCACCAGTTCTTCCTTCCCATCGGCCACGCTCACCTTGTAAACCAGTAGCGGCAAGCGGTCTCCATTACCCACGCCGGAAGCCAGCAGGCCAAACACATCGCCGGCATCCTGCTGCCGCAAGACACCAAGTACCGGGTTATCCATTTGCCGCACGAGCAGGCACCACTGGCGCCCGTCGGCCTTGCAAGTCTCGATGAATTTCTTTTTCAAGTCCGCAGGCGAAAGCGTCTCCGACGCCTGGAAAATAATATTGCTGGCAAGAGCTTTAGTTTCGCCCAGCACGGCCGCGCGGCCGTGGCCGTTCGACTTCTGAAAATCCGGGCCGGGTCGCCGCGACATCACAAAGCCGCGCAATATGCCGGCTTCCACCAGCGTAGTGCGTTCGCCACGAACGCCTTCGTCGTCTACCTCGTAGCCGCCAATCAACGGCTGGCCCTTGAATTCCTTCAGCGTCGGGTCGGATACCAGGGACACGGTGACAGGCAGAACACGGTCGCCCAGTTGTCCGCTCCACTCGCTGCGCCCGCCCATGCGCTCAATCATCTGATCGAAAAACTGGAAACTGGCCAGCGGGGCACGCGCGCCGGAAATGGACGGGCCGAGCAATTGCGCAAGCAACCCGGCTGTCGCTTGTGCTTCCAGAAGCACGGGACCGGTGTAGTTCGGCGCGGGCGGAGCGTTGCGCAGCGCAATCAGATCCTTGCTGACGCGATCCAGTTCGAGCTGGACCACTCCTGCCGCGGGCAAGTCCGCCGGCCGCAGCTTGTAGGAGGAGAAAAAGTTGTGCAGCCGGATCCCGTCGTCGGCCTGCGTTTCCGCGCCCGCTTCGATGGCCGCAATCGTACGCGTGGTTCGGATCTGCGTGCCTTCGCTGGTGAGGAAATAGAAGGTCGCATACACCATGTAATAGGTCACGCGCGAGTTGTACAGATCGGGATAAGCGCGAAACGCTTTTGAAACGGTACGCGCTTCGTCTTCCCAGTTCCGCGGACTCCAGTCAGCCTTGGGCGCCGGTTCGAGCAGCGTGACCGGCGCTTCGCGGGAGAAATCATCAATATTGGTAGGCTGCGCCAGATTGCGCATATACGCGCGTTTCTGCGCCAGGTTGGTGAGCGCGCTTTTGTAGGCCTGATCGGTAGCCAGCCACAGATCCTGCCGCAGAGACTCGTAGTCGCCGTCAATCCCCACGCTGCCGGTGGTGCCGATGAAACCCTGGAAAGCGTCTGCGGAGACGAAATTGGAGCTATCCACTTTGTAATCGCCCACGCGAACATCCACGGCCATCGCGCGGTTCTTCACTGTATTGCTGCTGACGATCGCGCCGAAAGAGGCAACAATGGTTCGCACATCGAGATCAATCAGGCGGTATTCGATATAGAACGGCCGTTCCAGCCCGCCCTGGCGGAGTTTATCCTTGGAACGCTCCAACTCATCTTTCATGGCGCGCAAGGTTTGATCCGATTCGCCGGGCATGGCACGCTGCACCTGGGCATGGACGCTGAACGACGAAAAGCTAAGGAATATCAGGATTGCAGCAATGCGAGAAGTGATCTTCATGGGCGCACCCCTTTCTCGTGCAGCGGATGCGGCAAGATCGGTGGCTTATCGGTGGAAGTCTCTTTCTTCTGAATTTCCAGCAGCTCTACCAGAATGGCCGGGGAAACGGCGGATACCGGTACGGATCCTGATTCGGCGCCGCAGAAGCCATTGAAGACTTCCGGCTTGTTTCCGGTCGCCAGAATTTTGTCGAGCGAAGCCAGGGGCGTGCCGGCGACATCCACCCCGCGCACCAGTTCATCCGGGCGGCCATCCGCATACACGCGGTACACCACCAGCGGCAACATCTGGAACGCCTGCGGCAGGCCGCGACCAGTGAAGGTGAAACCGCCTTCCAAATCGTCAATCAGCAGGCCGAAGGACTTGTTCTGTTTCTTGATTTCGGCGATCAGCAACTGCCGCAACTGCGCATCGGGAACGCTTTTCTTGCTGCTCACAATCAGGTTGCCCTGGCGCGAAACGGGCTGGAAGCCCACCTGGCGGCGCCCGTGACCATTGGAATTGGGAAAGCCGGTGAGCGGTGAACGGGAGAGCAGGAAATTGCGCAACACACCGTTTTCCACCAGGGTTACCTTTTGCGCGGGCACCCCTTCATCGTCGAAGGAATAGTTGCCCAGCAGCACGGTGGAATCCATCCGTTTTGCCGTAGGGTCGTCCACGATGGACATAAACTCCGGCAGGATGCGCTCCCCGACTTTGCGGGCGAACGTCTGGCCTTCGTTAATGTCTTTTTGCCGGTGCGCTTCGGCCCGGTGGCCGAACACTTCGTGGAAGAAGACGGCGGCGGCGCGGCCGCTCAGCATCGCGGGGCCGGCGAAGGGTTCGACCAGGGGCGCCTGGCGCAACGCTTCCACTTCTTTCAGCAGTTGCCGGGCTTGCGCCAGAATCATCTTGTCGTCAGGCGCGCCGGAGGGATCAGTCCAATCGAAATTGTAGTAGCGATTGATATCCATGCCGTCGGGCGCTTTGGCCTGCAAATACATCTCCAAGCGGTAACGCAGCGTGCCGAACTGAATCCGCGTTCCTTCGCTGGTCGCCTGAAATTGGTTTTCCGCGGTGGCGCTGAAGTTGGCAATCGAGTTCAACACATCTGGTGATTCCCGGAAAATTTTCGTGATGGCGCGCACCCGGTCTTCCCACGGCTTGCGGTCGAGTGTGAACGAAGCCAGCGGCCGGAAAGAAACCTGGGCCTTCTCGCGCGAGAAATCGGGGGCCTGGCCTTCAGCGGTTTCCACTTTCACTTCGCGGCCGGTGCGAATGCGCAACAGGGCTTCGGACGCCGTGCGGTACTGATGATCGGTCTCCAGCCAGATGGCGCGGCGCAGCACGGGAACATCATCGTCAGTGGGAACCAGCATACCCGGGCTGATGCCCTGCTGCGCGTCGCGATCGCCCACTTTGCGAGTGTTGTCTATCTCGTAGCTGCCCACGCGCACGCGGGTTTCCAGCCACCGCGATCGGTTCTCAAAACTGCTGAGCAGGGCGCCATTCGATCCCTGCACGTCGGCCCGCTGCTGATCGGTGATGGTGTAGCCGATGAAATAGGCTGCGGGGTCGGCGGACTTCAGCGCGCCCATCGAGCGCTCAAGTTCTTGCTCCATGGCCAGAAGTACGGGAGATTTCTTCGCCTCGGGCGCCGCCGGCTGCTGGGCAGCGCGCATTGCCGCGCTTGCCAGCAGAACGACACTCAGAGTGAAAGCAGCGATCATCAGTTGTTTTTTCATGGTAGTTTGCAAACCTTTAGTGTATGCCAGGCAGGCGCTTCACTCAATGCGGCGTCCCCGAGTCACGGATAGTTAGACGCGCCAAACGCCCAAAACGCAGCCTGGAACGATGCGTTGAATCGCCGGGTCACGCGAACTTGGCGAACGCATGTGATAATAGCTGTATCCCGCGCCGGATAATTTGGAGGGCGTATCATGCCGCCGATTCCTGCTGCCGTCCGCGATTTTCTTCAGCAGAAACGAATTGCCATCGCCGGGGTGTCTCACACGGAGCTGAATTCTCCCGGAAACATGATCCTCCGAAAACTGGCTGCCGCGGGCTACACCGTTTATGCGGTGAATCCCCGCGCAGACGAAATCGAAAGCCGCAAATGTTTCCACGACCTGAACTCAATTGGGGAGCCGGTGGATGGTGTTGTGATTACCGCGCCGCCCGCGGCCGCCGAAAGCCTGGTGCAGGATTGCGCCCGGCTGGGAATTCGCCGGGTGTGGATGCACCGGTCGTTCGGCAAGGGCAGCGTTTCCCACGCCGCAGCGCAATTTTGCCGCGAAAACGGGATCCAAGTGATTGCCGGCGGCTGCCCCATGATGTACTGCGAACCGGTGGACACCGGACACAAATGCGTGCGCTGGCTGTTGCGCATTACCGGCGGCCTGCCGAGCTAGTATTGTGTAGCGGCGACCTTCAGATGCGCGCTCTTCTTTTCCCGCTTCCCTAGAGCAAATCCAAACCCGGGGCGCCGGCCTGAAGGCCGTCGCTACAGCGGCTGCTTCGGTTGTTCGCATAGCGACGACGCTTGCCCAGTTCGCGCCGGCGGGAAGAGCAACACCACGCGACGGTTACGCTCGCTGGCGCCGGGAACGTCTTCCACCGGTTCGCGTTCACCTTTGCCGATGATGGCGCCGCCCACCCGGCTCAAGGCATCGGCACGGGCCTGGCCGCGGCGGGCCGCGGTGGCGTACTGCATGGCCAGCAACTGCTTAGTTGCATTCAACTGTTCGCTGGCCGCTTCCCGGGCGGCGGCATCCTGCTCATGCGTGAGTTGTTCTTCGAGAAAGTAGCGGTATACCGAAAGCGCGCGCTGCTCGCTGAGCCACTGGTTGTAATCATCTTCGCCCACGCGGTCGGTATGGCCTTCATAGCTGACGTTCGCTCCAGCAAAAAGCAATTGCCGCAGCGCGGAAAGCCGGGCCAGATTCTCGCGGGCCACGGGCTTCAATTCGTAGCTGCCGGAATCGAACAGAATGTCCGAAGCAAGCGTCAGCACCATGTTTCCGCCCTGCTCGGTCAATTGCCCGAGCGAGTTCAATTGGCGGTTCAGTTCGCTGCAAATTTTGGCCCGCTCTTCGCGCAAGCGGGCGTTTTCCGCGTTGAGCCGGGTAATTTCCTCCTGGGCTGCGCGCAACCGCGATTCGCAATCGGCGAGCCGCTGCTCGAGCTCCGCGATGCGCGCCTTTTGCGCGGCAGTTTCTCCTTCCATTTGCGCAACTCGCGCGCGCAACGTCTCAATCTCGCGCTGGCACGCGGCCAGTTGTTCGCTGACGCGCTGCTTAAGCAGGGAATTCTCCGCCGTCAGCCGCGAAACTTCCGCGTTCAAGCGGTCAATTTCGGCGCGTGCCTTGTTCAGCCCGCGTTCCAATTGCCGCTCATATAGGCCACCGGCGGCGCCCAATGCCAGGGCGCGGGCGTTTTCAGCGATCTGCGCGGCGGTGCGCGCAAAACTCGCCGCATCGCCGTGATTTCCCGCCTTGGCAGCCTCTTCGGCCTGATGCAGGTAGCTCCGCGCCTGATCCAGCGTTTGCCGGGTGCGGTCTTCATCCGGAAGAGGCTGTTCGCCGGCCGCGGTTGGATTGGCCAGAATGCCGGAGCTCGCTGCCAAGTCCACTGCCTTGCGCGCCTGCAGCAATTCGTTTGAAACGCCTCGCTCGACCTCTGCGGGCGAAGTGTCATATTTCGAATAATAGGTGTAATAGATCAGCTTGCCGGGCACAGGGATGGCTTTCACGGGCGCGACCACCGCATCCTGATTCACGCTGTACATCACCACCACCGGGCTGGGATCGTTCACGGCAAAATCGGGTTCAGCGGTCACCATGAGCCAAAAGGTCTGGTACGGAGTGGTCACGTTAATGCTGATCGGGTTGTTGCCGTCGAAGGTGATCTCTCCCAGGTTTGACGGTTCACCATCCACCGAGACTGCCCAAAGCACGTAAGTGAGAAAATCCTTGCCAAAGCGGCGGGCAGGCTGCAGACCCTTAACGGCGCCGCGATTGATGTCGATTTCCAGGAATCCCGGCCGGCTCTCGACCTTTAGTTCGGTGCTTGCGCCGGGCTCGATCTTGGTGCCCTTCAGATGCACCACCGTAGTTCCGCCCAAATGCCGGTACGCCAGAATTTGCCCGCCGGGTTCTCCGATCTCGATGGTCTTGATACTTTCAGTCCCGCGCGCGGGTGCGGCCTTGGAAACTTTGGCCTGCGCATGCACGGGCATGACGCTGGTTCCCAGTCCCAGCGCCACAACCAAACTCAAGGCCGGTGCAGATGACCGCAAACTCATGAAGCCTCCTCTTTCGTAACCATCCAGTATTGGAACGCCAGCGGACACGCTCAATAGAACGCGCGTACAGGCACGCGGGACCGGGGGCTTTCAGTTTCGCACAATCGGGCTATTTTGAATAAGGGTGGCCGCTCAAAATAGTAAAAGCCCGGTAGATTTGCTCGGCCAGCGCCACGCGCGCCAGTTCATGCGGCATGGTCAGTGTAGAAAGGGAGAGCTTGTGCTGCGGACGCTCGCGCAACTCTTCCGGGAAGCCATTGTCGGCGCCGCACAGAAACACCAGTTCGCGCACGCCCCGGTCGCGCAGGGCCCCCAGCCATTTCGCGAATTGCGCCGAGGTAAATTGCTTGCCGGCGGCATCCAGCAGCACCCATTCGGCGGCGGAATCCACCTTCACTTTGCCAACGGCCGCGGCGGATTCCTCGCGCGTCTCGGTTACTTCGACCGGGGCGAAACGGCCGATACGGGCCAGGTAATCCTCCATCAGAGCGCGGCACTCTGGACGGCGCGTTTTTCCCAGCATGAGCAGGCGAATCTTCATGACCTTCCCCAGACTACACAAGTCCCGGGCCGGTTTCATCTCCAACGACCGGGCGCACAGTGGTACACTGCGCGCATCCCAAACCATTGAGGAGGGTCCTGTGGCCGGACGGCTCGAAGGTCGCGTGGCAATCGTTACCGGAGCAACCAGCGGAATCGGCGAACGCACCGCCGAACAGTTCGTGCAGGAAGGAGCGCGCGTGGTGCTGACCGGACGCTCTGAAGAAAAAGGGAGGGCCATCGCCGCGCGGCTCGGTCCGCAAGCCATTTTCTGCAGGACCGATGTGACTCGCGAAGAAGACTTGAAAGCCATGGTGGAATGCGCACAACGGGCCTTCGGCGGGCTCGACATCCTGTTCAACAACGCCGGATTCACCACCGCCGGGCGCACACCGGAGGAAATCACCGAAGAAGCATTCGTGTACGACATGAAATTGCTGGTCGGCAGCATCATGCTCGGCATCAAGCATGCGTTGCCCCTGCTGAAAGCCCACGGCGGCAGCGTGATCAACAATGCCAGCATCGCGGGCATGCGAAGCGGCTATGGGCCGCCGGTGTACAGCGCGGCGAAAGGCGCAGTCATCCAGCTTACGCAGGTCTACGCGATGCAACTGGCTCCGTACCGCATTCGCGTGAACGCGATTTCTCCCGGCGCCATTCAAACGCCTATTTTTGGCCGGGCATTGGGCCTCGACGAAAAGAAAACAGGCGAGACGCTCGACCGCGTGGGCCATGCGCTGCGGAATACCGGGCAAGTGGGGCGCCCTGGGTTGCCTGAAGATATCGCCCACGCCGCAGTCTTTCTGGCCGGCAGCGAAAGCTCGTTCGTGACCGGGCACAATCTTGTGGTGGATGGCGGCGCAATCATTGGACGCAACCTGGAAGATTACCGCAAGGTGATTGAGGATTTGATGGCCGCGGGTTTTGGCCAGCATGCTTAGTCCAGCTTGTACTTTTTGCGCTTTTCGAGCAGGGTTTTGCGGTTGATGCCGAGGATTTCCGCCGCGCGACCCACTTTATGCCGCGTGGCTTCCAGCGTAACCCGGATCGCTTCCCGTTCGATATCTTCCAGCGAACGCAACCCGGCCGGGGCCTGGCCCCGCCCGAACCCGGCCGCCTGGCGGACGGCCTCGGGAAAATCCCCCACCGCCAGCACTTTTGCCTTGCTGAAAACCAGCGCATGTTCAAGAGCGTTCTTTAGTTCGCGGATATTTCCCGGCCATGCGCACATGGCCAGCGCCTGCGCAGCATCTTCGGCCAGCCTTACGCCTGAGCGACCGTGAGACGCTGCCAGACGGGCCAGCAAGTGCCGCGCCAGCGCCGAAATGTCTTCAGACCGCTCGCGCAGGGGTGGAACGTGAATCGTCACCACATTCAGGCGGAAATACAGGTCTTCACGAAAGGAGCCGGCGGCAACCGCCCGGCGCAAATCCACGTTTGTCAGCGCGAGCAGCCGCGCTTCCATGCGCAGCGTTTCATTACCCCCCAGCCGCTCGAACCTCTTCTCTTCCAGCACACGCAACAGCTTCGATTGAGCGGCCGGAGCGAGGCCGGAAATCTCGTCGAGCACGATCGTTCCGCCTTGCGCCATTTCCAGGCGGCCCAGCTTGCGCGTCACTGCGCCGGTGAAGGCGCCCTTCTCGTGGCCGAACAGTTCGGATTCGACCAGATCGGCCGGAAGGCTGCCGCAATCAATCTTGAGGAAGGGAGCGTCGCAACGCGGGCTGTGCTCGTGAATCCAGCGCGCCAATTGATCCTTGCCGGTCCCGCTCTCCCCGGTAACCAGCACCGTTGTGGAAGCGGCCGCAACCTTGCGCGCCGTTTCCAGCGCGCGCAGAGACGCAGGCGAAACCGCAATCCACTCGATCCGCTCCGGGATTTGCTTTTCCATCCTGCCACGCTCTCCTGCAAACACAGACGAACGCAGAGTAACGCAGATTCAGCGAAAGACTCTAAACAGAAAGGAGGGATGCCCAGGAGGAGTAACGAGTCCGGGCTTGCGGCCTGCTTGTTGTGACGGATGATCCACGTTTACCGTTGTTCGTCTATATTTACTTTTTTCATCCCACCGCCTGGCGCTGATGGTCGTCGGGAATTTCCAGGCGCTTGGCGGAGCGCCACAGCCGCTCCAGATCGAAGAACTGGCGCGCCTGCTCATGAAAGATATGCACCACAAAGCTGCCGTAATCCAGCAGCACCCATTGGCCGGTGCGCGCGCCTTCTTTATGCAGCGTGCGACGGCCGAGGGCTTCCACGCGAGCGTCTACTTCTTCTGCGATGGCTTGCACCTGCGGGCTACTGGCCGCGCTGCAGATCAGAAAATAGCTGGTGAACGCATGGAGCTCGCGCAAATCCAGCACCACGGCGCCGAAAGCGAATTTGGATTGCGCCGCATCCACAGCGGCGCGCAATTCCTGTGGCAACGCGTCCAGGTTCACGGGTATAAGGCCTGCCTAAGAATGTATTCCTCAACGCGCACGGGCACAAGCCCGTGAATCGATTGGCCGCGATGCCGCCGCCGGCGGATTTCGGTGGAAGAAACGTGCGATACCACCGTATCCAGAATATGCACGCGGGTCTTGTGCAGCGCAATGATGTGGCGGTCTGCGGGCTGTTCGCGCGCCAGCAGGTCGGGCGGGATCACCAGCCGCAGCACATTCAGCTTGAAACCGGGCCGGCTGACCACCACAAAATCGCACAGACCCAGCAGCGTTTCGTAATCGCGCCACATGGCGATTTCCAGGAAAGAGTCCACGCCGATAATGAAGTAGAGCCCGTCGCTGGGATGCCGCAGGCCCCTGCGGAACTGCCGCACGGTATCCACCGAATAGTGGACTTGCTGGCCGCCGCCGCCTTCTCCGGCTTCGGCAAGCGAAGGCAGGAAGTGCGGGTGCTCGGCGCAGGCCAGCGCCAGCATGGCGTAACGGTGCGCAAACGGAGTGCTGTGCGCCTTCACTTTGAAGGGGTGGCGCCCCGCGGGAACAAAATGCAGTTCATCCAGACGGAAACGCCGCTGAACCGCGCGAGCAACGGCCAGGTGGCCCACATGGATCGGATCGAACGAGCCGCCGTAGATCGCGATGTTGCGCGCGCGTTGCGGCACCTTGTGCAGATGCGGCCTGGTCATTCCCGCCCTTTTCCCAGAACTTGATTCCGCCACCGCTTGGCAAAATACTTCAGCCGCATCCATGGTGACAAGTGCTCCGCAGCGAAAGGTTGCAACATGCCGCGCTGCGCGAGCAACTCGGTTTCGTCATCCGAATACAGGCACCACTTGAACTGCGGCGTTTCCCAGGTCGTTGCGTCCCGTCCCTGGTGCGGGATTACGCCGGCCACGTCTGCACATCCCAAATGGGGTGGATAGGGGATAAAGTCCACAACGTTGCCGCTGACGTAGGCCTGCTGAAGCCCGCTTTTGAATACTACCGTGAAGACACAATAACCCATGCCGGATTCACCGGCCCGGTAAATCTTGCGGGCAAACGGTGCGGGAAGCCGGTGCGGCGATTCGAATATCTCAGCCACCTCCGAGACCTGCACCGTTTGGTTTTGACTGGGAGGGTGGCCCCAGTGCCGAAGGTGATGCTGCTGCAGAATCATGACCACGCATTCGAATTGAGCCCCGGACGCCAGGCGTACGCCACACGGCTGATACTTGCAGTTCCCATCGAAGCTGGGAGGAATCCGCTCCAACTGAGGGTGCAGGCGGCGGGGCAATCGAGGTTGGATCGCGGTCGGGAAAGTTTGAGCAGGCAAAGCTCTCTACGAGTCCTCTCGGGCGCCTAGCGGCTGGCCTTGCCCTTCCGGCCTCACGGCCGGCGCCAATTGGTCCAGGGCATCGGCCAGCGCACGCACCAGTTCTGCGATTCCTTCACCAGAAGCAGACGACACGGCGTGAAACTTCAACTTCCTTTTCTCGCAGAACTTCCGCAGCGCATCCAGACGGTTCTTGTCGGTAGTGGCATCCAGCTTGGTGGCGACTACCACCATCGGTTTTTGCGCCAGGTCTTCGCTGAACTCGCGCAACTCGCTCACGATCACCTCGAATGCCTTAACCGGATCCTGATCGGTTGCGTCGCTGGTATCAATCAGGTGCGCGATCAGGCGCGTGCGCTCGACGTGTTTCAAAAAGCGGTGGCCCAGCCCCGCGCCTTCGTGCGCGCCTTCGATCAGCCCGGGTAAATCGGCTACCACGAATGTACGCATCTGTTCGTGCATCGGGTGCGCGCTTTTTTGCAAATCCGCGCTCACAACCCCCAAGTGCGGCTCAAGAGTGGTGAAGGGATAGTCGGCAATCTTCGGGCGCGCCGCGGAAATCCGCGAAATTAGCGTGGACTTGCCGGCATTGGGATAGCCCACCAACCCTACATCGGCCAGCAATTTCAATTCGAGCCGCAGGCGACGTTCTTCCCCGGGCTGGCCATCCTCATGTTCACGCGGCGCCTGATGCCACGGTTTGGTAAAGCGGGCATTGCCCCGCCCGCCGCGACCGCCTTTGGCGATGGTGAATTGCTGGCCCGGCGTGGTCAGGTCGGCAAGCTGTTCGCCGGATTCCTCGTCAAACACCACGGTGCCCAGAGGAACCTTCAAGATCAAGTCGTCTGCGCTGGCGCCGTGGCAATTCGATCCTTCGCCATGCCCGCCGCGGTCCGCTTTGAATTCGGGGTTATAGCGGAAGCGCAGCAGCGTGTTGTCGTGCGGGTTGGCTTCCAGGATGATGTCTCCGCCGTCGCCGCCGTCCCCGCCGGACGGCCCGCCGCGCGGGACGTACTTCTCCCGGCGAAACGCCACGCAACCGTTGCCGCCGGCGCCGGCTTTCACCCAGATTTTGGCTTCGTCAACGAACATCGCCTTCAGGATACGACACGCGTTGGGGAAAGGCTACTTGAGCAGGGATTGTCTCACTCACCAGCGCGTGCCTTTGGAGCCAGCGCGGCTGCGGTTCAAGGCCAGGTAACGGCGCATCATGCGCAGCGAAGACCACTGCAATTCCAGCTTGCGGTTCTGGGTGACGGAGAGTTTGAGGGCATCTTTGTGCTCTGCGCAGTACGGCACGCCTTGCGCAGCGCCTTTCATCACGCGCAGCCGGCCCGTCGCCAGGGCAAGGGCATTCACGCTGGACGCTTTGATTTCGTCATACCGCACCGGCGACGCGCCGCAGGCCA
This sequence comes from uncultured Acidobacteriaceae bacterium, assembly GCA_964500065.1. Lineage (GTDB taxonomy): Bacteria > Acidobacteriota > Terriglobia > Acidiferrales > UBA7541 > CAZCNH01. Next base: position 103,041 of record CAZCNH010000003.1, read on the forward strand.
CGCAGCCCGCGGGCCAAACTCCGTCCTCGAAGGCTGGAGTGACGAACCGCGGCGGCTCGCTTACCGTTGTGGGATCCAGCGCGCGCACTGCGCCTTGATGAACCAGCAGGTATTCCAGACAGTTCTCGCACTGTAGTTCTTTGTTTTCTTCATCGCCCAGAATCCCCGTGTGGCGGTGCCCGCAATATACGCACACGCCGATCTTGGCCGGCTTTGAGAAAATTAAGGCAAGAAAGAATGCGGCGACAAGGCCAAAGCCACTCGCCCACACAGGATGGCTATTGACGTAGCAACCAAGTCCAATGAGCCCGAAGGCCATACCAAAGCCCGCCAGCGAGAGTTTGTTTTTCGTTACCTCGCTGCCGGTCATCTCTTCGATGGGCAGCGTGGTCGAGGGAACCGGAGGATCAATTTCGCTCATGGTGCTGTCTCCACGGGCAGCGCTTCTTACATGCTCATACGTCTCAAGTTGGCCCAGATTTCAAGTTACCAAGGGAAAATTGCGGGGCAAACATCGAACTGCCCATCCGCCGCACTTTCGACCTTGTAAGTAATTGATAAAAGTACAGTTACGGTCATTCATTGCGCCTTGAGAAGAGCTCTCTCTTGGGTTAGAATAGCAGGGTTTTGGGGAGCAATTTTCCGCGACTTGTCGGCTGCGCCAGGCCCTCAATTTGCGGTTTGAGAATGAAGTCTTCGCCACGTCCCGGATGCGGGGCGGGATGAAGCAGAAACGCCTTCCGAACTTCGGTGCACGCCCTTCTGTGCCGGAGCCATAGGGCAGCCACAGCAAGATTTCTGATTCATTCCAGCGAAGACAACGAAACTCGAAAAACGAAAAGAGAAAAACGGCAGCACCTTCCGCGTTTCCTTTTTCGCCTTTTGAGTTTCCTCAACACGGAGCCTTCATGACCGATAAAGAAACAACCAAGGGTGGACACCGCTACGACGCAACCGCGATCAAAGTGCTGGGCGGCCTGGAGGCGGTGCGCAAGCGCCCTGCCATGTATATCGGCTCGACCGGCGAGTTGGGCCTGCACCACCTGGTGTGGGAAGTGGTGGATAACTCGGTGGACGAGGCGCTGGCCGGCTTCTGCGACGAAATCAACGTGATCGTGCATGAAGACAACTCCGTCACCGTGATTGACAACGGCCGCGGCATTCCCACCGACATGCACGCCACGGAAAAGAAACCCGCCGCCGAAGTGGTGATGACCGTGCTGCACGCCGGCGGCAAATTCGATAGCGACACCTACAAGGTTTCCGGCGGCTTGCACGGCGTGGGCGTCAGCGTGGTGAACGCGCTGAGCGACGAACTCGAGCTGGAAATCTGGCGCGATGGCGAAGTGTGGGAGCAGTCCTACGAAAAAGGCACGCCGGTCAGCAAGCTGAAAGTGACCGGCAAGACGCGCAAGACCGGCACCAAAGTGACCTTCCATCCCGACCCCGGCATCTTCGAAGTGACCAAGTACAGCTTCGATACGCTCAGCCAGCGCCTGCGCGAAATGGCCTTCCTCAACAAGGGCCTGAAGATTACCCTTGCCGATGAACGCACCGATAAGAATGTGGAATTCCGCTTCAGCGGCGGGATCGCCGAATTCGTCAAGCATTTGACCAAGGGCAAGCAGCCGCTCCACGATTCGCCCATTTACATGGAAGGCAAGAAGGGCAACGTGGATATGGAAATCGCCCTGCAATACAACGACGCCTACAACGAAAACGTATTCGCCTTCGCCAACACCATCAACACCGTGGATGGCGGCACCCACCTTTCCGGTTTCCGCTCTGCGCTCACCCGCAGCATCAATTACTACGCCGGCCAGTTCGGCATGCTCAAGGGGCAAAAGGGCGAGGAAGTTTCCATTACCGGCGACGACGTGCGCGAAGGCTTGATCGCCGTCGTCAGCGTGAAGCTGCCGCAGCCGCAGTTCGAAGGTCAGACCAAGGGCAAGCTCAACAGCGACATCAAGGGCCAGGTCGAACAACTGGTGAACGAACAGCTGGGCGCCTACTTTGACAAACACTCAACGGTGGCGCGGCGCATTATCGGCAAGTGCATTGACGCCGCGCGCGCTCGCGAAGCCGCCCGCAAGGCCCGCGAGCTTACCCGGCGCAAAAGCGCGCTCGATTCCAGCGGCTTGCCGGGCAAGCTGGCCGATTGCCAGGAGCGCGACCCCGCGCGTTGCGAATTGTTCATCGTCGAAGGCGAATCCGCAGGCGGCAGCGCCAAGCAGGGCCGCGACCGCCGCTATCAGGCCATCCTGCCGCTCAAGGGCAAGATCCTCAACGTGGAAAAGGCTCGCTACGACAAAATGCTGGGCCACGACGAAATCCGCACCCTCATTACCGCCCTGGGCACCGGCATCGGACGCGATGACTTCGACGCCGTTAAATTGCGCTACCACAAAGTCATTCTGATGACCGACGCCGACGTGGATGGCAGCCACATCCGCACCCTGTTGCTTACCTTCTTTTTCCGGCACATGCAGGAATTGATCAAGCGCGGCAATATCTACATCGCGCAACCGCCGCTTTATCGGGTCCGCCGCGGAAAAATGGACAAATACATCCGCGACGACCGCGAATTCAACCGTGAACTGATGAAGCGCGCCACCGAGGACCACGTGGTGAAAGCCAGTGGCGGCGGCAAGCTGGAAGGCGGCAAGCTCACCGATTTCTTGCTGCACGTGCAGGAATACGAACAGGTGAGCGGCAAACTCACACGCAAACTGCGCGACAACACCCTGGTGGAAATGCTGGCCCGTGCCGACCTGGAAAAGAAAGTGGACTTCGAAACCAAGGCTAAGCTGGAAAAAATCCTTGGCGGCATCGAGAAAAAGAAACTCAAGATGGAAGGCAAGATCACCAAGGACGAAGAACATTCGCTCTACGAACTTGTGCTGGATGTCGGCGGCGCCGGCGAGCGGCGCGTCAACTGGGCGCTGGCTTCCAGTCCCGAATATAAGCGGCTACGCACCCTGTACCGCTCGATCGCCGAATACGACGACCCTCCCTTCACCGTGCAACGCAACGGCACTCGCGAGTCCAAGGAAAGCGCCGGGGCGGTTTTGAGCTACGTTCTCGAAGACGCGAAAAGAGAGTTCGCCATCACTCGCTTCAAGGGACTGGGAGAAATGAATCCCGAGCAGCTCTGGGAAACCACAATGGATGCGGAGAAGCGCACGCTGCTGCAAGTAAAACTCGAAGACATTGAGCCCGCGGAGTTGATGTTCACCACGCTGATGGGCGAAGACGTCGCCGAGCGCCGCAAGTTCATCGAGGACAATGCGCTCGACGTGGTGAACCTGGATATTTGAAGCAGGCAAGCAGGGGGATTCATGAGCAGACTCCTTGAAGGCAAGACGGCGCTGGTGCTGGGCGTGGCGAACAAGTGGTCGCTGGCGTATGCCATTGCCCAGGCGTATGTGCGCGAAGGCGCGAAGGTGCTGCTCACGTATCAGGGCGAGCGGCAGAAGGAGAGCGTCGAAGAATTGGGCGCTTCGTTGGGCGTCACGCGCATCCTGAATTGCGACGTGCAGAAGGACGAAGAAATCACCGCTCTGGTGGATGCGCTGAAGACCGAAAACACCAAACTGGACGTGGTCGTACACAGCATTGCGTTCGCCAACCGCGAAGACTTGGCGCGGCCCTTTGTGGAAACCTCCCGCGCAGGCTATTTGCTGGCGCAGGAAATTTCCAGCTTTTCGCTGCTCGCGGTGGCCAAGGCGTGCGCGCCGCTGATGACTTCCGGCGGTGCAATCCTCACGCTCACGTACCTCGGCTCGCAGAGGGTGGTGCCCAATTACAACGTGATGGGCGTGGCCAAAGCCGCGCTGGAAGCCACCACACGCTACCTGGCCAGCGATCTCGGCCCGCACGGCATCCGCGTCAACGCGATTTCTGCCGGTCCGGTGAAGACCACCTCCGCGCGCGGCGTGAAAGATTTCTCGACCATTCTCGACAAAGTAGTGCAGAGCGCGCCGTTGCGCCGCAACACCGATCCTGCCGAAGTTGCCGACACCGCCGTGTTTCTGGCGAGCGACTTGGGCCGCGGCGTTACCGGCAACGTGATTTACGTGGACGCCGGGTTTTCCATCATGGGGCTTTAGCCACAAAGGCACAGAGACACAGAAGATTGATTTACCAACTTTCTTGGAAGATTTTGCCGGGGCTGCGCGGGTTGAGTTGCAGCGAATTCAGCGCAACACCGACGCAAGCACCGGACAACGAGCGGGGCGTCGCCGTGGAATTGGCAGGTGATGACGAACGCAGCGCGCTGGTGCAATTACTGGAAGCGCATTTCGCGGCGCAGCGTTTTTCAAATAACGCCAGCGCCTTTGAAACCGTGAAGACATTTGTATTGGAGTGGGCAGCAAAAAGAACGGGTTAGTGATTAGGAAATCCAGGCAAGCGCAGGTGATGCCCACTCACCACTCATCACGAGCCACTGGGAGACGAAATGGCGGACGAACAGAACCAATCCATATTGCTGCCGGTCGATATCGAAGATGAAATGAAACGTTCGTACCTCGATTACGCGATGAGCGTGATCGTGGCGCGCGCACTGCCCGACGTGCGCGACGGGCTCAAGCCCGTGCAGCGCCGCATCCTGGTGGCGATGAACGACCTCTCGCTATCGCCCGGACGCGCCTACCGCAAATGCGCAAAGATCTGCGGCGATACGTCCGGCAACTATCACCCGCACGGCGAAGCGGTGATTTATCCCACCATGGTGCGCCTGGCGCAGGATTTCAACATGCGCTACCCGCTGGTGGATGGCCAGGGAAATTTCGGTAGCGTGGACGGCGATCCACCGGCCGCCATGCGATACACCGAAGCTCGCTTGCAAAAACTGGCTATGACCCTGCTCGAGGATCTCGAGAAGGAAACGGTGGATTTTGTTCCCAACTTTGACCAGACCCGCGTCGAGCCGGTGGTGCTGCCCGCCCGCACGCCGAACCTGCTGATCAATGGCGCCTCCGGTATCGCCGTCGGCATGGCCACCAACATTCCCCCGCACAACCTGGGCGAAATCGTAGACGCTACGATCGCGCTGATCGAAAACCCCGAGACCTCCCTCAAAGAAATCATGAAACTGGTTCCCGGACCGGATTTTCCGACCGGCGGTTTCATCAGCGGAAAAGAAGGCATCCTGCAGGCTTACAAGACCGGCCGCGGCAGTTTCGTGATGCGGGCCAAGGCGGCCATCGAGCAGGCGGGCAAAGACCGCGAGAACATCGTCATCACGGAAATTCCCTACCAGGTCAACAAAGCGAAGCTGATTGAGCGCATCGCCGAGCTGACGCAACTCAAGAAACTCGACGGTATCGGCGACGTGCGGGACGAATCCGACCGCGACGGCATGCGCATCGTGGTCGAGTTGAAGCGCGGCGAAGAAGCCAAGCTCATCCTCAACAATCTCTACAAGTACACGCAGATGCAGGAATCGTTCGGCATGATCCTGCTCTCCATCGTTGGCGGTCAGCCGCGCGAGCTGGGCCTGATCCCCATGCTGCAGCTTTTTATCGACCACCGCGTGGAAGTGGTGCGCCGCCGCACGCAGTTCGAGCTGCGCAAAGCGGAGGACCGCGAGCATATTCTGCTCGGCTACAAGAAAGCCCTCGATCACCTGGACGACATCATCAAGCTGATCCGCAAGTCGAAGTCGCCCGCGGAAGCCAAAGCCGGCCTGATGGAGCGCTGGGATTTCAGCGACCGCCAGGCGCAAGCCATTCTCGATTTGCAGCTGCACCGCCTCACGCAACTGGAGCGCGAAAAGATTCTGGAAGAATTGAAGGAAATCCAGGCGCGCATCAAGGAACTGAAGGAGATTCTTGCCAGCGAAAAGAAGCTGCGCGGCGTGATCATCGCGGAATTGCAGGAAATCAAGAAACAGTTCGCCGACCCGCGGCGCACCCAAATCGTGGACAAAGTCGAAGAGATCAAGCTGGAAGACCTGATTGCCGACACGGAAATGGCCATCACCGTTAGCCATGCCGGCTACATCAAGCGCACTTCGGTGGATATCTACCGCCACCAGTCGCGCGGCGGCAAGGGCCGCATCGGCGCGCGCACCAAGGACGAGGACTTTGTCGAGCACTTCTTCATCGCTTCGGCGCACAGCTACATCCTGCTGTTCACCTCGAAGGGCCGCGTGTACTGGCTGAAGGTCTATGAAATTCCCGAAGCCGCGGCCGCCACGCGCGGCAAGGCCATCCACAGCCTGGTGAATTTCCAGGAAGGGGAAACGCTCGCCGCCGTCGTGCCCGCGAAGAACCTGGAAGACGACAAATCGTTCGTCTTTTTCGCCACCCGCATGGGCACGGTGAAGAAAACCGCGCTCGCGGAGTTTTCCAACCCGCGTTCCACCGGCATCATTGCCATCAACCTGGAAGCCAAAGACGAATTGATCGGCGTAAAGCTCACCACCGGAGAGCAGATGATTTTCCTGGCCAGTTACGAAGGCCAGGCCATCCTGTTCCGCGAAACCGAAGTGCGCGCCATGGGCCGCAACGCCGGCGGCGTGATCGGCATGGACCTGGACAAGAGCGATTACGTGGTGAGCATGGAAACCGCGCACCCCGATTTCGCCATCGTCGAAAAAGAATCGAAGAAGAAAGAGCGCAACCTGGACGAAATCGAAAGCGACCACCTGCGCACTTCCCTGACCACGCTGATGCTGACGGTCAGCGAAAAAGGTTATGGCAAGCGCACGCCGCTCAGCGAATACCGCGTCACCTCGCGCGGCGGCAAGGGCGTGATCAACCTGAAGAAAGCGGAACGCAACGGAGGCGTAATCGCCGCGCTGCAAGTGAGCGAGGAATCCGACGTGATGATCATCACCGAACAGGGCAAGGT
>CAZCNH010000004.1:0-107073 GCA_964500065.1 uncultured Acidobacteriaceae bacterium
TGGGCGGGTGGCCCAGGTAACGCATGGTCTCCTCGATGTGATGATACCATTCTGATGAGTTCACTTCTCAAGTAACGAAACGAGACGGGGGTGCCCCACGGCTTGCGGGGTTGGCAACCGTGGGCGGGCCTGCGTCACCTGGGCCACCCGCCCGGCGCTGCTTGTCGGCGTGTAGCCGAAGCGCTCCACTGATTTTTGTCCGACTAGGGTCATATCCCGATGTTTCCGTCTTGATTGGTCACAGGTTAGATGGCTGGGACGGCGGGATCTCGAACCCGCGGCGGCGGGCGGGCGCGCTTGTCGGAACGAAGGCTTTTCAGTAGCAGAACCCGACGGCCCAATCTGCCGGTAGTGCGCACGCAAATCTCAACTTGCGGTCACGCCGACGGAGGTCACCGGTGCTTACTTCTGGTTGCCGAGGTACTTGGGCGGGACGGGTTCGTCGCGGTCGAAGGCGATTTCGTCGAATTTGGCGCCGATGCCGAACCAGCCGGGGGTCTGTGATTCTTCCAGCCGGGCCACACGTGCGCTGGTGGACATGCGGACGTTGCCATAACCCAGTGGCCGGTGCACCAAGCCGACTTCCAATTCAATGTACGAGCCGATTTCGAGTTTCTTGGGGGTCAGGAAAAATACGCCGCTGGTACTGATGTTGCGGGTCAGCAGGCTCAGCGAAACGGGTTCATCCACACCGTCTACGCGAAGCAGGCGCAAGGGAAGCTGCAACGCGGCGCGCGCATAAAAACGGCGTTCGGGGACCACGCCAATGGCGTGCGTGGGCACGCGACTGAAAGCGCGCGGCGGCTCGGCCGGTTTAGGCTGCGAGGCCGGAGCGGAGGCTGGGCCTTGTGGCTCGAGAATGGGATCAAATTTTTGTTGTTTGCGAGACTCGAACGCCCCCATGTTTCCCCCAGAACCGATTGCCCACGCCGCCTGCGGGCGGCACCTTGCTTATCCCGCTAAACTGCCTGGCTGCGGCTGATGGTGATATCGGTGAACGCAACGGCGACACTGCGCTCTTGCCCGCTGCCCAGGGGCGCGGAGCGAATCACCGTGGCGCTGGTAAACATTCTCACCGACGAGCCATCCTGCTGGCGGTCCAGCAGAACCACTTCCAAATCCAGATCCGTGCCCGATGCGAAGCTGCGCGAAGAACGGAAACGCAATCCGCTGCAACTAATGTCCAGTCCTTCGAAATCTTCGATTTGCGGCTGAGGTTTTCCCGCCACCCGCTTCAAGCGCACGCGCGCGGAAAGAGGCAGGCGTTCGTGAGTGCGGCGGTTATCCGTGGCCTGATACGAGGCGCGGAACGCGCCAAAACTTGACGTGGAATGAATCCCTTCTACGCGTGCGGCAGCACACATGTTCCCCTCCCCCAGTACAGCCACTGCTCCCCTTGCACTGATTGCCGCAGGGGGGAGTTTGTGCGAGCCGGCCTGTGGGGTCAATTTAGGGGGATGAACAATGTGTCCTGTTGAACAAGATTGTTCGGCCAGAAAACGGGACAATATATGTAGTGGGCCGAGGAAAAGGAACCACTAGGGCAATTTTGAGCCAGTTTGCGACTCAAAAGAAATTGCCCAGCGCCCAGCCCCAGGCGCCGCGGCGGCCTTGGCTCAGCAGCCACGGAGCGAGGGCGTAATGAAGGCGAATGGTCTCGCCACCCAGGGGGATTCGCTGCTGTGCGCCTGGCGGGATGCGCCAGCGCAGTTCCAGGCCTAGCGCGGCACGCCCCGCGAGAGCCGCATCACTCTCCAGCAGCCACCCCGCTGCTCCATCTGCAAATGCAAGGAGGCGCAAGGGCCGGTTGCCCTGGAAAGGAATTGCATGTTCCAGGTTCACCGCCTGTACCAAGTGCAGCCCGCTCCGCGCCGGTGATGCTTGCCGCGCCAGTTCACCGGCGCGCATGCCACGGACCCAATCTTCAGCCGGGTAAAGCCGGGATGGAATGGGGACTGCGGGATTAGCAGCCCATGGCGCAGCAAACACGCCCGCGCTCTGCCAGCGAACGCCCCACGCGGGGGCTGAGCGGTCGTCGTGTTTGATGGCCGACGTCGAGAATCGCACCAAATCCTGCGAGCCGCCCAATGCGCCGCCGGAAACGGCTCCCTCCGCCAGCAGAGAAGATGTTTCTGTACTCCGCTGCCAACGCGCAGAAACTTCGCTGCTCGTAAAGTCACTCCGGACCGGAAGGGCATTCGCGGTGACGGCTGGGGGGATCGTCAGCCGGGTGGACTCCAGCCGGTAGCTGGAAGCCACCTGCTGTGTTCTGGAAAGACGATAGTCCAAGGTTTGTGCCAGCCCGGTGCTGGTGGAAACGAACAGCCGCTGCCGTTGCTGGCCGGGGAGTTGTGGGCGCACCACGTGGTGAAAGAGCGAAAATCCCAATCCAGCGTGATTGCCAAGCAGGCCGTCTTTGGCGATTCCCACCAGCAATTGCAGCGCGGGCGGGCCGCCCTCCAGATACCCGGTCAGCACTTCTTCCGCACCCAGGAAGTTGAACAGGTTGTACGCAAAGCCGATGGTGCTGGCCCCGCCGACCAGGGAAAGTCTCTGCCGCCCGGCTTCTTCCACGTGGATGCGCAAATCCACCGCTCCGGCGGTTGGATCGAACTCCGTGTAGATCGCATTTGCCGGGATGGGTTTTACAAAACCGTCGCGGGAAATCGCGGCAAGCCCCCGTTCCAGTTTTTCGGGTTGCCAGGAATCGCCTTCTTCAAAGCCCAGCCGCCTGCGGTAAAAGCGATCCGGGAACCGGTCTTGCCCGGTGAATTCGATGCGCCGAAGAGTGAAATGTTGTGTCGGCTGCGCCCGAAACGACACGTGCGCGGAGTATCTGGCGCGGTCAATTTCCGTAGCGGCCACGACTTCCGCGCGCGATGAACCACAGGGAAGCAATTTCGCCAGATGTGCGGCGATGGCCTGGAGCGCCGCGGCGGAATAGGGAGCGCCGGGCTTCCATCCGGGGTGCCCGAGCAGAATTTCGTCGCGCGACCTTCCATCGCAATCATAGACGGCGTAAGAATCCCAGCGAACCTGCGGACCTTCGTGAACCGGCAGCGTGATGCGCAGGCGAGGCTGCCACTCGCGGTGAGGCCACGGCCACCAGCGCTGAACCCGGACGCGCACCGGTTCAATACGCGGTTCGCCTATCCGCGCAAAGGCAAATCCCTGCGACTGGTAGAAAGCGGCAAGGTGATCGGCATCCGCAGCGACTCGTCCGGCCGTGTACGTGTTTTTGTGCCGGAGTCCGGCAAACCAGGTACGCGGTTGAACTTCACGCAGTTGTTTCTGCAGTTTCCCCGGTGGAATCGTGGAGGCGCCAGCGAAGACTACGTTTTGTACCGAGGCGTAAAGGCCGTCGTCCACCAAGAAGGTCGCGCGGACCGCGCCGGCTGCAACACGCTCTTGCGCCACAGTTACCCGCGCGAAGGGGTGGCCGAGTTCGTGCAGCCGGTGCTGTAGAACGCGCGCCGCGCGATGCAGTTGCAAGGGGTCCACCGGTCGTGCGATCTGCAGCTTTACCCCGCTTCCCTCGATCACGCGTTCGGCTGTTTCGCCCCGCAGCAACTTTGAGCCGGAATACTCCGCGGAAGCCAGATAGGGCTGCTCCTGGACGCATACCAGGAAGCCAGCCTCTGTTTCTTCAATCTGAATCGAAGCGAACCAGCCGGTTTTGTCGAGCTGGGTAATCAGACGCCGAAGCCCCGCTCGCGAGATTCTGTCGGAGGGTTCCAAACCGGCCGCGGAGCGGGCAGCTTCCGGCGGTACGCGCCGCAAGCCTTGGAACGTCACGAGATTACCTTGATCGAGCGAAGAAGTTTGTGCCTGGCCGAAGGCGGGTTGTGAAGCAGCGAGCCAAGGCGCAACGGCGCCAGCCAGGAAAATTCGAGCCAGGCAATTCACCTGCGGTGAGATGGTCAGCGATTTCTTCAAGATGTCTTCTCACCACGAAATCAATAAAGACTCCGTAATGAATGACTTGGAAGGGGCAGCCTCCCGCTGTCCCGTGGCATCTAACTAAACGGGCACTTTTGTTTAATTTGGAGGCTTCAGGGCAAGGAGGCTTGAATGGAAGTGTTTGTCGAGGGGCAGCAGATCAAGCACCCGTTGTTTGGCTTAGGGCGCGTAACCGAAGCGGATGAGGATCGCACTACGGTCGAGTTCGAAGGTTATGGCGTAAAGAAGTTCGTCACCAGCATGATGAAGGCTGAGGTGATTGGCCTGGCGCCAAAGCGCAAGCGCGGACGTCCGCGGAAAAACTCAATCCCAAGCAACTAACCGAAAGCTGCTTTCGAGCTTTCCCGATTCTGAGACTGGCCCGCTGCGGAAATTCCCGGCGGGCCGGTTTGTTTTCCGGGGTAAACTCGGCGAGAGAGACGAAGATGCCACATGCCCAAGGCGTTCTTGAAACTGCGCTGTACGTCCACGACCCTGCCCGCGCCATCGCTTTCTACCGCGAGGTCCTGGGGCTTCGGCTGCTGGTCGAATTTGAAAATCAACGCGGCGCGGCATTCCGCCTCGGCGAAAGCATCCTGCTGTTATTCGATCCTCTAAAATCCGCGCAGCCGGACTTGATGGAAGGGTTGCCCTCGCATTCCGCCACGGGAGAAGGCCATGTGGCCTTCCACGTCGCCCCGGAAGATCTGCCGGAGTGGCGGGAACATTTGCAACGCCACGGCATCGCCATCGAAAAGGAATTCAGCTTCCGCGGCCAGCCTCCCTCGATTTACTTCCGGGATCCCGACGGCAACCTGCTGGAGTTGGCCGTTGCAGCAATCTGGCCCAGGTAGTTGGCGGCGAGCTATGTCGATTCCATCGCCGCAGATATCACAATCAAGATTCTGTGGTGTAGTGAACTAAAAGCCCAGATGCTTCGGCAGGTTGAAGAGGAAACCCTTAGATGCGTCAGGCGCGATGCCGCCCATCAGCCAGAGCCACACGAAGAAACCATAGAAGACGGCCATGCCCGCCAGCGACGCGCGGCGCCACATCGGCGGGCGCAATTCCGGCGGCAGGAATTTCACGTTGACGTACAGGATGTGCAGCGCGCTGATGACCATCACCAGTCCGGCGATGTTGGCGGCCATTTGCAGCAGGATGATGGGTTGCGTCAGGCGCAGGGCAATCACGCCCCACACCACCATCAGACTGAGAATCGAGTAATACACGGTGCGCACATCGCCGCCCCGCCAATCGCGGATTCGCCGGTTGCCGGTCCACAGAATGTCGGTCAACGCGCGCGCCATCCCGTCCACGTTATCGAGTTGCGTTTTGAACAGCACCCACGCACTCATCATGGCTACCAGACCGGCCAGCAGCGGACCGCTGCGGTCACGAATGGCGAAAGCCAGTTCCCCGGCAATGGCCATGCCGCGGATGTCGCGCCCGGGAGTTATGAAAATGGAATACAGAATCGCGGGCAAGCCCATGCCCAGCATGGCCCCTACAAAAAACACGCCCCACTGATCCACCTGCACGATGCGCCACCAGCCGCGCCAGCGCTTCAGGCTTTCGCCGTTCACTGCGAACACGCTGCCACTGTGCGCCAGCTTCACATCCGCGCCGCCCACGGCCGCAGGGATGAAGCCGACCACCTGTCCCATGCCAAAGCCCTTGTCGCGAGCCCAGTTGGAAAGCATCAGGTTGCTCACGCCGCCCGCCCCGGAATACGCGGCAAACGCACCGATCAAAAACCAGTCGGCCCCTGCGGGAATAAACACGAAGGAACTGCTGCGCGTATCGAAGCCAAAGTATCCGGCAAAAGCCGAGGCCCACAATGCTGGCGCAAAAAACACAATACACAGCAACGTCATGCCGCCCAGGATGCAGATAATCAGAATCCAGTTGAGAATCTCCAGCGTACGCTCGATGCGCCGTCCGAAAAGCAGCAACGCCACGCAGGCGAGAAACGTCCCCACACCGAAGGCATACACCATGCCCGCGTCGTCCGCGCCGGGCAAGCGCCGGTACCACAAGAAGAAAAATGCCCCCGCGGCATTCGCGGCCCAGGCAGGCCAACCCGCGTGCAGGAAGTACAGCGCCGCATAGAACCATGCCCAGAATGTGGAATTGGGCCGCGTGCGCATGAAGCCGGTCACCGCCGGCTCGCCGGTATACAGCGTGTAGCGCATCAATTCTGTGTTGAGGATGGTTTGCAGGTACACGGCCACGGAGGTGACCCACAGCAGGGAAAGACCGTATTTCACAAACGCCGCCGGGCCGATCAGCCACTCGCCGCTGCCGATGGAGAGGCCCAGAATAATGGCGCCGGGCCCGATCACGCCCATCAGCGAAAGCCCGCGCGCCACCGGCGGCGCCGGCAAATCCGCGCGATTCCACGGTGAAAGGCCCGACTGGGTTTCGCGAGCATGTGCCGGGGCGGACATGCGGCGGAGAGTATCACGCTCTGTGGGCACAGAGGCCGGAGAAAAAATCCCCCTGGCCCGCGGGGTGAAGTACATTCGGCAAACCATTTGCAAAATGAATCATGGCAGTTGCATTGGCCGGGGCTAGGCCGTAGCATCTAGCCGCGATTGATTCTTCATGATTGGCACACGGCTTTCGCGGTACAAGATCGTGGAACAGATAGGCGCGGGCGGCATGGGCGTGGTGTACCGCGCCCGGGATGAACGCCTGGGACGCGATGTCGCCCTGAAACTTCTGCCCATGGGCGCCCTGGTGGATGAAGTGGCGCGCAAACGGTTCCGCAAGGAAGCGCAGACCCTTTCGCAGTTGAATCACCCCAGCATCGCGACGGTTTACGATTTTGATTCTGCGGACGGCATCGAGTTTCTGGTGATGGAGCTGATCGCCGGCCAGTCCCTCGACGAGCGCCTGCAAAACGGCCCGGTGCCGGAGCGGGAAGCGGTGCAGGTCGGCGTGCAGCTCGCGCAGGGGCTGGTGGCGGCACACCAGGCCGGAATCATCCATCGCGACTTGAAACCTTCCAACCTGCGCATTACCCCCGACCAGCGCACGAAGATACTGGATTTTGGCGTGGCCCAATTGGTGCGGCAGGGCGATTGGAGCGCGACGCTCAGTACCACCTCCGCGCCCGGCGCGGGTACGGTGCCCTACATGGCCCCGGAGCAACTGCGCGACGACATTGCCGACCCGCGCACCGATATTTACTCCGCGGGCGCCCTGCTCTACGAGCTGGTTACCGGGCAGCGCCCCTTCCGGGAAACGCACGGGCCGCGATTGATTGACGCGATCCTCAACAAGACTCCCCCGCCGGTTCGCGAAATCAATAAGAAGCTCTCTCCCCATCTCGCGCTGGTGATCGAAAAGGCAATGGACAAGGATCCCGCGCGCCGCTATCAAACCGCACGCGAATTATTGGTGGATCTCGACCGGCTGCTTGTGCCAACGCAAACCGGGTTGTTGCCGGATGTATCCGCCGCGCCTCGCAAACCCTGGGGCTGGCTGGCCGGGATTGCCGTGCTGGCTCTTTTCACTGGAATTGTGGGCCTGGACGTAGGTGGTATTCGTTCCCGTTGGGGCACGCCGGCCGGACCGCCCAAAATCGAATCACTCGCCGTGCTGCCGCTGGAAAATCTTTCCGGCGATCCTTCTCAGGATTATTTTGCCGACGGAATCACCGACGCGCTGGTCAACGAATTGACGCGGATTCGCGCGCTGCGCGTGATTTCACGCTGGTCGGTGGTCCGCTATAAAGGCACCGACAAGACTCTGAAGCAGATTGCCAAGGAACTCAACGTGGATGGCATCGTCGTGGGCTCCGTGCAGCGATCTGGAAACCGGGTGCTGGTTCGCGTGCAACTGAATTACCCGGCCACCGACGCCAACTTGTGGGCCAATCGCTACGAGTCGGAATTGCGCGACGTGCTTTCCATGCAGAACGAACTGGTGGGCCAGATCGCCGGGGAAATGCATGTCCAACTCACAGCGCAGGAGCAAGCCCGGCTCACCCAGCGCCGCCAGGTGAATCCGGAAGCACTGGACGCTTATTTGCAGGGCCGTTTCCATTGGAACAAGCGCTCCGAGGAAGGCTACCGCACCGCGATCAAGCTGTTCCAACTGGCCCTGGAGAAGGATCCAAACTACGCGCCCGCCTACGCCGGCTTGGCCGACGCGTATGACCTGCTGGGCGGCGGTCGCTACCTGCCTCCCGCGGAGGCCCGCCCAATGGCCAAAGCCGCGGCGCGGAAGGCGCTGGAACTGGACGAAAGCCTGGCCGAAGCGCATACGGCGCTCGCCAGCCTGCTCTATGACGATGCGGATTTGCCCGGGGCCGAGCGCCAATTCAAGCGTGCCCTCGAGCTCAATCCGGGATACGCGACGACTCACCACTGGTACGCCTGGTATCTTTCTGCGGTTGGAAAACATGATGAAGCCATCCGGCACATGCAAATCGCGCTGGAGCGCGAGCCGTTTTCCCTGATCATTCGCACCAATACCGGCTTCATGCAATATCTGGCCGGCCGTTATGAAAAAGCCATCGAGCAATGCCGGGCGGCGCTGGATCTGGATCCATCCTTCGGCGCGCCGCAGGAATGCATCGCGCAGTCGTATCTGGAAATCGGCAAGTACGACGAGGCGATCACAGAACTGCGGCGCACTCCCGATTTGGATCAAGCCGAACTGGGTTACGCGCTCGGCGCAGCGGGAAGAAAAGAGGAGGCGCGGGCGCTGCTGGGCGAACTGCAAAAACGCGCGCGGACCAGTTATGTTTCACCCTACGATTTCGCGGTGATCTATACGGGCTTGGATGAACGCGACGCGGCGTTCGCATGGCTGGAAAAAGCGCGGCAGGAAAAAGATTCACGCCTGGTAACGATCAAAGTTCATCCCCGCTACAAGAAACTGCGCCAGGACCCGCGCTTCCAGGAATTGCTCGGCCGCATGGGCCTGGCCGATACGCTGGCGAAGTGAGCTGCCGCAGCGCAATCCTTTTCAGTTTCTTGGGCGAGATTTCCTACAACAGTAGCTCGGAGCCACCGCAGGCCAGCGTCATTCTGAGGAGCGTTTGCGATTGGGCGCAACGCGACCAATCGCGCGACGAAGAATCTCGATTGCGGAATCAGCGCAGGCATCCATCGAGATTCTTCAGCCAAACCAGGCCCCGGAATGACGCGGCTTGTGGACGAGGAAACGCGGGGCGCGTCCGTATTTCCCACGTTGAATCCCATGTCTCGGTTTGAACTATCTCGAGAAATGCAAACTGGCGAGTTCGGGGGAGATTTGTCCGGGCAAGTCGCCCGGATCGCGGTTATCTCGAGGACGCATGCCCACCCCCGTTGCATAAATCGCCGATTCGGTTACTCCGTCCACACGCAGGGCTCTTTCCACTTTGGAATCAGCCAGGGCCATGGTGCAAAACGGGGCGAGGCCCAGCCACGTAGCCGTGAGGCAAAAGGTTTGCCCCAGGTGTCCGGCATCGGCCAGAACCACGCGGTAGGTGCGCGGCACGGGATATTTCCACTGGGTGCGCGGGAAAACCGCGGTCATCAGAAATACGGCAGCCGCGCGGCGATACCACCACTGGCTAGGGAAAAATTCTTCGACCATTTGCGTTGTGGCTCCCCGGCGCACAAGTTCAAGCCTGTGCCGGTCCGCGGCATAGTGATAGATGCCCGGCGCCAGCCCCTTCACCCGCAACGCCAGGACGTAGGCTTCGATGGGATGCCGGGCCCCACCCGAGGGTGAGGTCTTTCGCGCCAGCCGGCCCAGAACCGGCCATTTCATCCACTGTTGGACACCCCAGGTGGTGTGCAGCAGCGTGGAAAGCTGCGGCAGGGAAATGCCTTGTGCCGAAAAGCGCCGCCACGTGCGCCGCTGGCGAAGCACGTCGGTAAATCGATCGCCGGGCATAGGCGCAGGCAGAACAATTTGCTGCGCGCCGCGCAAGCGTTTCACGGGCGAGGGAACCTTCCATTGCCGCGCGCGCTCCCGGTAAAAGCGCTGTTCCCAGAAGGGATCGGAATTGAATTTGGCGTCTTTCGTAGTGAAGTGGAAGTACGCGGCGGCGGGTGTCCATTCGCGCCAATGGGGAAGATAGTTGTCGCCGGAACTTGGCCGTGCGGAACGATCCAGGAATTTGTGGCGTGCCAGCAGGCGCACCGACTCGCGAACCGAACCGGCGCTGTAGCCGGGAAATTCGGCGCAAAAATCAGACTCGGTGCGCCAGCGGCTGGCGGTGCTGAGCACCAGAGCAGCTACCGGCGCCACGCCCACGCGCGTACGGGCGGCGTAGTTCTCCAGGACCAGTCCTTCTTCGTCCCAGTAACTGATGACGTGGGGGGCGCGCCGGTAATAGATTTGTCGCAGGACAGAACCAGGTGCGCGACTAGAACGCTTTCTGCGCTCCGCCATCGCGGCATCCCGTCTTTGACTTCATCGCCATGCTCATCTTTTTCTTGCCAGCTTTTTTCCCGCCCTTGCTGGCTTTCTTTCCACCTTTTGCCTTGGCCATAGTTCCTCCTGTGAACAAGCGATCGAAGGGAAGTTAGAGCGCGGAGTGTATGGCCGCGGGTTAGATAAAGTCAATACCGGGCAACGGGCAGCGGTTTCAGACGACTTTAGGCTCCGGAATGGGAAGGATAAAGCGGCCGCCCTTGGCGTGCCAGTCGCCGAAGTCGCGCATGATTTCCGGCGCGAAATTCCACGCGAGAATCAGGAGGTAATCGGGGGGCTCCTGGCTGATTTTATCGGTCGGTACGATGGGAATGTGGCTGCCGGGGGTGTGCAGGCCAATCTTGAGCGGGCTGCGGTCTGCCGTCCACGGAAGCCAGGTGGAATCAATGCCGCAGTAGCAAAGCAAAGTATTGCCCTTGGCGGGCGCGCCGTAGCCGGCCACTCGCTTGCCTTCGCCTTGCAACTTGCGCAGCAGGCCGCGCAGTTGTTCGCGGTTTTCCTTTACCCGCGCCGCGAAGGCGGTGTAGGTGGAAAGCTTCGCCAGACCCTGCTGGCGTTCTTCCGCAGACATGCGCTGCACCTGCACGCCATGGCCGCGCGCGTCCATGTGGCGGCCCCACAGGCGCAGGGAACCTCCGTGAATTTCCACGCGGTCTACGCGCTCCAGCGCCAGGCCGGCTTCGGCAAACATGCGCATCAGTGCGGTAACCGAGAAGTAACAGAGGTGCTCGTGATAGACCGTGTCGTATTCCAGCCGCTCGAGCATTTCCATCAGGTAGGGAGCTTCGATGACCACGCAGCCGTCGGGGCCGATCAGCCGCTTGCAGCCGGCCAGAAATTCGACCGTCGCATCCACGTGGGCCAGCACGTTATTGGCAAGCACGGCACGCGCCGGGCCGTGCGACTTCACCACTTCACTAGCCAGCGCCGGAGTGAAAAATTCGTTCAGCGTTTCAATGCCGGCTTCGCGGGCTATGATAGCAATGTTCCTGGCGGGCTCGATGCCCAGCGTGCGCGTACCCCGTTCACGGAAGCAGGAAAGCAGGCTGCCGTCGTTGCTGGCCACTTCCACCACCAGCGACTCCTTGTTCAGCCCGAGTTCTTTCACCACCGCATCCGCCAGGCCAGCGTTGTGCGCCGCGATGGTCTTGTTCGTTCCGGTGCGATATAGATAATTCGAAAACAGGATCCTGGGGTCCACCACGTGCAGCAGTTGCACCAGCGAGCATTCTTCGCAGAAGCAAACCTCGAGCGGGAAGCGCAATTCCGGCTCCGCCAGCTGGCGCTGGGTCAGGTAGGCGTTGGCCAATGGCACTTCCCCCAGATCCAGAAACATCGGGACGCGCGTGCTTCCGCAAGCGCGGCAAGTGGTTCGCTTATGGATCACCGGTTCGCTCCCAGACTGGATTGCCCCAGAACCTTTGCCCGTTCCGCCGCAGCCCCGCTCAGGCGATAGCGGAAAATGTTTCGCACAAATTCAACACAGGTGTGCCATTTTACGTGCGACTTTCCCCCCTGGCGATGCTTGCCCTGCACATCCGTTTCGATGACGTGCAACCGAAGCCAGCGGGCCTTAATCATGATCTCCGCGTCGAGAAACCAATCATGGGACCGCAAGTGCATTCTTTCAAAAGCGCTCCGCGGGAAGATTTTGGGGCTGCCGTTCACATCCAGAGAATGCAGTGCTCCGAAAATGACGGACATCAGAACGTTGTAAATCGTGGATTGAATCTTGCGCAGGATTCCATCCTTGCGGTAGCGCCGCCGCACTTTCGCCAGGGACGGCCGCTGATCCTGGATCAGCATCTCGCACAGGCGGGCGACATCTTCCGGCCCGACTTCACCATCGGCACACAAAATGCCAATCCGCGGCGCCCGGCAGGCGCGCAGTCCCTCCAATGCTCCGAGACCGTAGCCTTGGTTTACCGGAACGCGCACTTTGTGCACGGGAAGGCCTTCGGCAACCAGCCGGTCAAGAATGGCGCCCGTGCCGTCGGTCGAGCCGTTATCCACCAGAACGACTTCCAGGGGAATCCGGTGGGCTTGGAAGACGCGCAGCAAGTCCCGCACCGTTCCTTCAATACACCCTTCCTCGTTGTAACAGGGAATAGCCAGGGAAACTGCCGGTATGATCGGTTCGGGCATCGTCGAAGGGACGGCTCAAATCTCCGCGTCGCCGCTATTGTCGCACAGTTCTACGGATTCCCTCGCGGATGGATGTGCGCGGTTTCCACCCAAGAAATTGGGTGATTTTCGCGTCGCTGACCGCTCCTTGCGCCACCTCATCGTCCCGATAGGGCAGCGCACCCAATTGCAATTGGCCGGAGTGGAGTCCAATCTCGTCCGCCGCAACTTGGGCGAACTCGCGGACCGAAGTGAGTCTGCCGGTCGCCACGTTGATGACATCCGGCGATGCGCGGAGCAGTGCGATGCGCAACAGGCCCTCGGCCACGTCTTCCACAAAAGTGAAATCACGCAACTGATGGCCGGCGGTCATCGGAACCGGTTCGCCCGTTTGCTTCGCCCGGATCAGCGAGGGCAGAAGGCGCGCCGGATGCTCGCCAGGCCCGTACACGACAAACAGGCGCGCCACTGCGCCTGGCAAACCCGATCTGCGGCAGGAAGCGAGAAACCGCTGTGCGCCGGCAAGTTTTGTCCGCGCATACAGCGAGGTTGGCTTTGCATCGGATTCTTCGGAAACCGGCCCTGCCACGGGACCATACTCAAATCCAGAGCCGCAGTGAACGACTGCTAGGCCCGGCCAGGTGCCGGTTTTCCCCGCAGCCGCGGCGCGCGCAATTTCTTCCGGCAGATCCGCATTCAGAGCTTCGAACAACACGGAATCGTTTTCTGTGCGATCAATCCCGTAGCCCGCCAGATTGAATGTGAGTGCGGGCGCGGCTTCGCGATGAAGTTGGGTAAACTCACCCGCCTTCGACAAGTCCGCTACGCACACGCGGACGTTCTTCTCCAGCGTTGCGGCCAATTCCTGAAGCGGTTCGGCATTGCGACCGGTCAGGATGACTTCTGCGCCACATGCGGCAAGAACCCGGGCGGCGTGGCGGCCAATAAAGCCGGTGGCGCCGGTGACCAGCACCCGCTGCCCAGCGTAGATTTGTGGGGCAAATAATGCCATGAAGAACGCCGCAAATCCGCGCGGGCCCGATTGGCAGGCTGCGGATTCATTTGCATTTTACCCGAAGCGTGAGGGAAGTGGGTCAGGCGGCGGTGTCGTTCTGCGCACTGGCGGCACAGCCGAGGTCTGCGGTTTCCGCCTTCAGCAACGCGGGTTCCCGGTCCTCGGCCGGCGCGGGAACATCCTTGTAACTCACGATCATGACCACTGCCACGACAATCACCACCGCCGCCAGCGATGACCGCCCGGAGATTCCTTCTCCACCCAGCGACCAGCCCAGAAACAGCGCGACCACGGGATTCACGTACGCGTAGGTGGAAACTCGCGCCGCCGTGGTTACTTTCAGCAGCCAGATGTAGCACGTAAACCCGATGATTGAACCAAACACCACCAGGTAGGCCAGTGACAAAGCCGAGCGCAGCGAAACTGCTTGCCAATCGAACCGCGCCCAGTTTCCTGTCGGAATCGCGCCCAGCAGCAGCAGGACACCTCCCGCGATGCTCTGCATAGCAATCGAGAGCACCAAAGTGCGAGGCAGGCGCACATGGCGCGAGAGCAGCGACCCGGTCGCCCACGAAAGGGAAGCGCACAACAGGATTGCCGCGCCGGTCAGGTCAACCCGCTCGCCTCCGAAACGCCCCGGGCCGATCAGCAGGGCTATGCCGCCGAAGCCCAGCACCAGACCTGCGATCACGCGGGCGGCCGGCCGGTGTCCGCCCGGGCGCAGCCATTCGAGGAGCGTCATCCACATGGGCACCGCCGCGATCACCAGCGCGGCCACGCCAGAGGGAACCGTCTGTTGCGCCCAGGTAACGCCGCCATTTCCGCCAAACAACATCAATCCCCCGAGCGCGGCGGCGCTTCCCCATTGCCGCGGTTCTGGTTTTTCACCGCCGCGCAGCCGGACCCACGCATAAAGCAACACCCCCGCCAGCAAATGCCGCGCACCAGCCAGCACCATCGGCGGCACCGTGGCGATGCCCCATTTGATGAAGATGTAGGTCGAACCCCACAGAACATAGATGGCCCCGAAGGCCAGCAGCAGGGTCAGGGTCGAAACATGCGCTTTGGAATTACGGCTCATGAACGCGAGAACTATCTTCCCATGCTCGAGGGCTCGGCACAGCACCAATATGGCGGTGCGGGCACGCCATTTGCTCCACCAAATTGGATCAGTGCGGGTGATGGAATTGCGTGGCTAGGAAAGCAACGGAAAAAACTGCCCCTGCAACTTTTGCCCTGCGGGCACCGGTGGGACACCTTCCAGCAGGGGTTCATTCGAGACCGATGCCACGCCATCGCGGATCACGTTGAGCACGATCGCGCGCCGGGGACGCGGAGTCCGGTTGGCGTACGAGCCATGCAACGTGAAGGAATGGTGAAAGGAGCAGTGCCCAGCCTTCAGTTCGATGGCCACCGGCTGGAATTGCGCGCGTTGCTCGGGCGTGAGCAGTTCCCGTGCCGCATCCATGTCATTTGCCAGGTGGCCGCGCGGCAGCAGGGGCCAGCGGTGGCTGCCGGGCACATAATGGACGCAGCCATTCTCTTTGGTGGAGTCGTCCAAGCCGATCCAGCACGTCAGGTGGGCCACCGGACGCGTGCGTTGCCAATAGGAATAATCCTGATGCCAGGCCACGATGCCGCCGTGGTGCGGCGGCTTGCAGAATAACTGGTCATGCCAGAGCCGCACCGGGCCATCGAGCAATTGCGTTGCAGGCATGGTGAACGCCGGGTGCCAGAGAATGTCGTGCAGGCCCGGAGCAATTCGCCACGCACCGAGGGCATGAAAGAGCACCTGGCCGGGGTCCGGCGATTCGTTGGAATGAAATTCGTAGAAAAGATGGTGCTGGGGATGCGCGGGGTCAGCCACTTCTGCAAGTTCGGCACGCAAGTGTTCAACCTGCGCATGGTCCAGAATCGGCAGCCCGGCCAAGTAACCGTTCTCATGGAAGAACCGCACCTGCTCGGGTGTCAGCTGGAATCGCTTGCGCTCCGCGGGTGTGTCTGCGCGCGGGAAAAGCTGGGTCATCGGATGATGAACGGTGGAAAGATCCTGCGCCATGCGCGACATTGTACCCTTGCCCTGCCTCTGAATCTCCCCCTTTGACCAAAAGGCCGCATTTCGCGAATCGCTTCTTCCCACCCGTGCAGGCCGGTGCTATGGTCGAAGAAGAACTATGAGCAACGCCTTTATGCAGCGGGCGATTGAACTGGGCCTGGAAAACGTGCATCAGCACCGGGGCGGCCCTTTTGCCGCGGTGGTGGTGCGCGGTGGCAAGATCATCGCCGAAGGCGCCAACAGCGTGACGGCGACTCACGACCCGACCGCCCATGCGGAGGTCGTGGCAATTCGCCGCGCGTGCGCTGCGCTCGGAAGCTTCCAGTTGGAGGGCTGCGAGATTTACACGACGTGCGAGCCGTGTCCGATGTGCCTGGGCGCCATTTACTGGGCGCGCCCCGCGCGCGTCTTCTATGCGTGCACCAAGGAAGACGCCGCGGCCGCCGGGTTCGATGATTCGCTGATCTACCAGCAGATCGCCACTCCACACGCGGAGCGGCGCATCCCTTTTCTGCCGCTCATGCGTGCTGAGTCGCTGGCAATTTTTGAAGCATGGCGCGCCAAGCCCGACAAAATCGAATATTGATCCGCGGGACTGCCACGACCGTGCTTCCAGGCTATCCATCTTGCCACGCGGCATGGAACGGGCCACAATACGCGGCACCCTTCGCGGGTGGCGGGACCTTTAGCCTGCCACAGGTACCGTGAGTTTTGACGAGCTTTCTAGGTTGCCATGCAGACCACTCTCATCGGACGCCCTCTGCCTCGCAAAGAAGGACGCGAGAAGGTTACCGGAGCAGCCCGCTATGTGGATGATCTGACGTTTCCCGGAATGATCTACGGCGCCACCGTGCGCAGCCCCGCCCCCCGAGGTCGCATCACCCGAATTTCTTTTGCGGAAGGGATCCCGTGGAACGAGGTCACCATCGTGACCGCCAGGGATATTCCCGGCAAGAATCATGTGGAGTTGATTCTGCAGGACCAGCCCTGCCTGGCCGACGGCACGGTTAACCACCCGGAAGAACCCGTCATCTTGCTGGCCCATCCGGACCGCTACTTGCTGGAAGACGCCCGCCGCGCGGTGAGAATTGAGATTGAGCCCCTCCCAGCGATCTTCTCCATCGAAGATTCCCTTGCCAGGAAAGAAACCATCTGGGGCCAGGACAATATCCTGAAACAATACCGGATGGAAAAAGGGAATGTTGACGAAGCCTTCGCGCATAGTGACTTGATCGTAGTCGAGGGCGAATACCATACCGGCGCGCAGGAACAGCTCTATATCGAGCCCAACGGCGTGATCGCGCAATGCGTGCGCGGGGAAAGCGTTACCGTGTGGGGCTCGATGCAGTGTCCTTATTACGTGCATAAGGCCTTGGCCCCGTTGTTCGGCTTGCCGAAAGAAAAGGTCCGCGTCATTCAAGCAGAGACCGGCGGCGGCTTCGGCGGCAAAGAAGAATATCCTTCGATGATCGCCGCACACGCCGCGCTGCTGGCGTGGAAAGCGGGCGTCCCCGTCAAGCTGATTTACGACCGCGCGGAAGACATGGCCGCGACCACCAAACGGCATCCCTCCCGCACCCGCATTCGCACCGCGGTCACCCGCGAAGGAAAACTGGTGGCGCAGGATATAGATTTTGTTTTGGACGGCGGCGCATATGCCACGCTCTCCGCGGTGGTCCTTTCGCGCGGCACGATCCACGCCCCCGGGCCATACCTCTGTCCAAATGTGCGGGTGCGGGCTTGCGCGGTGGCCACCAACAGCCCGCCGCATGGCGCGTTTCGCGGCTTCGGCGCGCCGCAAAGCACGTTTGCCATGGAGCGGCACCTGAACAAAGTCGCGCGCGCGGTTGACCTGGCGCCCGAAGAATTGCGGCTGCGCAATTTCCTGCAACGCGGCGACCGAACCGCCACCGGCCAGCCGATCGACGAACCTCTGGACTTGCCGGCGCTGCTCGCAAAGGCATTTGAAAAGAGCGGCTACCAAGAAAAGTGGCGCGCGTTCGCCGAGCACAACAAAAGCAGCCGCATCAAGAAGGGAATCGGCTTTGCTTCGTTCATGCACGGTGCCGGATTTACCGGGTCGGGCGAGGAACACCTCGCTTCGGAGGCCGCCGTGGGAGCCACCCCCGATGGCCGCGTGCGCGTTCTGACGGCCAACACGGAAATCGGGCAGGGAACGAACACTATTTTTGCGCAGATCGTCGCAGATGCCCTGGGTATCGCCTTCCACCAGGTGGACATCGCGCAGCCCGACACCGCCGCGGTGCCGAATAGCGGCCCCACCGTAGCTTCCCGCACCACCATGATTGTGGGAAAGCTTGTGGAGAGGGCGGCGCTTGATCTCAAGCAAACCCTGCAAGCCGCCGGATACCTCGCGGTTGAATATTCCGCCGCCGACTTCCGTGCTGCTTGCGCAAAATACTTTGAGCAAAAAGGCGCGCTGAAGTGCTTGGTGAAGTACCAGCCGCCGCCGGGGATCAAGTGGGACGATCAGAAATACCAGGGTGATGCCTACGGCACGTATGCCTGGGCCGTGTACGTTGCCGAAGTGAGCGTGGATACGGTGACGGCCGAGGCGCGCGTGGATGATTTTGTCGCGGTGCAGGAAGTAGGCCGCGTGATTCATCCGGTGCTGGCTTCCGGCCAAATCGAAGGCGGCGTGGCTCAGGGAATCGGTTTTGCGCTGAGCGAAAGCGTCGTATGGCACGAAGGACGCATGGTCAATGCGCAGATGACCAATTACATCATGCCTACCGCTGCCGATGTGCCGCGCATCCACGTTTATTTTGAAGAAAAGCCATATCCGCACGGACCCGGCGGTGCGAAGGGCATTGGGGAATTGCCGCTGGATGGCGCCGCGCCCGCTGTGGCCAACGCCATCGAAGCCGCCCTGGGGGTGCCCGTGGATTGCATCCCCTGCACTCCGGAAATGTTGATGGACCTGATGATTTAGGTTACCGAAAAAAGGACCATGGAAAAGGGACCGCAATGTCTGGAAAATCTCGGCGCTAAAGGAAAGCATGTTTCCTTTTCGCTTTCTGTCTTTTCCCGGAAGCGCGAGCGGGGCTGAGCGATGGACCGAGCCGGCAAAATCTGGGTGATGTGCAACGTGAACGGCGAAGACCGTGAACTGCACCTCTACCCGATGACGCGGCTGCTCGATGCGCTGCGGGAAGAATTGAAATTGACCGGTACGAAAGAAGGGTGTGGCGAAGGGGAATGCGGCGCTTGCTCAATTTTGCTGAACGGCAAGCTGGTGAACAGTTGCCTGATTCCCGCGGCGCAGGCACAAGGCGCGCGCATCAAAACGATTGAAGGAGTGGCCAGCGAAGGCCAGTTGCACGCCGTGCAGCAGGCCTTCATTGATCACGGCGGCGCGCAGTGTGGAATCTGTACCCCGGGCATGGTGCTGGCCGCGGTCAGTTTAGTTGAACGCGTGCCGGACCCCTCCGACGCCGACATTCGCGAAGGGCTTGCCGGAAATTTGTGCCGTTGCACCGGCTACACAAAAATCTTCGAAGCGGTGATCGCGGCGTGCAAGCGGGGCACTTGACGATGCGGGCCAATATTCCCCAATACGCTTTGATTATTCCCAGCGACTTGACCGACGCCCTGCACCTGCTGGAAAAGGGCGACTGGCGTCCCTTTGCCGGCGGCACCGACCTGATGGTTTTGCTGGAGGCGGGCAAGCTTGAGCACAAGAAGTTTTTCAGCGTGTGGGACCTTTCGGAATTGCGCGGCTACGAAGAAAAGCATGACTCCGTCCGATTCGGGGCCCTGACCACCTATGCCGAAGTGCAGGCCAACGCTACCTTGCGGAAAGAGTTTCCGATGCTGTGCCAGGCCGCGCGCGAAACCGGAAGCGTAGCCACGCAGAATCGCGGCACCCTCGGCGGCAATATCGTGAACGCTTCCCCTGCGGCGGATACCCCGCCGGCCCTGCTCTGCTACGATGCGGAATTGCAGCTGGTCTCCGCGAAAGATGGAATCCGCTGGGTGCGCTACGACGAATTCCACACCGGCTACAAGAAAATGCTGCTGCGTGAGGACGAGTTGTTGTGCAGCATCCGCATCCCGCGCCGGAAAGCGGCGTGGTGCGATTTCTACCGCAAAGTCGGCGCGCGGCGCGCGCAGGCCGTTTCCAAGGTTTGCTTCGCCGCCAGCGCCCAGGTTTCCGGCGGCGTGATTCAGGATGTGCGCATCGCTCTCGGCAGCGTGGCGCCGGTTCCCTTGCGGTGCCGCCTGACCGAATCCGTCCTGCGCGGCCAGCATCTTTCCGCCGCGCGCTTCGCGGCGGCGCGGGACGAGCTGGCGCGCGAAATTACGCCCATTGACGATATGCGTTCGACGGCGCGCTACCGCCTGCGGGTGGCGCAGAACCTCCTGACCGAGTTCCTGCGCTCCTTGCAGAACCTGGTGTGAGCTGCGCGCTTTGTGTTTTTGATTGCTTTCTGAGGCCATTGCATGAGCGTGGATTTGATTGTTCGTAGCCGCCGGGTGGTGACACCGGAAGGGGTTTGTCCAGCCACGATTCACATTCGCGAGGGACGCATCGAATCCGTGCGCGGATATGACGACGTGCTCCACAAGGCGCCGCTGGACGATGCGGGGGATTTGGTCGCGATGCCGGGCCTGGTGGATACGCATGTCCACATCAACGAGCCCGGGCGGACGGATTGGGAAGGGTTTGAAACCGCCACGCGCGCGGCTGCGGCGGGCGGCGTCACCACGTTGATCGAAATGCCCTTGAACAGTATTCCTTCCACCACCCATGCCGATGCCTACCGCATGAAACTGGCCGCAGCCGAGGGAAAGTGCCACGTGGACGTGGGTTTCTGGGGCGGCGTGGTACCGGGCAATACGTCGCATCTGCGCACCCTTTGGGATGCCGGCGTTTTCGGGTTCAAGTGCTTCTTGTGTCCGAGCGGCGTGCAGGAATTTCCGCACGTCACCGTGGAAGATCTGCGCCCGGCCATGAAGGAACTGGCGGCGTTGGGCGCAACTTTGCTTGTACACGCGGAGGTGCCGGGGCCGCTCGACCGCGCGGAAAAAGAGCTTCCCGATAGCGCAGACCCGCGGCGCCACGCTACGTGGCTGGCCCTGCGTCCGCACAAAGCCGAAAACGAGGCTATTGCCCTGATGGTCGGAC
This sequence comes from uncultured Acidobacteriaceae bacterium, assembly GCA_964500065.1. GTDB lineage: Bacteria > Acidobacteriota > Terriglobia > Acidiferrales > UBA7541 > CAZCNH01. The sequence continues at coordinate 20,725 of CAZCNH010000004.1, forward strand.
TGAGCGTGGAATTCAATGTTCGTGTCCATATCGTCCACCTGGTTTCGAGCGATGCCCTGCTTTTGATTAAGTGGGCGCGGCGGGATGGCGTGCGCATTTCTGCGGAAACCTGCCACCACTACCTGACCTTCTGCGATGAGGAAATTCCCGACGGCGCAACGGAGTTCAAATGCGCGCCGCCCATCCGCGAGAAAGAAAATCGAGAGCGGCTGTGGGCGGCTCTGGATGAAGACCTGCTGGATTTGATTGCCACCGATCACTCTCCTGCCCCCGCGGCCCTGAAGCACCGGGAAAGCGGTGATTTCCTGAAAGCCTGGGGTGGTATCGCGTCACTGCAAGTGAGTCTTCCGGCCGCGTGGACCGAAGCGCACCGGCGTGGCCATTCCGTTGAGCGGCTGGCAAAGTGGCTATGCGCAGAACCTGCCAAGCTCGCCGGGTTGCAATCCAAAAAGGGAGGCCTTGCAGCTGGGCAGGATGCCGATATCGTGATTTGGAATCCCGACAAGGAATTTCAAGTGCGCGGGGATGCGCTGCACCATCGGAACAAGCTGACGCCATACGATGGGCGCACGCTGCGCGGCCGGGTTGCGCGCACGTACCTGCGCGGAAGAATGATCTTTGACGGCAATAGCTTTCCTGCGGGCGCTGCGGGTAGAACCTTGCGGCGAGGACAACCGTGACCACCCGGAAACCAGAGCCTGCCTTCACAGAGTTGGTGGATCTCGCCGCCGAACGGCTGGGCGGCAAAGTTTTGTGGGCCAACGACGATTTCTTCGCGGAAAAAGAAAATCTACTCAAAGGCGCACCGCCTGTCTGGATCGAAGGCAAGTACACCGATCGCGGCAAATGGATGGATGGCTGGGAATCGCGCCGGCGTCGCACCCCCGGATTCGACTACTGCCTGATCCGGCTTGGGCTCCCCGGCAGCGTTCATGGGGTTGTTGTAGACACCAGTTATTTCACTGGAAACTTCCCCGAACGGTGCAGCATCCAGGGTTGTGCCGCGCCGGCGCTGGCCACGGCAAAAGAGCTGGAAAGCGCAGCCACACGATGGGAAACCGTGCTGCCGGAAACGGCCCTTGCTGGCGATATCCGCAATTACTTTGAGACCAGTTCGCCGCGGCGCATGACCCATCTCCGGTTTAAAATTTTCCCGGATGGTGGCGTGGCCCGGCTGCGGGTGCATGGCCTTGTTTTGCCCGATTGGGCGAAGATTCTCGGCGCCGGCGCTGAAATTGATCTGGCGGCAATCGAGCATGGCACCCGTGTGATTGCTTCCAGTGACACGCACTATGGAAACCCCAACCAACTGCTCCTGCCCGGGCGCGGCTTGACGATGGGCGACGGCTGGGAAACCAAACGCCGTCGCGGCCCCGGTCACGATTGGTGCATCCTGAAATTGGGCGCTGCCGGAACTATCCGCAAGATCGAAGTGGATACCCTGCATTACAAAGGAAACTTTCCTGAGAGCTGTTCTTTGGAAGCATGCAGCGCGCCAGAGGCCGCGGATGACAAGCTTGTCCGGTCCAAGACCGCCTGGCTGCCGCTGCTTCCCCGCACCAAGTTGCGAGCAGATACCCTGCACGCGTTTGAAGACGAAGTGGAAGCAGCAGGTGAAGTCACTCACGTGCGGCTGAACATGTTTCCCGATGGCGGAATCGGACGCCTGCGGTTGCACGGCGCACCCAGGATGTAGCCGAATTTTCAAACCATGAACCCCAATCTTCTGATACTCAATGCAATGCCCGCGGCACTGGCGGAATCTGCGCTGCTGGCCTGTTGCGGCTCGGCCATCTGGGCGCGGCGAATGGCACGGGCGCGTCCCTTCGAATCCATGGCCGCGGTTCATCAGGAAGCTTCCAGCATCTGGCTTGACCTGTCGCCGGAAGACTGGCTGCAGGCTTTTGCCGCGCATCCCAAGATTGGCGGCAAGAACGCGGAAGCCACCGGCGCGCAATCACAAGCCTGGTCGAAGAAGGAACAAAGCGGCACAGATTCAGCCTCCCCTGAAACCCTTGCGCAACTCGCTTCGGCGAATGCTGAATATGAGAAGCGCTTTGGTTTCATCTTTATCGTCTGCGCATCGGGCAGGTCCGCCGAGGAAATGCTTGCGATTCTGCGCCAGCGACTCCAGAATGGCCCGGACGCGGAATTGAAGATCGCAGCGGGGGAGCAAGCACGGATCACCCGCCTGCGGCTGGAGAAGTTCCTAAGCGGAGGATAGCCGCCACGGGGCGCTATTCCGGGACCGGTAATTTCAGCGGACCAGCACAACGCGAAATCAAGATGAGCGCCATCACGACTCACGTATTGGATACGGCCAGGGGCAAGCCCGCGGCGGGGATCCACGTCCGCCTGGAAATTCAAACCGCAGGTCGCGACGGCGATCCGTGGAAAGAACTCGGGCAGGGCGTGACGGATGCCGACGGCCGCTTGAAAACTCTGCTGCCCTCCGGCGCGCCGCTGGCCGAAGGCATCTACCGCCTGACGTTCGAAACCGCGCTCTATCACCGCGCAAATCAGGAAATGACGTTCTATCCCGAAGTGAAGATCACTTTTTTTGTCGCCGATGGCGCGCAGCACTACCATGTGCCTCTGCTGCTGAATCCGTTTGGATATTCCACCTATCGGGGAACCTGAATCATGAGCCCGCAAGCCGCTGAATGGAGCAACCTGATCATCCGCTGGTTCCACGTTTTCGTGGGGATCTTGTGGATCGGCTCGACCTATTTTTTCACCTGGCTCGACGGGCGGCTGCACGAACAGGAAGACAAAACCCCGTCCGGCAAGCCGCAGGTGTGGATGGTGCACAGCGGCGGTTTTTATGTGGTGGAAAAAAGGACACAGCCAGAGCTGGAAAGAAAGCTGCACTGGTTCCGCTGGGAAGCCGCACTCACCTGGCTTTCCGGGTTGCTGCTGCTGGGCCTGGTGTATTACCACGGCGGCTTGCTGGTGGACGATAGCGTGATGCAGTTGACCGACCGCCAGGCGCTGGCCATCGGCTCGCTGGTGATTCTGCTCGGGTGGCCCATTTACGATTTCCTGATGCTTTCGCCGGTGGGCAGGAACGATTACCTGGCGGCCGCCGCAGGATTCTTTCTGATCATGGGCGCGGCCTACGGCTTGACGCATGTGTTGAGCGGACGCGCCGCCTACATGCACGTGGGCGCGATTCTGGGAACCATCATGACCGCCAACGTGTGGATGCGCATCCTTCCCGCGCAGCGCAACATGATTGCCGCTACTGCCGCGGGCAACGCGCCCGACGCCAAGCTTGCCGCCCGGGCCAAGCTGCGCTCCAAACACAACACCTTTATCATCTGGCCGGTGGTGCTGATCATGATCAGCAATCACTTTCCTGTGGCCACCTACGGGGCTGCGAACAACTGGCTGGTGCTTTCCGTACTGGTCCTTGTGGGCTGGGGCGCGGCGAAAATCGCGCGCCGCGCGTGACGCCCGTGCCTGCCCCGCGTCCAACTTCCTATGGCGCAACTCTCCGATAATTCGTATGGCGCGTCGCAGGTGCGGCTGCTGAAAGTGGCGCGCCGTTCCGACCGCCATGAACTGAAAGACCTCACGGTTTCGGTTTCTGTCGAGGGCAATTTCGTCCCCGCTCACACGGCAGGCGATAACGCCAGCATGATTGACGCGCGCACCATGGAAAATGCCGTGTTCGCGCTGGCCAAGGATGTGCCGCCGGAAATCGGCGAGGAGCAAATCGAACAGTTCGGCCGCCGGCTGGCTGACTACTTTCTCGACAACAATCCGCAACTCTCCCGCGCGCGGGTGGAACTGTGCGAAGGGGCTTGGGGAAGGTTGCCGGTTGGTCCGCGGCCCCATCACCATGCGTTCAAGGGCGAGCCCGGAGCCCGCCGCACGGCTTCGGTCCTGGCTGGGCGCGACGGTGTCTCCATCGAGTCTGGATTCGCTGAACTCGACCTGCTGCGCACCGTAAGCGAGACCTTTGCCGGCTTCAAAGAAGATCCGTTTGCCGCCGAACCTGCGACTTCGGGTGGGATTCTTGCCTGCCGCTTGACGGCAGGCTGGCGCTACAGCGACGCGGAAGTCCCCTTTGCGCTCTATTATCAGGGAGCCTTGCAGCTTCTGTTGGAGGCTTTTGCGGAACACGATTCGCACTCGCCCCAGCACCTGCTCTATGCCATGGCCGATGCGGTGCTCTCCGGCTACGAGGAAGTCGCAGAAATTCGCCTGACGCTCGATCAATTGCGCTACGCCCTGGCCGATCTTTCGCGCTTCGGCTTGGACAACCGCAACGAAGTTTTTGTGCCCGCCACGGCGCCTTCCGATCATTTTCAGGTTGTTGTGCGCCGGGAAGCCGCCGCGGGCGAGCCGCCTTCCGGGTAGACCCTGGATTGCCAGGGAGTTCCGGACATCACCTGCGGCTTCCGCGTTGCGCCACATCATTTTTCCTTTTGTGCCCGCCCTTTCAGTATTTTCACGAACGAAGCGCTGCGTAGCTCCTCGATCGTCAACCCGGTGAGCGGAAGCGCTTCCGGCTCGGAAATCGCGCCGCAATTCATGGCCCGCAAAAAATAATTGAGCAGGCCCTGGCCGGTGGCGGCGTCGTCGAAGACGTCGCCCACCAGCGTGGCCTGCGCGGCCTTGGCCACAAAGTTGCGCAGACGCTCCGATGCGGCATCCAGGCCTTCCAGGAAGAACGCATACACGGCCGCGTAGCGCGTGGGCAGTTGTCCCGGATGCAGATCCCAGCCCTGATAGAAGCCGCCGGCCAGCGAATGGCGCACGTGGTCGTAATGCAGCCGCCAGGCGCGATGCACCACTTCGCGATTTTCGCGCGACTGTTCCGGCGTGAGCGGGCGGCCTTCGGCCGCGCGGTGCGGGCCCACCGGCATGATGTTGGTAGCGCCGTCGGAAAGCCACAGGCCGGTGCCGGCGTAGGCCACCTGCATCATGTGCTTCGCGTTGTCGCAGGCCGGATGCATCATGTGCTGGTGGGCCGCGGTGATGCTGCACGAAGCGGTGTAATCGTATGTGCCGAAATGCGCGGCCACGCAGCGCCCGCGCGCCGCCTCCAGCAGCAGCGGCAGATGGTTTTCCCCGCGCGGCGTGAACAGCGATTGGGTAATCTCGATCATCAATTCCATTTTCAGCGCGCCCGCCGGCAAGCCCAGGCGCGGCTCGAGCAAATCGAAGATATCGGCCAGCGCGCTCACATGGTCCGCGACGGGAATCTTCGGCAGGGTGACCACGAAATTCGGCGGCAGCTTCCCGCCGGCCTGCTTCACCAGTTCGGTCAGGAAGATGTCCAGGGTGCGGATGCTGCGCCCGCGCAGTTCTTCGGTGAAGGGCTTGATGCGGATGCCGATGAAGGGCGGCAGCGTGCCTGCCGCCAAGCCCGTGGCAACTTCCTGTGCACAACGCGCCGCATCCTTGTCTTCTTCCGCGTCCGGACGGTTGCCGTAGCCATCTTCGAAATCTATGCGGAAATCTTCCACCGGCTCGCGCTGCAATTTCTCTTTCACGCGCCCGAAAACGCGTTCGGCCAGCCGCGCATCGCTCCAGCCCAGCGCCTGCGCGAGGGTCGCTGCATCCGGCGCAAACTCTTCGAACGCGCGCCGTCCCAGCGCGCCCAGCTTGACGGCTGAATCGGCTTTGAAAAGCTGCGCCCCGCCATACACGGTGTGTACCGGCTGCCGCCGCCCGTTTTCGCCCGGGTAGCGCCGCATGTGCGCCTGATTGGCCTTTTCCAGCCGCGCATTCACCTCGCGCAAATCGGCCGCGTTCAACGTGGTCATCGAATTTCTCCCTGTGCCTGAGCCAGCGCTGGGATTATACCGGGGCGCGGAGCTTGTAGAAGCGCGGCAAGCGTGTACGGCCCCCTCCCCCCCTCCCCCATGATTCATGCAGCGTTATGATTTGCAAGGACTTACGCAATTTACGTATCGCATCGTTAAGATTCCATTGAGGATAAAACCACCGCCCCTGTATACGTTCCACGTGGCATCCCACCGGGTTGTTTCCTGTCCAAAACAAAAAAGCTCCAGCCGGACCGAAAGACGCCCCCCACTCCCCTCCGTATTTTGCAAAGCATTGAAAACGCACGGAGATCAAGTCCTTTAGAAATGGAAGAGTGGCAAACAAAGGGGTTATTGGGGTCAAGGGGTTGCGGGTGACCGCCGCGGCCGCATCTGCCATTCTGCAAATCATACCTTCCAATATTAGCTAATAGATATTGCGGTGTCAAGGGTAAAATTCTTTCCCGCAAGTATTGACGGGAGGGCTCACTACGCGGAGACTGGCGGGCGCGATGCGCGCTTTAGTGATTGTGAATCCGGAAGCGGGCGGCGGGGCGGCGGGACGCGCGCGTCCGCATGTGGAAGCGCTGTTACGCCAGCATGGCGTGACGGCGGATTTTGCGGAATCGCGCGGCACCGAGCATGTGAAGGAACTGGCGCGCGGCGCGGCTGCACGGGGGTTTGACACGCTGGCGGTGCTGGGCGGTGATGGAACCTTTCACCATGCCGTCAACGCGGCCTGCCAATCACACTTGCGCTTTGCGATTTTCCCGGCCGGGAATGGCAACGACATCGCGCGGGGATTGCGCATTCCGCTCGATCCGGTGGCCGCGGCGAGCGCGTTCCTGCGCGAAACACAGCGCGGCACAAAACGCGCCATTGATCTGGCGCGAGTGCGCGTGGCCGATGGCAGAGAGCACGTCTATCTGGGAGCGGGCGGCCTGGGGTTGGATGGGCTGGCGGCGCACCTGGTGCACGGGCGTTTCAAGCCGCTGCCCGGAGCGGCGCGGTATGTGGCGGCCGCGCTGTGGGCGCTGCGCAAGTTTCAGCCGTTCGAGCTGGACGTGGCGCTCGATGGCAGGGAGCCATTTCGATTTGGCCCGGCGCTTTTCGCGGCGGTGGCCAATGGGCCGGTGTATGGGTCGGGGGTGTGCATCGCGCCCGATGCGCGGATGGACGATGGCGCGCTGGAACTGACGCTGGTCGGGCAATTGCCGTTCCTGCGCGTGCTGGAAGCGCTGCCGATTGTGCTGACGTCGGGAAACCTGCAATGGCCGGAAGTCCGCCGCGCCCGCGCGAAAACTCTGCGCCTTCAGCCGGTAGCAGGCTCGGGGCCAGTCCTGTTTCACGGCGACGGGGAAGTGCTGGGGGAAGCGCCGCTGGAGATCGAGGCGCTGCCGCGCGCGCTGCGGATCCTGTAAGGGCCGGCCTGTAGCTGGCCACCACGCATCCCGCGCCTACTCGCGCTTCTTGTTGAGCTTGAGGTGGACAACGATTTCCTTGCGGGAATCGAACGAAGAAACGGTGCGCTTGCCGGACGCCAGTTCCTTGTGTTCGGCGTGAACTTCGTAGTCCACGTTGGGGTCGAGCCCGCTGAAGCGATATTCGCCGGTGTCCTCGGCGATGTAGGTTTTCACCACACCGGTCTTCAGATTCTTCAGATACACGATGGCGCCGTCGCGCACCGGGTTTTCGTCCTTGTCGATCACCTGGCCATGGACCGTGCGCAACTGCGATTCCTTGCCTTTACCCTGCGCGGCGACCCCGGCCACGACCAGCGCGAAAAGGAAAGCGACAGCGGCGAATTGTGCGAACCGTTTCACGGCTTCTGTTCTCCCTGGCCCTTTTTCTGCGGGGCGCTATCCAACGGCTTCAGCCGTTCCACAAAATCGAAGCGTTGCGCGAATTCCGCCTTCACCTTGCGACCGGCCTTCTGGTAACCGCGGGCCTCGATGCGCACTTCGTATTCATGGCCCAGAGGCACGCGAATGCCGAACTCTCCGCGGCGGTCGCTGAAGGCGCGGCCCCGGACTTTTTTCTCGCCGGCGCGCCGCACCTCGATTTTCGCGCCCTGCACGGTGAAACCCTGATCGCTGAACACCGTGCCGAAAATCAGAAAATCCTCTGCGGGTGGCTTGGGCTTGGACTGGCCAGGGCGGGAAATCGGGACGCTGGACGCGGGGCCCGCAGCCAGAACCAGCAGCAGACACACCAGCAAGGTCACGCAAATGGGATGCCGGAGGCGGGGGAAAGGATGCCGGGGCGGATTACTCGTCTTCCTCGTCCTCATCCTCTTCTTCCAGCTCGTCTTCTTCTTCGTCTTCGTCAAACTCCTCTTCGTCGTCTTCTTCTTCGTCGCTGTCTTCGGAAAGAGAATTGAGCTGGACCGGATGCGTAGACACCACTTCCAGCTCGGAATCGCATTCCGGGCAGGACATAATTTCGCCTTCACCTACCTCGTCTTCATCGAGGTCGATAGCGGCTGCACAATCCGGGCACCTGACCACGTCATCCTCCAGGAAATGAGTATCACCCAGTGCGGGGGTTATTATATACCCCGACTGTCCCGCAAAAATCCACAGGGGCGTGGCAAGAAAATGACGCAAGCAGGCCGATTCGTCAAGGCGGTGACGGCTGTAGGCGGCGTGGTGATCTGCGAGGGCCGTGTGGTGCTGGTGCGGCGCGGCAAAGAACCTTTGTTCGGGCGCTGGACCATTCCTGGAGGAGCGGTCGAGCCGGGCGAACTAATGGTTCAGGCGCTCGAGCGGGAAATGCACGAAGAAACCGGCTTGCGCGTGCGCGTCGGGGAGCTGCTGGAAATCGTGGAAAGCATTTTTCGCGATGCGGCCGGCGAATTGCAGTATCACTACGTGATTCACGATTATGCCTGCGAAGCGGTGGGCGGCGAATTGCGCCCCGGCAGCGATGCGGCCGAAGTCGCGCTGGTCGCTCCGGCGGACTTCCCGCGCTACGGCCTCACCGAATCCGCGTCCCGTGTGATTGGAAAGGCCTTTCGGGCGCACTCCAGCCCCGCCAGCGATTGAGGTCTTGCGCGGCTTCTGCGCCCTGCGCGGGCGCCGGGTCAGCGCCTCCGGATGAACGTAAGGTCTTCTTCGACTAACCGGCAAGCCGCTCGGGCACGCGGCCAAAGCGGCGGTCGCGGAGGCTGAATTCGGCCAGCGCGCGCTGCAAATCGGCTTCGGCAAAATCCGGCCACAGGGTGGGCGTGAAATAAAGCTCAGCGTAGGCGGATTCCCAAAGCAGGAAATCGCTCAAGCGCTGCTCGCCGCCGGTGCGGATCATCAGGTCCACAGCGGGCGATGGTTCTTCACGCTGCACGCCGTGCAGCAGCCGCGCGAAGGCCTCGCGGGAAACTTCCATCGAGGTGTACATGCGGCAGGCGGCGCGCACGATGGCGTCGCGCGCGGAATAATCCAGCGCCAGGCGGAAATGCAGGCCGCGGTTTTCCGCCGTGGCTTCTTCCGCGGCGGCCACCGCTTGCCGCAACCCGCGCGGAAAACGGTCGCGCCGGCCAATCACGTTCAAGCGGATGCTGTGCTCGTTTGCGGCCACGGCTTCATCCACCAGGAAGTGCTCGAATATTTCCAGCATAGCACCCACTTCCGCGGCGGGGCGCTGCCAGTTGTCCGAGGAGAAGGCGAAAAAAGAAAGAGTTTGCACGCGGCGCGCGGCGGCGGCGCTCAACACGCGGTACAGGGCACGGGCGCCCGCCTCGTACCCGGCGGCGCGAGGCAGGCCGCGCAGGGCGGCCCAGCGGCCGTTGCCGTCAGGAATGATGGCGAGGTGTGCAGGGGTACCCGGCATAGAGGGAAGATTAGCGGGAAAGGGCCCGCTTGTCAAGTACTTTGTAAAATAAAGTGTATGCCCTTTTCGGAGCCGTGCGGGCAACCGGGCGGGTTAGCCCTGGCTGACCCGCATTTCCTACCACGGTGATTCGCGGCTTGGGCGCGCGGTCGTGCTCTCCACCCAGCTCGTCATTCTGAGGCCCGATTTTGGCCGAAGAATCTCGATGTCCGGTGCGCGCAAATTGGTGATCGAGGTTCTTCGTCACCCAGTTCAGCGCTTCGCACCGAACCGGAACCGTTCCTCAGAATGACGAATTGTTTCCGCGAGAAAAACGGGCGGGTACACGCGCTTCTTGTGGTGACCTCGCGTCGCGGTCCGAACTCTTGTGAGAAATACGGGCTAGCTCTGCGAGACGTATTGTTGCAGCAGGTCGGCGCGCTCTTTTTCGTCGAGCGCGATGACCTTCAGCAGGTCGGTGGCGGAAATCATGCCGTGGTATTTTCCCGCGTCGTCCACGATCAGCAGGTGATAGAAGCCGTGCTGATCCATCAGGCGGGCGGCAGCATCGAGTTCGGCGCTCGGCCTGACCGTCACCAAATCAGTGCTCATCACTTCGCCGACGCGAACCCAGGCGGGACACTTGTTTTCCGCGGCCACCTTGTCGGAGACATCCGCCTGCGACACCACGCCGACCAGCGCGCCCAGCGCATTCACCACGCCGACGGCGCGCACTTCTTTCTGCCGCAGGTACTGGGCCAGGTCCAGCACCGTGGCGTCCTCGCGAATAGAGAAAACAGAAGACCGCAGGCCGATCAATTGTCCAACGTTCATGGCGCCCCCCGTGAAGCTGGCTTTTGTGAGGCGAGTCTAGGCCGAAGCGGTGGATGATGCAAGAGGAACCGGCAAGAAACACCGGGGCGGGTGCCGGAACCACGACAGAGGCGAGCTATTTTGTTTTCGGCTTGGCATGAAAAATCCTGCTCACGATTTTCCACTCGCCGTCCACTTTGAGCAGCGACAGGCAATTGGTGATGCCGTGCGCGTCGAAACCTTCCTCTTTTTGCTAAGATACGCGCACTCCGAAAGGCTTGAGGTGACCGATGAAAAAGTCATTCGTGTTGCTGGCGCTCCTGCTGACGGGCGCGCTTGCCCGGGCGCAGGGACAGAACGCGCCCCTGATTCTGCTGGTCAATGCCAACGTGATTGACGGGATTTCCGCCCAGCCCTTGCGCGGCGGTTACGTAGTCGTGCGCAACGGAAAAATCGAGCAAATCGGCAACGGCAAAGTCGAAGCGCCTGCCGGCGCCATGGTGATTGACCTCCAGGGCCGGTGGCTGCTGCCCGGCTTTGTGGATGCCCACGCCCACATCGGTGATCTGACGGCGGCCCGCAAAGCGGTGCTGACCGGCGCCACTACGGTTCGCTCGATGGGCGTGTCTTTGTTCGTGGATGTGGGCATGCGCGAACTGAACCACGGCGGCGCGGCGGAAGTGCCCGACGTGGTGGCCGCTGGATACCATGTGCGGCCCAACCTGGACGAAAACTTTGCCATCTCCTTCCCGGAACTGCGCGACGTGGCGCGCGACCTGCGCGGGGTGGAAAACGTGCGGCGCGTGATTCGCGCAATGGCCTCGCGCGGCGTGAACGTAATCAAGATTCTGGCCACCGAGCGCGCCGGTCTGCCGGAGACAGATCCCCGCAAGCGGGTCTTCAGCGACGAGGAACTGGCGGCAATTGTGGATGAAGCGCGCAAGGCTAACCTGCCGGTTGCCGCGCACGCCCATGGCGACGAAGGAGCGGCCGCGGCCGTGCGCGCAGGCGTCAGCACCATCGAGCACGGCACCTATTTGAGCGAGTCCACGCTGGCCCTGATGAAACAGCGCGGCGCGTGCCTGGACCCGACCATCGCCACGGTTGCGGATTTGATCGAGCCGGGCGGAGACTACGACAACGCGCTTCTTTCCATTCGCGGGCGGCACATGCTGCCGCGGGTGCGCGAAATGGCGGCCATGGCCTGGAAGATGGGCGTGAAAATCATCGCCGGAACCGATACCGGCTACCGCCCGCAGAGCAACCGCACCATGTCCCACGAAGCCGCGGAACTGGCTGGGATTGGCATGACGCCGATGCAGGCGATTCAAGCCGCCACGGTGCGCTCGGCCGAATGCATGGGCATTGACGGCCGCACCGGCGCCATCAAAGCGGGCTTGGAAGCCGATTTGATCGTGGTGGAGCGCGACCCGCTGGCCGATATCGTGAACCTTCAGGATGTGCTGGTGGTGATCAACAACGGCCGGGTGGCGATGAACCGGCTGCCGCGGTAGAGGGCAAGGGAGCGGCCGGCACTCTGTTTTTGTAGTTGACAATGGTGAGTACTCTACAGTATGAAGTACTCACCATGATGCTCAACGAACTGATTTTCATCCTGCTCTTCCTGGCCGCAGTCATTTCTTTGCTGACCTGCGGCGTTCTCGCGCTGCGCCGCCGTTTTGATCGCGCGCGGCGCATCTTGTTGCGGCTGGGGGCGGGAGCGGCCTCCTATATGCTGGTGGTCATCGCCGTGTCTTTGGTGCTGCCGCGCCGCAGCGTGGCGATCGGCGCCGACCAGTGTTTTGACGATTGGTGTATCGCGGTGGCCGGCTTTTCGCAGGCGCCGGAAGCTCAGCAGACAAAATATGACGTGGATCTCAAGCTGAGCAGCCGTGCCCGCCGCATCGCGCAACGGGAGAATAATCTGGCCGTTTACCTGACCGACGATCAAGGGCATCGCGTCGAAGCGGCGGCCGACTCCAGCACCGCACCCCTGAACGTGCTCCTCAAGCCACAGGAATCGGTCATCGTGCGGCGATCCTTCCTTGTGCCCGCGGGAAGCACCGGGGTGGCCGCGGTCATCACCCACGAAGGAGGGTTCCCGATCGGCTGGTTCATCATTGGCTACGACACTTGGTTCCGCAAGCCGCCCTTCATCAGGTTGCAGAAGTAGCCGAGCACAAACGCAACGCTATTTCGCGCCGAGTGATTCCAGCAGCGCCACCAATTCCGTGTTTTCCTCGCCGCCAGCTTTGGCATGCCGCAGCAGGCTGATGCCGTGCGGGCCTTTGGAAATTACCAGATGGGGAAAGGCTTTCAGTGTGGGCTCGACAATGTCACGCCGGCCCAGCATGGTGGCCACGAAGATATCCATGCGGCTGCCCTGTTCCAGCAGCCAGAGGGCGATGTCTTTGCGGCCCATGTGGCCGGCGCCGCCGATGGCCATCTCAAAATCGCCGCCGCCCCAATCCCAGGTGGCATTGAGCAGGCCAGGCTCGGCCGCCAGCATTTCCTTTGTGCGATCAAAATTGCCGTGCGCGACCGCCACGAACTCGCGAACCAGGTCGGGCGCCAGCGCCGGGGGCCGCGGCGGCCTGGCCGGTACTGAACTTGGCGGCTGAGTTGCCGGCTGCTGCGGTTGCTGTGATGACTGGCCTTGCGCGCTTTGCGGGATCAGCATGCCGCTGGGCAGGGCAAAGAATCCGGCCGCGCTCGCCGCTCCCAGGAAACCGCGCCGTGAAATCGAATCTTGCATAGTTCCTCCGTCCTTTTGAGGTGCGCCCGCCACTTTGGCCACGGAAAGCGAACAGGACAATGCCGGAAACCATCAATTGTAAGCTGACAAGAAATGGGCGGGTAAAGAACTGCTGCTGCGTGAGTTACAGAGAGGAATTGGCCGGGCCGGGAGGAGCACGCTTGCAACATTCCACCTCGCCCGCTCGTCGTTCCTATTATGATGGGCGCTGCCAAGGAGACGCTTCGAGGCTTGGGGACGGGCCCTGACCGTTGATGGATCAAAATACAAAAACTGAGAATGGCGCGGCAGCGCCGCTGAGATTTGGCGCGTTTGAACTAGACCCCCGCACGGGAGAATTGCGCCGCTCGGGTGTTCGTATCCATCTGCAACCGCAACCCGCCAAACTGCTGGAATTGCTGGCGCGCCGCCGGGGTGAACTGGTGACCCGCGAGGAAATTCAGCGGGAACTATGGAGCGGCGAAACCTATGTGGACTTCGAACGCAGCATCAATATCTGCGTGATGCAGATTCGCGCAGCCCTGAACGACGATGCGGAAACGCCGCGCTTCATCGAGACGCTGCCCCGCCGCGGCTACCGTTTCGTAGCCGAAGTGCAAGCCGCGGGGGGCCACGTCGCCGGCGCCCCGCCACAGGCGCAAGCGGCCGCGGAAGCATGGCGCCGAAGAAGGCGCATTGCCGCCGTGCTGGTGGTAATGCTGGGCGGCGGCCTGGCCTGGAAGCTGTGGCCGGGGCGTGCCCCAGTTCGGCCGGCAACAGAATCATCGCGCGCGATGCTGGCGGTACTGCCCTTCGAAAATCTGAGCGGTAATGACCAACTGGCCTATGTGGCGGATGGCATGACCGAAGAACTGATCGCGCAACTGGGGCGCGTCGCTCCGGAAAAGCTGGGCGTGATTGCGCGAACTTCGGCCATGCATTATCGCGCGAGCAAAGCGTCGGTCACGCAAATCGGCAGCGAACTGAAGGTCGAGTACGTGGTCGAGGGCAGCGTACGCCTGGAAAAAGGGCGCTCGTGGGTGACCGCGCAACTGATTCGCGTGAGCGACCAGACGCACCTATGGGCCGATACGTATGAAATGGATGGCACGTCCATTTTCGCGCAGCAGCAGATGGCGGCGCAGCTGGTGGTGCAAAACGTGGCCGGTAAACTTGCGCCGCTGAGTGAAGCCTCCACCGCCGGCCACACCCCCGCCACGAGTAATCCCGCAGCCCTGGAAGCGTACTTGCGCGGCCGGTATCTTTTTTCCCAAGGCGGGGAAATCGCGGAGGCCGTGCGGCAGTTGCAGCGCGCCGTGGCCGAGGACCCGCAGTATGCTGACGCTCAGGCATCGCTGGCGGACGCGCTGCAATTCGCCGTCATGATCGGACAACAAACGGCATTGGAGGCCGGGCCAAAAGCCATTGCCGCCGCGGAGCGCGCGCTGCTTGCGGACGCCTTCTCCAGCGAAGCGCACGCGGCCCGCGGCCTTGCGGCGTTCTGGTTCGAGTGGGATCCGCGGCAAGCCGCGTCCCACTTCGAAAAAGCCCTGGCGGCAAATCCCAGTGATGCGGCGGCGCACCACGATTACGCCTGGACGCTGGTGGCGCTGGGCCGCGATGAAGACGCGGTGCGCGAGATTCAAGCCGCGCAGGCGGTCGACCCGCTCTCGCCGCGCGCCAACATGGATCTGGGCTGGATATACCTGGGCGTGCAGCGCTACGACGATGCGATTCGCCACTGCTCGCGCATGCTGGAGATTGAGCCGCGCGTGCATGAAGCAGCGCAAAGCTGCCTGGAACGCGCCTATGTGAATACCGGCAAGGTCGCGCAGGCCGCCGCCGCGGCCATCCATCAGTACGAGCGCAATCCGGCGCTGGCCGCAACCATCCAGCAATGGAAGAAACTCCCGCCGCAAGAAGCGCTGCGCGCCATCTGGCAGCGCCGCTTGAACGAGCGCCTCTCGAGCGCCAGCCAGCGCAAAGCGTACCGTGCCGCAGAGCTGTGCCTGCAACTGGGCCGCAAGGATGAAGCGCTGCGCTACCTGGAGCAAGCCTTTGCGGAGCGGGAAATGATGCTTGTCCTGCTGCATCGCGCGACGGAATTCGAGGCGCTGCGTGGCGAGCCGCGGTTCACCGCGCTGCTCGCCAGAATCAAACCTGCTGCGGCAGACCGATGAATGGTGCGGGCCGGCCGCACAGGAAGGGCAACCAGCTTTTTCAGCGGCCGTTAACCCGCATTTCTCACAACGGTGGTTCGCAGTTTGAGCGCGCGATCGTGCTTTCCAACCCACTCGGTCATTCTGAAGAACGGTTCCGATTCGGCGCGGAGCGCCGCATGGGGTGACGAAGAATCTCGATTCTCGGGGCTTGCTGCGATTTCAACAATCGAGATTCTTCGCCGCGCGATTCGCCGCGCTGCGCCGAATCACAACCGCTCCTCGGAATGACGAGATGGTGGGCGGCCGCTGCGCCGAATCGGAACCGTCCCTCAGAATGACGAACCTTCCCCGCCACGAAGACGGGCGGGTACGCGCGCTGCTTGCGGTGATCTCGCCTGGCGGTCCGAACTCTTGTGAGAAATACGGGCTGATCCACAGATTGGCCTCTACACCCTCCGTTTGGAAATCTGATAGGCTTTGGTTCCGGCTAGCCACATGATCGGGGCAACCATTTCCCGCTACCGCATCCTGGAGCAGTTGGGCACGGGCGGGATGGGTGTGGTCTACCGTGCCGAAGATACGCGGCTGGGGCGACACGTCGCACTGAAATTCCTGCCGGCCGAATTCCTGCAAGATCCTGTGGCGCTGGAGCGCTTCGAACGGGAAGCGCGCGCAGCTTCCGCGCTGAACCACCCCAACATCTGCACGATTTACGAGATTGACGAAGCCAATGGCCAGCGTTTCATCGCCATGGAATTGCTCGAGGGGCAAACGCTGTGGGAGCGGCTGGCGCGCGGGGCGATGGACGTGGAACTGCTGGTGGAGATGGCTGCGCAAGTGACGGACGCCCTGGATGCGGCGCACGCGAAGGGCATTGTTCACCGCGATATCAAGCCGGGAAATGTTTTTCTCACCACGCGCGGGCAGGCCAAGCTGCTCGACTTTGGCCTGGCCAAACAAGTGCCCGTGCGCGTGGCCGGGGCGGAAGCCCTGCCGGTGTTCTCGACCCGGCAGACGCAGGACGTCCTGACCAGCCCGGGGATCGCGGTGGGGACCGTGGCCTACATGTCGCCGGAGCAGGCGCGCGGCCAGGCGCTCGACGCGCGCACGGACATTTTTTCATTTGGCGTGGTTTTGTACGAATTGGCCACCGGCCGCCCGGCTTTTCCGGGTCCCACTTCGGCCGTGATCTTTGATGGAATCCTGAATCGTACCCCCGTGGCGCCTTCGCAAATCAACTCAAACGTTCCCGCGGAGATAGACCGCATCATTCTGAAGGCGCTGGAGAAAACTCGCGACCTGCGTTACCAATCCGCCGCGGAGATGAGAACCGACCTGCGGCGTTTCAAGCGCGATACCGATTCAGCGCGCGTGATGACCGTTGCCGGCGTCCCCGCTCAATCCGGGTTGCGTACGGAAGCGCCTACCGCGGCCAAGACCGCGCCGGCCACGGCGCAGGCGACGGCTCACGCCACGGTGGCTGCCGGCGTTCCCGCCGCAAGGGGTTTCAGCCCCTGGGCGTGGGCAGGCGGAGCGGTGTTCTTCGCAGCGGCGCTGGGCGTCGCGTGGATTCTTTTCCGCGCGTTTGACCCCGCGCCTCCGGCTATTGGCGGTGGACGCGTGCGCCTGCTGGTCTCTTCAGATACCCAGTTGAGCAGCCCGAATCTTTCCGGCGACGGAAAGATGATTGTCTACGTGTTGCAGGAAAAGGGACAGACAGATTTGTTTGTAAGCCGGGCGGGGGGCGGTGGCCGCTTGCGATTGACCAATGACGATTTGCCGGAAGCCGATCCGAAGTTCTCCCCCGACGGAGAGAAAGTAGTGTTCACGCGGCTGCCGCGCGGCTCGACGACCGGGGAAATTTGCACGGTAGCGGCGCTGGGCGGAGACGTTACCAGGCTGGTGGAGGATGCGTCGTATCCCGCATGGTCCCCGGACGGGACGCGGGTCGCGTATGTTTCGCGCAAGGCAGGCCAGTCGCTGACGCTTTCCACGATCGCGGTGGATGGTTCGGACCCGCAAACGGTGCTGCATGCCGACGCTGCGTACCCATTTATTCGCTATCCGGCGTGGTCGCCCGATGGGAAGAAGCTGGCGTTTGCGCGCAGCTCGGGAGGGGTGGCGGCCGAGATCTGGATGGCCAGGGCTTCGGATGGAAGCGATCTCCGGCAGATCACGAAGGATGCGTCGGTGGTGTTCAGCGACGAGCCGCAGTTCACCGCGGACGGCAAAGGCATCCTGCACAAATCGAATCGCGGCGGTGCCGTGAATCTGTGGCTGCAACCGATCGCGGGCGGCGCGCCCAAGCAACTTACCACCGGGTCAGGTCCGGATGAATCGCCCAGCGTTTCCCGCGATGGCGCGGTGGCGTTTCTGAATTCGCGCAGCCGGAACACGCTCTATCTCGCTCCGGTGCAGGGAGGCGAGGCGAAAGATATCTTCACGCACCCGTGGTTCCTGTGGGCGCCGGCTTTTTCGCCCGACGGGCGCGAAATCGCATTCAGCCAGTCTGAGGCGGATGGGTCGTGGCATATCTGGACGGCCCCAGTCGAGGGCGGCACGCCAAAGCGAATCACCAACAGTTCGCGTGGCGAGGTCTACCCCCGCTACTCTGCCGACGGGAAATGGATTTACTTCTTCGACTGGGTGGCCCCGCGACGTGTTTGGCGGACGCCGCGGGAAGGCGGTCCGATGGAACCGT
This sequence comes from uncultured Acidobacteriaceae bacterium, assembly GCA_964500065.1. Taxonomy (GTDB): domain Bacteria; phylum Acidobacteriota; class Terriglobia; order Acidiferrales; family UBA7541; genus CAZCNH01. The sequence goes on from CAZCNH010000004.1 coordinate 38,716, forward strand.
TTTCACCGGAGAATTATCCGGAGGATGCATACGCCGATCCATCCCCTGACGGAAAGGCCATTGCCGTGGCGCGCTCGGACAAGGAAATTGTCCGCATTTATGTGGGTGCAACCCGCGGGTGGGGCAGCGGCGAAGCGAAAGCGCTGACGCAAGCCGGCTCGACGCTGCCGAGATGGTCGCCGGATGGCAAATGGATTCTCTACAGCCGCGATCGCGGGAAAGGAAACGGAATTTTCATTGCGCCAGCAGCGGGAGGGGAACCGCAACGCATTACTGCGACCGGTGGCTGGGCGGTGTGGTTTCCGGACAGCAAGAGGATCGCCTATCTGGCCATCGGCAGCGATGGCAATCAGGAAATTCGGGTGGCCAGCCTCCGAGGGGGCGCTGAGCGCACCCTCGAGCACGTCCGCTTTTCCGGGACCAACTACCCGATCGATGTTTCGCCCGACGGGAAATGGATCGCGACCAGCAGGAGCGTTCATCTTTCAAGTGAAATCTGGATGCTGTCCCGCGAACCGTAAGCTTGCAGCACCAGCCAGGGGCAATGAACCAGGCGATGAACAGGAAACAGCGATGGCTACTGAACGGCGCGATGGCACTGCTGTTTGCTGTGTTGGGGCTGGGAACCTGGCAATTTGTTTCCCCCAGCACCAGTCCGTTGAACTACCTGCTGACAGCTACACCGTGGCCCGCGGTACCGCGCCCGGTTCGCCCCGCAACACTGGATCCCGCTTCCTTCACCGGACGAGTTGCCGAAGGCTATCGCATCGCGAAGGAGCGCCCTGAACTTCTGGAGCGGATGCCCTGCTATTGCGGTTGTTACTTGACCCACGGCCACCAGAACAATCTGGATTGCTTCCGCGATAAGCACGGGGAAACCTGCGACATGTGCCTGGCCATCGCGATTCGAGCTGAGCAGTTGGCAAAACGAGGTTACAGCGTGGAAGACATCAAGGCGATTGTGGACCGCAGCTTCGCCCCGAAGACAATGCCCTGAGGGTTTTTCCTAGTGCGTGCTCTCCGCGCGGACGATTTCGTATTTCTCGATGATGGCGGCCACACCCAGTCGATTCGGTCCTTCCTCTTCCTTCTTGTCCACGCGAATCACGCGGCCTTGCGCCTTGACAACGACGGCGGACCCGCCGGTAATTTCCTGGGGCAGGGTGAGGGTAAAATCGAAAGTGGAACCGGCCTCCAGGCGCTCGTCCATCAGCAGATAAACACCCCGGGTGGAGATGTCGCGGGTTTGTCCGTGGTGCGCCACTCCGTCGCGAACCACAACCGGGAGGGAAAGGTCGTACCGGCGGGCGTTCCTGCGTTCGCTCATACTGTCCTGCTTTCCCATGGTGCAATCCGAAGCTGATCAAGGCAAGCGGATTGCCACTGTGGCAATTGCCCATTAAGCATGCTAAGTCCTTTGTTACCTGCAAGCAACGGTGCAATTGGGGTACTTAGACCCTACCCCAGGTTTCGCCACTATCCTTTGAAGATGCAATCATTTGCACTATGGCTTTAGGGACGGCCCAGTGGTCGCGGGTCGCGGGGCTTTGCCTGCGTCCAACTTATATTGGCGCATCTTGTAAAGCAGAGCCTTGTAGCTGATCCCCAGGACCCGAGCAGCCTCCTTGCGACTCCAGTTGGTTTTTTCCAGTGCCTGCGCAATGGCTTCCATTTCCGCCTCGTCTTTCAGGTTGCGGACCATGGCCTTGAGCCCCTGTCCTTTGCCGTCCGGATCCCCACTGGGCGAGGTGCGCTGGCGCGTGGCCGACATTTCCAGCAGCTCGCGGAAGCTGTTCTCGTCGTCTTCCAGAATCACGTAGCGCTTGACGAAGTTCTCAAGTTCGCGCAGGTTGCCCGGCCACGGATAACGCATGGCCGCCTCCAGAAGATGATCGGACGGCGGTTGCGCGGATTTCTTGTATTTCTCGCTGTACTTCTCCAGGAAGTGCTTGAACAGCAGGGGAATTTCCCTGGCGCGCTCGCGCAGCGGCGGGACGTGAATGGAGAAGACATTGAGGCGGTAATACAAGTCCTCTCGAAAGCGTCCAGAGCTAATAGCTTCCCGCACGTTGATATTGGTGGCGGCCAGCACGCGGACATCACAGTGAATCAGGCCGCGGCCGCCCAGGCGCGAGAACTGATGGTCCTGCAACACGTGCAGGAGTTTGGCCTGCAAACTGGTGGGCATTTCCGCGATTTCGTCCAGGAAGATCGTGCCTTTGTTGGCCATTTCGAACTTGCCGGGCTTGGCGCGCATCGCGCCGGTAAAGGCCCCCTGCTCGTAGCCGAACAGTTCCGATTCCAGCAATTCGTTGGGCAAGGCGGCGCAATTCACTTTGACGAAGGGCTGGTGCGCCCGCGGGGAGCGCATATGTACCATGCGCGAAACGACTTCCTTGCCTACGCCGCTTTCCCCGTGAATGAATACCGGCACATCCACCGGCGCGATTTGCAGAATCTGCTGGCGGATCTTCACCATCTGCGGGCTGGCGGCCAGGAAGCTGAGGTCTTCGGTGAGATGCTCCACGTAGTCCCGCAGGGCTTCGTTTTCCGCGCGCAATTCGCGCTTCTGGCGGCACTTCAGGATGGCCGCATCCAATTCCGGCTTTTCAAAAGGTTTGGTCAGGTAGTCGCTGGCGCCCAGGCGGATGGCTTCCACGACCGTTCCCACTTCGTTCGAGCAGGAAAGCATGATCACGTTCAGCGTGCGATCCATCTGCATCATGCGCCGCAGGGTTTCCAGGCCATCCATTTCCGGCATCAGCACGTCGAGGATGATGAGATCGGGGCGCTCGCCCTGATCGATTTTTTCCAGCGCGTCGGAACCACATTCCACAGTGGTGACTTCGTAGCCTTCAATCTGCAAAAGCGTCTGCAGGTATTTGCGGATGCTGGGCTCGTCATCCACCACCAGGATTCGCTCACGGCTTAACATGCACTCTCCTCAAAATTGCGCGCGCTTCACGACTCGTTCCAAGGCAGCAAGAAGGTGAACCGGCAGCCAGAGCCCGGCTCGCTTTCCACCCAGATTTTTCCGCGATGGGCCTGCACCAGGCGCTTGGCAATGGCCAGCCCCAGGCCCATCCCCGAGGACGAACGATCTACCCGGACAAAGTCCTCGAAGATCTCCTGGTGAAACTCTGCGGGAATACCGGGACCGGTATCACTGACGGAGACCATGATGCAATTGGGCGTGCTCTGTTCGCCGCGCCGTTTTTCTTCCGGTGCAGGTTTTTTTGCGGTGCGGCGGTCCCAAAAATGGGGCTCGGCCGAAAGGGTCACGCTACCCGCTTCCGGGGTGTGCTTCAGTGCGTTGTCCAGGAGGTTGGCCACAACCTGGAGGACTTTTTGGTAGTCGAACTTAAAGGGCACCAGGCGGCTATCCACGCGCGTTTCCAATCTGACGTTCTTCCGTTGAAACGCATCGTGCCACCGCGTGACGACTTCCGAAATGCAGTCGCGCAAATCGTTTTCATGCAAGTGCAGGATCAGTTTGCCGCTTTCCAGGGCGGAATAATTCAGGAACATCGAAACCAGGCGGACCAGGCGCTCGCAGCTTTCCTTCGATTCTTCCAGGATGTCGTGCTGCTTTTCGGTAAGCTTGCCGAGAGAGCCGGAGAGCAGCAGGTCGTAATACCCTTTCATGACCGCCAGTGGCGTCTTCAATTCATGCGCGGCCGATGCCAGGAAAAGCGTCTTCTGCCGGTTCACTTCCTGCAAGCGAAGATAGGCGGCAAGAAGATTGCGGTAGGTGATTTCGCGTTCCTGCAGGAGTTCCTGGAGCGTCTGCCGGATTTCCGGACTGTCTTTTATCGCGGCGCCCGGCAGGTCCTGGACGGTAACGACCAGCCAATCGGGTTCGGGAACCCAGCGAATCTTCGCCAATCTCTTGCCGTCCTCGCAGTCCATGGGCAGGAGCATTTCCTGTTCGCCACTTTCCAACTGACCGGTCACCGTTTTGGAGTCCAGACGCAACAGGTCGGCAAAGAGGTTGGAATCCTCCAAGGAGAGATGATGGAAGGCCAGGCAGCGGCGGGCTGCCTGGTTCACAAGGATGATCCGTCCAGACCGATCGGCAAACAGGACGGGGCGCTCGAACATGTCCAGCATGGATTGGACAAGAGGCAGCGGAAGGTTACTTGCCGATGTGAGTTGAGCCTGCATTGACTTCGAGATCGAACCCCTTCCCTGGCAGTCTCGACACCCATCCTTCTGAAGATAATTTGAAGGGTTTGGGCCCGACGGCAGCTTTGAAGCACCCCAATCGTGGCAGAGGAACAAAGTGGGTGTCAATGGTAAATAGGTTCCATTTTGCACATTTGGTGAAAGTCTTTCGCCCCCTGCGCTGATCTTGGGTGGACCGCCTCTCCTGTACTTGTTTTTAGAATGTTGATTATAGGTGCTTTAAATTGCCGTTGCCGGCCTCATCAGACTTGCCATAGAATTGCGGAGAGAACGTGGTACTAGAACTGGAGTACTCTTCTTGGCCGGTGTGGGGGATTTTTGACCGCAAACCTGACCAGTGCAGCGGATCGCCGAAGCAGCGCACGCCTCCGTATTCAAATGCCTATGTTCTTGCGGGGAATGAATTTGCAGGGGGAGGAGTTCCTTGAGCTGGCCAAGACTCTGGACATCAGTGCGAACGGCGCCCTACTGGTGTGTTCGCGAGTACTTGCCAGCAACGACCTGATTTCCCTGACCATTCCCGCGCCGCCTCCCAGCACAAATGGACTAATTCCCGCCGGCAACCCTCCAATGCAGGCAAGAGTGCGCCGAGCCATGCACGCCGGCGAGCTCAACCTTCTGGGGGTAGAATTCCTCAAGCCGATCGGGTAACTTATTGATTAGAATATTTTTATTCCGCAGATGTGAAATGTTTTTCCTTTTCCTGAGTTCACCCCATTGAAGCCTCTTGCTGAAATAGTTGTTTATTCGCCCCGAAAAGAGTAGTTTACGGTGAAGGCCAGTTTGGCCCAGCTCTTGCAGCATATTGACTCGCAGTTTGCTCGGCAACGGTGTGCCCGCAGGCACCCAGGAATTGCGGACACGTGAAATTGAACCAGCCTGCCCAACTTCTGACGAATGGAAATCGAAATCTGAGCGCTGAGGATTCGTTCCTCGATCTGTTGATAGAAACCCTGGAAAACCTGGAGCGGCCCGCGCGCGGCCAATTCCTGCAAAAGTTTTTCAAGTCCATGGCGCAAGTCGAGCTCACTGAGGCCTTCAGCCTCGAATGCTGGGAGCAAATCCTTTCGCGGCGTCAGGAATTGCAGGGCCAATTGAGCCGGCCGCTTTCCCTGAAGACCATCATGGTGGACGTGCTTTCCAACACCAACTACCTGCGTATGCCCATCCTGATGGAGTACGAAGATTTGAAGAAGTTGCAGATCAACGCGGCAACGGATCCGCTGACGGGGCTTTATAACCGCCGCTTGTTTGAAGAGTATTTCGCAAAAGAACTGAACCGCGCCAAGCGTTATAACCAGCATCTTTCGCTGGTGCTGATGGATCTGCATCGCTTCAAGGAAGTGAACGACCGCTTCGGTCACCTGACTGGAGATCAGGCTCTGCAATCGGCCGCGGCCACGCTGCGCAAGACCTTGCGTACTTCCGACTATGCATTCCGCATTGGCGGCGACGAGTTCGCGCTCCTGCTGCCGCAAGCCGATCCGGAACAAGCAAACACGCTGGCGCGCCGCCTGCGCAGCAGCTATGAGGCGATCACTCTGCCCATGAAGCTGGATGTGCCGCTGGCACTGGATTATGGCGTGGCTGTTTTTCCGGAGGAAGGCGACCAAAAGGAAGTGCTGATCCGGCTGGCGGACGAGAGACTCTATACTCTGAAGAATAGTTCCCGGTCAGACGGCAGTCCCTTGCGGCCCTTCAGCGTTGCGCCTTCTGCGCCAGCTCCTGAAGATCTCAAGTTCGAATCCCCCCTGAAGAACGTAGCTCTGGTGGAGGAATTGCCTCTCCCGAAGACTGCCCCTAAGGCTAAGGTCGCCGCCGCATCGCCGGCGGTTCCGCTCACGGCCGCTGCGGTTCCCGCGCCAAAACAATGGTCGGAAACGCGAAAGTGGGAACGTGTTTCGCTGGTGGGCACGCGCGCCTACGCCGTGGTCAGGACCAACGGCGAAATGAGCGCCCGCGTCATGGATCTAAGCTACGGCGGGGTCTCTTTGCATGTCGATCCAGCAATCCAACTACCGGTAAACTTTCAAGCTGTCCTTCACGTGCCGATTTTGCCTCCGGTGAAGGTGAACCTCCGCAAGGTTTATGAGCAAACCGATGCGAACAACGTGCTGCGCATCGGATGCGCTTTTGTATCCTGACCCTAGCTGGCGCACTCCCTTCAGAATCTCAGGTAGACAGGAAAACATTTTCATACGAGGAAATGGTTTTCCACAGGCGATGGGTCCCGTGGCCAACTTGAAGGCGGCGGTATTTGCTTGTAAGTATTTGTAAAATAAACGGATAACCGCACTGTGCAGAAACTTTCACAGTTGGTTGCTTAAATGCTATTCATAGCGGTCTGAGGAAATTCTTGAGGAATGAGGTCACCCCTGACCGTGGCTAAAGTTCAACAAATCACGGCGGCGCAGTCGGGAATCGCGCCGGTCCCGCCAGAGATACTATTTGGCAAAACCGAGGAAATGAAGAAGATACGGCGCACCGTGGAGCGGGTGGCCTCGGTTCGCGTCCCGGTGCTCATTCAGGGCGAAAGCGGCACCGGGAAAGAAGTTTTGGCCAATTTTGTTCATTCTCAAGCCCCTTGGCAGGAAATGCCCCTGGTGAAAGTGAGTTGCGCGGCCATACCGGGATCGCTCCTGGAATCGGAACTGTTTGGTTTTGAGAAAGGGGCGTTTACCGGGGCCGTCTCGAATCGTCCGGGGAAGTTTGAACTGGCCGATGGCGGAACGATTGTGCTGGACGCAATTGCGGACATTGACTCTGGCCTGCAGGCCAAGCTCTTGCAGGTGCTGCAGGACGGGCGATTCAGCCGCATCGGTGATTTGGAAGAGCGCCGAGTGAATGTTCGCATCATTTGCATCACCAACCGGGAACTGGAGCAAGAAATACAAAAAGAGAGTTTTCGCGAAGACCTCTATTACCGGATCAATGTAGTGAACATTCAAATGCCCGCGCTTCGCCACCGGATTGAGGATATTCCCCTGTTTGTGGAGTACTTCCTGAAGCTTTATGGAGAGCGGTTCGGGCGCAAGGTTGCCGGACTATCCGGTTCTGTGGTGGATCGTTTCCGGAAGCACAATTGGCCAGGCAACATCCGCGAGCTGGAGAATTACGTGAAGCGCTATGTGATTTTGGATTCGGCGGAAACGGTGCTCAACGACCTCGATGAGCGGGGCCGGGCGCCGGTGGGGGCCGCCTTCCAACTTCCGCCAGTTACCGATTTTTCACTCAAGAAATTTTCCAAGCTGGCCAGCCAGCAGGCGGAGCATTACTTGATCCTGGAAGCGCTGAAGAGCACGCGGTGGAATCGCAAGCGCGCGGCCGAATTGCTTGGAATCAGTTACCGAGCGTTGCTTTACAAAATTAAGGAAAACGGGCTACCGCAGAAGAAGAGGGCAACCCCCGTCGCCTAGCCCTCCAGGCCAGTTTTCCCCGTCCCGGTACTCCTAGTGCCCGTTTGGAATGCGCCTGTACGAAGGTTGCTTGCAATGGGGCACGTTAATAACTACTCTATCGTGGATAAATACAGGACCTGTCCGTACTGGTGCGCCTGAGATTTCGGGCGGTGCCTCCATTGCGCCTGCAAACCCACGGCAGTTGCGCAAGGAGAGTGTTAGAGGGGGCTTCCGTGGCAGTCTTTGGAAAGATCACTCGTCTTCATACGAACATCCTATTTGCTCTGGTTGCGCTTACCGCTGTGGTTTTGTCGGGATGCGGCGGCGGAGGCGTGCCGATTCAGAACGGTTTTCAAAATCCCGCTAGTGGCTCGGGAGGCAGCGGCACCACCACCAACCCGCCCCCGCCCATTACGCTCTCTCTTACTCCCTCCAGCGTTTCTGTGCAGACCAACGGAGTTGTGAAATTCTCGGCCACGGTGCACGGCGCCACCAACAACGGCGTGGTCTGGTTCGTTGACGGCGTTCTGGGAGGAAACCAGACGGTCGGCACAATTTCCAGCAGCGGCTCATACCAGGCCCCTTCTACCGCTCCCACGCCGAATTCGGTGATCGTGACCGCAGCCAGCCAGCAGGATCCAACGAAGACGGCGCAAGCCGTGGTGGTCATCTCGACCGCAACCAGCTCCACTCACGTTTCCGTCAGTCCTTCGACGATTACCCTGCAGACCGGGACCAGCACTGTGTTTACGGCCACCGTGACCGGCGCGACCAGCACCGCTGTGACGTGGCGGGTGGACGGAATTTCTGGCGGAAATGCCACCGTCGGAACGATTACTCCTGCGGGCGTGTACACCGCCCCGGTTGCAGTTCCCGCAAATTCGCAAGTTTCGATCACTGCCACCAGCGTCAGCGATCCTGCAGCCTCCGGCCTGGCCCTGGCCAACATCGTGCAACGCGTGGCCGTCCAAGTGACCCCCAGCAATATCCAAGTGCAAGTTGGATTGACGCAGCAGTTTTCGGCAACGGTGACGGGGGCAAGCAACACCGCCGTGACTTGGGCGGTGAACGGTGTCGCTGGCGGAAACACCCAGAATGGGACCATTTCTCCCACCGGCCTCTATACAGCGCCCGGCACGCTGCCGGCCGTGAACACGGTCACCATCAGCGCGACGTCTGTTGCGGACCCGACCGCGGTAGCCTTTGCCACCGCAACGATCGTGGTGAACGTAGGCGTAACTGTTTCCGTTTCGCCGGTGACTTCGACGCTGGATATCAATCAAACGATGGTGCTGGTGGCGACGGTCAGCGGCTTGTTCCGTGGCACGCCTCCCTCGCCTCAGGTGACATGGCTTGTCAATAACCTGCCCGGCGGGAATTCGACGTTCGGGGCTATCGTGGTTGTACCTTGCCCGGGCCCGGTACCGGCAAATTCGTCCTGCGGCCAATACACCGCTCCGTCGTCGGTGCCTTTGCCGAACACCGTATCCATCCTGGCGAACAGCGTTACGGATCCGCTTGCTTCCGGGGCGGCGTCCATTCTCATTACGGCGCCGATCAGCGTGACCGTGTCGATAGCTCCGGCAAATGCGGTGGTGGCAGTTTCTGGGGCGCAGCAGTTTTCAGCATCCGTTTCGGGAACGGCGAACCAGACAGTTACCTGGAGTGTGAATGGAATTGTAGGCGGCAACGCAACCGTGGGAACAATTTCTGCGAGCGGTCTCTATACTGGCCCGGCTTCGGTTCCCGCAGGCGGGGCAGTTTTGGTCTCGGCTGCCAGCGCCGCCAGCCCGACGGCCGTGGGGTCCGCGTCGGTCACGATTCAACCGCCAGCGCCCACGATAACGGTTTCTGTTTCACCCACGAACGCCACGCTGCAAACCGGCAATGCGCAGCAATTTACAGCGACCGTCACCGGTAGCGCGAACCAGGGTGTCACCTGGGCCGTGAACAATATTGCCGGCGGCAACGGCACGGTAGGGACGATCAGCGCAGCGGGCCTGTACACGGCTCCGGCTTCCGTGCCAGCGGGCGGCTCCGTTCTTGTTTCCGCTACCAGCGTGGTCAGCGCAAGCTCGGTTGGCTCCGCATCGGTCACGGTGGTGAGCGCCCCCCCTGTGGTGTCCGTGGCGGTTGCACCCTTAAGCGCGGTGCTACAGACAAACGGCTCGCAACAATTTTCGGCGACGGTCACGGGTACGGCGAATCAATCGGTGACGTGGAGCGTGAACGGGGTAACGGGCGGCAACGCAGCCCTTGGGGTAATCACCGCTGCGGGCCTCTATACCGCGCCAGCGACGGTCCCCGCAGGCGGCGCCGTACTGATTGCCGCAACCAGCGTGGCCAGTCCGACCTCGTCGGGCGCCGCAACGGTAACCGTGCTGCCTGCGCCTCCCCCTGTCACCATTTCGGTGAACCCCAGTTCCATCACGTTGCGGGTGAACGATCAGTTTGCATTTTCCGCCACGGTGTCGGGCACATCCAATCAGTCGGTGACGTGGCAGGTGAATGGCGTTACGGGTGGAAATGCCACGGTTGGGGTGATCAGTCCAACAGGTATCTACACGGCGCCAGCAAATCCTCTGGCCAGCCCGGCTACCGTCACCGCCATCGCCGCCGCTGCGCCCAATCCCAGCGCTACTGCTAGCGTAACGGTCCAGCCGCTTGGCAGTATTTCCATCAATCCGACCTCGGCCACCGTCGCGGTGAATCTGGGAGTTCAATTCAACGTCAACATTACCGGCGTCACGAATACCGCGGTGAATTTTGCAGTCAATGGAATTCCGGGTGGCAGTTCCGCGGTGGGCACCATTAGTAACAGCGGCCTGTACATTGCCCCGGCAACAGCTCCCGCTTCCCCGGTCACGGTGACGGCAACCAGTGTCGCGGATCCGACGTTGGTTGCTACCGCCACGGTCACCGTAGTGGTTCCCGTGCGCGTGACAGTGGCTCCCACCAGCGCCAGCACCACCACAGGCGGCACGCAACAGTTCACCGCCACGGTTACGGGCACCACGAACCTCGCTGTGACTTGGAGCGTAAACGGCATCGCCGGCGGAAACGCCACGGTGGGCACGATCAGCGCCACCGGGCTGTACACGGCGCCGAGCAACTTGCTGCTCACGCAGTCGTACACAATTTCGGCGCGCAGCGTGGCGGACGCGACTGCCGTTGGAAACGCAACCATTACGGTTGTGGTTCCCGTCGCGGTGTCGGTTTCACCCACCAGCGCAAGCGTGCGCGCGGGGAATACGCTGCAATTTTCTTCCACGGTGACCGGATCAACCAATACTTCGGTTACGTGGAGTGTTTCCGCAAATGGCGGGACTATCTCGGCCGGCGGACTTTACACCGCGCCTGCGACGGTACCGGCGGGCACGGTGACCGTAACCGCGACGAGCGTTGCGGATTCAACCAAGACGGCCACCGCAACCGTCACCGTTCAGCCCGGTGTTTCAGTGGTTGTCAACCCGCCGAGCGCTTCGGTGAGTGTTGGCCAGACGCAGCAATTCAGCGCCACCGTTACAGGTACGACCACCACGACGGTTACCTGGAGCGTGACTGGCGGTGGAGCCATCAGTCCAGCAGGCTTGTACACCGCGCCGGCTACGATTCCTGCGGGCGCGGTCACGGTGACCGCGACCAGTCAGGACGGCTCGAACACGACGGGTACGGCGACGGTCACCGTCACGCAGAGTATTTCCGTAACCGTTTCCCCATCCACAATTACGTTGAACACCGGCCAGTCGCAGCAGTTCACCGCTACGGTGGCAGGCACGGCCAACCAGGCGGTCACGTGGACGGTTTCAGGCGGCGGCACCATCAATCTCACTTCCGGCTTGTACGCCGCCCCCGCCGTGCCCGCAGGTCCGATTACGGTGACCGCCACCAGCCAGGCGGACACGACCAAGACAGGTACGGCAACGGTTACTGTGATTGCGCCGCCTACCGGCGTGTTTGTTTCCGTTTTCCCGCGTGACAAAAATCTGCCCATTGGGAAAACGCAGCAATTCACCGCGCATGTGATTCGCGCGGCCAATCAGAGCGTGACCTGGAGCGTGAACGGCGTCGTCGGCGGCAACGCCACGTTCGGAACCATTGACGTGGCCGGCGTGTATTCGCCTCCCAGCCTTCAGCCCGGTTCCCCGAACATTACCGTGACCGCCTGCAGCACCGCCGTTCCCACCGCGTGCATGACCGTGAACGCGCGCATTGTGCCCAACGTGGCGGTCAGCCCCGCTTCGGCAAGATTGGAGGTCGGCTTAACCCAGCAGTTAACCGCCACCGTTACCGGTACAGGCAACACCGCTGTGACTTGGTCGGTGAACGGTGTGCCGGGAGGAAATTCGACGTTTGGAACCGTCTCCGCGAGCGGCTTGTATACCGCGCCTGGTACTGCGCCGCCGGGGCTTGTGCGCATAAGCGCCCTGAGTGCCGCGGACCCCGCGGCTGTGGGCTTTGCCACACTGAACGTGGTCATCGTTTTCGTTCGCCTTGGCCCGGCAGGCCAGACGGTGCTCCCTGGCGGGCGAGTGCAGTTCGAGTATCAGTCGTTTCAATACCCGCAGCCGATTTCTACGGCGCCGATCGTCAACTGGTTCGTGAACGGCGTCCAGGGCGGGAATGCGACGGTTGGCACCATTTCAGCGGCTGGACTCTACATTGCTCCGTTGACCCCGCAAACCGTTACGATTGAGGTTCGAAGCAGCGTGAATGCGACGGCGACTCGCAACGTGCAACTTACGGTTGCCGCTCCGACCACCGCAAGCGGCGTGTCCCTCTATGCCGCGACGGAAAAGCTCCGCGCTTACGATGTTCTGGCGGCCAAAGGCAGCAGTTCCATCACCGTACGTTCGTCCAGGAACCAATACATTTCCTGGCAGGTCCTGGTGGAGGCCAATCAAGAAGATCTTACGGGCGTCAACCTGACTGTCTCGGATCTGGTGGATTCGGCCGGAAACCGGATTCCTGCGACGAATGCCGTGATTTACCTGGAGAAATACGTCAACGCGGCTTATCCGTCGCGCGAGACCTCGGATATCGGCGAGTATCCGGACCCGCTTATCCCCAAGGTTGATCCCTTCCTGGGTCAAACAAGAAACGCCTTTCCGTTTGCCATCAACCGTATTTCTCCGGCTTACAAGATCTATCCGCGCAGCGGCGGGGATACGAGCAACGCAGGAGTCGGCGCGGGACGGGCAATTGCCGGCGGGGTTTTCACCGGCAGCCGCTACCGCCATTTTGTGGTGCAAATTGATCGTGGGGGAGCGATTGGAACCGCCACTTTCAAATGGTCGAACGATGGCGGGGCGACTTTTGCGGCTTCCAACGTTCCGGTCACCAACAGCCCGACGCCGCTATCGGATGGGGTCACCGTCACCTTCCAAAGCGGGGGCACGCCCGGCGTCACCGATTTCAACGTGGGGAACACATTCTGGATCTATGCGGGAACGTTGCGCAACCAGCCGGTCTGGTTCGACCTGTTCGTGCCTTCGGGGACAACGGCCGGTATTTATAACGGTACTGTGACCGTGGTGCGCGCTGGCAAGGCCAATGTATCGCTCGCGGTTTCCGTGGACGTGCAACCGTACACCCTGGCGACTTCGTCCAAAGTTCCCTCCTACTTTGGAATGAACTGGACGAATCTTCAGAACGCGCACTTCTTCAATTCCAGCGGCCCGGAAACGCTCGGGCTTGGCCAGCTTTACGGCGTGGCGTGCCTGATTAATCGCATCAACTGCGATACCGCAAGCTTTGGCAGCCCATCCTTCACGTTCAATGCGGATGGCACCGTAGCCTCGAGCAATTACGCCAGTTATGACCAGGCGACGGCGCCACTCGCCAACGGGTCGATTACTCCCCACGGCGAGCAACTCGCGGTGCTTCGCCTGCCCCGCGTGGGCGCCACGCCCAGCGAGCAGTACTTTGCCACGGAGAACATGCTGAGCGCGTTCATCACGCGCGGCTGGCGCTCGCGCGTCTTCGATTTGAGTTTCGATGAGCCCGCGACCAGCGCCGACTTTGTTGGCGCGATGACTCGGTCGAGCCTGGTACGCTCGGTGGACAGCACCCTGCGGACTGTGGTTACAACGGACATCTCGAGCTTCAACGCCAACCTGGTCGGCTATGTGAACCGCTGGTCTCCGAACTTTGCAACTCTGGAGAAAAAGGAGTTTCTCGACGGCCCCAACTCCGCCTCGCGCGCGTTCTATGACGCAGCCGTGGCCGCTGGCGACGAGCTCTGGTGGTACCCGAGTTGCAAGAGCCACGATTGCTCGGGCACCGGCTCCTCCCCACGGTTCGACAACTTCCCGACATTTGCCATCGATGTGTCGCCGGTCGCCAATCGGACTTGGGGCTTGCTGAGCATCTCCCCATACAATGTCTCCGGCGTCCTTTATCAGGACACCGTGGCCGCTTACGCGCGTTCGTTTGCCATGGCCAGCCCGCGAGCGGATGTTTGGGAGAGCACCTATTACAACGGCGGCAACGGGGAAGGCACGCTGTTCTACCCGGGCCGTCCATCGGACATTGGCGGCGCCAATCACATTCCGGTGGAATCGCTCCGCCTCAAATTTATCCGGGACGAAATGATCGCGTTCGAGATGGCGCAGGAGATCGGCAAAGTCAACAGCGCGCAGGTTCCTGTGCTCATCCGTGACGACCTGTATTTGAATTCGTTTTCACCGTTCCCGTTCACCGCTTTCCTAACGAATATCTATAACGCGATGCTCACCCAGCTTTCGGCCCCGCCCCCGCCGCCGCTCATCACCTTGCCTCCGCGGCGCGGTTCGTACCTTGATCCGCAGACCGGCAACCGCGTCTATGTGGTGACCGACAACTCGCTGTGCCGGGGCGGCGCGAAACACTTTTATTCCTACTGGCCTGTATTCAGTTCCGATAATACCCACCTGATTCTGGAGTGCCTCAGTTGGGTGGGCAGTACGGCTGCGAGCAATGCCTTGCTGCTTCAAAATGACCCGGGCGGCCCGAACGACCTGGTGGTGGTGGGCGACGCGCTGCAGGGCACCAGCGGGATGAGCCCGTTTGAACTGTTCTGGGCCTGGACCAACCCGCAATTGGTCTATGGTTATGCAAACACGGTCGTCCGGCAATGGAACCCCTTTACCCGGCAGGCTGTGGATTTGCTGGACGTATCCACGATCCAAGCCTTCGGGGTTACCCCGAGCAGAATGCGGATGACCTACGTCAGCTTTGACGATCGATATTTCTGCCTCGAACTCATGACGCCAACCTTTACCGTGTATGCGCTGGCGGTATGGGATCGCGTGGCCAATCAGATTGTCGGCCTGCTGGATCTGAGAAACGTCTTCTACGACGAGGCCATTTTTACCAAGGGCGGCAGGGTTTGGGTGATCCTGGATCCCGGCACGGGTCTGGAAAGCCGCTCTTACACCCGCGACTTTTCTTCTTTTGTGCGTCCATCGTCTCGTGGGCACCACGCACACGGCCTGTTGCCAGGTGGACGTCAGGTGACTGTGCGTGAATCATCCGACCACGATTGCCCGGCGGGATCTACGTCAGGGTATCCGGCGGGCCAGGGATGGCAGCCGACTGCCGGCGTCATAGACGAGACGATAAACAGCCCAAGCATCGCCGTCACCACCTACCCGTGGGCTGCGGAGATTTTCTGGATTGGCTGCAAGATTGCCGGACGCCACACGTTTGCCCACTATTCCTGGAATAACGTGCAAACCGATCGCATGTTCATCAGTTCGCAAACCTACGGCCCCACGGGTACCGATCCGCTGGCCGATTCTTTGCTGCGTATCCGTTTCCAGTTCAATCCCACGAACAATAATCAGATCATCTCCGATCAGATTGACATTTTGGCGACGCACCGCTCGGAGCCCGGCCGCTTCGGCTACTTTGCTTTCCCACGGATGACGTGCAACCAGCAAGGTACCCGCTGTCTGTTCGCGAGCTCCATGTCTGTCAACACATCCAGTACGACGTCAAACATCCATTTGTATATTGTTGACGTCCCATAAGTGTGCCGGAAAGACGAATCATGACCGGCTTTCGTCATGAGTTATCGCCGTTAGCCGCCGCTTTGCTGTTTCTAGGAACGGCGGGCGCTGCGCTTGCGCAGGCGCCAACGGTTACCGTGGCGGAACGCGGCGCGGCTTATGTGGATCCGGCCTCCGGCAACAAAGTATGGAGCGTCACGGACGGCAAGCTGTGTCCCGGAGGCGCGAAACACTTCTATTCCTACTGGCCCGTTTGGAACCAAGACGGCACTCACCTCATTGTCGCCTGCCTGAAAGCGCGAGGCGAAGTCGTGGCCTTGCTGATGAAGGACTCAAACTTTTCCGTGACCGGCGATGCCCTGGCGGGAGCGCCTCCCGGGATTAATCCGGAAAGGCTGTTCTGGTCATGGACCGACAAAGATTCCTTTTACGGATATCGCGATCTGGAAATATGGAAATGGAATCCATTCACGCGGAAAGGGAAGCGCATTTTCCGCCTGGACAAGTCCCCGCTTCCCGGGCGTTCAGTCGCTCACCTTACATTGGGCTATGTGAGTTTTGACGACCGGTATCTGCTGATCACGCTCCTGGGCGCGACGCGTCCGGGTGACAGCGAGTGGACTCCCATGGGCCTCGCCACCTACGACATGCAGACCGGACAGATTGTCGGTGCGCTGGAAGTGGCAGGACAGGAATTCGACGAAGCGGTTTTTGCCCGCGATAACCGCGTTTGGGTCATCATGGGCAAGAACAGCTACACCTACACGCTGGATTTCTCCAGCAGGATTCGTTCTGGCGATCATGGGCACCATGCGCACGGGGTTCTTCCCAACGGCCGCACGGTCACGGTGGTCGAAGAATCCAGCCGGAGTTGCCCGCCAGGATCAAAGAGCGGCAATCCCGCCGCCAAAGACTACCCCAATGATATCTGGAAGCCGACGGCCGCCATTATTGATCCCGACGTGGAAACAGCGGGCACGCCCCTCACCAAACCCCTGAAGTCTCAGATCTTCATGATTGGCTGCGGCATTCCGGGCCAGCATGGGTTCGCGCATTTTTCCTGGAACAACGCGCAAAAGGACCAGTTTTTTGTTTCGTCCGAGGGATATGGAAACACCAGCATTGACCCCTTGGCGCATTCCATTTTGCGGGTGACGCTGAAGTTTGATCCGCGAGGCAGGATTGTCGGAGACGCAATCGACGTGCTTGCAAAGCACCGTTCCAACGTTGGATTGGGGTATTATTACTCTCCACGCGCATCCTGCAATCAACAGGGGAGCCGTTGCCTGTTTGCGAGTTCGATGACGGTCGGCGTTTTGAACCCGGTGGGGGTCCATCAATTGTACGTGGTGGATGTGCCCGTGAACTCGCAGAAAGCCGCCGCAGGTCCTGCGGGGAAGTACTAGGAGACGCGGAAAATTGTCCACCGTCCCGTTGCAGGGAGGCTCGGAGGCACCGTCACTGAAGCGACCCAGAGTGCGGCCCCTCTTTGTCGCTATCGTCTTCTACTTCGCATTTTCCCTTCCTTATGGAATCACCAAACTGAGCGGCGATGAAGTTCACTTTGCAACCGTTCCCTACCTGATCCTGGGAGGGGACTACACGCTCAGCGCGCTGAAAGAGGGGGAGTACCGAAGGGCCTTGCTCATTGCCTGGCAGAGCTACTCTCTTGCGTGGCGCTACTACGTTCGGCCAGCGGATGCCGGCGAACATGCCGCCAGCGAACTAAATCAATACGAAGCGACTTTTCGGGCCACCAAAGAGCATCAACGGCCGTTTGTCTTTACCGAAGACTACTTCGTGACGCACCGCAAGACAGGCAAGCCTTTACTCTCGTTCCTCTTGAATGCTCCAGCGCTGGCGTTGTCCATGCTCTTGCCGCATAACTTGATCCATTATCAACGCGAGTACATCTACCATCCGGCCTTCCTTCTTCCCCGCCTGGTCTCCTGGCTGCTGGGCCTGGGCTGCATTCTCTTGATTTACCGTTTCGTTCGAGAACGATGGGACCCTGCGAAGGCCGGACGTGCCGCGCTGATCTTCGCCGTTTTGCCGGTAACCATGCTGTGGTCGCCGGACCTGCACCAGGATATCCCGCTCGCGTTCTTGATCCTGTTGTTCGGTTATTACTGGGGAAGGGGCCAGGTCCTGCGGGCGGCGGTCGTTTGGGGTTTGGCATTTGCGGTGAAGAATCAGGCGGTGTTCGCCCTTTTGCCCCTGGGAGCCGAAGCGATCTGGCTGGCGTGCGACGCCGGCAGCCCGAAAGAGCGTTGGGCACGGGCATGGCTACCGCTGCGCGATTTCCTCTTCATTTTCGCGGTGGGGTTAGTGGTATCAACGCCGTTCGGGCACCCGCTGGCGAACCTGAAAGAAGTTGCGCAAACGTCCGAGGCAGGCTTTGACCAGCAGATTCAGAACATCAGCTACCTTTTCTTTAACAATCCAATCTGGTGCGGCATGGGACTTCTGGCCCTGCTGGGCTTGTCTTATCTGGATGAGGTCCGCGATCGTTTCGATCGCTACTGGATTTTCTTTCTCATCCTTCCGGCTTTTCTCAGTTTTTACACCAACAGCCGCGTGTATATGCTGCTGCCAGCCGCAGCCATTCTTGCCGGCTCCTATTTTCGACCCAAGACGGCCTACTTTGCCGTTGCAGGGCTCATAATTATCGGCTTTTGGGGGCTGCCATCCCCGTACCTGACCATCCGCGGGGTGGGCTATCGCGACCTTCTGCGCGATTATCCCATCACCATTGGCGATATTGAGAAGCTGCGCGGGGTGGGAAGCGTCCGCGCCGAAGAGGAATATTCTGCGGAAAGAGAACGCAGGAAGCGCCGCGGGCTGCCCGAGCAGGATCCCGAGGCGCCGCGAAACAAAGAACATTGATGAGCACCCTTGTGAATCGTCCCCTCGAAACCAATGCTCTTGGCGCAAACCCGGCCAGGAAAGCGGCATCCATCCGCCTCCCGGTCATTGCGGTGGTTCTTTATGTTCTTCTCACGCTTCCGTACGGATTCACCAAGCTCAGCGGGGACGAAACGCATTTTGTCACCATACCCTATTTGATGCTGGGCGGAGATTACGCTCTTTCCGCGGCGCGAGAAAAAGACTACGGAAAGGCCATGAAGATTGCCTGGCAAAGCTACGCGCTGGCCTGGCGCTACTACACCCGGCCCGCCGAAGCGGATGAACAATCGGCAGCCATCCTTTCGCAATACCAGATCACGCACAAGGCCGCCAGCAACCGCACCCAGCCCTTTGTGTTCACGCCCGACTACTTCGTGACCCACCGCAAGTCTGGCAAGCCCTTGCTCTCCTTCATCCTGAATATCCCGGCCATCGCTTTATCCTATGCTCTCCCGCAGTCGTTGCTGGTTTATCAGCGGGATTATATTTATCATCCGGCGTTCCTGGTTCCCCGGTTGTCTTGCTGGCTCATGGGTCTGATTCTGCTTTTCTTGATCTATCGTTTCGTCGAAGTGCGCGCAGGGAAGGAGGCCGGAGGCTGGGCGGCAATTATTTTTGCCCTCCTTCCCGCCACCGCCCTGTGGTCTGCTGACTTGCATCAAGAAGTGCCGATGACTCTTTTTCTGACCATTTACAGTTATTTTCTGTTTCGGAAACGCTACATTTGGGCGGCGGTGTTCTGGGGTCTGGCCTTTGGCACAAAGAATCAGGCAATTTTCGGCGTGCTGCCTATCCTGGGTGAGGCGATATGGGTGTTTTTTGATCCAGGCACCGTCTGGGAGCGAACTCAGCGAACCCTGCGCCCGCTGATGGTTGCCGCACTCGTATTAACGGTTGGCTTGATCGTATCGGCGCCATTTGGAAACCCTGTGGGAAACATGATTGAAGTGTTCCAGACCTCTGCCCCCACGTTTGGCGAGGAAATTCAAAGCGGCAACATGCTTTTGTTCTGGATGCCGATTTGGTGGGGCATGGGGTTGCTGGGCGTGCTGGCGTTCCGGTACCTGGACATCGTGCGCGATTCGTTTGACCGCTACCACATTCTTTTCCTGATTGTTCCCGCTTTCTTCCACTTCTTTAACAACACCCGGGTGTACACCCTGTTGCCGTCCATTGCGATTCTCATCGGCACCTACTTCAGCCGCAAAACGGTGACGTTCACGGCGCTGGCCTTGGCTGTGTTCGGAGCATACGGAGTGCACTCGCCCTACATCACGGTGCGCGGCGTGGGTTATCGCGGCATTGTGAAGAATTATCCGCCCACTATTGAAGAGATCGAAAGCAAGCGGGGAGTAGGCAGCATCCACGAGATCAAGTAGGAAGTTCCTTGTCTTGCCGTGTGCCCGCCGGGTGGAAGTCAATCCCGGAAGCGGTAGCGCAAGAGCGTAAACATAGCCTCGAAGCCGTCGCGCCAGCGGATTTTCTTTCCCTGTTCGACAGTGCGGCCGCTGTAGGTAATGGGTACTTCGTGGATTCGAATGCCGCGCTTGCGCACTTTGGCGGTCACTTCGGGACAGAACTCGAACCGTTTGCACTCCAGGGTGACCTGATCCAAAACTTCACGGCGAAATACTTTGTATGCCGTGGCCTCGTCGGTTATTCCCGCGCCGTAGAGGAGATTGGCCGTCCACGTCAGGATTTTGTTGGCAAGAAAGTTGGCGCCTTTCATGCCCTCCACTTTTCCCAGAAAACGGGACCCATAGACCACCTCCGCCTTTCCATCAAGAATGGGCTGAACAAGCAGCCGGTATTCGCTGGGGTCGTATTCCAAATCTCCATCCTGCACAAGAATGATCCGGCCGGTGGCCATGCGCAGCCCGATGCGAATGGCCGTGCCTTTGCCGAAGTTCAGAATGGATTCGTGGAAGCGGATCGTGCCGTCTTGCTGCAAGCGCTTGAGTAAGTTCGTGGTACCGTCGGTGGATCCATCATCAATTACGATGACTTCTTTTTCGCAACTCGCAGGAAGGGGAGCGGCCAGAACGCGACGCACCACCTCCTCCGCATGCTCCAACTCGTTATAGATCGGAATAATAATGGAAACCCGAACTTTATCCATATTTCCTTCAGTATCTCACAAGGGTTTGCGGCCGCGCATGGCTTCTACTTGTCCGCTGCCCGAACTTTCGCCAGCAGTGCATTGCGGAACGAAACCCACGGTGCGGAACCGGTGTCCCAACCGGCGGGGCGGCGGATTAGCGCCGCGGCATCTGCCGCCTCTTGCGCCATCCCCTGTTTTCGCAGCATGTGCAACAACTCCGCATCCACCAGGGATTCGCGGATGAATTTCAGCCGCAGGGACTCTACAGGGAAGTGAGACTTGCCGCCCAGGTGATCCGGAACTCCAGGATAAAACAAAGAACCTTCCCCGTTGCCGCCAAAGTAGTAGGTGCTTTCCCACGGGCCCAAATCCACGTGCGGCGCGCCCCCTTCATGGTGGTCGGCATAACTCACATCCCAGTAGAGCAGGCCGGTGACGCCGGGCGAGGTCGCTGCGATGGTGGCCAATAGCTGATTCACGGTGGCGGGGACATCGACGAGGAAGGCGGGCTTGTCCTTGTGCCACGGATAGCGGCCCGTTTCCGAGCAGCCGTGCCCGATGCAGGAAATGTAAAGCCACAACGAATCGCCGGCGCGCAGGCGCTCCTGGTAATCGCCTGCCTGCGGCCGCCACGCGTTCCGTTCCCGCCACCAATTCAGCCACGCGCGCGGTCCCAAACGCAACGGGGTCTCGGGAAGGTAGTTCTCGACCAGCGGGCACCAGCGCGTGACTACTCCAAACAAGTTCTTCTGCAATGGCGTGGTAGCCAGGCGTGGGACATCCGGCGCGGCCTCGCGCATTACTTCCGCGCGTGCCCGCAAAGCTGCATATTGCTGTGGCGAACCGGGTTCGTCAAAGGTGTAGTCAAAAAGGCGGTCTGCCCATCCCCGCTGCCGGGCATGCGCGGAAAAATCACGCGCCGCATGGAGCAATTGTGTCCCGGTCAAATTGCGAAAGCGGGGCATGCGAAGCGAAGACCATGTGGCTCCGTGTGGCGTGCCCCGGCCATCCAGGAAATCCGCCCAGGCCGCGTCGTACCGCGAATAATCGGCCTTGCGCACCCGGCCCTCCGCATCGAATTCGTAAACGGGATCAAACTCGTCGGTGCTCTCCAGAGTGATGCGGTTTCGCAAGCCCGCGCGCGCATAAGCCCGGCCCAGCTCCCGGATCAACGGGTCAACGCGCCGAAAGCCATAGTGATATTCGTAGGTTCCCCGCAAGTAGAAGCCGAAATGCGTTGCCAGCGATGAAGTCGAAGGCAGTAACGCGGCTGCAACTTCCATTTCAATCGGAAGGGATAATGGTTGATGGGAGTCAAATGTCAGTTGCACGGCGCCGTGATAAGTCCCTGGGCTGGCGCCTGCGGGAATGAAGAGGTCCACCCACAGGGGCTGTCGTCGCGCGGGTCCCGCCCAGATCCAGAACTCATCGCCGGGGCGGAAATCGTCTTCACGGCCGGCGCCCTCAAACCGCACCGTCAGCCCATCCGAAAGCGGGACAGGCCGCGCTTGCACAGGAAGTTCGCGGGAAGGTTCCGCCGCGCCCGGCTGGCTCCACCACACAAACCGTGCCGCGCCCAGCGGGCCGCCCTTGGTGATGCGCAACACGAACTGCTGGTAGCGCCGGGAACGGTACTCTCCTCCGGAATGGGCCAGCCCAAAGCTGCGCCCCTTGGAAACAGTCCGCCCCCGCTCAGCGCGATAGCTTTTGTAAGCCGGCGAAAATAACCGGATGCGCGCCGGAAAAGCATTTCGCTGTTCGCCGTAATCGGGGTCCACGTCGGGGATCAGCGGATCGGGCCATTCGCCGATATCACCCTGCTCGGTCGAGCGGTAGAACACATTCACAAACTCTTGCCGGTAGACCGTGACTTCGGAACTGGAAATCGGCTGGCCGGCCACGTTACGAAACTCGGAGATGGCGGCGCGCAGGTCGCGACATTCACCACCACGCGCCTCAACGATAACTTGAAAGGAGCAATAAGAGTTTCTGGCGCAGCGAAGCGGCCCGGGAGGTTGGATGGCCTCAGCCGAAAACGGGCGGATCTTTTGCGGGCCATGGGTCCAGGAGGCGGTGCATTGTTCCGCCCAAGTTGCGGGGGCGAGGATCAGCAGAATCGCCGCCGCGCGGATCATTTGAGCGATTCCGCTGGGGGAGCGCTGGGCCGCATGCAATATACGTTCATGATGTCGCCCAGATCCACGGTCACAAATACATTTCCGAAGGGAAGCCCCAGGATTCTGCCGAGAAAGGCGAGCGGACCAAGCAGGGACATCCCCTTCCGCAGCAGGTAGCGCAAGCTCACAATTCGCTTGTGCCGCTCAATGCGGATCACTTCAAAGCCCGCCGCGCGCAGCATGCGCGCCATGCTGGCCGCGGAAAAGTAATAGAAATGCATGCGCATGTACCACGGCCAGTGCCTCCCGGTGAGCTTGGCGAACATGCAGCCCACGTCCATGGTGCTCAGCCCGAAAACTCCCCCGGGCTTCAAAACCTGATACGCCAGCTTGAGCTGGCCTTGCGGATCCTGCAGGTGTTCGATCACATCCCAGATCGTGACCATATCGAACGAAGCCGGCTGCAGTCCCGCTTTCTGCAAAGGCGCGTTGACCACCTTGTGGCCCTTGCTTTGCGCCTTGGAAGAAGCCCAGCGGCTTGGCTCCACGCCATACGTCTCCCAGCCGCGGGATTTCGCCACATCGAGAAACACCCCGGTATAGCAGCCGATGTCGAGCGTCTTGCCCGGAGTCTTGGCATATTGAGAAAGGCCGTCCATCAACTTGGAGAATGTGCGGATGCGCCCGGGCGTCTCCAGGTCGTAGGTGGGATCTTCCACGTCTTCATACTTCTTGTCGCTGACGATTTCCACTTCGCGCGGATTTTCGAACAGCAGGCCGCACTGGCTGCATTGCACGATATTCGTAAAATCCCCGTGCTCCTCGCTGGTGCAACGGAAGGCTTGCGCCGCCACGTCCCCCAGTTTCCCCGCGTTTCCCGGGTAGAGCACCTTGTATTCCGTGCTTCCGCAATAATTGCACGGGACAAAAGCCATGCCTTGCATTTGCTCGGGGGTCAGCGTGGTTTCCGGCGCCTGCGTGCGTGAAAGCAACTTATGGTTCCACCAGGCGCGCCAGGTCACGTTGGAGTTTACAAAGAAGTTGAACAGGCCGGCGATGCCGATCGCCGTTATCAGGCTAAGAGTCTGCGGCAGGCCCAATGCCGAGTGCATCACAAACAGCAGGAGGACATTAAGCAACGCCCCGGTAATGGAAAAAAAACCGAAACTCAGGAACCGGCGGAGAGCGCTGCCTATTCCAGGGGCTGCGCGCCGCGCTTCCCAGAAGGTGAACAGGTCGTTCCAAATGAAGTTGTTGACGATGGCGGCCAGGACACCGGGCACCGATGCCGCTTCCACTGACCAGCCCATTCCCCGCGTCAAGTAGCGGGCAATCGAAAAATTGATCACTGCGCCGGTGAGGCCCACCAGCCCATACTTCAGCAGCCGCGTGGCTTCCCCGGTTTCAAAAGACAAGCAGCTGAGATGAGCCAGATAGTGCACCACGGTCTTCGAGCTCATTTTGCTGCCGCCCTTTTCCCGCTCCTCGAAAACGTAGGGCACTTCCTCGACCGTCGAATAATCTCCCCGGGCCAGCACTTCGAGAAGAATCTTGTACCCGATAGGGTTCAGGGCGACGCGCTCGATTGCGCGGCGGCGCACCAGGAAAAAGCCGGACATCGGATCGAGCGCCTTGCCCAGCGTGCCCGGCAGGATGAATGTGGCCATCAGCGTAGCCGTCCAGGAAACAAAACGCCGCAGCAGGCTCCAGTTACTGACGCCGCCACCTTTTACGTGGCGGCTGCCCACGACGATATCGGCATCGGTTTGACGCAATCGCTGCACCAGCGCCGGGAGCTTTTCAGGAGGGTGCTGCAGGTCGGCGTCCATGCAGCCCAGGACGTCGCCTTCGGCAATGCGCCAGCCGGCGATAACCGCGGTGGAAAGATCGCGCTCATTTTCCCGTACCAGCAACTTCAGCCAGGGCCGGGCGGCTTGCAGGCGGCGCACCTCATCGCCGGTGCCGTCGGGACTATCGTCATCCACGATGATGAGCTCGAAAGGCTCGCCCAGCGCCTCCATGGCCGCGCCGGTGCGCTGCACCAGAGTTTCCATGTTCTGGCGCTCCTTGAATGTGGGAACGACGAGCGAAATCATCGGGCTGAGACCTCCAGCGGGGGCAGCGCGCCAGCCGGGCAACTCCCCGCATTTTCACGCAATTCGAAGTACGCTTGCGGACCGACCTTGAACGCCGGCAAAACGCAATACGCTTCGCGAATGTGCTGCGCAAACTCGCGGACAGTCGGCTTGGCGTGTTGCTTCTCGCTCCAAGCGGCTTCCACCGGATTCACGCCGTCTACCACGCGGTCCATCATGAAAACCCGCCCGTTCATGGCCTTGTGCTTTTCCCAGTAGCGCCGAATCTCCTGCTGCCACTGGGGCGAATCCCAATCGTAAAACACAGCATCGTTGGTCAGGGTCAAAGAAGTTGCGCCGCCGTAGTAGTGAGTCATTGTTTGATAGGTCACGGGGAAGTCCCGGCCAAAGTTAACCATCAGGTCGGAACTGCGCGTAAGGGGGCGGATCGCAGCCATCTGCTGCGCTACTTCGGAAAGGAAGGCGCGGTTGCGCAAGTTCGTCTCCACCAGATTGTTCGCGGCAATGAAGGCCAAGCAGGCCCACGCGATCACCGCGAATTTCCGGGGATTTTGCAGGCGAGGCAGCCACTGCTGCACGCCCAGCGCGCCGAGCACAACCAAAGAAGGCATTGCCGGGGCAAAGCGCTGGACATCAGTCCCCAGCCATCCAAACGCAAATACCAGCGTGACGCCCAGGGGTACAAAAAACGCAAGCACCAGCAGGCGTACATGCGCGGTGGCGCGGAACAGCAGCCAAAGCGTCCGAAGATAAATGGCGCCTAGAATCAGCCAGACAAAAACATACTTCGCGAACTGCCAGGGAAACGAACCCGTCTGCAGCAGCTTTGCATCCTTCAGCATCAGACCATTGATCATGTACGGCAATTCATTCATCACCAGAATGCCCGCCGCGTGGCCAAACGACCCCTTCATGATTCCCAGAACGTCGTATTTCATCGGGGCAGTTTGCGTGGAGGAAAGCCAGTGCGAAACAGCAGCCGATTCAAGTGGGATTCCGACCCAGAGCAGGCAGGAAGCGGCAACGGCAACTACGAGTACGATGCCGGTCAGCGAATAGGCCGTGATGTTCAGTACCCGCGCGCCCAGGTGCTGCTTCAACGGAAAAAAAAGAATCAGCAATCCGACGCCAACCGCATTGAATACATGCACCATCCAGAACATGCCCGCAAAACTGACGAATGCGGCCGCGATCATGTTCGACAGGATCCGCATGCGCGGGGAAGGGGTTTCCGCCCGAGGCACAACAAGATAGTAGGCACAGACGGCAAGAAGCATGGACGTGGAGTAGAGGCGGCCGGAGCCGGAATAGATCCAAATGCACTGCGCGGTGCCGAAAGCAAAGGTCCCGGCCGCCGCGATTGCCCGGTTGCCCGCGCAGCGCAACAAAAGCGCGAACATCATCATCAGGAGAAGCGCCGAGGAAATGAAATCCCAGATCATCAACCACGTAAGGGCGTCCAGGGCAACTCCTGCAGCGCGCAGAAAGTTCCACGTCCAAAAGGGCGCCAAGCGCAAAATCAGGTGCCTGAATTCCAGCATGGAGCGCGCGTCGCCGCGCTCCATCCAATAGGCCGTGTCCAGCGCGTCATCTTGCACGCCGGAAAATGTGAGCCACAGGATGCCCAGCAAACCAGCGAAGACGCAAAGCCGGAAAAGCACTCCCCGAAAGGGCGCGGTCCCGCTCGCTGGTTCCTGAGGCTGAGTTTGTTGGTTCAGTGCTTTTCTCCATTGGGCGAAGGCGTCGCGGCGAGCGGCGGGCGAGGCGTCGAACTCCACACCGCTTTCTGATTCCCGGAAATGTACCGGAAGAATCCCAGGAAAAGCGCCAGATTCATGCCGACAAAGTATTGCGGGATGGAAAACCACGGCCCATGAAGCGAAGAGGCTCCCAGAAAGTGCCCGGCAAGCGCCAGCACATAAAACGCAGCTTGCGCAACCGCGGCGGCGGTGAACGGCACGCTCCCCATGAGTGCCAGGGTCACGCTCGAGAAGAACAGAGCGACGAGGAAGAAGGGGCCCAGCCAGCGCAGAACCTTATGCGAGACATAGGCAAACGTCAAAAAGCCGTGCAGCGGATTCAAAAAGCGAAGATTGGAGAATAGTGTCTGAAACGCGCCGGCGCCAATACGCACTTTGCGGCGAAACTCAGCGGCAAAATCAGGGGCCGCTTCCTCGGTGCCGCCTGCCTCGGGGTCGTAGACTACCCGGTGTCCGTTGTAGCGGATCTCCATGGGCACTTGGAAATCTTCCACGATCCATTCGCGCCGCAGGTCAAACAGTGAGCGGCGGACCGCATATACCGCGCCATTGGCGCCCAGAACACAGTTCATGCGGTTCTCCAGGAATTTCAAAGTTACTTCGTAACGCCAATAGGCGGATTCCATCTCCTTCCGGCTTCCGGGGGCAACCACCCGCAGTTCGCCGCACACCGCGCCGACCGCCGGGTCTTCGAAATGGCGGCTGATGCGCCGCAGGCAATCGGAATCAAGCAGAGTGTTTGCATCGGAGAAAAACAGAATGTCAGCCTGTGTTTGAGCGACCAGATCGCGAAGCACGGCGAGCTTGCCGCGGCGTTGCGAAAACTCAAAAACCTTCTCCGTGCCCGCCGCGCGCACAATTTCACCAGTCGCATCCGTCGGGCAGTCCAGCCCCAGCAGGAACTCGAAACGATCGCGCGGGTAGTCGAGGCTGGAAGTGTTCTGCAGCTTGGCGCCAATTACCGCTGCTTCGTTATAGGCGGCGACCAGCATGGCTATGCGGGGAACTGCAACGGTTTCTCGCGTTTGTGTGCGCCGCTCCTGCCGGCCGCTCATGAATCGTAAATCGCGCAGGGTCTGCTTCAGCGCGGCGCAGATCAACAGAATGCCACCGTACAGAACATAGCTGTGAAACAAAGCACCAAGACTTACCCAGAAGAGAAGCTGGAGCCAGCTCGTGTTCACGGCGCCCATCCCGCCCCGGCACGGGCCCGGTCATTAAACCGAGAGTTAGCTGCACGAAGCTTGGAATACAGTAATCCAGTCATTTTGGAAAATGGCGGCCATGCGCCGCGTCAGTGCGCCGCAGTGTTGCCGTGATTTTGGGCGCGGGAGTTACTTTGCCGCGAAAAACAGAGCGGGGAGGGCTGGGAAACGGACGACCCCGTCCCACGGCCGCAGAGGACACCGCTTCCGGAGCGGGCGCGGGATCCTGCGCCGTCACTCTCGAATACACGGTCTGGATGGCGATGCTGATGCCCACCAGATAATAGAAATAAAACTCGTACGCCATATGCGCAATAAACCCTGCAAATGCAAATGCCATAAGGCTGATCAACGATGATCTGGCCAAAAGATTGAGATCCTCGAGCTCTTTCCTGGATTGAGTGACCTGCATGATTCTGCGCATGCTGGCGATGGAAATGAAAATCAAGGAAACAAAGAGAACCAGCGCGGGAATGCCCGCCTCCGCAGAAACCTGAAGGAACGTGTTGTGGGTCCCCAGCCATTCTGATGCACGCATTTCTGTGCTGCCGCTCTTGATGGGGAAACACCCCAGGCCTACACCCAGCAGGGGAGCGTGCAACGTATATTCCACCGCCCGCCAGAACATGACTTTCCGCTGATTCTCGGATTGGGCCGCGGACACGGCCATCCAGTTGGATTCCTCCTCTCCCCAAAGAGTGCCAATGCGGCTCCAGAACACCGCGGGCGCAAACAGCAGAAATGCAATCATGGAAACCGTGAGTACGGTGGAAATGATGCGGGTGCGGCGGTAGCGGCCGAGGATCAAGAACCAACTGGCCAGCGCCGAAAAACCAATCAGCAGGAAATTTCCGCGGGATGCGGTCAGCACAATTTGCCAAAGCAGCATGGCCGCCGTGGACAGAAGAGCCAGGACGGCAATCCAGGAGCGTGTCCGCGCCATGAACACGGCCATAAACGGGAACATGGAAGCTACGGCGATCCCCAGGTAGTTTCCGGAGAGGAAGCCCTGGGTTGCGCCGATGTACCGGCCCTGGTCATCCACCATGTATTGCGCCTTGGAAACCGAATAGGCGGAAACAAAGAGCATGCACAGAAGGATCGCCCACAGCAGGCCACGAATCCGGCGCAAACTGATAACGGTCTGGGTGAGAAGGAAAAAAATAATCACCGTCTTCAGCCAGGCATCGGTGAGCGTCTCCATGGCTTTGAACCGCCAGAACGCCGTGGCCACACCGGCCGTAAACAGGAAGGTCAACGCAAGCATGATTTTGCTTTGCACGGGAAAGACAAAGGGAAACTTGCCGCGCGCATGCGCTAAGGCATAACTGGCGATGGCCGCTACGGCGGTAAATTCAGCCAGGCGGAACACGCGAAGCTCGGGAATGAAGTCGCTCGGACGCGAATACAAAACGATGGTAAAACCCATCAAAAACACATATGCCCAGCGTCCCGTAGAATCGTTTTCTTCATCCTTGGCTGCGGGAGCGGGCCCAAACCTGATCCTTGGAGCGGAGGCACCGCCGACCGATTTCGCTCCGAGGCGCTCCTTAGGGTCGCCCCGCCTTCCATGTACTTTCGAATTGGTAAAGCGCTTCAGCAAGGTTTACTCCGCAAGGGCAGCGGGAAGTTCCACGGGCGTGGAAGATTGAGCCGCCTGCGCTTTCAATCCAGAAACCGCCCGCAGAATCTCCTCCATGCGCTGGGCGACGATTTCCCAGCTATGCTTTTCCACCACCAGTTGCCGGGCGGCATGGGCAATCTTGTTTCTGCGTCCGGCGTCTTGCAATAACGAGAGGATTCCCTCCGCAAACCGCTCCGCGCCATCGGCCAGAAGGATATTTTCTCCGCTCGTCACGGGAAGACCCTCTGCTCCGATGGTAGTGGAAACCACTGCCTTCTTCATAGCCATGGCTTCGAAAATCTTGATCCGCGTACCACCGCCCATGCGGATGGGGACGATGACCAGTTCAGCGCGCGCGAGGTAGGGCCGCACGTCTTCCACCGTGCCGGTGACCTCAACGCCTTCGCATTTGGCGGCAGCGTCAAGAATGGCCGGCGTGGGCCTGCGGCCAACAATGCTGAACGTCACCCCGGGCAATGCCGCGCGAATCCTGGGATAGACCTCGTTCAAGAACCAAAGAGCCGCATCTTCATTCGGAAACCAATCGTAAGAGGCCACAAACGTGATGTGATGAGGCAACTCCGGCTGGGCAAGAGGACTGAAGTAGTCGGCGTCTACCCCGGTGGGTATGGCGGAGACGTGGCGGATTCCGAAGTCGTCCGCGTGGGCCTGCCGGTCTTCCTCAGAAACGGTAATGACGTGATCGGCTTCGCGGCAAACCTCTCTTTCAATTTCGAACGACTTCTTCCACTCTCCTTTTAAGACCCACTTCACAAGAGGATTTCCCACATTCTGGAAGTGCTGTTTGCGGATGCGATGTTCCACATTGTGCTGAAAAATCACTCGCGGCCGGAAATCGGAGCCGGCAAAAGCAATCGCGGTGTGTGGAAAATCGCAGAGCAGCAAATCGAAGTGGTGCTTGGCCCGAAGCGCGGCAACCGCTCGCGGAAGGTCCGCGTGCAAATACTTGCCCAGGAAAAACGGATACCGGCCAAACCACTGCCGTGCAAATTCCAGGTAGAACCCCGCGGAAAACCGCTTGGCCTCATTCCAGGGAACGGGGGTGTAGCTGGCAAAGAGTTTCCGCATCTGCTCTGCATCTTGCGGGTCTGAGCCGGCCGGTTCCAACGCCAAAGCGTGAATCTCCAGTCGCTTCACCAGGCGCTGGAAGATGCGCAGACTGCGAATGCGGCCTCCCGTATCGCAGGGGAATAGGGGTCGTGGAAGTGTCAGCAGGATTCTCACCGCAGCTATGGCACCTCAGTGTGGTGGTTACTTCACCGAGCTTATCTTAGCACGCGCCCCCCCACTTCACTCCGCGGGGGCACATCTAAGTGTTTGAAAAATAAATAGTTAATTCTACGGCTACAAAGAATATGGGGACAAAACCGCAATCTGCTGCCGACTATGTGCAAGGTACTGCACACCTCCAAACCACCCGCTGCCGGAGCCGCGCAGCGGCGAAAGACTTCAGGCCGGGGCGAAACCCCGGTCTCCGGTCCCGGCCATGGCCAAGCCCCGCAGGGGCGACACAAGCTGTCGTAGCTGAGCCGAATCCTCTTTCGCCCCTTGCGGGGCTGTTTCAATGTCGTTGGACCAGATACCAGGGCTTGCGCCCTGGCCTGGATTCTTTCGCCCCCTCGGGGCTCACGCAACGCTGTTGGGCGGAATGTCCCGGTATTTTGCAAACTGCAGCCCCCTCGTTCCGAGAGATGGGCAGGGAACTTCATAATGACGGGCAATCGCAAGCGCGAGGCATCGAGATTCTTCGTCGCCGCTTGATCCCTTCGGGCTCAAGCAAATCGCTCCCTCAGAATGACGAACGGGACTCTTGGAGTGTGTGAAGTTCCGTGGCTTTTTGCCGCGCGTCATCTGCACCACCTAAACCACCCGCCTAAATGAATGCCCGTCATGCTGAGGAGCGCTTGCGATTCGGCGCCGCGCGGCGAATCGCGCGACGAAGAATCTCGATTGCTCACTGTGTTAAGCACTTGGGATCGATCGGGCGCGGCTCATGGGAAAGCCTGATCATGCGCGGTGGTCGCGAACCACCGTGGTGAGAAATACGGTCTAATGAATGTCCAGAAGCAAGTCTCAAGCCCCAGCTACCCTTTTGGATTTTATTGAGCTGGACGCCGCAAGGTTGCGATGATGTTGGTTCTGAAAAATGCTCCGCTGGAGGTCATCGTCCAGCGGACCCAAAGCAGCTCGAAGAACGCCAGGGGCGTAATCAGTCTGAAGATTGCATTTGTGGGGATGCGAAGCACTTGGGCAAGCTCGAAACCGTGTTTCTCCGCCATCCGGGCAATCTCGCGGGCGGAGTTCATCTTGTAATGCGCGGGATAAACGTCGGAAGAGTCGCGCCCGTCCAGAAGCTTGGCGCCCCAGCGCTTCGCCGCGTCCGGCAGGAATCTGGCAAGGATGGTTGCGTGACCGTAGACGCTTGGCGTGTGAAGAATGAACCGTCCACCCGGCGCCAGAACCCGGAATATCTCCGCCATGCACTTGTCCGGTTGCGTCATGTGCTCGACCACCATGTTTGCGGTCACCAGGTCGAAACTGCAGTCAGCGAAAGGCAGGGACTCCGCAAAGCCCGTGCGCACGTCGCGGATGGACCGGTGCTTTTGAATCGCGCTTGAATCCGGGTCCACGCCGGTGATTGAGCCGGCGCGGGAAACCAGTTCATCCTCACTTTTGCCGCGCCACTCCGGCAGAATGCGATGGCCGCAACCTACATCCAGCCAGCGAATCCCGGGACCGACCGTCTGGTAGAGAACCTCTTCATAAACGCTTTGCGAATAGCGCAGATCAGGAGCGATCCATCGCTCCATTTTGTCGTACATGTCCGAAAGCATGTTTCGAATGCTCAAGCCTGATCCTCACACCTGCAAATGCAATGCGACTCTCCAAGCATGCCGCCGAAAGCCGCCACCTCTTTTCCCGGAGACCGTCAAATCTGCTCGACTAAAGAATAATGGCGCGTCTCCGAGAATGGCGCTTTCAAACCCACACCCCAGTTATGCATGCGCCAACTCCGGCCCTACGATGCCTTGCTGTCGCACGCTAGCTTTGCAAAGGCGGTGTACTTCGCATCACGGTCGAAGAACACCCGGTTCCACAGTTCAAAATTGAGCAGCCGCCAGATGGCATCTGTGGCATCCACGCGGCCGGTCCGGTGGCTCTCCAGCAAATCGCGGACAAATGCCGGATTGAGCAGTTTCCGCTCGGCCATGCGGCCATCGGTCAGCAAGTTGGCGATGCGTTCAAACAACGTGTGCCGCAGCCAGGGCTTCACCGGCGTGGGGAAACCCATTTTCTTTCGGTACACGATCCCGCGGGGCAAGCGGCGCTCCATGGCGCGCTTCAGCAAGTATTTGGCGGAAAGAAACCGCACCTTGTGCCGCGCGGGAATGCGCATGGCAAACTCCACCAGCTTGTGATCCAGGAACGGCACGCGGCTTTCAATCGAAGCACCCATGCTCATCTGATCCTGCTTCATCAGCAGTTCTGCGAGGTAGGTCTTGATGTCGAGGTACAGCAGCCGGTTCAGCATGCTGTCGCGATCCCCGTTGGTTTGGTAGAAGCGCATGGAAGAGCCGTAGGCGCTCGTATCCTTCACCTCGGCATTCAACTCTGGCGCGAACAATTGCGATTGAACTTCCTTCGGGAAAACCGAGTACCAGTTGTCAAAATAAATGTTTTCGAAACTGTCAGGGCGGTAGAGGAACGTATGTTTGAGCTTGCGCTGCATGGCCAGCGGCAGCAGGCCGGCGCCGATTGCGCTTCGCACCCATCGTTGCAGACCCTGCGGCGTGAAGCGGCGGTACGGCGGACCGTATTGCGAATTCCACAGCGTGGCGCGGTACTTCAAATACCCGCCAAAGATTTCGTCGCTGCCTTCTCCGGTCAGCACCACCTTCACTTTTTCGCGGGCCAGCTGGGAGACGACATGAAGCGCCACGCTGGAAGGCCATACCAGCGGCTCATCTTCCTGCCAAACCATGCGGGGAAGCAACTCGAAGAAATCATCAGCATTCAGCCGAACCTCGTTGTACTCCGCTCCCACGTGGTCAGCGACCTGGCGCGCAAAGGGCAATTCGCTGTACTGATCTTCCGCGTAGCCCACGGAGAAGGTCTTGAGCTGGCCGTGTCCAAGCCGCTTCTTCAAGTCCGCGGTTACCGCGGCAATGGCGCTGGAATCGAGCCCGCCGCTGAGGAAAACCCCCACGGGGACATCGCTCATCAGACGCAAGCGCACGGATTCCGTGAACAGTTCGTCGAACCGGTCCACGAATTGCGCTTCGGTCTGCAGCGATTCATCGGGTGTAATATCCAAATCCCAGTACCTTGTGATCTCCGGCCGCGGAGAGGGCTGCGTAACATCCAGCATCAAATGGTGCCCCGGCAGCAGGCGATGAACGCCGGAGAACATGGTGTTTTCGGCGGAAAGGTAGCCAAGGGCAAAAAATTCCGGCAGCGCCTGACGGTTCATCTGCGGGTGGCAGCCCTGCGCCTCGAACAGAACTTTTATTTCCGAAGCAAAGACGAACCGGCCATTGCGGATGGTGTAGTAGAACGGCTTGATGCCAAGCCGGTCGCGGGCAGAAAAAAGCCGCTTCTTATTGCGGTCCCAGATGGCAAAGGCAAACATCCCGCGCAAATGCTGCACGCAGTCCGCGCCGTATTCTTCGTAGAGGTGCAGGATCGTTTCCGTATCGCTGCGGTTGGCATAGCGATGCCCGCGACGCTCGAGATCCGCGCGGTGATCCCCGTGGTTGTAGACTTCACCGTTATAAATGATCCAAACCGAGCCATCTTCGTTGGACATCGGCTGGTGGCCGCCGGAAAGGTCCACGATGCTCAGCCGGCGAAAGCCCAGCCCCACCGGGCCTTCGACCAGATAGCCATCGTCATCCGGGCCACGGTGGTGCATTACGCGCGTCATTTCACGCAATTCCTGCTCAGAAGCGGGCGCGCCACCTTCAAACTTCACGATTCCACAAATTCCGCACATAAATTATTCAGACTGCGAAACTTCGATCCAGTCCCCTATTTTGGAAAACGGCACTTCATTCCCATTCAAGACTATTCTCGCCGCACCGGGCGCGAAAAAGCGGAAAGCGCGCCGCGGGCTGGAGAATATCCGCAATTCCTCGCCTGCTGAGCTGCATTCAAAGGCATCCAGCATTGCTTCCGCCTCCAGGATCTGCCTTCCATCTTCAAAAACGCAGCAGCCATTGAAAAGAGCCAGGGTGGGGCTGCCCGGCGTCGCGGAGCGATACAGTAACTCCGCATCCGAGGTCACGCCTGCCCCGCACCCCTTGGCGGCCACGTGCTGGCAAATCACATCCACCCGGCTGCCGCAAGCAACGGTAGTTTCTTTGCCTGTGCTGCCTACATCATATTCCGAACCTTCTCCATCCGGGCAAAGCAGCCAATGCACCAGAAGCGAATCGACAAATGTCCGTTTCGCGACAAAAACCGGGGCCGGCGCCTTCAATCCGTAATCGGCGGAATACCAGCCCATCCGGCTGGCCTCATTCCCCTGCACAACTTCTCCCTCCAACGAGTCTTCCGAGGAATAGAGAAGAAAGCTTTGGTCGTCCTTTCTTGCCCGGCATCCCCGGCCCTGCGGCGCGAGCTGGGTTTCCGGAGAAAAATGAAACATGAACTCCGCCGTATGCCGCCCGGTTCCTTTCAGCTCATCGGTGACCAGCCAGTAGCGCGATTTGCAATTGAGAATGCGGCGGCGATGCATGACCCCCTGCGGCAGGCGCATGTATCCATCGTGCGAAGCCAGCGCAACTTCCAGGGATGGGCTGGCCATCCATTTTTCCAGGCGCGTCTTTGGGACTGCGCGCCACTTAAAGAAATCAACCGGCTCAGCCTGGTCCAAGCCATCGATCACGACCGTATTGTGCGCGCGGGTGCCGTTGAACGCGGCGCGCCAGTCCCGGGACGAGGTGTATACAAACGTGCCCGGATCCACCAGCCAGTCCACTCCGCCTGCGGAGCAGATGATGCTGAGCGCATCGGCGTGACCATGTCCGCAGCCCTGCATTCCCTGCGGACCGGCGTCGAACAACAGCATGTGGTGCCGCTCTGGCGAGCCGCTGCGCATTACCACATATCCGGCGTCGCGGAACACGGCCGACCGGCACTCAACGGAAACCGCCGGCAACGAATTGAACTGTCGTTCAGTGTCGGAACCGAGCAGCCAGAATGTGTCCTCATGAAACCGCCCGGCCGCGGCGCGAAAATCCGGCCGCGAGAAATACACTGCCCCCGTGGAAAGAGCCCCGCGCTGGTCCTGCGAATGTTGCGGATCCGGTCTTGCTGAGAAAGGCAGCAGACGACCGCCATCGGCATCACCCAACATGGGCTGTGAGCCTGAGGGCAATCGGGTGTGAAGGATCACCTCGTACATCTTCTCAAGTTTCGCCGCGTAAGAAGCTGGGAGACCGCAGCCATTGCGATCGGCGAGAATCGCGGTGCACTGGAAGAAATCCACCGCATACCGGTGGTAGTAGCTCGATTGCTCCGCGTGCCAGCCGTCGGGGCGGACCTGGCGCTCCATTTCTTCCAGCAGCACGCGCCGGCCTGTGGAGAGCCAGCTTGACGCTCCGCGAAGCTCGGGAAAGAGAAGGCCGGCAACAAATAAAGAGAACCCCTCGCCCAGCAAATGCGTGTTCGGCGAAAAATAAGTGGAAAGGTTGTGCTCGATGAACTCGCAATGAAGCGCGATACTTTTTGTGTAGGAGGCGATGCGATCGCCGGTGAGCGCCTCACTGCCTTGAAGAAAATGGAGCGCCCACACCCATGACCACACACGGAAAGCCAGTTCCAGGCTGCTGGCCCAGTTGATGCCCAGTCCATACGGATTTGCGAGCAGCCAGTCGTCCCATTGTGCCAGGCACTCCTCCGCGTAACGCTCTTCGCCGGTGAGAAGGAAGGCCTGGCCCAACGTGAAAAAGTGCTGGTGCCGGTTCGGCTCCCACACGATCTTGCTGTCGCCGGCTTTGGCAAAATCCAGATAGGGAACCCGCGCCCAGTGTTCCATGGCAGCTTGCTTTTCATGCACCAGGTCTCGCTGCCATGGGATTTGAGCGCCGGCGGAGATTTCAGGATAGGCAAAGATCGAAAACCTGTGCCGGCAAATGGAATCGGCTTCCGCGCGGAGTTGATCCATGCGAGCAGGGAAACAGGAGGAATGCGCAGCGCGAAGCGCATCCACTTCCTGTCCAAAATAGAAGCGCGGTTGTTTGCGGCTGGTGAAGTACTTCGGCAGCAGAGACGCAGCTTGCGCGAAATTCCGCGCTTCAAAAGCCTGACGCAGGCGGTGTGAACCCATCAGGCTGGGATCCCAATAATCAAACCACGGGGCGGCCGCACGCTTGTGGCCCCGGCCAAACTGCTCCTGCAGGATGCGCCAGCGCTGTCGACCGCGGAACTTGATCTCTTCCGCAGTCATTTGGCGCAAACGGCGAAACTTTTCGCTCAAATTCATTCGCCCGCCTCGTGGAACCGGGGTGGCGGCAATGAATCAAGCAGGCTCATCAAAACCCGGATTTCTTCCGCCAGGTGATCCCGCAGTACGGGCCGCAAGACTGCGCGACGCGCAGCCTCCAAGTCAGCGAGCAGGGTGAGCGTTTTTGCGGCTAAGTCCCCCGCGTCCGCCGGGGCATAGGTGACCACAGAAGGTGGGCGCAAGCCATCCTCGGATGCCACGACCGGCACCCCCAGCTGCAAGGCCTCCAGGACAGAGGTGCAAACGCCATCACGCAAGTGGGTGCGAATAAAAACATCGGAGCGCTGCACGGCCGTCAGAAATTCCGCATGTGCCATATTTCCGGGAATCATGATATTCGACTCGACTTGCAGTTTGCGCATCTGTTCGACGGCGTGCGAAGGAGTTTCTTTTGGCCCGGCAATCAGCAAACCCGCATTCGGATGGCGCTTCAAGATTTCACGGAAAGCCTCGAATAATGATTCCATCGCAAATTCCGGACGAAACAAGGAGTAGCTGAACAAACGCGGCGAATATTTGCCCAGAAAGTCCTCTACTGCCGGGGCCAGCGGCACGGGGATTTCCTCCTCATACTGCGTGGAAAGCGCGGGAATGGCAAAAACGCGGTTTTCCGCGACCCGGTAGACGTCGCAAAGCAATTTCTTGACGGGCTCATGATTGCAGATAATCACGCCGCAAGACTGAAACAGGCCGCGGAACGCCCAGTGCCAGAAGCCGCTCCTCCGGGGAAAATACATTTGACTGGGGCCGGCGTGAAACGTGAGGGCCGATGGTTTACCAGTCAGGCGTCCCAGAAAGATGGCGCTTGCCGCCAGTGCATATCCTTTCCAGGAGTCACCGTTCACATGTACGTGAAACGTACTACCCCGAAGCCGGTGCTTCAGCAATTTCCATGAATAGTCCAGCGCACCACGCACAGGGATGCAATCACGTCCCTTGATTGCGCGGCCGGGTCCGATATCCATCACCCTCGCATCAACGCCGGCCTTCTTTAATTCTCGATCGAGAATCTGCGTGTGGATGCCCCAGCCACAAACCGGCGGGGGATAATTGCCAATTTGGAGCAGGCGTCTGCCGGCAGTCCGCTCGCGCAACCGCGCTGTGTAAACTTCAGACAAGCGGGCCCCGAGCTTCGCGAGGGTATAGTTACCGTGAACGCGCGCCCGCGCTGCATTTCCCATCCTGGTCCGCAGCGAGGAATCCCGGGCCAGTTGAATCATGCTCATTGCAAGCGCTTCCGGCTTTCCATTGGGCACCAGGAATCCCGTCGCTCCATCCTCGACCACTTCCGGAGTGCCGCCCACGCGCGTAGCCACCACCGGCTTGCCCAGCGCCATGGCTTCCAGGATCGCGTTTGGAAAACTTTCTGTCTGCGACGAAAGAACGAAGGCGTCAAAAGCATCGATCCAGTCCGGCACATCGTCGCGGTCCCCAAGCAAATGCACACAAGACTGGAGTCTTGCATCCGAGATGAAGCTTTCCAGCCGTCGCCGCTCGGTTCCCTCCCCAACAATCACAAAGCGGAGGTTTGGCATCGAGCGATGGGCCACGGCCGCCGCGCGCACGAAAAGATCCAGTTGTTTTTCCGGGCGCAGGGCAGCCACGGTGCCAATCAGAATGGAATCTTCGGCCAGTTTCAACTCGGAACGAACTTGCTCGCGCGGGCGCGCTGGCCGGAAGGCATCAAGGTCAATCGCGTTGGGGATTACGGCGACTTTTCGGGGCGATTCGCCGAAGACGCCGGTCAGCACAGAGCCCGCGGCTTGCGAGTTCGCGACCACCCCGCTGGCCACACTGCAAGCCAGCCGTATGGCGAACCGCTGAGCCCGCGAACGGTCGCCTGCGATTTCTCTCCGGCTGGCCAGGGTAACGGGAACCCCAGCGGCGCGCGCCACTGGAAGCGCGAAGATGTTGGAGTAAAAGTCGAAAGCATGAAGAATCTGTATTCTTTCCGCACGCAACATGCGGAAGAGCCGGAGTTGCTGTCGCAGCGTATCCGGCCCGTAAAGCGACCGAACCGGGAAATCCAGAATCGGGAATCCCATGGCTTGGACGTCTTCGAGAAACGGTCCTGTTTTCTTCAAACAGCACACGGTGATTTGAAAATGAGCAGGATCAAGAGCGCGCAAGGTTTGCACAAACTGGCGTTCCGTACCGCCATGAATGAAGCTGTCGGTGAAAAGTGCGAGCCGAATTGGGCGATCTATCTTCATTACAAAGACGGTCTTGCGCCTTTCGCCTAATCCTTTCTATTCTTCCACCAAAGATCGCGGATGTGTTCCATTCCGGGAGTGTCTTCTCCCAGAATCTTGAAGAACACTACGGAAAGAAGCAGGTACGTTATCCCGAATAGCGCGGCCCCGGTCCCAGCGGCAACAATCGGAGTCGCAATCCCGCGCACGCAAAGGAATGCAGGAGCGGCAGACACAGCGGATACCAGAAGTATCCTCCCGATGGATGGCCAGGGCAGGACTTGCCTCACGGTAAGATTCAGCGTCCGGGCCAGATAGCTCAACTGGATCGAATTGTGAATCACCGTGGTCAAAACTGTGGAAAGCGCGGCGCCCCAGAGGCCAAAGAAAAGCGTAAGAGTCGCGCCCAGAATCAAGCTCAGCGCGACGCGGAGGTAATAGAAGATGGAATACGCGCGCATGGCGCCCAGGCCGCGCAACATGGAGTCCTGAAACAAGACCTGCAGGGGAATCGCCGCAATCATCACTGCGAACAAGGGAGCGCTGGGCCGATAGTTCCTGGTGAACAGAGTTACGATCATCGGGACCGAAATCGTGACGGCCAGCACCGCTGTGGGAATGAAGACAAAGGCAGCCTTCTTGATGGCGCTCTGCCAAGCGGAAATGATCGAGGGCGTGTCCCCGGATTGCCGGTCGCGGGTCACCCGCACCAGCAACACTTCCGCAGCGGAGGTGGTAAGCGCGCCCAGCAGAGGAATCTGAAAGCAGGCTACGGAGTAGACCGCAAACTGTTCGCGGTTGAAGAGCATGCTTACGATCAGTTGGTGCGCGTAGATGGCCGCCACATTCAAAGAGCCGGGCAGCCACAGACTCATGGCGTAGCTCATCCGCTCTTTCCATGGGGAGATGGCTGCCGCGCCATCAGGTTGCGGGAGGCGCGCGAGAAAAGCCGAAAACGCGAGCATCCGCACACCCGAACCGATGACCAGGGCCAGGGCCACCGCTTCAATGGTCGGTTTGAAGTACAGGGCGGCAAATATCAGGGTGGCTCGCAAGGTCTCAAACCCTGAAATCGTGGCCGCGGCGGTGATGGCTCGCCCTTCGGCCACCAACTGAACCTCCCAAATTCGTGAGGCCATCATGAACATTGTAAAAAGGCCAAGAGCCCAGGCCACGCCCGCAAGTTCGGGATTGTTCATCCGCGCGGCAATATCGTCACGGAAGAAAACAAGCCCCGCAAACACAGTGGCCTGAGCGGCAGCCACAACCCCGATCGATTGAAGCATCAGAGTCCTGCGGCGGCCGGTTTCACGCGGAATAAAGTAGAAGAGGCTTTCACTCACGCCCAAGTCGGATACTTGAATGAGAATCATGTGCAACAAATAAATCTGCCGGAACGTAGCGAAATCTCCCGCGGCAAGCTGGCGGACGGCCACCATGCCCGCAATCGCGTTCAACACTTGCGCAAATGCCCGGCTGCCGGTCAGAAAAGTAGCTTGGGTTGTGAGGCGAGGGGGCATCTCAGGCAATCTAGGCCGCAACCGCCGGCTGGTCGAGCCATTTCTGGCACCATGCTTCGAAAAAGAGAAGGGCCCACAGCTTGAAAGAAAAATCGCGACCGGAAGCGGCATGATTGTTCAGGGTCCATTCCACCTCAGACACCGAGAAGAATCCCCGTTCACGCGCCTTTTGGGAGAGCAGCATTTCACGGGCGAGGTCGGCCGCTTCCTTGCGGAACCAGTGCTTGAGCGGGACGCCGAAGCCCATTTTCGAGCGATGGATAATGGAGTCCGGCAAAGTTCCCTGAACCGCTTTCTTCAACAGGTATTTCTTCACGCCATTGCGGTAGCGCATTTCCGCGGGCGCGGTGGCCAGGAACTCGGCGATGCGGTAATCGAGGAGCGGGGCGCGCGTCTCGAGCGAAACCGCCATGCTGGCGCGATCCACTTTCACCAGGATGTCGTCAGGGAGATACAGCATCTGGTCCACGTACTGAATTTGCGAGAGCAGGTCGCCGGCGCCAGCGCGGGCGGCAACTTCACTCGCATAGTGAAACGAATCGCCATTCGGCATGCGCCGGTAGCGTTCGGTCAATATCGCTTCTTTTTCCCGCGGATGAAAATTCGACACTTCGGTCACGAAGGAAGCAAACGGGCTTTGCGCATTGCGGCTCAAAATCCCCCACCCGCGGAAGCGCCGCGGGTAGAGCCAAGTCGCAGATTGGAACGCGCCGCGCAGCAGAAGATCGGGCAGCCACTGAGACCATTGATGCCGCCGCATGGCGTTGTCGTACCGGGTGTAACCCGCAAACACTTCATCGCCGCCGTCGCCGGAAAGCGCCACCGTCACGTGCTCCCGCGCAATCTTGGAAACGTAGTAGGTGGGAATCATGGATGAATCTGCGAAAGGCTCATCAAAATGATGGGCCAGGATCGGCAGAACTTCCAGGGCGTCCGGGCGGCAGCGAAAGGTGTGATGATTCGTTCCAAACTTCTTGGCCACGATCTCCGCGTAGGGCGCCTCGTCAAAAGATTCTTCCTCAAAGCCGATGGAAAACGTCTCCACGGGCCGCTCCGACACCTGGGACATGGCAGCGACTACCGTGGATGAGTCCAACCCGCCGGAAAGAAATGCGCCCAGCGGTACATCGGAATACATGCGGATTCGCACCGCGTCGCGGATAAGATCCGCGATCTGGGCCGTGCAGTCCTCTTCGGTCAAGCCGGGGTTTGGCCGGTATTGCAAGGTCCAGTAGGATTGCGGGGCGTGCAAGCGCACGCGCTGATCCAGGCCCGGCTCGGCGACCAGATAGGAGGCGGGCGGCAGCTTGAAAACATTCTTGAAAATCGTGCGCGGGCAGGGGATATACCCGAAGGAAAGATAAAGAGAGATCGCTTCCGGATCGATTTCACGGGGCACGGCAGGGTCTGCGAGCAGCGCTTTCAATTCCGATCCGAACAAGAGCCGGCGCCCATCCGACCAATAGTAAAGAGGCTTTTTGCCGAAACGGTCGCGAGCCAGCAGCAGGCGCCTGCGGCGTTTATCCCACAGGGCCAAGGCAAACATTCCGTTGAGCTTCTTGAGAAAATCTTCTCCTTCGTCTTCGTAGAGGTGCAGCATTACTTCGGTGTCGCTTTGGCTGCGAAACTTGTGGCCGCTTTGCAGAAGGGAAGGGCGCAATTCGAGATAGTTATAGATTTCTCCGTTGAATG
This sequence comes from uncultured Acidobacteriaceae bacterium, assembly GCA_964500065.1. Taxonomy (GTDB): domain Bacteria; phylum Acidobacteriota; class Terriglobia; order Acidiferrales; family UBA7541; genus CAZCNH01. The sequence goes on from CAZCNH010000004.1 coordinate 81,032, forward strand.
AAATCCAGACCGATTCATCTTCATTGGTCATCGGCTGCCGGCCGAGCGGGGAGAGGTCAATAATCTTCAGCCGCCGGTGACCCAGCACGCAATGCGGGTCGGCATAGAAGCCGTCGTTATCGGGGCCGCGGTGCGTCAGGGTGTCGGACATGCGGCGCACCAGGGCTTGCTGTGATTCTCCCGCTCCGGCCGCATCGAAAATGCCGCAAATACCGCACATGGGTTTCCTTTTTGCCCAGCTTTGGTCTAGTGGCGACCGGGGAGCTACTTGGCCCCGCGCCCGAAGAGCACGATTTTGATGGTCTGAAACACAATATACAGGTCAAACGAGAGCGAAACATTCTTTATGTAGTACAAGTCGTAGCGCAGTTTTTCTTTTGCCTGCTCCATCGAGGAGCCGTATTCGTAACTGATCTGCGCCCAGCCGGTCAGGCCCGGCCGGATCAAATGACGCAAGCTGTAGTACGGGATTTCCTTGCTCAGCCATTCCACGAATTCCGGCCGCTCGGGTCGCGGTCCAACGAACCCCATGTCGCCTCGGAACACATTCCACAGTTGTGGAATTTCATCCAGGCGAGTGGAGCGCAAGAAGCGTCCGATCTTGGTAATCCGCGGGTCATCGTCGCCCGCCCAGGTCGGGCCGGTATCAGCCTCGGCGTCGGGGCGCATCGTCCGGAACTTGTAGCAGTTGAAGATCACTCCGTGCTTACCTACACGCTTCTGGCTGTACAGAACCGGTCCCGGCGAAGTGAGCTTGATCCCCAGAATGATCAGCGGGATCAGAGGCAGAACCAGGATCAACAAAACGAAGGAGACCAGCAGGGAGAAAATCCTGCGGGACATCAGGAACATCTCGCTCAGGCGAAAACCTTCCGAAAAAATCAGCCAGCTCGGGTTCAACTGATCCACTTCAATTTTGCCGGTGATTTTTTCGAGCACAGACGTCGCATCGTCAATCTTGATCCCGCGCACGCGCAATTGCAGCAGTTCGTTCACCGGCATCGTTCCCCGCCGGTCGCCCAGGGCCACGATCACGCGTTCCACATGATTCGACTGCCACAAGGAAACCAGGTAGGTGCCGACCGACTCCCGCGAAAGAGAACCGTTGGCCCCGGCGCCATCCCAGCCCACGATTTCGATTCCCAGATCCTTTCTTTCCTTCAGGGCGTTCACCAAGGCAGATGCTTTTTCGCCCGAGCCCAGCACATAAACCTTTTCGCGCAAATACGGCTGCTGAATCAGCCACCAATAGGTGACTCTCCACGAAGCCAGAGCCACGGTGAGGATGGAAAGGCCAGCCAGGAAAATTCCGCGTCCCGCCGTGGCCATACCGCCCACGCGAATATGGGGGAAAAAGTAGGTCAGCGCCGCGAGAAGGAACGAGAGCAACCCCATGACCAGCAGAAGCCGGAAGAAAGTCTCTGCGGTGGACCGCAACCGCTGCAGGTCGTACAGGTCAAAATAGTAAAGGCATAGGAGGGCAAGACTGCTGATACCCAGCACTTTCAAGTAGCCAGATTCGTAGTTGAGCACCAGAAACGAGTCGTCCGGGCCCAACTGGAGGACAACGGCAAGCAGGAACGATGCGACGATGATGGCGGCTTCGCCGCCGATGAGAACCACCGTTCGAAGGGGGTAGTAAACGTTGAAAATCCGGATCAAGTGATCTTTCGCCTCGTTCGTAGCTGGCTAATCATGGGCTTCGGAAGTTTTCTCTCCGTAGCCGTATTCATAGTAGTAGGAATGATAGCCAGTTCCACGCTCCGAACGATTTAGAACCGCCCCCAAGAGATTCCGATCCTGGAATTGCTGAATGGCTTTCTGGGCCAGATCCAGCGAGGTCGAGCCGGCCATGACCACCATCATGGTTCCATTGCAAAGAGCGGACAAAACATGCGCGTCTGCCACGGGGACAGCCGGCGGGGAATCCACGATTACCCAATCGAAGACAGAGGTAAGCCGGTCGAGCAAGATCTTCATTCGCGACCCCGTGATCAAGTCCCCAGGGTTGGCGGCCATGTTACCGCCGGGAATAAAAAAGAGATTCTCCCGGTGCGCCTTCTGGATCATGCCGCATTCATCTACCGAGCCGCTCAGGTAATCCGCCAAGCCCGGGGCCGCAGGCGCTCCGAGCAAAGCATGCAGGCGCGGTTTGCGCAGGTCCGCATCCAACAGCAAGACCCGCTTTTCTTTTTGCGAGCTGAGCGCGAAGGCCAGGTTTGCCGAAACAAAGGTCTTACCCTCGGCGGGCATGGCGCTGGTAATCAGCAGGCTGCGCAGTTCCTGGGTTTCCTTGATTTTGTACAAACGGGAGCGCAGCGTGCGCAATTCTTCCATCCCGGCGCCTTGGCGGCCATTCACGGCGACAAGGGAGCCCAAGTCCGGTTGCCAATCCAAGTTCCGGCAACGCCGCAGAATCTCTTCCATGGTAAGGGGTCCCAAAGGGACATCGGGAGGGCGCATGGCCAGCGCTGTATCCGCAACGGCAACGGCAGATTCCCGCGCGGCAGGCGTCCCCTGCTCTTGCTCGGCTCGTCTCAACGCTTCGTGTATCCGGCTCATATCCCTCGCTTCAGTATGCTACGGACGACGGGTCCGCTCCATCAAAGTCATCAATCCCTGTAGCGCTTCCAGCAACTTTCCCGTATCGCCAGCAGGCAAAGGTTGCGGAGGCGCGATGGGTTCTATGCGGTCCAGTTCGAATTCCTTGGCAACCTCTTGGATGGTCTCCACAGGCAACGGCAGTTTCTGGTCCACAAAGCCGCTGATCAGGGCATGCTCGCAAAGCAGGTTGATTACACGGGGAATCCCGCGCGAATACTTGTGGACGGCGATCAACGCCTCGGGTGAGAAAATCTGCATCTTGCCGTCGGCGCCCGCCGTATGCAGCCGCTCGTCCACGTACTGGCCGACCTCCTCCAATTCCAGGGGATAGGTCTTAGCGCGGAGAGTAATGCGCTGGCGCAACTGCCGCAGGTGCGGTTGGTTCAGCTTACGTTCCAGTTCAGGCTGGCCGGCCAAAACGATTTGCAAGAGCTTCTGCGTCGAAGTCTCGAGATTGGTGAGCAGGCGAATCTCCTCCAAAACATCGTCGGAGAGATTCTGCGCCTCGTCCACCACCAGCACCGCCGTTTCGCCGGCGCGATGCCGCTCGAGCAGCCAGTGATTGAACGTCAGCAAGACCTGGCTCTTCAAGTTGGATTCACAGGCAATCCCGAAATCGGCCATCATGAAATCCAGAAACTGAGTGACGTCCAGCCTGGGATTAAATACGAAGGCGTTCGCTATCCCTTCCTGCTTCAGCCAATCCAGGAGCTTGTTCAGCAGCGTGGTTTTCCCTGTTCCCACTTCGCCGCTCAAAACCACGAACCCCTTGCGGTTCTGGATCCCGTAGGTGAGGCAAGCAAAAGCCTCCCGGGTGTGCGAGGTTTCGCACAAGAACCGCGGGTCCGGGTTCACATTGAACGGATTCTCTCGAAGACCATAGAACCGCTTGTACATGTTTGTGAGCCCTACCCTTTCGACCTTGCCGCAATCACCTTGCGTCCCTTGCTTTCCAGCAAGTCAATCGAAGGGAGGCAAACCAATGCCGGTATCTGCAAGCAAACCTCTACATCCAACTCCGTGCGGAGCGATTGATCCCGGATTTCCCACAACAGGGCAATCCCCAAGCCCAACGCCAGCCCGGCACCCAGCCCGCCGCCTGCAAAAAGGCGCCGGTCGGGGAACGAGGGGCGCTCCGGAAGGTTCGGAGCATCCATCACCTTGAATTGCTCCCCCTGCTGGCGGCTTTCCAAGTCTTTGGACATCTGGGATTGTGTTTTCTTCTGCAAGAGGTCATCGTAAAAACTCAGAGCGGTTTGATAATCGCGGGTGAGTTCCTTGTACTGCTGCTCGACCGCGGGACTCAACTGCAGCCGCCCCTGGTAGAGCTGAACCTGGCCGCGCAGGCGCTCTTGTTCGCGGGTCTTTTCGTTAATCATCACGTTGTACTGATGAATCTGCGCCCGGAGTTGAGCGATCTGCGGCGGCTCTATCGCGGATACAGGGTTGACCGGCTTCTCCTGCGGATCTTTGCTTATTTTGGCTGCCCTGCTCTTCAGTTGTTCGATCTGAGATTTCACCTTGAGAACATCGGGATGATCCGGGGTGTATCGAGCCTGAAGGTCCAACAGCTGATTCTCCAAAGATGTGAGTTGCGCATCAATGGTCACCGGATTCACACCCGTTTGTTGCGAGGCTTTCCAGGCTTGCAACTGATTGGCCAGCATGGACTCGGTAAATTGCTTGTCCTGGGCCGCGCGGTTCAGGTCCTGCGTCACGGCTTCATACTGGTTGTTGGCGGCGGTCAGCAGGCCCAGGATCGTCGTTTCCTGCCCAGGAAGCTGGCCCATGTATTGCCGTTTGAAGTTCGCGAGTCTCTGATCCTGCTCATCCAGCTTCCGCTTGGCTTCCTGCAGTTGCGAATCAAAGAAGTCGGTGGTGTCCTGCGCGCGGTTGGAGCGCAACTTGACGTTTTCCTCGATAAACATGGAAAGAATCTGGCCGGTTACCTGCTGAGCGACGTGCGGATCGTCCGCGGTGAAGGAAATACTGAAGCCATTCACCGTCTGCCCGCCGCCCATCGCGTTGGTCAGGTTCTTGACCGTGATGTTGCGGCGCATCTTGTCAATCAGATCTTCCATCGGTACTTTTTCGTCCTGGTAGAGCTTGTACTTTTCGATCAAAGGCTGCAATTGGGTGCGGCTCAGGATCTGGTCTTTCATGGTGGAAAGGCGCTGGGTCAAGGTGTCCGAAACGACAGACGGGACCCAGGGTACACGCTGGGGATCCACCAGCACTGTGGTTTGTGAGAGATATTGCGCGGGCAAAAAGAGCGAAATGCTGTAGCCCAGGACCGGACCGATCAGGGCGGGGATAACAATCCACCACTTGCGCCGCCGCAGGATGGACAGGTAATCACCCATATTCATTTCACGATGTCCAAACATTCCGTTCCTTCCTCTCGTTGCTCGTTGTCCGCGCGGCCGGACTAGTTCAGTTCGATCTGCCGGAACAGCCAATTGAACGTAATGCCGATAACGTGGCGACGCGTATCGGGCATGCATAGACCGGCTACGCCGCACAAGGTTTGTTCCTGGTCCTGGTAGGAGTAGGTGCCGCTCATTTGCACCGAGCGGCCGATTTGCCTGCCAAATGATGCATGAGCGCGCCACGTTCTGAAACGCGCCTGGCTTGCGCCCACCAACGTTTGCGCGAGGCTTTCATTGCGGGCAAACCCCGCGCCAAAGCTGCTGGACCAGTTGCGGAAGAACTTGCGGGAGAGTGTGCCCTCAATCGAATCCGTCGAAGCACCCAGCAGGACACCCGATCCGTTTGTGGAACTGTGGTCGTAGCCAAATCCCAAATCCATGTCTCGCATGGAATAGAGCAAACGGGTGCGGGCGCTCCAGGACATGCGGGTATCCTTCGGGCGACCCGGAAAATCGAAAGTCTGGAAGTCCGGCCCCGCGCCAACTTGAATGCTCAGGCGGCCCACCAGCCGGCGCGCATAATTGAGGTGAACAACCTGACTATCAAACCCGCCGACTTGTCCCTTGAAGCGCATCTGCTGGATTGAATAGGTAACCGCGATCGTGTCCCGGCGATTGAAGGCGTAGTTGACGCCTCCCTGGGCTCCGAACGAGTTGCTTTCGATCAGGCCAGTCCCATTGTCCAGAAACCGGAGAATGCTATAGGAGGCAGAGCCCGTGAATGCCAGTTGGCGATTGACGTCGTATTGGACCTGACCGCTCGCGGCATTCGAAATACGCGCGCCACTGCCCGTTAGCACCGTCTGCGAGGGATTGAAAAGGGGATTTCCGTTGAACAGGGTGGAACCAAGGCCACTCGGATTGGTGTTACCGAGGAGCGGAGCCCCGTAGCCAGACTCAGGCAGGTAGCTGAAAGTGTCGCTGGTGGAGATGGTCCAGCGCCGCACATTAATGGTTTGCCCCACGTTGACCGATTGCACCAGCGAACCATTGGTCTGGCCGCTGCCGTAAATCACCCCACCTAAAGAGTAGTCCACATCCACCAGGTAGCTTTGCCATTCCTTGCGCAGTTTTACTCCGGCGTGCAATTGAGTTTGCGCCCGATTCAAGTTGGGTCCGGCCACCTCGCTATCCACGCCTTGGGCAATCGAAAAGGAAGGCAGCAAATAGCTATGGGAGCCGCCCAGGAAGCCCAGTCCGAGCCAGCGGTTGCCGGAGAGAGGCTCCTTTTCAATGGTGGTGGTCTGCACTGGCACCGCGGCCGTGCTTCCCGGCGCTTTGCTCGAGCTTTCAACGCCAATCGGCGCCACTGGGGGATTCAGCCGGGGATCCTTTTCTTGCGCAGAAATCCCCGCCGGCAGAAGACCCGCCACGGCAATGGTCCACATCCAGTTTCGTTTGGACATAAATGCCTCTCTTTACGGAACCACAATCGTATCGCCCGACTTCAGCAGGATATTTTGCTCAGGCTTTTTCCCCTTGATCACTTCATCGTAGTTAAAAGGAATCTTGCTTTGTTTCCCATCTTCCATGCGTAGGACGTAAATCTTGCTCTTTTTGGCGTACTGCGTGAAGCCGCCGGCCCCGGCCAGTGCCTGCAGGATAGTCATATCCGGCAGCAGCGCGAAGGTCCCGGCCCGCCCAACTTCACCCAGGATATGAATCTTCTTGCTGTTGATGGTTTGCACGATCACGGTAACCTGCGGATCTGTGACAAACTTGCGGAGTTTCTCGGTGATGGAGGCCGCGAGTTGAATTGGGGTCAGCCCCGCCGCCTTCACGTCGTTCACCAGCGGCAGCGAGATCATCCCATCCGGACGCACCGGAACGGTTCGAGAGAGTTCTGCCTCTTTCCACACGTTGATCGCCAGCACGTCTTCGGCGCCAATCACGAAGGCGGGATCGGACGTCGCCGATTTCGGCGCGGGTTCCTGCGCTCCGGCTGAAATGGCCGAAAGAAAAACGAGAGCCATCGCAAATTTACCAAGTTTTGACAAATGAGATCTCATTGTTTGTTGGTCTCTTCCACTCCGATTTGTTTCACCTTATAGAGTAGCGCCTTATAGCTGATTTGCAGACACTCAGCAGCTTTGCGGCGGTTCCAACGCGTCTTCTGCAGAACGCTGAGAATCAGCTCTCGCTCTGCTTCCCGCGACGCCGCGCGGGCCGCTTGTTTCAGTGAAATCTGAGGAACGGTGGCGGCGCGTCCGCGCAATTGAATTTCTCCCAGGGCCTGCTTCTCATCGCCCAGCGCCGTGAACGATGCCATGACCACTTCCAGCTCATGCAGGTTGCCCGGCCAGGAGTAATCCAGGAGGCATCGCTGGCCCCAATCGCTCAATTCCCGCCGCGTCCTGCCAGACTTCGCCGCGCTCAATTCCAGGAAGTAATTTGCGAGCGGCAGAATGTCCTCCGGACGATGCTTAAGCGGAGGCAATCGCAGGCTGACCCCATTCAATCGGAAAAATAAATCTTCGCGGAAACGCCCAGCATCCACGTCCTCCTCCAGAGAACGTGAAGAAGAAGAAACAAACCGCGGCAGATGCCCGCCTTCCCGGCCAGAAAAGGTTTCCGCCAGACGATCCTGACAGGGTGCGCTGAGCAAACCCAACTCGTCCAGGTAAAGAGTTCCGGTCGTCCACAAGTCGTCTCCCCATCCCACACTCATGCTGGCGGGAGCAGCTTCGCCGCAAGCAAGGCGATAGAAGATCTGGCCCGCGTTCTGAGAGTACTCATGCGCCCGCTGAGCCAGATAGGACTTGCCCGTTCCTCGCTCACCCAGCAGCAGGATCGGCGTCTGCAGACGGGCGACCTGAGCCACGGCCTGTTCGACCGCCTGCATCGCTGGGCTGCGACTCACAAACGGGGTCGCAGCGTTGCTTTGGGCAGCGACCGTCTCTAGCATTGGCATTAGCTGGGCCATTCTCTCAATCGCCTCTCGCCAGAAGTGCAGTTCCAAGAAAGACATCCCACCAACTGAGGAAGTAGTTTGCAATGTTCCTGCCACGAACAAGGGCGCCACCTGGGTCCCTGGTTCAAGCGCGCAAGCTATTGCATTCGGATAGGATACACGCTTTCCAGAGCCCCGCAATAGGACTCCAGTAAGTGACCAAAGTACTAGAAAGTGGAAAATATTTGCCCAATTTTGCCCAAAACGTTGTTGTTTGGGGCAGGCAGGGGGACCCGGCGCTCAACCGGGATGGCTGGAACCTAGTACCCTCCGGGGTCCTTGAAGATTCGCAAACAGTACAAAAGTCCCTTTGCTTTTCGTCAAACTTTACAGTACATAAAGACTCGCGAATGCCTACTACCCTTGTGAGCCGTAATCGGTCTTCCTCTTGGATTTGGCAGACAACTCTCCTGCTGCTGCTGCTCGGGCTCGTTTACAAGGATGTAATGGCGCGGCTGGCCGGGCAGTGGTGGAATGATCCCAATTTCTCGCACGGGTTCTTCGTGCCCTTGTTTTCTGCGTTCGTGATCTGGTCGCAACGAAAGAAGCTCGCGGAGATTCCCCTGGGGCCATCCTGGGTGGGGCTGGCAATCCTGTTCTTGTCACTGTCTGTTTTGGTAGTGGGGGTCCTCGGTGCGGAACTTTTTCTTTCGCGGGCTTCCTTGGTGCTGGTGCTGTCCGGACTGGTCATCCACTTTCTTGGCTGGGCCCATTTTCGGGCATTATTGTTCCCGCTGGGCTTCCTCTTTCTGATGATTCCCATTCCCAATATCATCTTCAACCAGATTGCCTTTCCCCTTCAGTTGCTGGCTTCTCAACTGGCGGCATCTTTCCTGCAGGTGGCGGGCGTTCCCACGTTGCGGCAGGGAAACGTGATTCAGTTGCCCATCATGACGCTGGAAGTAGTGGAAGCCTGCAGCGGGATTCGATCCTTAATCACGCTGCTGACCTTGGCCATCATTTACGGCTATTTTCTGGAGCCGATCGTCTGGAAACGCTGGATTTTGGCTCTTTGCGCGATTCCCATCGCCGTCTTTGCAAATGGTTTCCGTATCGTGGGAACGGGCCTGATGGGCGAGTACTGGGAGCCGGAAAAGGCCCAGGGTTTTTTTCACAGCTTCTCCGGGTGGGTCGTATTCGTGGTGGCTTTGGTCTTGTTGTTCGGTGTTCATTCGGCGATGCAGGGAATCTCCCGTTTGCGCCGGAGACCGGCATGACTTGGGGCTCTCTGCGCTTTTGGTCGGTGATCCTTCTGCTGGGAGGCGCCGCGTTGCTTTTGACGTCGCGCGCCGGCTCCGAAAATCTTCCCCCACGCAAACCGATAGCCGAATTTCCCGTTGAAATAGGCGAGTGGAAAGGCCGTGCTACGCAGATTCAGGCGGACATTCTGGAGGCGTTGGGCAAGGGGGAATTCGCCACACGACTATACTGGCGCGAGCCCCAGGAAGCCGGCATCGATTTTTTCCTCGCCTACTTTCCCAGCCAGCGCACCGGAGACACGCTCCACTCCCCACAGAACTGCCTTCCTGGGGCAGGCTGGGCTCCCCTGCAAAACTCCCGCATCACCCTGGAACTGGCACCGGGAAAGACGGTCTTTGCCAATCGCTTCATCATTGGCAAGGGACTGGACAAGCAAGTTGTCTACTATTGGTATCAGGCGCACGGTCGAACGATTGCCTCGGAATATGAAGCAAAGGTATTTCTGGTAGTGGATGCCATTCGCCTGAACCGCACGGATGGCGCCCTGGTCCGCATCATTACCCAGGTTGGTCGGGATGAGGCCGTTGAGAAGGCCGATGCCCGGGCGGTATCCTTCGCTAAGGCCATTTTCCCTACTTTGCCCGAGTACCTGCCCGAATGAGCGCCATCTGAAACAATGAAAGGCGTTGCATATTGTTGCCCGTCCAATGCGCCTGACGATGGTAGTGACAAGAGTGACAGTCACCGAGGCCCTTCCTCTAAGCGGCTGTAAATATAGATAGATACTCAGCGCCAGAGCAGATCTGGGGTGGTGAAAGGATTTGGATATGGACTTGCTCCTGCAGGGCCTAGGGATGTGGTATCAAAAGGAGAACTGCAAATGGTTAGGCTTTTCCGCTTCGGGGTTTTGGCTTTGGTGCTTTCTGCAGTCGCTCCAGCCGCCTTTGCTGATTCGGTCACCTTTTCCGCAACGAATGGCACCAATCTGAGTGCCTCCGTAACATTTACGACTGGCCCTGGCGGAACCCTTACCGTCCAGCTTACGAACTCAGGTACAGATGTCCTGGCACCTGCAGATGTACTGACCGGGGTTTTCTTCAATCTTGCTGGGGTCACCCTTACCCCCAGTTCCGCAATGTTGGCTTCCGGAAGCACCATCATTTTCGGTGGTGGCGCGAACTGCAGCGCGACCCCGGTTTCGCTTTGTGCCGGACCGAATGTCGGTGGGGAATGGGCTTATGTCTCTGGCCTGAGCGGTGCACCGGGAGGGGCGACCAGTGGCATTAGCTCCAGCGGCCTGGGCCTCTTCGGGGGTGGCAATTTCAACGGTGTGAACCTTCAAGATCCAGCGGCTTTGGATGGCGTGCAGTACGGCATTGTTTCGGGAGTTGACAACCCGGCGACGGGGAATGCCAAAGTAACAGGAAGCCAAGCGCTGATTCAGAACTCAGTTATTTTTACCTTGACTGGGCTGCCGGCTGGCTACACGCTTGCGGGCAACGTTTCAAATGTAAGCTTCCAGTACGGCACAGCTCTGACTGAGCCTTGTATCGGTGCCTGTACTCCAGTTCCTGAACCGGGTACCTTGGCGCTGTTTGGCACAGGCTTAGTCGGTTTGGCAGGCTTGGTTCGCCGCCGGTACATAGCCTAAACAAATCTTTCGATCCAACGGGCCTTGGATTCACCTCCAGGGCTCGTTGTGTTTCTCGTCGCGATCCTGTCACTTTCCAGTGCCAATCCATTCACTTGGGTTTATCCTAAGAGTTTGGGGTTCCTGCGCGGCGTTTCCTGAACCCTGACTAGAGAGGTCATCATGAAGTCCTATTCCCGGTTCCTGCTGTGCGCCCTGGTGGCTGTCGGCCTGTTGGGAATGGCGGGTTGCTCCCGTGACCCCGAAGTGCGCAAGAGGAAGTATTTTGAAAGTGGGAAGCGGTACCAGGAAAAGGAGGCCTATCGGGAAGCGGCGATCCAATACCTGAATGCCATTCAAGTGGATCCCCGCTATGGCGATGCCCACTATGAATTGGGGCAGTGCTACATCAAGCTGGGCGCCTTTTCCAGCGCCTACCAATCGTTTCTGCGGGCCACCGATGTGGACCCGAATAACCTTGCTGCTCAAGTCACGCTGGGCAATCTGATGCTTGCGGGCCGCAAGTTCCAGGAAGCGCGGCAGCGGGCGGAACTGGTTATCCAAAAGGATCCCAGAAACGCAGACGCCCATATCCTGCTGGCCAACTCCTATGCCGTGCTGGAAAACGTTCAAGCTTCGCTGGAGGAAATGCAAAAGGCGATCCAACTGGCCCCGGACAAACCCCGGGCCTACATGAACCTGGCATTCCTTCAACTGGGCGCGCAGCAATTGGCGGCCGCCGAGGAGAATTTCAAGAAGGCCATTCAACTGGATCCGAAAGCGCTTGGCGGATACCTTGCGCTGGCGAACTTCTATCAGCAGCAGCGGCGATGGACCGAATCGGAAGCACAGTTGAAACAGGCGATGGCCCTGGAGCCGAAGAACCAACTGCCCGTGGCCGGCCTGGCACGGCTGTATTTTTCTCAAGGCAATCGGGCACAGGCTGAGCAGATTCTGCAACAAAGCAAGACCGCTCTGCGCGATAACCCCGAAGGATACCGGCTGCTGGGTGACTTTTACTTCAGCCTGGGCGACCTGGACAAGGCAATTTCCGAATTCGGCGCCCTGCGCAAGGAACATCCCGAAGATGCCAAAGTTAACAAAAACTACATTCAGTTGCTGATTCTTCGTGACCGGCTGGATGAAGCGAAGCAACTGAATGATCAAATCCTGAAATCGAATCCGCGCGATGTGGATGCCCTGATTCATCAGGGGCAGATGCTCAATCGCCAGGGGAAAGCGGCGGAAGCGGCGCAGGCTTTGGAGAACGCGATCAAGTCGGAGCCCGATAACGCCGTGGCGCACTTTCATTTGGGGGTGGCCTATAACAACGTCGGGAATCTTAGCCGGGCGGAAACGGAATGGCGGGAGGCCGTTCGGATCCGGCCGAACATGCCTGCCGCGCTTCAGGCGCTCGGCACCGTTGCCCTGCGCAAATCGGATGTTGACCTACTCAAGCAAACTGGGGAACAACAAATCGCCGCGGAACCTTTTTCACCCAGCGGCTATGTGATGCGGGCGACCGCAGTTCTGGCCAAGGGCAATCTGGCGGAAGGGGAAGCCGACCTGAAACGTGCTATCGACGTAGCGCCCAACGTGCCGCTCGGCTACTCGAGAATGGCAGGCTTGAAGGTGGCCCTCAAGAAATTCAGCGAGGCGGAAAAGCTTTACGAACAGGCACTGCAGAAAGATCCCAACTTCAGCGAAGCGGTGCAGGGGCTGGCTAACCTTTACTTGATCCAGAAAGAGCCGCAAAAGGCTCTTTCTCGCGTTACGGTAGCCGCGGCCGCCACCCCGAAAAATACCAGCAATCAGGTCATCCTGGCGCAATTGCTGCTGCAGGCCAACAAACTCGATGAAGCGGAAGACCTCTTAGTCAAAACCGTTAGCGCGGATTCGGCCAGCTTGGAAGCCCTCGTGCTCTTAGGCCAGGTCCAGGCGGCGCGCGGGTCTATTGACAAGGCCAAGGCCAGCTATGAAAGACTGATCAAGCAAAGCCCGAACGACGTTCGGGGCTATGTTCTCCTGGCTTCGCTGGAAGAAAAAACAAACTGGCAGCGCGCCAGAGACCTCTATGAAAAAGCGCTGCAAATTCAACCGGATCAACCGCTGGCCGCCAATAATCTGGCCTATCTCTTGATTGAAAACGGCGGCAATTCTGACGTTGCGCTTACCCTTGCGCAGACCGCTCGCCGCGCCATGCCCACTTCGCCCTATGCGGCCGATACCCTGGCGTGGGTCTATTACAAGAAAGGCGCGTTTGCACTGGCCATCGGTTTGCTGGAGGATGCCCTGAAAACCTCTCCCAAGAACGCGACGTATCATTACCACCTGGGCCTTGCGTACCAGAAAAATAATGAAAACGTCAAAGCTCGCGCGTCTTTCCAGCGTGCGCTCGAACTGGATGCGAATTCTCCCCGGACTGCGGAAATCCGCAAAGCGCTCGCCGAAGTGGGCGGAAGCTAGATCAATTGGCGTGAACTGGCCCGCTGGCTACCAGCAGATTCCGGATTGCATGGCCGGCGAGTGCTCCAGGGAACGGGAGCGCGCGAGTTGAATGACTGTATGGGCCGCAGTCAGCATTCCGGGCAGAGCCGTATATTCCTTGGCATCGCGGCCGACCACGATCACCTCGGAATCCTGCACAACCGCTTCCAGAGAGGAATGCAGAAGCCGGCCGATGTGCGGAATGGTATCTTCGACAAACTGCCGGTTTGCGCCGATGATCCGGCTGAGTTCGACTTTATCGTCGTAGATTTTCACCGAGCAACCTTCGCCCAGCAGCGCCTTCACCAGGTCAATCATCGGGCTTTCGCGCAGATCGTCGGTATCCGGCTTAAAGCTCAAACCCAGTACGCCGATTTTTTTCTTGCCTGTGGCCAATACCATGTCAATTCCGCGCTTCACGTGAAGTTCATTGCTGGGTAGCAGGGACTCGAACATGGGCAGCTTCAAGTCCAGTTCTTTAGCCTTGTGCACGATCGCGCGCACGTCTTTGGGGAGGCACGAGCCCCCAAACGCAAACCCCGGATCCAGATACGCCCGCGAAATATTAAGCTTTTCATCGCTGCAGAAAATCTGCATCAGCGCCTGGCTATCTACGCCGACGGCCTTGGCCATCGTTCCGACTTCGTTGGCGAAGACGATCTTCAGCGCGTGGTACGCATTGCAGATGTACTTCAGCATCTCCGCGGTGCGAATGTCGGTGTGAATCATTGGCCGGTCAATGCCGGCATAAATTTGCGCTACAGGCTGCGCGTGAAGCGGGTCCTGGGCGCCGATCACCGTAAAGGGCGGGGCATAATAATCGGCCACTGCGGTGCCTTCGCGCATGAATTCCGGGTTGTAGCAGACGGCAAAGTCCTTGCCCGCCTTCTTGTGGCTTTCTCGCTCCAAGGCAGGAATCACCAGAGTATCCACTGTCCCGGGCAGGATGGTGCTGCGCATGGCAATGGTGTGGAAGGTCGCCTTGGCCTTCAACGCGCGCCCCATTTCTTCGCTGACCTTTTCCACGCCGCTCAGATCCAGCCGGCCGCTCTTCATGCTGGGCGTGCCGACGCAAACCAGGGAAAGATCAGATTGATTCACGGCGGCAACTGAATCGGTCATCCCGCGCAGCCGGCCCTCGCGCACGGCCTCCCGCAGCATGTCGCCCAGCTTGGGCTCGATCACCGGAGTCTGGCCGGCGTTTACCAAGCCCACCTTCTGCGGGTTCACATCCACGCCGATGACGTCGTGGCGCTGGTCGGCCAGGCACGCCGCCATCACCGTGCCCACATAACCCATTCCGAATACGCTGATTTTCATGCGGGGCGCGTCTCCTCGCCTTCCGGGCGCTGCGTGGCCCGGCACAACATGCTCGACAGAAACGTAAAGTATAGCAGAGCCTCCCAGCGGATTTTGGCGCTGTGCCTGATGCGGCAAGCGCGCACCCCGCGCCGCAAGGGCAGAAAATGAATCTGTGGTAGCCTAAACGCCACTCCAATCATGAGCGTCCATGGCAAAACGGTTCTGCTTACAGGGGGCGCGGGTTTTATCGGCTCGCACCTTTCCGAGGCCCTGCTCCGCGAGGGAGCGCGACTGACCATCGTTGATTGCCTCGACACCTTTTACTCTCCCGTGTGGAAGCGCGCCAACCTGGAAGACGTTCGCCAGAGTGGAGCCTTTCAGCTCGCCGAAGTCGACATCTGCGATTACCCGGCCCTGCGTTCGGTGGTTGAGCAAACGAAACCCGAGGTGCTGATTCACCTCGCCGCTCGCGCCGGGGTGCGCCCTTCCATCGAGCAGCCCAGGCTGTATGAGCAAGTGAATCTTGCCGGCACGGTGAACCTGCTCGAGCTGGCGCGGGAGTTCGCTATTCCGCGTTTCATCTTTGGCTCTTCCAGCAGTGTGTACGGCGCCACCAGCCGCGCGCCTTTCAGCGAAGATCACGTCGAAGGCCGTCCGATTTCTCCCTATGCGGCTACGAAGCTTTCCGGGGAACTGTTGTGCTACACCTACGCGCACCTTTACAACATCGCCGTCGTCAGCTTGCGATTCTTTACCGTGTACGGCGCGCGCCAGCGCCCCGATCTTGCCATCCACAAATTCATCGCCCTGGTGGAAGCAGGCAAGTCCATTCCAGTCTTCGGGGATGGCAGCACCGGTCGCGACTATACCTATGTGGACGACATTGTCGCGGGAGTGCTGGCCTCGGTAGATTACGCGCTGCCCGCGGGCGTGCCCTATGACGTCTTTAACCTTGGCAATTCCTCTCCGGTCACGCTGAACGAGATGATTGCCGCCATCGAGCGCGCGACGGGCAAACCCGCGGCGCGCGACCCCAGGCCGCTCCAGCCCGGCGACGTTCCCCTGACTTGGGCGGACATCTCCAAGGCTGCGCGCTTGCTCGGCTACAAGCCCACCACCCCACTTCCGCAGGGGCTCGAAAAGATGGTCGCGTGGTACCGCGCCGCCGATCCTTCCCGCCGGGCAGGGTAGCGCTTTGCCTCGCCGGGTACGGCTCAACCACTGGCATTCCCCATCCAACACGCCCAGCTACCGATCAACCGAGTCATGTTTCTGCGAATGTTATACTGGAGTTTTCCACGCTGCCTCGCGGCCTTTCCGTGAGGGGCGAAACCGAATCCATGAGCAACCTGACTGAACGCGGACGGGAATTGCGCGAGTTGCTGCGCCAGCGCATTTTGGTGCTCGACGGCGCCATGGGCACCATGCTGCAAGCGCGCAACCTGACTGCAGCTGATTTTGGCGGTCCCGCGCTGGAAGGCTGCAACGAAAACCTGGTGGCCACCCGGCCTGATGTGGTGACCGACGTTCACCGGGCGTATTTCAATGCGGGCGCTGATATCGTGGAAACAAACACGTTTGGCGGCACCCCTCTGGTGCTGGCCGAATACGGCCTGCAGGACCAAGCCTACGAATTGAACAAAACGGCCGCCCAGCTTGCCCGCAACGTCGCGGACGGGCTGGCTACCGCTGCCAGGCCGAGGTTTGTCGCCGGCTCCATGGGTCCCACCACGAAAGCAATTTCCGTCACCGGCGGCGTCACCTTTCAAGGCCTGCGCGAAAACTTTTATGAACAAGCGCGCGGGTTGGTGGATGGCGGGGCGGACCTGTTGCTAGTCGAAACCCAGCAGGACACGCGCAACGTGAAGGCCGCCGTGTTGGCGGTCAATCAACTCGGCAAAGAACGCGGGGTTGAAATCCCATTGATGATTTCCGCGACCATCGAGCCGATGGGCACCATGCTCGCCGGGCAGGCCGTGGACGCTCTGTGGGCCTCTCTCCAGCATGTGAACGTGTTGTCTCTGGGGCTGAATTGCGCCACCGGCCCGGAGTTCATGACCGACCACATTCGCACGCTGCATTCGCTGAACGAGCGCTTCCTTTCCTGCTACCCCAACGCGGGCCTGCCGAACGAGGAAGGAAAGTATGAAGAAACTCCGCAATCGCTCGCTGTGCAGCTCGAAAAATTCGCCGATCACGGCTGGCTGAATCTGGTTGGGGGCTGTTGCGGTACAACCGAAAAACACATTGCCGCCATCGCGCAGATGGTGCAGGGGAAGTCTCCGCGCCAGTTGCCGGGCAAAATCACTCGCGTATTTTTTTCCGGGATTGAAGCTGTTGAAGCGGAAGAGTCCAATCGCCCGTTGCTGGTCGGCGAGCGCACCAACGTCATCGGCTCGCGGCTCTTCAAGGACCTGGTGGCCCAGGAAAAATGGGAAGAAGCTACGGAAATTGCCCGTCGCCAGGTGCGCAATGGCGCCCAGATTGTGGATGTGTGCCTGCAAAGCACCGAACGAGATGAGTTGAAGGATATCCCCCCCTTCTACGAAAAACTGATCGCCAAGATCAAAGCGCCCATCATGATTGATACCACCGATCCGCACGCGGTCGAGCTGGCGCTCACCTACAGCCAGGGCAAAGCCATCATTAATTCGATCAACCTGGAAGACGGAGAAGAGAAGCTCGAGCGCATGGCGCCCATCGCCCGCTCCTATGGCGCGGCCCTGGTGGTGGGCTGCATTGACGAAGACCCGGTGCAAGCACAAGCCTTCACGCGGGAGCGCAAGCTGGCCATCGCCGAGCGCAGCTACGGCCTGCTCACTGGCAAGTACGGCATCAGCCCGCAGAGCATTGTGTTTGACCCGCTGGTCTTTCCTTGCGCCACGGGCGATGAAAACTACATTGGCGGCGCAGTGGAAACCATCGAAGGCGTGCGGTTGATCAAGCAGCGCTTCCCCGACGCGCGTACGGTGCTGGGTATTTCCAACGTCTCCTTTGGATTGCCGGCCGGCGCGCGCGAGGTGGTCAATTCGGTTTTCCTTTATTTTTGCACCAAAGCGGGCCTGGACCTGGCCATTGTGAACGCTGAACGTCTCGAGCGGTTTGCGTCCATCGACGCGGTCGGACGCAAGCTCGCGGAAGACTTGCTCTATAACCACGTGCCAACCCATGTTCCGGCGGATCACCCGCACGCTGCCTTGTTTGCATCCGCTCCCGGAGATTGGCGCCGGCAAACACCGGAACAGCGCGCCGCGATCAATCAATTCCACATTGCGGCGATTACGGCGTACTTCCGCACCGCGACGAAGAAGGAGAAGAGCGCCGGTTCGCAGCTTTCGCTGGATGAACGCCTGGCGAACTACATCCTGGAAGGCTCGAAAGATGGCTTGGTGGAAGATTTGGAGCGCAAGCGCGCCGAGGGAGCTACCCCGCTTGAAATCATTAACGGGCCGCTCATGGCCGGCATGGCTGAGGTGGGCCGGCTATTCAACGCCAACGAGTTGATCGTGGCCGAGGTTCTGCAATCCGCCGAAGCGATGAAGGCGGCCGTCGGACACCTTGAGCAGTTCATGCAGAAGTCCGAAACTTCGCGGCGCGGCAAGATCGTGCTGGCCACGGTAAAGGGCGATGTGCATGACATTGGGAAGAACCTGGTCGAAATCATTTTGAAGAACAACGGCTACGACGTGGTGAATCTCGGGATCAAGGTACCGCCCGAAGAACTGATTGATGCCTACCGCAAGCACAAGCCGGATGCCATCGGCTTGAGCGGCCTGCTGGTGAAGAGCGCCCAGCAGATGGTGACCACCGTAGGTGATTTCCGCGACGCGGGCATCGAAATTCCCGTGCTGGTCGGCGGAGCGGCGCTTTCCGAGAAGTTTGCGAAGAACAAGATCGCGCCCAGCTATGGCAAAGCCGTGTGCTATGCAAGGGACGCGATGTCCGGGCTGCGGTTGATGAATCGCCTGATGGATCCTGCCGAACGCGAGACTGTTCTGCGCGAATTTACGGCTGCCGAGGCTGCGCTGGAAGAACCCGCGAAACCAGCCGTAGTTCGCGCCCCAACCAGCCGCTCCCCCAGCGTGCGCGTAGATGTGCCCATCCCGCAAGCGCCGTACTTCGACTTGAAGTCGCGCCTGGTGCCCGACCTGCGTGAACTGTGGACGTACGTAAATCCGGCCATGCTGTATGGTCGTCACCTGGGGCTGCGGGGAAACTTTGAAAAGCTGATCGCCGAACGCGATTCGCGGGCGTTGGAATTGCAGGAACAGATGGAAGATGTGAAGCGCGAAGCAGAGACCTTCATGAAGGTTCGCGCGACCTGGCAGTTTTTCGAGGCGGAATCGCAGGGGAATTCGTTGCGCCTGTTTGCCCCGGGCGGCTCAGTACCGCTGCACGAATTCGTGTTCCGCCGCCAGCCGCGCGAAAACGGAATCGCCCTTTCTGACTATGTTCTCCCGCCGGCAAATGGGCGGCGCGACCAGATCGCGCTGTTTGTGGTGACGGCGGGGGAGGGGATCCGGCAGCGTTCCGAGGAGGCGAAAAACGCAGGCTACTATTTTCGCGCGCACGGGCTGCAAGCGCTGGCCCTGGAAACCGCGGAAGCCTGCGCGGAATGGCTGCACCGCCGCATCCGTGAAGACTGGGGTTTTCCCGATCCTGAATCCACCACCATGCTCGACCGCTTCCAAGCCCGCTACCGCGGCAAACGTTACAGTTTCGGCTACCCGGCGTGTCCGAACCTGGACGACCAGGCCGGCCTCTGGAAGCTGCTCAAGCCGGAATCCATCGGCGTGCAGCTTACCGATGGAATGATGATGGACCCCGAAGCCAGCGTCAGCGCGCTGGTTTTCCACCACCCTGACTGCATCTACTTCTCGGTGGACGCCTAGCCCACAAAAATATGTAACTTTTCTCTTGACAAACGCATCCGATACATAGACAATCATAAATATATATGAGCATCGATGTAAAAGCCGGGACTCAAGCAGGGCTTTTCGACCTGCAATTGAAGGCCATTGCCGACCCGACCCGGCGGCGCATCCTGGAGCTTCTGAAGGGGACGGGGGGCTGCTCCTGCAACGATGTTCCGGCGTGCGACCCGGGCAAGTGCATCTGCGACTTGGAGCCGGCGCTGCAGCTCAGCCAACCGACCATTACCCACCACATTCAGGTATTGCGCGAAGCCGGCCTGGTGGAGACCAAGAAGATTGGCCGCTGGTTGTACTGCTGCCGTGAAGAAAGCTCTCTCCGGCGGTTGGCAGCCTGGCTAAAAGGGGTTTGAGTTTTTTTGCTCGTACACATTGACATTTATCAATATGAAGGAGACGAACGATGATTACAGCAAGCAAGGAACAAATCCATGATGCGGTCCGCGAACGTTATGGCGAGCTGGCCCGCACCTTTGAGGCAGAGAAATCGAACGGCGACCATTTCACGCCTTCCTGTTGCAAGAGCGAAGCCGCGCCGCAGCCGCAATCGCCCGATTACACGCGCGAAGAAATCTCCTCTGTACCCAGGGGCGCTTATCTCGGCGCGGGCAGTGGCGCTCCGGTGAAATTCCTGAATCTGAAGCAAGGAGAAACGGTGGTGGATCTGGGCTCGGGAGCCGGGATGGACTCGTTCCTTGCGGCAAACGCTGTAGGGCCCCGCGGCAAGGTGCAGGGCTTCGATCTGACTCCGGACATGCTCGAGCGCGCGCGCCGGAACGCTTCCGAAGGCGGCTACGGCAATGTGACTTTCCACCAAACCGACATCGAGCACCTGCCCATCCCCTCAGGCTCGGCCGATGCTGCGACCAGCAATTGCGTGATCAACCTGACGCCCGATAAGGGCGCGGTGTACAAGGAACTTTTCCGGGTGCTCAAGCCGGGCGGCCGTTTCTCCATAGCGGACATCGTGTTGCGCGGAGACACTGCCGCAATTCAGGCCTTTCGCGCGGGGAGTGACAAGGGATTATGGTGCGCCTGCATCTCAGGCGCGTTGAGTGAAGAAGACTATGTTGCCGCGATTCGTGCCGCCGGCTTTGACGATGTGCGCATCGTTGCAGAGCGGCCCGCCGAAGCGCAACCGGGCAACGGCGTCGCCGGCATGGCCGTCACCATCACCGGCCGCAAGCGGAGTTGACGGATCACTTTGCGCATGGGGCGCAGCCAGGCGCTCCATGCGCCACGCTTAGCGATTGAAGAGCTTTCCCAGGAAGTGCTTGGAGACATCTTCCTTTTTGGGACTATCGGTATCGAGTTTAGCCAGCTTATCGCGCGCCTTGGCGTGGTCCGGGTCAATATCCAGGATCTTCTTAAGCAGCAGCACGGCGCGCCACGGCAATTTCATCTCTTCAAACAACTCAGCAAACTGGAACATGGCGGAAGTGTTGAACGGATCCAATTCCACGGCCTTCTCATAGTGCTGGACGGCTTCCTGGCGATAGGTGGGAACGGCAGCCAGGCTGCGCGCCAGCATCGCACGGTATTTCGATTCGCCCGGCGCAATTTCCACGCACTTCCGCAGCCAGGTGATGCTGCCTGCGTAGTTCTTGCTGCGCAGGCACTCCTTGGCGCGCTCCATGCATTCCTCAGCTGTTTCCTGCTTTTCCGTCTGCCCGCGGCCCATGGCAAACGCGCCGTCCACCGACAGCCGCTTATCGTACTTTGCGCGGGCCTTTTCATCGCACAGGGTTTTGTACGCCGTGGTGAAGGACTCCATCAGCTTTTGCAAGGAGCCGATCCATTCACTGCGCCCCATGTGGCGATCCGGGTGAAACTTCCGGGCCATTGCGTAGTAGCTTTTCTTGATGGAAGCGACGTTTGCATCCGCGCCGACAGAAAGAAGCTGATAAAAAGTTCCGTCTGCGGCCAACTGCAGCATGCTTTTCATTTCCGCTTCGAACGCATCCATGGTCGCGGAAGACGGAGCCGCGCCCGCTGTCGGAGATGCCGGCGGAGGTCCGGCCGGCTTGGCGCTGGGGACTCTGCCGGGGGCCGGCGGAACGTACCGGTAAGAGGAAGACGGGGCGGGCGAAGGAGGCGTGGCCGGCTGCGGGGCTGGTTGCGGCTCGACATCGAACTCCGCCCCCGTGGATTCGGAACGCTTCGCTCCCGGCGCTACCGCCATCACCATCCCCAGGGCGAGCAACGTGTACAGCCCGCGCGCGGCCATGCTGGCCTCGGACTCCACCTTTTGGAGCAGTTGCCCTGCGGGCATGGGCTCAGAAAGCTTGAGCATCAGCAACCGCTCGGTATCTTCGAGTTCCACATCCTGCAATCTCACGATGGGATCCGGCGAAAGGTCCACAAAAAGGTTTTCATCGCTGGCCAGGCTTTCCAGCGGCAAGTCGTCCGCATCGCGCAACCCGGCCACGATAAAACGGCCCATGGAAAGAGCGATGCCGACTTCCGGCACGTTGTCGTCGCCGAACGTATCGAAGAAGTAGTAGCGCCCGCCGCGATAATCGAAAATGGATTGCGCAATCTGCGTGACCTGCTCGCGAATCCAGCCCTTCAACTCCTGCGGGGAGCAGACGCCCAGGTTCACCAGCGCATCGCCAAAACGCTCCCCGTGATCCATGCACGCCGTGGCGGCGTCATATTGCACCTGCGACATGGCCCCTTCGCGCAGCATAATTTCGCCCAGCCCGTCCCCAGGAAGATTACTCGATGCGAAAATCAGATTACCCAGGTTGAAATAAAGCTTTTTCTCCACCCTGCCCGGCTGAATCGAAAGCAGACCCGTAAGCCGCGCGGTGTAGATGCGGTTGAGAAGACTGAAGGTAGAATGCCGCCCGGCAATTTCCCCTGAATAGAGATACTGGCTGTCCGGCGTGAACCAGCGCCCCTTGAGCGCCGATGCTTCCAGCGGCTTGGAGTCGCCAATGTGCGCGACGATAGCGCGGAATTCCTCGAGGCGGATCGGTTTTCGAATCCCCATGCACCCGGTCTGCAGAAGAAACGCGCTGACGGCGGAGCTGTCCGTATAGCCGGAAACGAAAAGGAAGCGGTGCTCCAGTCGAGGATCCGCCATAACCGCTTTCTCGTAAAACTCGACGCCATTCATCTCCGGCATGTGAATGTCGGAGACAACCAGGTCATACTTCGCGGGCCTGACTTGCTGCAAGGCCTCGGCGCCGGTTGTGCAGGATTCGACTTCCCAGTGGTCGGCAGTCAGAATTTTGCGGAACAGGGCGACAGTTCCCGCATCGTCGTCCACTACCAGGGCCCGTTTGGTTCCCATTCGAAATGCTCCCGGCGCTTTGTCCTGGAAAAGGAGCAAGCTGGATTGTTTTTTTTCGGTTGCGTGAAAAGCCCTGCCTTATCAGGCTGCTGAAAAAGTCCCATGGCCGCCATTCTGGATTCGCCAGAGGCGGACCCAGAACCTTGATGCTCAATGTCGCCAAGCCCTTGGGATCGAGATTCCTCGGCCGCACCGGGCCACAGAATGACGAAGCGGCTTTTTCCGCAACCGTTAGGGCTTCGATGCGGGATCTGCTTGCTGACCCGGAGTCGCGACCGGCACCATCATACGCACGGCATTCAACAACACTTCCGGCTTGAAAGGTTTGACCATGTACATGACTGCGCCCGAATCGTGCCCCGTCTTGTAATCTTGCGGCGAACCCTGCGCGGTCAAAAACAGCACCGGGACGTCGTGTAGCCGCCGGTCTCGCTTGACCACTTGACACAGGTCGTAACCGGACATGCCGGGCATTTGAACATCGGTAATCACCAGGGCCGGGAGAATCGTCTTCAGCAGTTCGAGTGCCTTCAAGCCGTTCGGCGCGGTCTTCACGCTGTAGCCGGTCCGGCTGAGAAGCATCTCAATGATGCGCAGGATGCCCGGATCATCGTCCACCGCGAGGACGAGCGGGCCTTGCCGGGCTAGCGCGCTAGTATTGGCTGTGGCCATGTCCCGCTGATATTCCCGAGTCCGAAGGTACCTTTCCCCCCTGCAAAAAGCAACATCGGCATGGGAAGAAATATCTTTGTTGTTCCCAGGCAGTGAGTAGCTTTAAGCTGATGAAATCACGGGAGATGCGGGTGCCAGGCAGAAATCTCCAGCGCTACAATCCCTCGTCATCCCAGGAATCCGGACCCTGCTCGAAACGGGTGAAGGAATGAAGGAAGACAAAGTTCAGTTTGTCGGTCGGGCCGTTTCGCTGCTTGGCAATAATCACTTCAGACTTGTTGCGTTCTTCTTCCGGCAAGTCTGGCTTAAAGGCGTTGGGGCGATGAATGAACATCACGACGTCGGCATCCTGCTCGATGGCGCCTGATTCGCGCAGGTCGGAAAGCTGCGGACGGCGGTCTTCGCGTTCCGGGGCACGGGTCAACTGGCTCAAGCACAGCACCGGCACCTTCAATTCCTTCGCCAGCGCTTTCAAGCCGCGGGAGATGCTGGCCACTTCTTCGTTGCGGCTGCCGAAACGGCCGCGCGCGTGAACCAACTGCAGATAGTCCACGATCACCAGGCGCAGCCCCTTATCCTTCATCAACCGGCGGCATTTCGCGCCCATTTCGATGACACTGGCGGAGCCGGAATCATCAATCCACAGTGGCGACTCGCCCAACGCGCCCAGCGTTTCCGTAATCTTCCGCCAATCTTCGCGGCCCAGGTGCCCCGTGCGGAATTTGTGCGAGTCAATGCGCGCATGGGCGGCCAGCAAGCGCATCAGCAGGGATTCCTTGGACATTTCAAGGCTGAACACCGCAACCGGCTCGCGGTTGCCCACCGCGATATTTTGGGCCAGGTTCAAGGCCAGCGCCGTCTTGCCCATGGAAGGCCGCGCCGCGAGAATAATCAACTCTGAGGGCTGAAGGCCCGACGTGCGCTCGTCCAGCTTGGCGTATCCGGTAGCCAGGCCGGTGATACTGCGTCCTTCGGTGAAGATCTGCTCGAGCCGCGCATAGTTTTCCCGGACAAGTTCCTTAACGCCCACAAACCCCGCGCGCACGCGCGATTCCGCAAGTTCAAAGAGTTGCGATTCCGCCTGGTCCAGCAGCATGTCGGCATCTTCTTCGCCGGCGATGGCCCGTTGCTGAATGGCGTGGGTGGCGTGCGCCAGGCTGCGCAGCAAGGACTTTTCCTTGACGATGCGCGCGTAGTGCTCGACATTAATGACTCGCGGCACGCCATCCGTGATGCTGGCCACATAAGCAATCCCGCCTGCGGCCTCCAGTGCGTCTCTGCGCGTCAGAAATTCGACCAGCGTCACGGAATCAGGCGGCGTGTTCGCTTCATCCATTTGCAGGATGGTTTCGAACATGATCCGATGCTGATCCAGGAAAAAATCCTCGGGCTTCAGACCTTTCTCTATGACCGCGTGGAGATACGAGTTCTCCTGCAGGATGGCGCCAATCACACAGCGTTCCGCGTCCAGGTTCTTGGGCAGCGGGCGCTCCAGTAGTTGATCCGCAGAAGAGGTCATTGGTCACCCCGCCCTTCCACCTCACCTCCGACCTTCAATTCCAACCTCTTCGACTGAGCACGAATATTGACGACGTGGACGCCCAAGCCGCGCATCGGAGCGCAGGCTCGCCGCAACTCTTCGACGGGGGCATCCTTCGCCCCCTGTTCAGCCGGAGCAACGATTTCGTGAGGTTTGAGAATCATGAAAGCTCGCAAGTATATTCGCTTTATATTCGCCTACTATCCTTGGGATAGCAAGCACGTCTTTTTGAGCATGATGTGCAGCGTCAAGGTAACGTGAAGGCCCAAAACCGTGAACCGTACGACCTCTGTTGAATTCACATGCTCCTGTGCAAATGTGAGAAAGCGGTGGAAACCTTGTGGACGCTGTGGAAAAAGATGGCGGGTCCGAAGACCCGCCAGGAAGGTGTGTGCTTCTTTAGATGGTGTATGCGCGGCCGGGCCGGCTATTCGTCTTTCGCCACGGTGACTTTGATGGTGGCACTCACGTCGTGGTGCAGGCGAATGGCAATGTCGCGCTCGCCCAGCGTCTTGATGGGCTCGCTCAACAGTACGCGGCGCTTTTCCACGGTGTGGCCCTGGGCGGCAATCGCTTCCGCGATGTCGGCGGCGGTGACCGAACCGAAAAGCTGGTCGTTCTCGCCGGACTTGCGCTTGATCGTCACGCTCAGCGTGCCGATGGCCTGGGCCATCTGGACAGCGGCCTCGCGTTCCACCGCTTCCTTCTGCGCGAACTTGGAGCGCATGCGCTCGAGCGCCTTCAAGTTGCCGGCGGTGGCGGGCAAAGCCATCTTGCGGGGCAGCAGATAATTCCGCGCGTAGCCCGCGGCCACTTCCACCACCGCGCCGCGGGTTCCCAGGTTATCAACGTTCTCTTGCAGGATGATCTTCATGCTCGTTCCCTCGTTCTGAAATCGAGCCGGCGGCGTGGCCGGCGCTGCGTTCGGAAAGCCGATACCACTCCTTACGACTGCGTGCCGAAGGGCAGCAGAGCGATATTGCGCGCGCGCATGATGGC
>CAZCNH010000005.1:0-60122 GCA_964500065.1 uncultured Acidobacteriaceae bacterium
GCGGAGGAGTGGGTGAGCGGTTGAAACCGGCGGTCTTGAAAACCGTTTGGCCCGTAAGGGTCACGGGGGTTCGAATCCCTCCTCCTCCGCCATTTCTTTGTTTGACGAGACCTCTGTGCTACCCCCTGGCGTTGTCGGGGAACCGCGTCCTGGGAAAATCGCTCCGGAGCGGGACAAGCGAGGTTCTTCTATTTTGATTCCGCTTGACCCAGGCGTATTCTGGAAATAGCCGCCCGCTTCTTGGGTTTCATTTGTCCTTGCTTGCTCTTCAAGGAGGTCCCGATGAAAGTCCTGCTGGCAATTGATGACTCTTCCTTTTCGGAAGCTGCGTTGCACGCCGTGATCACGCAATTTCGGCCCAACCAAACCGAGGTCCAGGTCACTCATGTGATGGAGGTGGTTCTGCTGGTTCCCAGCATGGTGCCGGGGCCGAACCTGACCCCGGATTTTGCGGTGATGCGTCAGGAAGCGGTGGCCCAGGCCAAAGCGGTGGTGGAAAGGGCTGCGGCGAAACTGAAGTCTGCGGGTTTCACCGTGACTACAGACGTGGAAGAAGGCGAACCGCGCGCGCGCATCGTCGAGCAGGCGAAAACGTGGGGCGCCGACCTGATCGTGATCGGCTCGCACGGACGCAAAGGCCTGCAACGCTTCCTGATGGGCAGCGTTTCCGAATCGGTGGCCCGGCACGCGCATTGCTCGGTGCAGATTGTGCGCATCCCCGCCGCTTGAATCTTTCGCGGAAATAGAGGATAAGGGCGGGGCAATTCTTCGCGGAGAAAATCACCGTGTCCTTGTTTCCTGAGTACGACCTGACCGCCGGTTTCCCCGATGCGCATATCAAGGCCTTCAAGGGCGTGGCGCAGAAGATGAAAATGGTAGTTTCGTCGCGCGAACTGAACCCCTGCTGCACCGACCTGGTGCTCGAGGGCTACGCCGCCAAGGGCTTTCACATCAAAGCGAAAACGTGCGACTGGGGCCCGGCAGCGGGCTTCGTGGTGGAAGATCACCGCTTCATCAAAGGCTCGACCGATTTCGAAAAGCAGAAGGCAGCCATCAGCGGAGCCTTTGGCCACGGCGCGGTGTGCATCCCCATTTTTCTTTCCGAGGAGCGCGTCGCCCAGTTGAAGAAGCGCAAGATCATTAACGTCACTTCGGAAGACGGCAATTCCATCAAGGCCACGGCGCATTCGGAAAAGGAAAAGCGAGACTACAGATTTGTGCTGGTGAAAACGCTGGGGCTCAAGGGTGGTTCTCCCACCATGTGGGGCGTGCATTACGATCCGTCGGAAAAGCCGGAGCCTTCATCGGCCCGCAAAGAAATCGGATTGAACCTGCCGCGTCACGCCAGTTTGCAGCCCCTGATGGGCATGGTCAATCCGGATGATTCCGGCGGCGATAAACTGGGCGTGCGCTCTGCGGTGGCCGGCGATTACGACTTGTGGTGCGTCTTCCCCCACCAGGGCGTGAAAGACCACGGCATCGGCGACCGTCCCATGCAGTTGCGCGCGGCCTTGCCCAAGAGCGCAGCGCCGGGCATCGTGAGCCGCGCGGTGGCTTCCGGCGTGGCCTTCGATCCCAGAAATCCCGGGCTCAAAGCCAGCCTTTCCCAAAAACAGGAAAACCCCGACCTCGGAAATTTTTCCCTCGGCATCATGAAAGTGAAAAATGCCCTGAATGCGGCGTGCCTGGCCGCTGGCTACGGCGGCGGCAACATCGTGCAGCACAGCGATTACGGCGGAAACCCCTTCGGCGATATTGATTACCCGCTGATCTTCTTTGTGCCCAACGCGCAATTCACCGCCGCGGATCATTTTGTGGTCAGCTCCGCGGAAGCGATGAACGGGCTGAAAAGAGTCCTGAAAGAAATCGAAAAGCGCGGCTTCGTGGTGAAACTCAATCCTGCGTGGAGCGTCCCCAACTACTAGGAAAGCGGCTCCTTGGCCGACGCTTTGATGCTTCAGAAGACCCAGGTATTTTCGATCATCAGCGCGCCTTCGGCGCCGATGCCGACGGGAATCCCAATGGTGATGCTGTCGAGTTTCCATTTCCCCGTTGGATCTTCGAATGTGCTGAGCGGCGTGGAGACGCCCACGGTGAGGCCCACATAATAAGCGCCCCCAATTTCAATGCCGATACTCGGACCACCGAATTCCGTTGAAGGGCAATCTGCATAGGAAATTTCCAGACCGCCTCCCACTTTTACGATGGCCCCGATCCCGCCGCCTATCGAACCGTAGCCTTTAGTCGGACCACCTTTGAGGTCAATCACCACGCCGACCGCTCCGCCCCCACCCACCACGTAGCCCGCGTCGCCGCCAATCCCCACACCGATGCACGATCCCAACCCTTGTTGCATGGCCGCTTGGCGCACGTCCGTTCCAATAATGTTTCCCAACCGGTGGGCCGCGTCTCCCGCAGAGATTTGGCGCTTCATCAAAGGCCCAACCACTTCATCCCCAAACCTTTTTGCATTCTGCCCTACCTGCATTTTCCGCATCAGGTACACGGCAAAGCTGGTTTGCTTTTGCATCCGGTTGATTTCCGCCATGCCCTTTTCCATATAGATCTCGGCGACCTCTTCCAGGTCGCGTCCGAATGCAATTCCCGTGGTGATGACCGTCTGCACTCCATTGCCCAACTGCTGTGCGGCATCTCCGGCAAGCTGCGCACCCGATCGGGCCGTTTGATCCATCGCGCGCGTGGCCGACTTTTGAAAGTCGTTCACGCAGCGCATCGCCTCCCCGTGCTTCGCGCTCTGGATTCCGCGGTCCACTTCGTGGCCCACGGTCTTGGCCGCGGAAACCACGCCTTTTCCCACCGTATGCGCGGCCGAGCTTGCGCCGTGTCCCACGGTGTGGACTGCGGAGGTCGCGCCTTTTCCAACCGTCTTGGCTGCGGAGCTGACGCCCTTGCCCACGGTGCCGCCGACTTTCTTCGCCGCTTTCGCAACATTTCCAAAGAAAGACAAATTCACCCTCCTTGAGCCAAGACTGCTCCCCGCTAGTCCGTGCAGGCTGGCCGATTGTGGATGAGAAGGGTGCATACTTACTTCAAACCAGAGGCATGTCAACAGGTTTTCTGAAAGAGCGCGGTATTGTTGGTTCTAAGGTAGCGGATTAGCTTCTTACAGGCTTCCGGGCTCATTTGTCTATTTGTTCATCAGAGAACAAAGAGCGTATCGCATGGCGCGACGATTGGATGGTTCGATGGGCAGATTTTCAGCAGTTTAGGGAGAAATCCAATTCTCTGCCATCCCGAGCGAAGCGAGGGATCCGCTTTTGAAAAATGCCAGGGGGAAAGAAATTCCTCGCCACCCGCGGCGGCTCGGCATGGCACGCCTTGCAGTTTTTCATCAAGCTCTTCGTGCTGCGTCTCAGCAATGCGTCGAACAAGCCAGGGGCGTCCCCAGAGGGAAGGCTGATAAATTTCTTTACCAATCTCCGCGACACAACCTTGGCAGGCTGCGGAAAAGCCGCTTTCCCGTAATTCTAAGGCCGCCGAAGGCGGACGAAGAATCTGGATATTCAATGTCGCCCGGGACTTGTGGTCGAGATTCTTCGGCCGCTTCGCGGTCTCAGAATGACGAAGTGCCTTTTTCCGCAGACTCGTCTTAGTGGATGGTTTCTTTCTTGCTTTGCCAGTCGGGGGCGAAATCAATGCCCCAGAAGTGCGGGGCGGGGGTGAGGAACTCCAGTCCGATGCGCTGGCCCTTCTTCGAAGAATCACCGACAAACATCACCCGGCATTCCTGCTCTTCTTCGCTCACCGGGTTGGTGATCACCACGATGGCGTTTTCGTCCACCGTGTGATTCAGGTACAGCAGGCAGCCGTGCGCGCTCACCAGGATGGTTTCGCTGGTCTCGCGGAACGTGCGGCCCTCGTTGGTTTTTCCCTTGACGGAAACCGGAACGCGCGCAAACACCCGCGAACTGCGGCGCTTGTTGTCCAGCGGTGCGGATTGAGTTTCGCTGGCCATGGAGAACAGAATGTTGCGCCTCTCCTGCAATGCAAGTCAAGTGCGAAGAGCCCCGCTGTGTCCCCTGCGCACCGCCGCAAGTGAAAGAATTTGCACACGCGAAGATCACTCGGCAAGACTCGACCGCCAGCCGATTCCGGTCTCACTCTTTTGCCGTGACGGCCATGTACCGCCGGCTTCCAGCCGGCCGGGGAGACCCGCCAGTATTCTGCTGGCGTTTCATATACCCGGCAATTATTCTCTTGACTTCTTGATTGGCATTTAGCTATAGTTGCGGATTGTGGTTTTCAGTATGCGAGATGCCTGCCAGCGCGGCGCCGTGGTCACCCGAAAGATCGAGCGGACGGCGGTCAGGGTGTCCTCTGTGGAACGTGTTGCCCTGCAAGGTTTTCAAAGTGCCTCGAATCACAACGATACGAAGCATTTGTTGCGTAACTCCTTTTCTGTCTATACGATGCATCAAATGGGTAGGGGGGGGAGGGGGCATACGGCGGGGAAAAGGGCGAATGGAGAATGGGGAAAGAGGAAGCCGAAAGCGAAAAGCGGGGGCTGTATGAAACAGGCGAACCTTGCTGGGACAGGAATTCGTTCTTGTTTTGCGTTCTGCGGGCCAACTGGGGCTGGCCTCTACATTGGTTGGCTGGGCGGCTTTGACGTGGCGGTTGATGGCACATAGAATTGCAGGGTCCGCGTTGTTCATCGAGGAGACCTCATGTCCGCATTGACGCAATACATTGATTCCAGACAAAACGAAAACCTGAACGAACTGATCGAATTTCTGAAGATTCCCAGCGTCAGCACCAAGAGCGAAAACAAACCAGATGTCGAGCGCGCCGCCAGCTGGGTGGCGGAAAAGCTGCGCAAGGCCGGCATGCAAAACGTGGAAATCCTGCCCACCGGCGGCCATCCCATGGTGTATGCGGAATGGTTGAAGGCGTCCGGCAAGCCGACGTTGCTGTTCTATGGACACTACGACGTACAGCCCGCGGAGCCGCTGAACCTGTGGACCTCGCCGGCATTTGAGCCCGCGGTGCGCAACGGCAATCTTTACGGCCGCGGCACCGCCGACGACAAAGGGCAAATCCATATCCACTTCGCCGCCATTGAAGCGCTGATGAAAACCACCGGACAGCTTCCGGTGAACATCAAGATCATGATCGAAGGCGAAGAGGAAGTGGGCAGCACCAACCTGTGGAACTTCGTCGAGAAATATCGCGACCGGCTGAAGGCCGACGCGCTGGTGGTGAGCGACACCTCGATGCTGGCCAAAGGCGTGCCTTCGGTGACCTACGGGCTGCGCGGCTTGAACTACTACCAGGTGGAAATCACCGGCGGGGCGCAGGATATGCACAGCGGCGTGTTTGGCGGCGCGGTGCCCAACCCCATCACCATTCTCGCGGAGATGATCGCCAAGCTGCATGACAAGAACGGCAAAGTCACCGTGCCCGGTTTCTACGACAAGGTGCAGAAACTTTCCGCGAAAGAACGCAAGGCCCTGGCAAAGCTGCCGTGGAGTCTGAAAGAGTTCAAGAAGACGGTGGGCGCGCCCGGGCTGACCGGCGAAAAAGGCTTCACTGTGCCCGAGCAACTGTGGTGCCGGCCAACCTTGGAGCTGAACGGCATCTGGGGTGGCTACATTGACGAGGGCGCGAAGACGGTGATTCCATCCAAGGCCTTCGCGAAA
Organism: uncultured Acidobacteriaceae bacterium; assembly: GCA_964500065.1. Lineage (GTDB taxonomy): Bacteria > Acidobacteriota > Terriglobia > Acidiferrales > UBA7541 > CAZCNH01. The sequence continues at coordinate 5,661 of CAZCNH010000005.1, forward strand.
ATCTCCACGCGCCTGGTTCCGTTCCAGGACCCGGAAAAAATCGCCAAGGCCGTTGAGAAGCACATCCGCAAACTGCTGCCCAAGACGGTGACCTGTAAGTTCGAAACGCTCAGCATGGGCAAGCCGTGGTGCGCCCCGTTCGATCACCCGTATTTCGAAGCGGCGCACAAGGCGCTGGAAAGGGGCTTTGGCAAGCGCGCGGTGTTCATCCGCGAAGGCGGCTCGATCCCGTTCGTCACCCAGATGTACGACACGTTCAAAGTGCCGTGCATCCTGCTGGGCTTCGGCCTGCCCGATGAAAACGCGCACGCCCCGGACGAGCACATCTATCTGGAAAACTACTACGGCGGCATCAAGGCCGTGGCGTACTTCTACGAGGAGATGGCGCGGGTCTGAAGCAGGGGAGGCGATTTGCCTGCAACACCCGCAGATCCCTGCTTTCTTGGGTGTTTTACAAGTTTTTCCGAATGGCGATTGCAGGCCCCAGGGGCGGGGAAGAGGCTTGGGGAGCGGGTTTGCGTGGGGTAGGCGGCGCGAAGCCGCTATTTTCCTAGGCGAAATTGCACTTAGGGCTTGCAATGCGCGAAAAAGGCTGCTATTGTGCCCTTCCGTAGCGACCCGGCGACAACCTGAACCCCGGAGCCGGGAAGGTATCCAACACAAAACGAGAGTTTCCAGAGAGGAGATGTCCTAGATGGCGAAGCCAATGACGAAGTCGAAGATCGTGGCGCACATGGCAGCCAAGTGCGGCATGGCGAAGAAGGCAACCGGTGGCTTCTTCGATGAACTTGCCAAGCTGGCCGCTTCGGAATGCAAGAAGGTGGGAAAGTTCGTGATCCCTGGACTGGGCCGCGCCGTCAAGCGCCAGACCAAGGCACGCATGGGCCGCAACCCGCAAACCGGCGAGGCCATCAAGATCAAGGCCAAGACCGTGGTGCGTCTGCGCCCCTCCAAGGCGTTCAAGGAAATGGTCCTGAAATAGATCTCTGTCGTTTTCACGACAAAGCCCCCGAAGGCTGCGCACCTTCGGGGGCTTTGTACCTTGAAACGGGGAATTACAAAGTGCGAATGTAGGCGATCAGGTCCGCGATTTGCGCGTCGTTCAGATCTTCGCGGAATGGAGGCATCTTCGGCCCGCCTTTTTCGATCCAAACGCGCATCGAAGCGTCGTCCACCTTCTTGCCATCAGCGTATTTGCCCTTCTTGTAGATGCCCTTCAATCCCGGGGCCATTTTGAGCGCTTCGGCTTCGGCGTAGTGGCAGATTTGGCAGTGCTTGCTATAGATGGCTTTGCCCTTAGCGATATCGTTGGAGGCGGACATGCGTGGCGGCTCGGCCTTTTTCGCTTGTGCAAATGAGGTCGCCGCCACCGCGGCAAATGCGACCAGCAACAAGGTGAAGACCGTCCATCGCTTCATGGCTGCGCTCCTACCCTTTAGATTCGGTGGCAGCTTCGCCGGGTTTTACGATGCGATCGTAAAGGAACAGCCCAATCGTGGAGAGGATTCCGATACCCGCAAATACCCAGAACAGTTGCTGCGGCTTGCCCAGGGTTTCGCCAAAATAACGCACCACGCGCCCCCCGAGGATTCCGGCAATCGCGGAACCGATGGCGATCGGTAAGAACGAAAAGCCCATGAAAACGCCTTGCTGGCCGGGAGGCGCCAGGCGCGAGACGTATTCATAGAAGCGCGGCGACTGCACCATTTCTCCCAGCGCCACAACGAACAGCGCAATCGCCGCGTAAATCGGAATGCCCTGGATGGGCACCTGCAACGAACCCAGCGAGAACGTGCTGTTGATCTGCCAGTTCATGTCGGTCACTGCAAGAATCACGAAGGCCAAACTGGTGATCAACATGCCCAGCGTCATCGCGGTGAAGGGCTTCCATTTGCGAATCAGAAAGCTGATCGGAATCTGCAGCAGGATGACGGTGAGCGGGTCCACCGTGGTCAGCAGGTCCACGTCGGCATTAGGATTTACATAGCGGCGCAGGAACAGCGGCAAAGAAATGAATTCCTGCCAGAACATGATCCAGAAGCCGGAGAAGATCACCAGGAAGGTCATGAATTTTCCGTTGGTGAGCACCGTCCACAGGTTATTGAATGATTGCGCGATGCTGGCGACTTGCGCGGCCTTGTCGTGCTCCGGCTCTTTGAAGAAGAAAAGAACCGCAAAGACCATCAGAAAAACCGACGCGGCGCTGATCAGGAAGACGTTCTCGATTCCTAGGGAGCGGCGCACCGAGTACGCCATGATGGGGCCGAGCGTGCCGCCGATATTCACCAGAGTGTAGTAGATGGAATAGCCTAGCGAGCGCACATTCTCCTTGGAGGCCCGCGCCGTGGTGCCCACCACGCACGGCTTCACCACGGCCGGACCCATCGCCGGAATGAACATCACCACCAGCACCAGCGAATACAGCGGCACCAGGCCCCGGACCGGGGCCATCCATGGCGCCGAAAGCGAGCCCAGCAGGAAATACCCGAGCGCCAGCAACGTATAAGCCACCGCCAGCGAGCGGCGGAAGCCGAAACGGTCGGCGAGCGTGCCGCCCAGAATCGGCAGGAACCACACGATGCCGCTGAAAAAGCCGATCAGATCTCCGGCATCTGATTCGGAAAACTTCAGCGACTCGTTCAGGTAGATCGCGATCACCGCGAACACGCCGTAATACGCCAGCCGCTCGAACAGTTCGGTGATGTTGGCCACCCAGAAGGCTGGCAGGAAACCTTCGCGAACCTCGCGCAGACGCTGAGAAAAGGCCACAGGCGGCTCCTTGGGCATGCAATGCTGCAGCGGCAAAAGCCGGGGTGATTCTAGCAGGATGTTGCCGAAATGTTTGCCGTTTTCCCCGCCAGCGACCGTGCCGCAGAGCCCGCGACAGCGATAGAATGTGCCGCTGCTGGACAGGAGGGAATTGTGAGACATCTCGGGCGCGTGTCGCTGGCTTGCGTTCTGGCCTTGGCCGGCGCTTGCCGGACCTTGGCGCAGCAGAAGCCGCCGTTGCTGGCGGAAGAAACTGTGGCCGCGCTGGCCGGCGAGCTTTCCGGCGAAACGGCCAAGCGCAACCTGGAATATCTCTCGCGGCTGCACCGCACGCGCGGGTCGCAGCAATTCCGCAGGGCCGCGGAGCACATCGCCGCGCAACTGCGTTCCTATGGCATCGCCGGCGTGAAGATCGAAGAATTCCCCGCCGATGGAAAGATCTGGTACGGCACACAACGCTCGCGCCCCGCATGGGAAGCGGAATTTGCCGAGCTTTGGGAATTGCGGCGCGAGCAACGCACCGCGCCCTGCGGCGCGAAAGAAGATCAGTGGGTGCGCGATTCGCGCGTCGCCAGTTGGGACGCGGAGCCCATCACGCTGGCGCAGGATAGCGAGAGCGGGGAGGTGACCGCGGCGCTGGTGGACGTGGGGACCGGAACGCGCGACGCGGATTACGCCGGCAAAGACGTGCGCGGGAGGCTCGTGCTGGTTTCCGCGCAACCCGGCGCGGTGGCGGAACTGGCGGTCGGGAAGCATGGCGCGGCCGGAATCATCAGCTATGCGCAGAACCAGCCGCAGGCGTGGCACGGCGACGACGCCGACCTGATTCGCTGGGGGCACCTGGAAACATTCTCTTCGGTGAAGACCTTCGCATTCATGATTTCCCCGCGCCGCGCGCGCAACTACCAGGCGCGCATGGCCGCCGGTGAAACCATCATGCTCGAGGCAAAAGTGAAGGCCGGGCAGCGCCCCGGCTCGTACGACATTGTGTCCGCCACTCTCCCGGGGGCGGACGAGAAACTGAAGAATGAGGAGATTGTTTTTACCTGTCACCTGGACCACCCGCGCCCCGGCGCCAACGACAACGCCAGCGGTTGCGTGACCATTCTGGAAGTCGCGCGGACGCTGCAAAAACTCATCACGGAAAGGCGCATCCCGCGGCCCGCTCGCACCATCCGCTTTCTGTGGCCGCCGGAAATCGAAGGCAGCATCGTGTATTTGAACGCGCGGCCGGAGATTGCCGCTCGTTTCAAGACCAACATCCACATGGATATGGTGGGCGGCGGGCCGGAAACCAAGGCGGTGTTTCACGTCACCCGCGGGCCAGCCAGCGTTCCTTCGTTTGTAAACGACGTGGCCGAGACGTTCGGAGAATTCGTGAATCAGCAGTCGTATCAATTTGCGGCCACGGGTGCGGCGAAGTATCCGCTGATTGCCGCCGAGGGCGGCAAGGGGCCGCTGCTGGCGCAACTGGTCCCGTTCACTGAGGGCAGCGATCACCAGGTGTTCGCGGAAGGTTCATGGCGCATCCCCACCGTGTATCTGAACGACTGGCCCGATCGCTACATCCACACCAACAAAGATACTGCAACCATGATTGATCCTACGAAACTCAAGCGTGCTGGTTTTATCGGCGCCGCCACAGGGTATTTCCTCGCCGGGATGAATCATGGAAACGCGCGCCAAGCGTGGGAAGCAATCGCCGCGGGCATCCTTCGCCGCCAGGCCTTTAGGTTCGTCCGCAGAGCCTATTTGACCAACGCTGAGGTAGAAAACCTCGAGCGATTCAGTTTCGGTTTTGATGTAAAGCTATTGGAATCTCTCGCCGGGTTTGTGTCTATTTCCGAAATTAGAGCTGAAGCCGAATCATTTCTGGGCAAGCATGCGAAGCCGGGCGCCTCGCTCCCACCCATGGACCGGGCCTACGCGGCGATCTTCGAACGCAGCCTCTCCCCCAAAGGACCCATGTCAGGCTTTGGCTATAGCTACTTGGCAGACAAACTCGGTACGGAACGAATGCAGGGCATCCGTTTGCTGAGGTACGAAGGATTGTGGGGCAGCGGGAGCGACTACGCGTTTGAAGCGCTGAACTTCGTTGACGGACGGCGGAGCGTGGATCAGATTGCCGGCGACCTTGCGGCAGTGTACGGTCCGGTTCCCGCCGATTTGGTACATGAGTATTTGCGCGCGCTGGAAAGCATCGGCGTGATTCGCGAAAAGAAGTAACGGCAAGGTTGTGTAGCGGCCCCATTCAGGTGGGCGCATTTTCACGCGGCACAACGACGCTGATTTCATCGTCGTCCATACCACAGGAGCCGCGCCATGCGCCGGCTCAGAGCCTGTGCTACAGTTGACCGCCGCGTCCTAAAGAGACTCCCATGGCCACAGCGACAATGCAGGCATTGCGCAAGACGCGTCCCGCCCCGGGCGCTCAAGTCGAAACTGTACCCGTTCCCACGATCCGCCCGCAGGAAGTGCTGGTACGCGTGCGCGCCGCCTCCATCTGCGGCACTGACTTGCACATCTACGGATGGGACCCGTGGTCGGCGTCACGCATCAAGCCGCCGATGACCTTCGGGCATGAATTCTGCGGCGTGATCGAAAAAATCGGCAGCGAAGTGGCCGCGGATTTGAAGGTCGGTGATTTTGTAAGCGCCGAGATGCATGTGAACTGTGGCCACTGCCATCAATGCCGCATCGGGGAACCGCACATTTGCCAGAACGTGCGCATTATCGGGATTGATGCCGATGGCTGCTTTGCCGAGTTTGTGGCCATTCCCGCAACCAACATCTGGAAAGTGGATCCCAGTATCCCCGAGCATTACGCAGCCATCCTCGATCCACTGGGCAACGCGGTGCATACCGTGCTGGCCGGGCCGATTGCAGGTAAGACCGTTCTGGTGGTTGGCTGCGGGCCTATCGGATTGATGGCCATCCAAGTGGCCAAAGCCTGCGGATCCTCGACGATTTTTGCAACTGAAGTGAACGCGCACCGGCGCGCCCTGGCCCAGCAAATGGGTGCGGATAGGGTGCTGGATCCTTCGTCCGGCGACGTAGTGGCCGCGGTGAAAGCGGAAACCGGAGGTACCGGCGTGGACGTGCTGCTGGAAATGAGCGGCCATCCGGATGCCATCCGCCAAGGTTTTCAGATGTTGCGGGGAGGCGGACGCGCTTCGTTGCTGGGGATCCCCAGTAAGCCGGTGACCTTCGATTTGGTGGCTGATATTATTTTCAAAGGCGCCACGGTACAGGGCATCTACGGTCGCCGCATGTTTGACACTTGGGTGCAAATGACCTCGCTGCTGAAGTCCCGGAAGCTTGATCTAGAACCTCTTTTCAAGGAACGGCTTGCGCTCACCGAATACTCACAAGCCTTTGCTCTTCTCGAGAAAGGGCAAGCAGGTAAGGTACTGTTGGTGCCCTAAGACACAGGCAAGTTCTTGCAAGAAAAGGGCTTCGAGAACCAATTCACCATGTGAAGAATGTTTCAGCTTTTGTCCCTTCGCAGGGCGCTGGTCACCCAAATGGCCCTATTGTCGTGTTGAAGACAAAAGACTTACGTATTGTCGTCGGTTGGCTATGGGCTTGCAGTAGACAGCCCCGAATACCTCTGAGGGTATTTGTACATTCCAGGTAGGGGAGAGTTCAATGCTGAAGAGAGTGGTTCTTGCATTAGCGATTTTGGCTTTGGTCCCCGCGGCGGCTATGGCCGACGGCGTGACCTTTGGTTTCCAAGGGGGAGTTGTAGGGATTGACTTTACCAATCCCAGCAATCCCTCCCTCAGCACCGCGACCAGTGCGGGTGGAGTTGCGCCAACTTTGATTTCGGTTGCCAATATTCCGCCCAGTCTTGTGGTTTCCGGCTCGAATCTAGGCAGCGTCAATTTTCTGACCGGTGGTTACACGGGTTCGAGTTCATGGTCGGGTGGCGGCATCAACTATTTCGGCACCGGTGGTTCGTTCACCGTTGTTTCGAATGCCAGCTTCCAGGCTCTCACTGGCATCGCGGCGGGCACGGTGCTGTTCTCGGGCACCTTCTCGGATCTGACGACTTCGACCAGCTTGAGCGGTTCCACGCCACCTCCGGGAGTTACCCCAGCGGGTACCGGCGCGGTCTGGTACCAGACCGGTGGCTGCCCGGCTTCATGGGGCGTGTCGCCGTCATTGAACGTTTGCAGCCGCTTGGTGGGAGCGCTGACAGGCACCCTGGATGCGTCCTTGGTCGCTTACCTGGGCCTTTCTTCCGCCAACGTAAATGGCTGGGTGACCGAACTCGACATTTTTGACAACAACCTTTTCAACATTACCAGCGGAACGGCTCAGTTGGTGGTTCCGGAACCGGGCACGCTGGCCTTGTTCGGTACTGGCTTGCTTGGCCTTGCGGGCATTATCCGCCGCAAGTTCGTCGCCTAGGCTAAGGGATAGATAGTCCCTTCCTACCGCTCTCTGGCAAAGGCCCTGCGCTCAGACGCAGGGCCTTTGCTTTTTTCTTGATCCGGCTCCTCCGCAAGCTGTTCCCTCCGATATAATCATTCTCGCGACCTGATTCAAAGAACGGAGCGGAGAAATGTCCAACAGATCCCAACTGAAGTATCTCGGTGAAGCGCTCGACGACCTGAAGTCCAAGAACCTTTATTTCCGCCTTCGCCTTCTGGAAGGGCCCCAGCAGACCGTGGCCCGCTTTGACGGGAAGGAAGTCATCAATCTGAGCGCGAATAACTACCTCGGTCTGACCACGCACAAAGGCCTTCGCAAGGCGGCGATCCAGGCAACCCGGGATTTCGGGGTGGGATCCGGCGCCGTCCGCACCATCGCCGGCACCCTGAAGATGCACATGGACCTGGAAGAGCAGATCGCTCGATTCAAAAACACCGAAGCCTGCGTGGTTTTCCAGTCGGGCTTTACCGCCAATGCGGGGACGGTTTCCGCGATTCTTGGAAAAGAGGACCTGATCATTTCCGACGAACTCAACCACGCGTCCATTATTGACGGCTGCCGCCTTTCCCGGGCGACCATCAAGGTGTTTCGCCACAAAGACGTGGCTGATTGCCGACGCATCTGCGAAGAAACCAGGGACTGGCCCGGAAAGAAACTGTTGATCACCGATGGGGTCTTCAGCATGGACGGCGACATTGCTCCCCTGCCGCAGCTTTGCGATCTGGCCGAGCAGTACGGCTGCATCATGATGGTGGATGACGCCCATGCTTCCGGCGTGCTGGGCAGGGGCGGCCGCGGCACCGTGGACCACTGCAACTGTCACGGGAGAGTGGATATTCAGGTGGGTACGCTGAGCAAAGCAGTAGGCTCCATCGGCGGCTATGTGTGCGGTTCGCGTGATTTGATCGAGTTCCTCTATCATCGCGGCCGTCCTTTTTTGTTTTCCACCTCGCATCCGCCTTCGGTTACGGCCACTTGCCAGGCGGCGTTCTCCCTGTTGGATTCAGCCGAGGGCGAAAGGCTCATCAAGAAACTCTGGGCCAATGCCAAGTTTTTCCGGCGCGGCCTGAAGAAGCTGGGCTTTCAAACCGGCATGAGCGAAACCCCCATCATTCCCATTCTGGTGGGCGACGCCGCGCGCGCCTGGGAGTTTTCCAAGAGACTATTTGCGGATGGTGTTTTCGCACAGGCCGTGGGCTTTCCGACGGTGGCCGAAGGCAAAGCCAGGCTGCGAACCATCATTTCGGCAGCCCACAAGCGCAGCGATTTGGCCAAGGCGCTGGAGACTCTGGGCCGAATCGGCAAAGATATGAAAATCGCCTGAGTCCCTCAGCGAGTGTTTTTTTCCTTGTCGCAGAAGGTCTTTCATAGCCCGGAGAGCGATGAATGTCCCGCAAGACCCATTGATTCATTAGCTTACCGTTTTCCAGAGGCGGCTACTCAGTTGCTGGTCATAAATGATCACACATGGGAATTATTGTTCTCAAAACAGGAGGCCTATGAGGTCACGAATAAAGACTCTTCAAGTGCTCATGACTGCCATCATCATCGCCGTCATCTTCGCCGCGTGCGGCGGTGGTAGCAGTCTCCCTCCTCCGGGAGGGAATCCGCCGCCCGGTTCGACGGTCGCGCCCGTGAGTCTTGCCATCACCGATGCGCCACCCGCCGGTGTTTCCGTCCTGTCTTTTGAAGTTACCGTTACCGGCGCGGTGTTGCAGCCGGGCAATGTTCAGTTGGTTACGACGCCGATCCAGATCGAGGTAAAGCGACTGGAAGTGGAAGCGGCAATCCTGAATACGATCAATGTTCCGGCAGGCACATACACCAGCCTCGCGGTCACCTTCAGCAATCCCGAACTCACGATTCGAAACGATAGCAACGCGACCATTGCCGGTGTGTGCGCGGTGGGAGCCATCTGCGAATTCAAGCCGGCCGCCAGCGGCACCTTCACCTACTCCGGCGCGCCCTTCCCGTTGACGCTCACAACCGGCAATGCTTCCGGGCTGCTTGTGGATGTAAACCTCAGCAACTTGATCACCGGTACCAACACGGTGGACTTCACGGCCGCGGGTGCGCTGGTGGTTACGCAGCTCACCGGTCCCGCTGCTGGGCAACTGGAAGAACTGGAAGATGTGCAAGGACGCATCACCGCGGTCAGCGCAGGCGCCAGCGAGTTCACCCTGCAAACCGGGCTAGGACGTTCGCTGCTGTTCCGCACCGACAGCTCCACTGTTTTCGAAGATTTCAACGATCCGGGAGGAATCAACTGCACCGCCAATAACTTCACCTGCCTGGCCGTCGGGCAAGTGGTGGAGGTAAACGCGCGATTGATGGCGGGTGGGCTGCTCCTGGCCAGAAAAGTGGAAGCCAAGGACAACGACAACGAGGAAGAACTGCAAGGCATCATCGTGGACACCGCAAACTTGCCCGCGTCCTTCGATATGGTGCTCACCGATGAAGCCGTAAATGCCGTCGGGGTGGAAGTGGGCCAGCGCGTACACGTCAACCTGGTCGGCTCCATTCGCTTCCGCATTGACGCGGATGGCCTGCCGGTAAATGCTGCGGACTTCGACGCGACCTCGGACCTGCGCATCGGCCAAGTGGTTGAAGTCGAGCGCCAGTCCACGGTGACCACCGGCGGCACGCCGGCAGCGCCCATGTTTAATACCGATCGCGTCAAACTCAAAGACACGCAACTTACCGGACGAGTGCAATCGGTGAACGCCACCACGAATATCATCGTGCTGGATAACTTGCCGACGTTGCTTGGCCTCACCACTCTCGAAGTCCGCGTCACATCCGGCCAGACCCAGTTTAAGGGAACCACCGGCATCGCCGCGTTGGCGGTGAATGACACGATTTCTGTGCGCGGTCTTTTCTTCAAAGGAACCACAACACCATTCATGATGGCCAAGAAGATCCGCAAGAGGTAGCCGGGGGAAAGAACTCCACATCAACAAAACGGCCGGAGCAGAAATGCTCCGGCCGTTTCACTTGCAACGCATCATGGAACGCGAGATGTTCAAGCCGTTGCCGCAGGCGGCGCCGCAGCGGGAACCGGCGCCATGGGCGACTGCTCGAGGCCGCCCTGAATGGAGCGGAAAAGCGCCAGCGTAATGGCGCCCATGCCCCACAGGAGGACAATCAGCCACGCGACCCAGCCTACTTCAGGCAGGTTCCCAGCGATACGAATCAACAGCAGCCCCAGAGCCAGGTGCCCGATGCGCGAAGGAATTTCCTGGGAATCGCCCAGGATGCGGGCTCCCAACCAGCCGCCCACTGCGACTTGCGAGGCATAGAGGACCACCAGCCAAAGCATCAGCGTGCCCAAGCCCAGCGCAATGCCCACCAGCGTGATGCACGCCAAAATCACCAGGATCGGCGTGGCAAACAGCGCCAGTAACCCGATGCCAAACGCGGGGCCGTAGCGCCGGCCCTGCCGCAGAACCGCGCGGTAAAAGCCGGGCATCAGCAGCATCATCGCCAGGCCGAAGAAAAACGCCGAGCCAAAGCGCAGCATTTGCCGCCAATAGAATCTGGGCTGGCCGTAGTCCGGTCCCTCCCTCTCATCCACCACGAACTTCAACTTGGAACGCAGGGCTTCGTTCAGCAACTCCGGTTCCTTTCTTCCGCGAACTTCGATCTTTCCGCCGACCGCGGCGCTGGAACTGAAGCGCGCCATGTGGGAATGAATGAACATGTCGCCACCCACCGAGCCGCTGGTCCGGGCCTTTTCGGCGTAGGTCATCACGTCCCTTTGCACCTTGCCGTCAATATCGCTGGTGGCCGCGAAATGAATCAAAGAACCGTTGATGGTCCCTTTTTCCGAAAGCTGAAAACTTTCACTGAAGGAGGTCACGCTATGTCCGACCTGGCCATCAATATCAACCTGGTTTCCCGCAATACGGATGTTGCCATCCACGGTGCCGGTCACTTTCAAGCGGCGGGTAAAACCCAGGATGTCGCCGGTCACGTGGCCGGTCACCGTTACGCCTTCGGCGAACACGATCAGGTCGCCGTCTACGGTGCCTTCGATCCGCACACTTCCGGCCAGGATGATCAGATCCTGCTTTTCCGTTTCGTCGGCGCGCAAGGTAAACGCAGAAGCCCCCTTCTCAAGCCGCGTGGCGTCCGCGCCGGAAGGCAACAGCAGGAACAGCAGCAATCCTGCCAGCACGGCCGCCGCGGGCCGCATCCGGCGGAAGTTCTTTCTGAGGAACCAGATTAACGGGAGGCAGAACACTGCCACCGAAAGAATAATAAGTGCGGTCATTACGTCACTCCATCCTTTCCAAAAAAGCGCGTCTGAAAGGGCCTGGCCAAAAAGGTGCACGCTACTGAAGCCCGCTTGCGAAAACTGGCTGGCATACCCGTCGAAAATACTCACCACATAGGAGAGGCCGGCGCAGGCCATGCCCATCACGCTGATCCAGCCCCAGGGCACACGGTCCGGCCGCGGGGGCGCAAGAAGGTGCGCAGGCACGGCTTCATGGTCTTCGGTGATGGAAGCGCTCAGGAAGCTGGTTTCCCGCCGCAGAGCGCCCAGCAGCGCGCGGCAGGGCGTGCAGGAACGGATGTGCAATTCGAACTCGCCCCTGCGCAGCGCATCGAGTTGTCCATCCAGATACAGAAGACACGCCATTTCATCAAAGTGCGCCATAGCACCCCCTGATGATTGCCCGGTTCGCGCAGCCATTCATTTTGTGGTGGCTGGTTCTTATCATAATTTCCCCGAACTCGCAGCGAGCGCAGCGCCGCCAGCGCCGAGCGCTTCGCGCAATTGATGCCGGGCGCGCAGCAACAGCACGCCCACGAAGGGACGGCGCACGCCGAGCGAATCGGCAATTTCGTCGTAACTCATTTCCGAGTAGTAACGCATCACCAGCGCCATGCGCGCGCGCGCCGGCAGCTTATCGAGCGCGTTGCGCACTTGCTGCGAAGTGTGTTGCGTCACCAGTTGTTCCAGTTGATCAGGATCCGGGTGCTCGAGCGGCAGATTCTCCAGTTCCCCGGTTTCCAGGTCCTGGCGGATGCGGCGGCGGCGCAACAAATCCCAGCAGTGGTTGGCAGCGACTTTGTAGAGCCACGCGCCAAAGGGCCGCGTGGGGTCGTACTGGCCGAGCTTCTCTTTCACCTTCAAGAAAATCTCCGTGGTTGCATCTTCCGCGTCTTCCTTGGTGGGCATGGCCCGCCGGCAGAAGCGGAAAATCGCCGCGCCGTACTGGCGATAAATCTCGCCCCAGGCCTCAGCGCTGCCCGCCCGGGCCTCGGCGATCACCGCAGTCAGCTCAGGCGTGCTCATCCCCTCAGGCCGCTTCCCCTCGGCTTGCTTCCCCTGCTCCATCTTTATTTACGCACCGATCTGGGTAAAGATTACACGGGACTGAGGTTAGGCGATAGGGCCAAACACCTTGAAAGCACGGGCTTTTCTCTATGAACCGTTGACCCGCAAAAGCCCGGAAGAGTAGTATCCGGTAACTGCACCCCGCCATGATTGGGAAAACCATCGCGCATTATCGCGTGACCGCAAAGTTAGGCGCGGGCGGCATGGGTGAAGTGTACCGCGCAGCGGATGTGCAACTTGGCCGCGATGTAGCGCTGAAAATCCTAAGAACCGAAAGCCTGATGGATCCAGATGCGCGCCAGCGCCTGATCCGCGAGGCCAGGTCCGCGGCCGCCCTGAATCATCCCAACATCTGTACCGTGCATGAAGTGGGCGAGTCCGATGGGCAGACCTTCATCGTGATGGAGTTGGTGGAAGGGCGGCCGCTCAGCGATCTGATTCCCAAGGCGGGCATGCCGGCCGGGGACGTTTTGCGATACGGGCAACAAATTGCCGGAGCCCTGACCCACGCACACCAACGCGGCCTGATTCATCGCGACTTGAAGCCTGCCAATGTCGTCATCACTCCGCAGGGGCACGCCAAAGTGCTGGACTTTGGCTTGGCCAAGCGCCAACTGGCCGTGGAAGAAAACGCACAGACCGAATCGCTGCAAACGCTGACCGCTCCAGGTACCACCGTGGGTACCCTGGCGTACATGGCTCCGGAGCAGTTGCAGGGCGCGGCGGCCAGCGAGCAGAGCGACGTGTGGTCGTTCGGCGTCATGCTCTTTGAAATGGCTTGCGGCCATCGGCCGTTTCGCGGGCGCACCAGCTTTGAGCTGAGTGCGGCGATCCTGGGGCCATCATCGCGCTCGCTTCCAGCCACGGTGCCGGCCCAGCTTCGCGCGGTGATCAACCGCTGCCTGGCGCGCGAACCCGCGATGCGCTATGCCCGCGGCGGAGAAGTGAGCGCTGCCCTGGAAGCGCTGCCATCTGGCGAGGGAATGGCCCTTCCTTCGCCCCGCAGCCTTCGTTTGCCAGGCCGCAAACCTCTGCTGATTGCCGCCGCCGGCGTGGTGGTGGTCGCGATGCTGACCCTGCTTTGGTCAAACCGGAACTTCCGGACGCGCTCGCCCCAGATTCATTCGGTGGCGGTGCTGCCGCTGGAAAACCTCTCCGGCAGCGCGGAGCAGGATTACCTCGCAGCGGGCGTGCAAGAAGCGCTGACCTTGGACTTAGCCAAACTGAGCGGCCTGGAGCGGGTGGTTCCCCGGGCGGCGCTCGCTCAGTATGCAAAGAGCCAGAAACCGTTGTCTCAAATTGCGAACGAACTGGGCGTGGATGCCCTGATCACCGGGTCGGTACTGCGCTCCGGAAACCGCGTTCAGATCTCCGCACACCTGATCAACCCGGTTACGTCTGCGGAGATTTGGGGCGATCGGCTCGACCGTGAATTACGTGATCTCCTGACCTTGCAGAACGAAGTGGTGCTGGCAATCACCAGAGGTATTCGCCTGAAGTTGACGGCCAGCGAGCAACAGGAGCTTTCCCGGGCTCGTCCTGTGAATCCGGAAGCGTATGAGGCTTACCTCAAAGGCCGGTTCAACCTGAACAAGTTTACCGCCGAAGGCTTCGAGCGCGGCCTGGCGTACCTGCGTGAATCGGTTGAAAAGGACTCTGGCAACGCCGCAGCTCACGGACAACTGGCGATCGCCTATGCCATGATCGGCCATGAAACTATTCCTGACGCCTTTGTTCAGGCCAAGGCCGCAGCCCGCCGTGCCCTCGAACTTGATCCAAACTGCGCGGAAGCCTTGGAGGTGCTTGCGGAAAGCACGCTGTATGCCGATTGGCAGGACTGGCCTACCGCCGAAGTGAACTTTAAGAAGGCCATTTCTCTAAATCCCAACCTGGCGATTGCCCGGCGCAACTACTCCTGGTACCTCAATCTCATGGGTCGAGCCAGAGAAGGTGTTGAGGAAGTGAGGCGCGCGACAGAGATTGATCCGTCAACGCCGCTCTATCAAATGGACCTCGGCTGGCAATTCTGGGATCTGCGTGAATCGGAAAAGGCCATCGAGCATGCCAGAAAAGCGCTGGACCTTGATCCGAATTTCCCGCTCGCTCACCTCTTGTTAGCGCTGGTGCATTCGGAAGCACAACGGCACACGGAAGCGATTGCCGCCGCGCAAAAGGCTGCACAGATCGAACCCGGATTCCAATTCGGCCTCGGCATGGCCTATGCCCGGGCAGGGCGGAAAGACCTGGCCCTGCGCATCGCCGCGGAAATCAAAAAACAACCTTCGCCATGGGGGGACTTCGGCCTTGCTGAACTTTACGCGACCTTGGGGAACCAGGAAGGCGCTCTGCACTGGCTGGAACAGGGGTTCGCTAATCGTTTCAGTCTAATGCCCTATTTCAAGTGCGAAGATTCAGGCTTGCAGAGGCCCTTCAAGCAACTGCGTTCCCATCCGCGCTACCTGGATTTGCTGCGCCGGATGAATCTCTCTTAATTCAGGCAAGCCGCCCCGCCCAAGCCGGTCAACCCGCTGAACTTGCGGGATCCATGAGTCCTTTTTGCAGGCTCATCCGTATGCTTCAGTAGGTATGATTGGCGCGGCTTACATGTCGTTGGAGGCCCCGGTGGCGCTTTCGGAAGTCGAGCGAGAAGTTGTCCGCTTGCGCGCGGGCGATCCCGACGGGCTGACAAACCTGATGGCTCGGTACCAGAACCGGCTCTTTCGCTATTTGATGCGCTTTGTATGCAATCCAGCCGTGGCCGAAGACCTTTTCCAGCAATCCTGGCTCCGCGTGATTGAAAACATACGGCGCTACGACCCCCGCCGCAGCTTTGAAGCGTGGCTCTTTACCCTTGCCCGCAATCTGGCCATTGATTACCTGCGCCGGGTTCGTCCCGAAAGCCTGGACGAGCCCGCCTTCAACGGTGAAGCGCCAGCAGACCGGCTGGCGGCAAGCGGGCCGAATGCATTCGAGCACGTAGTGGAGCGCGAGCGAAGTGAGTGGGTGCTGTCTGCACTGCTGGAGCAGCCCGCGATCTACCGGGAAGTTCTCAGCCTGCGGTTCGAGGAAGAAATGAAGCTGGAAGAAATGGCCGAGGTGCTCGCCGTACCCCTTTCGACCGTGAAAACGCGTTTGCGGCGCGGCCTCGAAATGATGCGGCAGTCGCTGGAGCGAACGGGTAAAGGAATGTCATGAGTGAACATGAACAAATCCGTGCGCTGCTGCCCCTGGTGGCGGCAGACGCTCTTGACGAAGCAGACCGGCGCCGCGCAGACGCGCATCTTGCGCAATGCGAAGTTTGCCGCCGCGATCTGGCCGCGTTCGAATTGCTGGCGGCGACGCTGCGCCAGGCGCCAACGCCGCAACCGCGCCCGGAACTGGTGCAGCGCGTCCAGGCCATGGCCGTGGCCAAGTTTGCCGCGCAGCAAAAGCAGCCGGAGGCCTACTGGATGCTCCCGTTGCTGGTGCTGGCGAGCTGGGGCGCGATGCTGGCGACGTGGCCGCTGCTGAATTCTGCCGCCAGCGGAGTGCTGCACTGGCTCAACTTGCCGCCTGCGGGCGCCTGGAAATGGGCCATGAACTACCTGCTCATCACAGGAACGCTGGCCACCATGGCGGCGATGATTCTTGTATTGCGGATAAGGACTATGGGGAGGGAAAAATGAGCGCAAAAATGAGCCGCATGAACGTGATTCCGGGGGCCGCGTGGATCGTCGCGCTGGCCTTGATCGCGGTGCTTGCTGCCGTACTCTGGTACGGACCGTTACAGCATGAACGCGAACTGCGGGAATGGCCGGTTGAATTGCGCGTGGCGTTGATTGTGTTCCCGGCCCTGTTTGCAGGCTGGTATGCGCTGCTGGTGGGTTTCATCTATGGCGACGCCAAACGCCGTAACATGCGGCAGGTGATGTGGGCATGGCTGGCGCTGGTCCCCTGGTTTCTCGGCGTGATCGCGTATTTCATCCTGCGCGACCCGCTGCCCACGCCCTGTCCCAAGTGCAACCATGAGGTGCCGCGCAGTTTTGCCTACTGCCCGATTTGCGGCGCTTCCGTGCACCCTTCCTGCAAGGAGTGCGGGAAGCAACTGGAAGAGAACTGGGCGAGTTGCCCGCATTGCGGAACGCGGGTAGCAAAGCCCGTGGAAGTTGGGACACCCGCGGTGTAAACCATAAGATTCCGCCTGGCGAACCACTTTTCTTTTCAGCACTTCACGGAAGCATTTGCAGAACCGTCGCGCGCAGATTTTCCGCCGCCCCGGAGTAATGCGCTTCGGCCTGGGAGAAAGTGACGCCGGCAGGGAGCTCGCTCGGGGGAGGCAAAGGGGCGCCGAACCGGACGCTGACGCGGGCGCCGGAACCGGGCAGCAGCTTGCTCCACTGGAAGCGGCGGCCGCGGGCCCACACGTCGAAAACGCCATCCAGCGCCACTGGCACAATGGGTGCTTTGCAATTCAGCGACAAGATGGCCGCGCCTTTCTTGAATTTCTTCACCTGACCATCGATTGAACGTTCGCCTTCAGGGAAGAGCACCAGCACTTTTCCCGCGCGCAAGCCAAATGCCCCGGCTTGCATCGCCTTCACCAGGTTGGCGTCGGGGTCCACCGGCACCAGATTCACTTTGCGCGCAAACCAGGCGGTGAAGGCCCCCTGGAAATACTCGCTTGCGCCGACAAAAAACGTCTGCTGCATCACCCGGTATGGAAGCGCAGCCATCAGGAAAAACGCATCCAGGTAGCTTTGGTGATTCGGGCAGATCAGGTAGGGACCCTGCGCCGGCAGGTTTTCACGGCCGCTTACGCGCAAACCCAGAAAGAGCCACGACACCGCATACACCAATTTCAGCGCACAAAACTCAATCAACGCGAAAATTGGCTTGGCTTTCGACAGGTTTTGCAGGGCAGGTTCTTCCCCGGGCAGGTCCTTCAGGATTTTGCCCCAGGCGTCGCCCCCGCTCTGCGCGCTCGCTCCGGAGCCGTTCGCAGGGCGAACCGCATCCACCAGTTCGCGCACGGTATAAATTTTATGCGAGACCTCGTCGGGCACATCGGTGCCGAACATCTGTTCGAGGTGCGTCAGTAACTCGACCCGTTCCATCGAATCCAAGCCCAGCTCCAGCTCGATATTCGCCGTCGGGTGGATGTTACCCTTGTTTCGCGCCGCGTCGGCGATCACTTCCAACGCGCGCGCCACGTCCGGCAGGGCCATCCACAATTGATCTTCTTCGCTGAGCGCCGGGGTTTCCGCAGCCGCCTCTTTTGCGGCGATGTCCGCGGCAGCGCCCCCCTCGCGAACGCGTTTTTCAATCTCGAAGCGCCGCAACTTGCGCGTCGTGGTGCGCGGCAGGTCGTCCTGCCAGATGTCGTAGCTCAACACGCGCTTGTGGCTGGGCAAACCGATGCCCAGGCTCTCCATCTCGTAGCGCAGGATTTCCTTGGTGTTGAGCACTTTACGCTCGCGCATCACGTCCATATCGGGCACGACCACAGCGTGCAGCCGTTCGGCCGACGGCTCGTCGGGCCGGGAACGCCCCATCACGCATAGTTCCTTGATATAGGGTGATTGCAAATAATGCGCTTCGATTTCTTCGGGATAGATATTTTTCCCGCTGCTGAGGACGATGATTTCCTTCTTGCGGCCGGTGATGAATAGCCGCCCCTTGGCATCGAGATAACCCAGATCCCCGGTGTACAGCCAGCCGTCCTTCAGAGCCGCGGCATTGGCGTCGGGCCGGTTGTAGTAGCCGTGCATGACGATGGGTCCGCGGATCAGCACTTCACCGTCGCGGGAGCCGCTTTCCGCGCTGGCCTCGGGCGGAAGCGTCTTGATTTCCGCGCCCGGAATGGCCGTGCCCACCGAGGCAATCTCCGCGTCGCCCGGTCGCAACACCGTTGCCGCGCCGGTGCATTCGGTCAGGCCATACGCCTGCATGATCTCGAAGCCCATGTTGTACAGGTCGCGGCCGATGACCGGATCAAAACGCGAGCCTCCGGTGACCAGGTAGCGCATGCGCTGGCCCAGCACGGCGTGGACTTTTCCAAAAAACGCCTTTCCCAGGTTGATGCCCGCGCGGCGCATGCCGCCATTCAGAGCCAGCATGGCCCGGAAGATTTTCTTTTTCGCGCCGCCGGCTTTTTCCACCTGCTGGGTGACGCGCTGGTGGATCAGATAGAAGAACTGCGGCACGCACACGAACGTGGTCACGCCGCGTTCCTGCAACGCGCGCAGCAGGTCGCTGGTGGCCAGCGTTTCCAGGTAAACGATCCGCGCGCCCACCACCACCGGGCCCAGCAGGTTGGCAATTTGGGCGAGCGCGTGGAACAACGGCAGCACGCCCAGCAGGCAGTCGCTGGAGCTCAGCTTCACGATTTGCAGCACGGAATCAATTTCCGCGAGCAGGTTACCGTGGGTGAGCACCACCCCTTTGGGGTCGCCGGTGGTGCCGGAGGAATACAGGATCACGGCCGGGTCCGCTTCCCGTGCCGGGCAGGACGGCAGCGCTTTCGGTTCCACCCCGGTGACCTGCTCCCAAGTCTCGCAGCCCGAAGCGTTGCCATGAAGCAGCATCACCCGCGGCTGCTGATGGGCCAGCGCGATGGCCTCCGCCACAGTGGTATGGAAGCGCTGCGCGGTGAAAAATACTTTTGCGCCGCAGTCCTTCAACAGCGTGGCGATCTGCTTGGCTTTGTAGTTGGTATCGAGCGGCACCGCCACCGCGCCCAGGTTCACCGCGGCAAAATAGGCGGCCACCCAGCGCGCGTCGTTATCGGCCAGGATGGCGCAACGGTCGCCCTTGGTCACCCCGTTTGCCATGAGCCAGGAGCCGATCTGCGCGGAGAAGCCGGCCATCTGGCCATACGTGAAGCGATCCACCGAAGCGGGCACACCAGGATGCTCCGAGTGCTGCACTTCAATCATGGGCCGATCGCGGTATTTTTCGACGCTGGCCGCAAGACGCTCGGGGAAGTTCGCCATGCCGGCACAGTGTTACATGAGTGCGGAGTTGGCGGCAAACGGTTTTGCGCTAACACTTGCAAGAAGCCCCCGGACCGGCACCTTCGAAGCAATCCGCGTGGTGCACGCAGGTTGCCGCGCAACTCTCAGCCATAGGGCCTTCAGCATGAGCACTTCTGCGCGAGTTGCGAGCCGTCAGCTTTTTGAGGGGAGCTAGAAAAAGGCGCCAACTGCGGGAAAAGGTTTCAGTTGGAGGGGGAAGAACCGGTGCCGCCGTTGGCCTGGGCCAGGCGAGTGAGCAGAGCGCTGCGCGTGGTGCCCAGGGTGAAGGCCAGTGATTCCTTCGGAATGCTTTTGACAAAGGGTCCGACCATCCAGCCCAGCCCGAAGGGGATATCGCGGGAAAGGGAAACGGTTTCGCACTGCACATAGGTGCCGCCGTCGCGTTCTTCGAAACGCCACCAGGTATCGAGCCGCCACATGAAGCCGCTGTCGTTGCCGACCGGTTTTTCCTTCTCCGAGGGCTTGCCTGCGTCCTCGACTTCCTGCACGCGGGTGGTCCACGAGCGGCTGGCGGTCCGGTGCGGCCCCAGTTTCTGATAGTGAACCTCGTGATCCGTATTGAGCACGGCGGTGAGAACCTTTTTCTTCAAGAAGCGGAAGAAGACTTTGTAGTTTTCGCCGTTGTGTTCGAGGGTGCGGGAGCGCATAACCTCCGGCGCATACACCTTGGCGTGCTTGTCGTAATCCTGCACCAGGGCCAGCACGTCCTTCACCTTTGCGCCGGGAATGAAAACCATTCCAATCCAGTGATGGATCATTCCTTCCGGGACTTCAATCTTCTTACCGTCTAAATCCAGGCGGATGTGCTCGACATACACCTGCCCGTCGCGCAACTCCTTTTCAATTTCGCGGCGTTGCGAATCGGAGCGCGATTCGAACCACAGGAACTGCTGGCCCTGCATAAGATTGGCCTGCAAACGGGCTTCGTTGTTGCGCACGTACAAATCGTAGGCATCCTGGGTTTTCTTCTGAAGGCGAACGTCAGCCGAGACTGTGGCGGCAGCCACTACCAGCCAGATAGCCCCAATCCCGAATTTGTTTCGCGTACATCGCATGCGTGCTGTGTAAATCCTCCAGGTGGCGCGTCTTCTGTCGCCTATTCCCTCCAGTGATCGGCTCAGCGGACACATTCTTGGGCGTAACCGCTTGAAAAGAAAACGCGCCCGCGATTCTAACTGGCAAACGGCCTGCCAACCCCGCGGATGCTACCGGAAAGCCTACGGCGTCGCGTTCAGGGCTGAATCGGCCTGGATCAACCCGGCCCCCACCGGGTCGCAGGCCATGCCACGACAGTTGGTGTCCCAGGCCACTGTCGTGAATACCCCGTTGATTTCGATGATGCCCACGCGCGCGTCATTGACCGCGAGGGGAAGGGCAGTGGCCTTCAGAATGGCTTCCACCTGCGCCTGATTGAGGCCGCTGTTTTTTTCCAGCATCAGCGCCACCACTCCCGCCGTGAGCGGCGCGGAAAAACTCGTTCCGCTCCAGAAGAAAAGCGCGGATTGCGCCTGAATGCCGCCTGGCGCCACCGTCCAGTTGCCCGGCGCGAGCACATCCAATTGCTGCGGATCCACTCCAAAGGGAACGCTGCGCGCCGGAATCGCGCGGCTGCTGAATGTGGCGACAAACGATTCCGCCGCTTCCGACATTCCCGCGCCGTCCGGATCGTTGCCCACATCCTGCGTCCACCAGAAGGCCAAATTTGGAACGCCGCCGGCACTGATGGGAACGAACTGGCGGATCCAGCCGGTGGCGCCCACGCTGATCATTTCGGGAAAGGCGGCAGGCCAGCCCATACCCGCTTCACCCGCATTCCCTGCGGAAGCTACCAGAATCACGCCGCTGGCGATGGCGTCTTGAATTACCGCGCGTTCCGCAAATCCCGGCGCGCCGCCGCTCAGGCTCAGGTTGATCACCACCGGGCCGATTTCCCCGCGCTCTTTCAAATCCATCACGTATTCGATGGCGGCCATCACGTGCGACGACCAGGTAAACGCCTGCCCGTTGGGAAAAACTTTCAGCGGGATCAGCTTTGCGCCGGGAGCCACGCCTTCCACAACGCGCGCGCCCACTTTGAACCCGATGATGTGCGAAGCTACCGCGGTGCCGTGGCTATTGGTGTCGCGTTCCCAGAGATTGGGCGGGTTCGCCGCCGGCGCGGTGGGCGCGGGCACGAAGTTTTCCGCTGTGGCGCCGCCCCCCATGAACGCGCGGGCCAGATCGGTGCGCACCCGGCTCTCGATCAGGAGGTCGCGCCAATTCTTGACCAGGCCGCTATCAATGACGGCCACATGGACACCCGCGCCGGTCTGCGCCACTTCGCGCGCGTCGGGGGCGCCGACCACCCCGTTTTCTTCCACGTCGTGGACATCAATGATGTCGCGATCCCAACTGGCTACCGGTTGCGGCGACTGATCGAGGAAGCGGGGAACATCCGTTTCCACCGCGCGCACGAAAGGCAGCTTGGCCAGAGCCGCGCGCTGCCCTTTTCCGTGGGGAGTGATCGCCACATATCCGTGCCGTTCCACGATTTGATGGATCTTCCCCAGGCTGCCGAGCGCGTCCAGGCGCGCGTCGGTAATCGCGCCATCCACCGCCACCAGCACGCGGCCTGCGTCTGGCGAGGTCTTTGTCTCCCAGGTATTCAGTGGCATCAGTCCAGAGGGGTCGGGCTCGCTTTCGCTCAATGCGACACCTGTGGCCACCAGGATCAGAACAACCGGAAACAGTGAAAATAATGAGGCTTTTCGCATAACTCGCCTATGCTAGACCTTTTTCGGGCGGTCACAAAACTATTTTCTGTTGCAGGCATTCTGGTCTCTAATGGTGGTCTTATGTGGGAGCGTACCTGGTTCCGCTGGCTGATGGTCTTTCTGTTCTGGACGGCGATTGGGCTGTTCTTCGCCAGCCAAAGCGGCCTGAATTATCTCTATCAGCAGGGCGCCGTCTATTGGTGGCCCACCATCAAGATCGCGCTGAGCGACTGGTACGTCTGGGCGTTGCTCACGCCGGTGGCGGTGTGGCTGGCGCGGCGCTTCCCGTTGACGGGAAGGGGGGTCTGGCGCTCGGTGCTGATTCACTTGCTGGCAGGGGTGGCCCTGACAACAGTGAAAATCATCATCGAAGGCTGGGTGCGCAACCATCTGCTGGGCATTCCCGGGCGCATCAATCCCATCGCCAAGTTTCATCTTTCCTATCTCACCTATTGGGCGATTGTGGGAATCACCGTGGGGCTGGGCTACTACCGCATGTTTCGCCAGCACGAGGTCGCTGCCGCCCGCCTGGAAACGCAACTGGCGCAGGCGCAATTGCAAGCCCTGCAAATGCAATTGCACCCGCATTTCTTGTTTAATACGCTGCACGCCATTTCTGCGCTGATGCACCGCGACGTGGAAACCGCGGAAAAGATGCTGGCGCGTCTGAGCGACCTGCTGCGGCTGACTCTGGAAAGTGGAGGCAAGCAGGAAACCCTCCTGAAAGACGAAATGGAATTTCTGCAAAGGTACCTGGAGATTGAGCAAACGCGCTTCCATGACCGGTTAACGGTGCGCACCTCCATCGCCGCCGAAGCCCTCGATGCGTTTGTGCCGAACTTGATCCTGCAGCCGCTGGTGGAAAACGCGATCCGACATGGCGTCGCGCCGCGGTCCCAGCCGGGCACAGTGGAAATCCGCGCACAACGCGAGGGAGCTTTCTTGCGCATGGAGATTTGCGACGATGGACCCGGGCTGCGGCCCGGAAACGGCCGTGAAGGACTGGGGCTGGCGAACACGCGCGCCCGGCTGGCTGCGCTCTATCCCGACAGGCATCAGTTTGAGCTGGCGGCGGCGCCCGCAGGCGGTGTCTGCGTGCGTATCACCATTCCCTTCCGTACCCAGGAGAAGAGTTGAAAATACGCGCGTTGATTGTGGATGACGAGCCACTGGCCCGCGAGCGCCTGCGCACGCTGCTGCGCAAGGAATCCGATTTCGAAATTACCGGGGAATGCGGCGATGGCGCGAAAGCCGTGGCCGCTATTGAAAAGTCGCGGCCCGACGTGGTGTTTCTCGATGTCCAGATGCCGGAAGCGGACGGCTTCGCGGTAGTGGAAGCGGTGGGCACACAACACATGCCCGCCGTGGTGTTTGTCACCGCTTATGACAAGTACGCGTTGAAGGCGTTCGACGTTCGCGCTCTGGATTACCTGCTGAAGCCGTTTGACCGCGAGCGCTTTGCCGCCACGCTCGCGCGGGTGCGCGCCCGCCTTCAGGAAAATAGCGGGCAGATTTCCCGCGAACTCGCTTCCTTGCTGCGCGAACTGCGGCCTGCGGCGAAGTACCTGGAACGCGTCGTCATTCGCTCCGGCGGGCGCGTCACCTTCCTTCGTGCGGAGGAAATTGACTGGATCGGCGCGGCCGGCAACTATTTGGAAATTCATGCAGGCAAGCAAACCCACTTGCTGCGGGAAACCATGAACAGTCTGGAAGCCCGCCTGGACCCGCAGAAGTTTCTGCGTATCCACCGCTCGACTATCGTGCACGTCGAGCGTGTGCGCGAATTGCACTCCAGCTTCCACGGGGATTACGAAGTCCTGCTGCGCGATGGCGTCCGCTTGACGCTGACGCGCAATTACAAAGACAAGCTGGAAAAGCTGATCGGGCAGAATTTGTAAGCGTCAACGATTGCCGGTTCCGGCCACTTCGTCCCTGCCAGGCCTCGTTTCGTCACATCCCCCGATGAGGCTCCTCCCCGGCACCGTACCTTCTACATGGGAGAACTCATGAATTTTCGCCGCCTGTACGTTGCAGTCGCGCTCTTGTTTTTTTGCATCGTGAGTCATGCGCAAACTGCGGATACTTCCTGGAAGTACCCTGCTGACAAAAATCATTCCACAATAGGTTTCAACGCGCCAATCCTGGGATTCGGCAAAGTCACGGGCAAGTTCACGGACTTCGACATCACGATCGTTCACGATAAGCAGAACATGGCCCGCTCTTCCGTGCAGGTCAGCATCAAAACCGCCAGCGTAACCACAGGCGTACCCGAGCGCGACGCGCACTTGCGCACCGCCGATTTCTTCGACGCTGACAAATTCCCGGAAATTACGTTTGTCAGTTCGCGCATCGAAGCGCTGAAGGACGGCAGCTATCTGGCCCATGGGACGTTCACGATGCGCGGTGTGCAGAAGCAGATTGCCTTGCCGTTTCAAATGAAGGTTCACCCGCCCGCTGCGGATGGAAGAACTTCCCTGGGAATCGTAGCCCGCACGGTCTTGAACCGGCGCGAATTCGGCATGACCTGGAAACACAACGTGGTGCCTGATTTTGTCGGCGACGACATTGAGGTGGATCTGGCGGTTACCACACGCCTCGGCAGACGCGAATAACCTGCGACGGCCAAACATTCAGCAAGAAAAAGGGAAAGGAAACATGCAAAATCGTCGAAAGAGTTGTCTTGTTATCCTGCTTTCCGCGCTTGTAGCGGGTACGGTTCCCGCTACCATTGATTTGGCACGCGACAAATATGACATTGATTCCGCTCACTCGATGATTGGGTTCTCCGTGGACTTTATGGGACTTTCCAAAGTCGAGGGGCGCTTTTCGCGTTACGCGGGAACCGTTCTTTACGACGAAGCGGATATTACGAATTCCTCGGTCTCCCTGCTGATCCTCGCCGATAGCATCTCCACGGCTGCCGTCTCCCGGGATAATCATTTGAAGACCGCTGATTTCTTCGATGCGCAAAAATTTCCCGCGATCACCTTTCAAAGCCTGAAGACAGTGAAACAGGGCGACGGGTTTGTTCTTATCGGCCCGCTCACCTTGCATGGCGTGACACGGGAAGTGGCCATCGCGTGCAAGTTGACTCACCCGCGCACCACCGCGGATATGTGGGGCAATCCGCGAGTCGGTTTTGACGGGCGCGTGATGCTGAATCGCAAGCATTTTGGAATTGGCAGTTCGCCCCGCTGGGAAGGTAAGATCGAAACAGGCGCGCAAACGATCGGCGACGAAGTGGAAATCCGTTTGTTTATCTCCGCGCGCATCCTGAATTTCGACAAGGTTAGCGGAGGCCCGGCTGCGTTCGATACCCCTCTCTGGAAAACCTATGAAGAAAACGGATTCGAGGCCTTGGCCGCGCAATACAAGCAATCGAGCACCCTGCCGCCGGAAAAACCAGAAGACCTGAAACGCCGCGAAGGGGCCATCAATCGCTTGGCGCACAAGCTGCTGTGGCGCAATAAAGTGAAAGAGGCCTTGACGGTTTTTGAGTGGAACGTTGCGGCCTTCCCGAACTCCGCGGCTGTTTATGACGGGCTTGCCGAAGCCCAGGCCCGCGCCGGCGATTTCTCCGCAGCGCTGGCCAATTACAGGAAGTCTCTGGAAATGGACCCGCAGAATTCCGGCGCGATGGAAATGGTCCGTTACCTGGGCAGACAGAAATAGGATGCAGCGCGGCTAAGCCTTCTTGAACTGGCGGGCCACTTCCTCGAGCCACGCGCGCCGGGAATACAGGTGCAGCAACGCGCCGCGCGCCAACAAGTAGGAAAACATATCCCCGGACTTCTTGCGCGCGGCATAATCTTCTTCCACCGCGCGGATGTGCCGCACCATATTCTTCTGCCAGTTGGAGAGGATCGAACGCCGCTCCCCAGCCCGCAGCGCCCCCAGGAAACGGTAGCGGGTGCGCATCGGGTCGGGCGGCACTCCCACCACCCAATCCTGCTGGCTGGAATGCAGCCATTTTCTCAATCCGGCGAGGCCCTTCGCGGTGGCGCGGTACAGCCGGCTCTTGCGGCGGCCCTGCGTATGGGCCTCGCTGCGGATCAGGCCACGCCGCTCGAGGCGCTGCACGGCGGGGTAGATCGCGCCGGCGCTGCCGCTCCATTGCGGGCTGGGCGTGCGCAGGAATACCTGCCGAACCGCGTACGGGGTGCACGGGCCATCCTGCCAGATCAGGCCAAGAACCACGGCTTCAAGCTCGCTGAGCTTCGACATGCGACCACTCTTATACCACAACCCCGCGAGTGACTCGCCGGTATCCTGCGCTTGCCTGCCGCTACAGAGTCACATCGAACGAAAGTTCCTGGATCATTTTGTCCAGTCGCGCCTGTTCCGCGGCGCGTTGCGCCTGGAGTTGCTCGGTTTCTTTCTTCAACGTCTCCAACCGGTTCTCCTGGTCGTTCAGTTGCCGGGTGTAGCGCTGCAGCAGTTCTTTTTCCTCGGAGCTGCCTTTGAGCGCCTTCATATTTTCCCGCAGCCGTTGCTGGTCGTCGAAAATCTCGGTGCGCGCTTCCTCCCGCGATTCGATTTCCGCGTCCAGCCGGGCGATTTCCGCTTTCTGCGCGACAACTTTCTGGAACGCCGCCGCAATCGCGGCGTCAATGTTCTTGCCGCGTTGGAAGACTTCAATCTGTTCTTCCGTGATGTTGTTCAGCACAAAAGTGTATTCCCGCGAGCGGGATTCGATGACCGCCAGCTTTTCCGTCTTCTTCGGTTCCACGGTCACGCGGAAACGGTACGAGCCAGCCGAAGATTCCACCGGGACCGCGCTGCCCGGTTGCAGCTTCCATTCCGGGCGCACCGGGTGTTCGATGATGACCACGCGCGGGGTCGTATCGTCGTTACGCACCGCGTACGTCTTGGTCTCCAGTTCGCCGCCGTAGGAGAACATCGTGCCCTTGGAAACGCGGACGCGGCGGATGGATTGCCGCTCTGAATCGCGCCTGGTGTCCACTTGCGTGCTGTAGTCCAGGGCATAGGAGAGCAGCCGCTTTTCACCGGGCTTGATGGGATCCATCAGGCCTTCGCCGGCAAACGTTTCGTCTTGCAGCACGTTGAATGTGCCGCCATCGAGGGTGAGCGCGCTGGTGTTGGTCAGCCAGATGGCCCGCCAGGGACGGGTTCCCGTGCCGGCATTCCACAGGGAAACTTTCTCCATGCCGATTTCGGTATGAACAATCGGCACCATCGCCGACTGGTTCTTGCCAATGGTGACGGGTTCTTTGAGTTTGTATTCGAAAAGGTCTCCCAGTTCCTGTGCCTGCGCCGCCGATGAACCCGAGGCGCGGGCCTCGCCAACGGCGGAGTTGTACGTACCCACCACCCCACCGACAACTCCTCCGGTAATCCTTGAAGGACTGGCCATGCCTGCACCGGACCGGTTCCCAAGACTCCGGCCAGAGCCAAGGTTCCGGCCGATCGTCGCGTATTCACTAACGGTTGATTCCACGGCTTGCGTGCCCGCCTCAACCATTACAACGTTGCTCACCGCGCCTACCTGGAGCTGAGCATTCATGTTGAGCGATTCACGCCCGTTCAAAGCGAGGTTCTGATAAACGTTCTTATTGAACCCGGCGCGCTCGATTTCCAGTTTGTAATCCCCGGCAGGAAGCGCCGCCATGTTGTAACGGCCCTGGTAGTCGGTTGTGGTTTGCGCGACGGTATTCCCGCTTTCATCCACTGCGCGGACGGTTGCTCCGGGAATCACCGCTCCAGTGGGGTCGGTCACCGCACCCGTGAGGCTCCCGTAGCCGCTGATGAAAGAGGCCTGGTGCGTTTGCGGGGTGAGTTGCGCGGCTTCCGGCAAGGGCACTACTGGGCGGCGCGAGTAATACGGTTGCGAAAGTTGCTGGATAAACGATTGCGGCGCGCCGGCAACCAGCGAAAGTTCGACGTTGCTCCAATCTTCGCCCACGGTGTTATCCACGATGGCCCAGCCTTGCAGCAGCGGCTTGGCTCCGGGCTTCGAGGGCAGCACCAGGCGATAGGTGGTCTTCCACACGGGCACTTCGCTGATGTAGCTCACAAAAAGCGGGCGCTCGCCACTGCCGCTGGTGGCAATCGCCATGCGGCGCAAATCCTGGGCGCGGGTGGAGGAAATCAAATCAAGATAGCGGTTCACTTCGCTGCCCAGGTCACGATCGGCCAGGCGCACGCTGAGCAGCGGCGTCAACTCCACGGTCCGCATTTCCCCGGAATCAGTCACCAGGCTCAAGTGATCCACCTCAAGCGTGGTGCCGCCGCTGACGCGCGTCTTGCGTTCCACGCTCAGCAGGCGGCCGGTGAATGCCGTGGTGCCGCTGCGAATTTCGAGCTTGGCTCCGCGCAATGCGTCGAGAAACTGCTGTAGCGAGGCGCGCTCGCCCAACGGCAGCCGCAGGGCGCCCAGGCGGCGCGCCAGAGGCGCGTCGGAGTTATAGCTCACGCCCGTAACGCGTCCACCCCCCAGATCGAGCGCGGTGAGCGACTTAAGCACGTCATTCAGTTGCGCGCTGGTGAAATCAATGGTGACTTCCTGATCTCCGCGCACGCGGCCCACGTGCTCGAAATAGCCGATGCCGTTTTTGTACAGCACCACCCGCCGGACGGGCAGGCGGGCCGTACGCGTATCTTCGGCGTATGCCGGAACCGCTCCAGCCGGGCGGCGCGCCGCCGCCGGTGATTGCGCCCGCACTGGGTTGCCGGGCATCACCAGAATCAGTACCACGACCAACAATCCAAAAATGCGAATCTGTGTTTTCATTTTGTTCCTCCCACCACAGCATTTCCCGAAGGGTTACCCCGGTATTGGACACCGATGGCGGGAGTTGCGGTCAAAGTTGCCCCACTGTGCAATAAATAAGGAAAGAAAGTTTATGTCGCGGGCAACCTCCGCTTTGATATGGCGATTCACAAAATGCAAGCCAGGGTGTGCCTATCGTGGACGATATCCGGGCCGTCTCCATTGCGTGTGTAATCGAGATTCTTGGGCCAAAACCGGGCCCAGAATGACGCGGTTCGCTGGGACCGCGATTGTGCGCCGTGACCGTGCGCCATCGTTGTGAGTGAGCGGGTTAAAGCAGGCCCTGAACGCCGCGCGGCCGCGGTTGCCGCCGAAGCTCAAGCCATTGAAGCGCAGCGTCGTGTGGGCTAAGCTCCCTGCGGTGCTCCTTGATTAGCGGAGGAATAAACATTGAAGATTTCTGTCCAGCGCAAAAATCTTTTTGTGTTTGCCTTTTCTGGTTTCCTGATTTGTCTCGCCTGGGCTCTTGCCGGACATGCGCAGTCTCCGAACGCCTGGGAGCCGGTCCCCGCCGACGAGCTCTCTTTTGCAACGGTTCCAATGCTTCCCGACGCCCGGGCGGTTTTGTTGTTTCGACAGATTCGTTTGAATGACGAGAGCCTGGTGGATAGCTACCACGTGCGGATCAAGGTGCTCAGCGAAGCGGGCCGCAGCTACGCTGATGTTTTCGTACCGGAATCGAAAGGTGTGATGAAAGTGCAGGACCTGAAGGCCCGCGTTGTATCCCCCGACGGTTCTGCTCGGGAATTCTCCGGACCGATTTACGACCGCATGATGGTGAAATCAAAGTTCGTGAAGTTTCAGGTCAAGGTGTTGACCTTGCCCGACGTCAGCGTGGGCAGCATCATTGAATACAAATACAAGTTGAAGTGGGATGGCTACCGGCTGTTCGGGAATCTGTGGCAAATCCAGGACGAACTCTACACCCGGCGAGCGCTCTTCTCGATCTTGCCCCGGTCAGGCCGCTTCAGCCTGGTATGGGCCGGGTACCGGCTCCCCACTCCGCAGCGGCCCCAGAAGCAGCCCGATGGCTCCTTCCTGATGGAACTGCGCGACATTCTGCCGTTCGAAACAGAGCCGTTCATGCCTCCCGAGGCGGAATTGAAAGCCACTGTCCAGTTTTTCTATACCCTGGGACAGATTCAACCCGTCGAAGAATACTGGAACGGTGCGGGTAAGGCTTTTCGAGCACGGCTGGAGAACTTCATCGGAAAAACAAAAGACGTGGAAAAGACCGCATTGGAAATCGTCGCGGCCAGCGATCCGCCAGAGGCTAAACTCCGGAAACTCTATGCCTGGACGCAAAAACTCCACAACCGAACATACGACAAAGCGCGCACCCGCAAGGACGGGAAAGAACTGGAAGAGAAAATGAATCTGAGCGCCAAAGATACGATCCGAAATGGCTCAGGATACCGCACGGAGATCAATGGCACTCTTGTAGCGCTGGCCCGCGCGATCGGGTTGCGGGCCGGGATGTTTTCGATCGCTCCCCGCCGGGATTCCTTCTTCAATCCTTCCCTGCGCGATGCTTCACAGTTGAATGATGAAGTGGCGTGGGTCCGCATAGAAGACAAGGAATGGCTGCTCGATCCCGGACTGCGCTTTTGCCCGTTCGGCCTGCTGCATTGGGTGGATACCGGGACCCAGGGAATGCGCATCGAAGGCGATACCGCGGCGCTTGCACAGGTCCCGGCGCCGCAAAGCGAAAGCGCCCTGGTAGAGCGCGCCGCCACGCTGAAACTACGAGCCGACGGGTCAGTCGAAGGCAAAGTGAAGATCCGTTATCACGGGCAGGAAGCGCTAATCCGCCGGGCAGAGAATGCGCGGTCCACGCCGGAGGAATGGAAAAGCAATCTGGAAACGGAATGGAAAGGATTTTTTCCAGAAGACGCAAAAATCAAGTTTGCGTCCTTGCAAGGCGAGCAATTGACCGAGGAGCCTTTGGTCGCCGAATTTGACGTGGAACTGCCGGAATTCGGGAACGCCTCGGCGCGCCGCTTGCTCGTGCCCTCCACTGTCTTCTATCAGGAATCGCGCAACCCCTTCCGTGCGACGAAGCGCTCGCATCCTGTGTACCTTCCTTTTCCCTATCAGGAGAGGGACGAAATCCATGTGACGCTCCCGGAGGGATACAAATTGGAAGCTTTCCCGGAGCCGAAAAAGTATGCCAGCCGTTTTGGCGAGTATCAGATCACGCGCGACGAAACAGGCGAGTTTAAGATCCAGCGCGCTCTTTCGGTCAACGGTTTCTATTTCCCGGCGAGTGATTACCTTGGCGTGCGGCGGCTGTTTGAGATGATCGTTAGCGGCGACCAGGATCAGATCATTCTTCTGGCGCCAGTGGCAGCGCCGGGAAAGCCTCCGGCAGGGCCTACATCTTGAGCAATCGCTCCGCGCTGGCGTGGGCGGGTTGGTGGAAGCGACCGGTATCGGGGTTGGCGCCGCGCTCGAGTGCGACGAAGTAGCTAAGCAACTGCACGGGTACGGCGTGCAGAAACGGCGAAAGCCATTCCGCCACCTGTGGAACTTCCAGGACAACTTCGGCGGGAACCTCTGGATCTGCGCCGCGCGTGACGACCGCTACGCGGTATGCACCCAGTTCTCCCGCGGCTTTAAGCGCCGCGTGCGTGCGATAATCGCCGGGACCGCCTGCGAGGAAGGCGGTCAGAACCGCGCGCGAGTCGAACTCTGAAAATGGCCCGTGCAGGAATTGTTCGGTCTGAAACCCCTCTGCCGCGATGTAACTCGATTCCTTCACCTTCAAAGCGCCTTCGCGGGCCGTGGCCCAGTTGGGCCCGGCCCCGATGAAGATCCAACGGTTGCGCTTGGCAATCTCGCGCGCCGCGGCTCGAATCGCGGGCTCAAGCGCGAGCGCCTCGCGCATCTGGTTCGGAATGCGCGCCAGGGACGCGATGGCCCCTTGGCCATCTGTGCTGTCCATCAGCTTTCGCTGCACGTGGATGGAAATGGCCAGCAGGGCCAGGGCAGCCAAAGCGGTGGTATAGCTCTTGGTGTGAACAAAGCAGGTTTCCAGTTCACAGGTGGGGATGGTGAAGTCGGCCCGGCTCATATCTTCGCTGATGGGCTGCCCGCAAATGCCGATCGTCAGCACGCCTGCCGCGCCCGCCGCGGTCATGGCCTGTACCGTGTGGTTCTTCGATCCACGGTGACTGAGGAAAATCGCGACATCGCTGGGGTGAAACCCGCGCGGGTAGTGGACCTGCTCGAAGGATTGTTCGGCCACCGCCGTAGTGGCCCGGGAAAAATGCCGGAAGAAATACTCGCCCACTTGGGCAGCGTGATGCGAACTGCCGATTCCCAGCAGCACCACGCGGTGGCGCGAAGCCGCCGCAGCCGCGGCTTGCTCGACCAAATCCCGGCGCTCGGCAAGAAAACGGGAAATGCGCTCCGGTTGTTCCTGAATCGCGTCGTACAACAGATAAGGATGCGCCGTTCGCATAGGCTGATGGAAAGCACCCGCAGAGTAACGCAGTTAGTCGCGGATGCCAAATGGCGCGCGAGGGCAAGGCCGTTCGCGCTGGATCTTCGCCGAACGGCGGGACCGCTGCACAGAAGTTTATGCGTCTTTGCGGACAAAAGGGACAAAACGGACCGGCATCACGTCTTCCACATGTACTCTTCCCGAAGCATCTTTCCGGACCAGTTGGAGCGTCTGCGATTGCCATTGCGGGCCCACGGGGATCACCATGCGTCCGCCCGGTTTTAGCTGGGCGATGAGCGGTTCGGGAATGCGCGGCGCGCCCGCAGTGACCAGGATCACGTCGAACGGGGCCTTGTCCGGCCAGCCCGCGTACCCGTCTCCGATGCGGACTTCCACATTCTTGTACCCCAGCCGGCGCAGCCGCTGCCGTGCTTCCTCGCCGAGCGGCTCCACAATCTCAATGGTGAGGACTTCCCCAACCACCTCCGCCAGGACTGCAGCCTGATAACCCGAACCGGTACCGATTTCGAGCGCGCGATGTTCCTGCTTGGGCTGGACCAGTTCGGTCATGATGGCCACCATGTAGGGTTGCGAAATGGTTTGTCCGTATCCGATGGGTAGCGGGCGATCTTCATACGCGGAATCCACTTGCCCGGGCGGAACGAACAGATGTCGCGGAACACTGCGCATGGCTTGCAGCACCCGCGGATCGCGCACCGCTGGGGCATCGCTGTAGCGCGGCGTCGCGATTTGCGTCCGCACCATCCTTTCTCTCAACTCGCGGTACGCGTCACCCTGGTCGCGGCAGGCATGGGCAATTGCCAGCGCCGACATCATCATTGGGAGGATGCACAGGAGGAACGGGGCTCGCAGAACCCCGGTTTGCTTGCTTGCGCCTTGGGGCGTCAAGCTCATGTTTCTATCGTATGCCTTTGCTCCGCGGATGTGAACCTGAGACGGCAGCCTTCGCGAAAGGCGACGGCCGGCATGAGTCGCGCTTTGCAATCCACGAGCGCAGCGGAGAGGACGCCGGTGGTGACGACTTATTTGGTTGTGCTCGACGACCGCCCTTGCGAAGTTCGACATTCTCCGCAAGCTCACGTTTGCGACGCGCAAGGCCGAGGGCGTATAGTGCGCGGCAAGAGGCACAACCGTGTGGACTTTTCTTCTTGGCCCATTTCTCTCCCTGTTGCCCATGCGCTGGCGCGCCATGTGGTTCTGGAACAAGCCCGTTGATTGGCCGCACGCGACGATGTTGTCCGGTTTCCTGGAAGCCATCGGTTGCTTGTTGACCCTGGCCGTCTGGTATCTGGCCAAGATTCAGGAATTGGTGGGCCAGCAAACCACCGTTGCCGCGGAGGCGCTCGGCAAGACTCAGGATTTGAAGGGCCTGACGAATATTGAACTGGCCTATTCGATGGGTTTGGGCGGACTGCTCGCCTTTGCCGCGCACCCGCTTACTTGGCTGCTGGCTTACTGCACAGTGGAAGGAATCTGGCGCGCGCTGGCCGCCACCGTCAACCATGAATCCATGGGATCGGCGTTGCTGAGTTTTCCCGACTGGCTGTGGTTGCGCGCTCGCCAGCGCGCCTACGAAAAACGGGTGCCGCTGGTCGAGGACCGCGTGACGCGCGCGCCGGAAGGGCCAAAGGCTCCGGACTGGTCGCTCAAAATCGAAACATGCCGTCCGAAGCCCTCCTGGGTCCACCCGCAGATTATCCGCATCGGCGATGAATACTTCCGTCCCCTGCGCGACACCACCGATGAACGCGCTCAATACCGCCGCGATGGCTTGCCGGTGCGCCCGCACACCTATTTTCTGAAGCGCATTCCCGCGGGCGAAGCCTACCTCGGTTCTGAAGACTATACGCCGCGCGATGTGTTGCACTCTGGCAAGCCCAGCCTGGGCTCAATCGCCCTGGGCGCCCTGAAGGACGGCATGAAAATCCAGACCACCCCGCTGGTAGCCGACAGCGTGCGCCGGGATATGGAAGGCGAAGCGGTGTTCCTGCACATCGAATCCTGCCGCCCCAAGGAGCAGTGGAACTCCGGGCGCGTCCTGAAATATGAAGACTGCTACTATCGCATCGAAAAAAGTTACGATGCGGAAGGCGCGCGTCCGTGGGGCTATACGCTGCGCTTGCTGGCCGCCGGCGTTCCCGGCCGCAGCGTAATCCTGTACGACCCGGAAGAGTTGTTGCGGCAGGCGGAGCGCGACAAAGAGAAGTAGCCCCGCAATCCCCAGGGAGCAGAATGCGGCGAACCCTTTTCTTTGTGATGTGGTTGGCATTGCCGGTGCGAGCCGGACAAGGCTCGCCGGAGGTCTCCTACCAACTGAAATACGATTTGGCGCAGCCCGCGCGAATCATGGTCACTCTCCAAGCGAAAGATGTTGGCGCGGGCGAGCGCACCTTCGTCATGCCTCGCGCGATCCCGATGGGTTACAGCAATCAACCCTACGATCGCTTCGTGCAAAACCTGCGTGCGCTGGACAAGGATGGAAACCAGATCGAAGTCGAGCGCGGCGATGGCCCGCGCTGGCGCGTGGGGCGCGCCGGAGGCCATCTAAGCCGGATCGAGTACGAAGTTGATCTGGCAGCCATGGAGCGCCAGATCCTCAGCGGCGGCGATTCGTCGCGCGCGCGTCCGGGATACGTGTACTTGCTGGGCTACTCCGTCTTTGGGTTTCTCGAAGGCGAAGAGAATTCGAGCATGCGGGTGGAGGTGACCGGCCCGCCGGGCTGGCCGGTGTGCTCGACCCTCTCGGCTTCTTCAGCCTGCTCGCGCGGCCGCGCCGAAGCGACAGCGAAAAACTTCTACGCGCTGGCGGATTCGCAGATCTTGTTGGGTGAAAACTTTTCCTGGGAAGAAGTCAAAACGAGCCAGAGCGCGCCGCTGCGGGTCGCCATTTACGCGGAATTGGATGTGGATCGCGCCGGAATCCGCTCCGCTTCCCGCGAAGCCTACCAAGCGCTGCTTGCCTACTTCGGCAGCGCTCCATTTCCAGCCTACACGGCCGTATTCGAATTCGTGCAGCCGGTTTCTGCCGAGCACACCTACGGCTTCAGCATGGAGCACCTGGAAAGCGCCACGTTCTGCCTGCAGCCGGAGCGGGCGCTGACGCCGCAATCCGGGCCGCGCGAGGTCAATGTGTTTCGCGTCAACATTGCGCATCACATGGCGCACGCCTGGGTGCCCAAGCGCGCCTACGGACAGGGCTACTTTCCGTTTTCGTGGGAACTGGCCCCGGCCCACGACAGCATCTGGTTCAGCGAAGGATTCGGACAGTACGCCGCGCTGGATGCCTTGGCGGATATGCAGCCCGCGGCCGAACGCACAGCCTACCTGGATCGCATGCTGGAGCTTCGCTATCGCAGCACCCTCCGGGAAATGCCGCGCTTCCTTCTGGAGATGCCGCTCGAGCAGCTTTCTTACCGCGGCTCGTATCTCTATTCCGAAGATTTCCGCATTGGCCGCACGCTCTTTTCCCGCGGCGCGCTGATGGCCGCGGAAATGGACGCGCGAATCCGCGCGCGAACGAAAAACGCCAGGCGCATGCGCGATGCCTTCCGGTACTTGGTAGCGTGGAGCATCCGGAATCAACGCGCTTTCCGCATCGAGGAACTGCCCGGAATTTTCCAGCAGGCCACCGGGGTGGATACCGGAGACATTTTGCAGAAATGGCTCGGCCCCGTTCGTGAAGGAATGGTCCCGCCGCGCCCGCTCCCCTGACACATTTCGGCGCAATCTCCGCCCGCATTTCTCGCAACGGTGGCGCGCGGCCTGGACGCGCGATCGTGCCCTGCAACGAACCTCGTCATTCTTGGCCAGATTTTGGCCGAAGGACCTCGATGTCCGCGCACGCAGATTTGGTACCGGGTCACCTTCAATTACAGCCTTAGGGTGTCGGAGTTTCAGCTCCGACGTTCCAGGACACCGTTTCGTCGGTCTTCGCGGGAGAAATGCATTGTTCACCACATTCCTCGCGCGGAGAGTGCTGGCGGGGGGGAAGCAAGACTTCTTGTCGGAGCTAAAGCACCGACCCTCTATCTCAAACTGACCCACTACCAAAAATTTGCTTCGAGGTGTTTCGTCGTCCGATTCGACGTTTCGCGCCGAATCGGAACCGTTCCTCAGAATGACGAACTCTGCCGGCGAGGAAAGCGGGTTATTGCGGGGGCTTCTTGCGGTGATCTCGCCTCGCGGTCTGAACTGTGATGAGGAATCCGCGCTACTCGTGCTTTTCGTGTTCCGCTTTTCCGCCGAGCTTGTTCGCCTGATCCACGGTCCACAGGCAAATATTTTTCCTGTCGGCCAGCGTCAGCCGGGCTTCGCTGTGCATCCGTTGGTAGGAAGGCAGGGGCATCTCGCCCGATTCGATTTCTCTGCAGATATCTTCGAGCAGTTCGGCCGCATCTTTTGGGGGCAGCTTGCCCCATTCGGAAAAATTCATGTGCGAACGCCCGTGGTTGACGTGGTCAATCGTCCACCAGGAAACCGGCGCGATATTGGTATACCAGGGCCAGCGAGTTTCGTTGGAATGGCAATCGCCGCAAGCTCGTTTCAGGGTTTCAGCCGTGGCGGGAGGCGTCTCGAGTTTGGCAAACACGGAAATGCCCGGATCGCTTGCCGGATTGGTTTTGGCTGGCCGGGCCAGTTGCGCCAGAAGGAAACCAAGCCCCAGCACGGCCCCCGCGATACGTATCGCCTTTTTCATGGTTCAGCGCCTCCCCAAGCCACGCCCTCATGCTACCCCCGCTCGCGCGTGGGTGAAAAGGCCGGGTACTAAGGTACTGGGCGCATGAATCGAACCGGCTATGGACGTTGCACGCGCCTATTCGCATACTTCACTTGTTCGATCTTACCTCCACACCACGCCCCGGGCGGCCGGTTCCCCCACCGGCCGCCCACTTTTTTTGTCTTCGGCTGCGCCGAGCAGCCCAATCTCTTCGCCAATTTGCGTAAGTGACGGCGATACCATCCCCATCGTTTTCAACAGGATTGCAGCCAATATGGTTGGCAAAAGTGCTTGACATTTCTCATTGTCCGGCATATCTAGGCTCCATGCCTTGGGGTGGTTGGGGTTTGTTTTTTCAAATTGATGGAGCCTTGAAACTTCTTTAGCCATTGCCTCTGTGGGTCATCGTCCTTATTTTGAGGCTTACGGCAGGTTCCATCCCCAAGTTCTCCAAGCAGCAGGGTTTGGCCAACAAAAACAGGAGGTGGGAATCGATGTCTTATCCATCGAAATTCAGATTGCCTTTCTTGCTGATTGCCCTGGCTTTGTGTGCGGGGACGGCATGGGGACAGTCTGGCACGACGTCAATCTATGGGGAGATCACCGATGCTTCCGGCGCAGCTATCGTCGGGGCCAAAGTGACGATTACCAACGTCGGGAGCAAGAATTCTCGTGAAACTACGTCCGATCAAACCGGACGCTACCAGTTCGTGGCCCTTCAGCCCGGCACCTACAATCTCCGCGTGGAGATGAGCGGGTTTCGCGCTGCTGTCCGCGAAAACGTGCAACTTCTAGTGGACACGCAATCCAAGGTGAACTTTGCGATGGTGATCGGCCAGCTCACTGAAACTGTTGTGGTGAGCGAGGCCGCGGCCGCGCTCAACACCAGCGATGCCACCGTCGGCAACGCCTTCGGCGAACGGCCCATCAAGGACCTGCCGCTGGAAGGCCGTAACGTGGTCGGCTTGCTGAGTTTGCAACCCGGCGCCGTTTTTCTTCCGACCAATGACCAGCGCAGCGGGTCCATCAGCGGCGCGCGCAGCGACCAATCCAATGTCACGATGGACGGCGTTGACGTGAACGATGCGCAATTCGGCTTCGCCTTCACCACCGTTCTCCGCGCCACGCTCGATTCAGTGCAGGAATTCCGCGTGACCACCACCAACTACGATGCCTCACAAGGCCGTTCCTCAGCGGCTCAGGTCAGCCTGGTGACCAAGTCCGGCACCAACGATCTGCATGGCTCCGCGTATTGGTACCACCGCAATACCGCGACCTCTTCCAACGAGTATTTCAACAAACTCGCGGGAAATGCCACCCCTAAGCTGCAGCGCCATATCTACGGAGCTTCTGCCGGTGGCCCGATCCTCAAGGACAGGCTGTTCATCTTCGGCAACTTCGAAAATACACGAGAGGCAAGCGCGCAACCGGTCACCCGCACCGTCCCGTCAAATTCCTTCCGCGATGGTGTCCTTATCTATCGGTGCGCATCTGCAGCGGCTTGCCCGGCCGCGACAGTTTCCGGCTTGTCCGGCACACACCAGATCCCCGCAGGCTACTTCGGGTTGACACCCGCTCAATTGGCAGCCATTGACCCGCTGGGAATCGGCCCAAGTATTGCAGCCTCGCAGTTTTTCCGCCAATATCCGTCTCCCAATACGCCAGGACAGGACGGTATCAATGGCACCACCACGGGCAACATCGTCGGCATCGACTTTGTGTCTCCGATTACCAATTACCTTTGGACTTGGATTGCGCGCGCGGACTATCGCCTCGACAGTCATGGTGACCACACGCTGTTTGTTCGCGGCAACCTTCAGGACGACTACATCGGGGGAACGTCGCAGTTTCCCGGCGCGCCGCCCAACACGGTCACTCTGAACAATAGCAGGGGCATCGCCATCGGTTATAACGGGGTCTTCAGTTCCAAGTTCGTAAACGTGTTCCGGTATGGCTATACGGTCTTCGATGGAGAAACTGCCGGACAGCGTACAGGGAACATTTCCACTTTCCGCTTCATCACCCATTTGACGGGCACCAATTCCAGCAACGGCCGGCGCGTGGGAACGCACAACCTGGTGGACGATCTCTCCTACAGCACTGGAAACCACACCTGGCAATGGGGAACGAATATCCGCTTCACTCGAATCCCAAGCTACACCAATGCCAACTCCTTTCACACGGCCACGGCCAATGGTTCGTGGGTGAGCGGCGTGGGCCGCACGTACATGCCGGGGGCCGCCTGCCCTCCTCCATCAACGGCAGGGTGCAACGCGGTTCCCGCAGTTGCTTCGAGCGGGCAGGCCGTGTACGCAGATTCTCTGATCAACATCCTGGGCATCCTCTCCCAGGCCTCAGCGATCTATAACTACAATACGGATGGTTCGGTGATTCCCAACGGCACCCCGACTTCCCGCCGCTATGCCTCCAACGAATATGAGTTTTATGTTCAAGATAGCTGGAGGATGCGCCCGAATCTGACCATCACCCTTGGCGTCCGCTACGGATTGTTTTCGCCTCCGTGGGAACAGGACGGCAAGCAGGTGTCCCCGACGATCCCGCTTGGCGACTGGTTTGATTTGCGCGGCAGGAACGCTCTTGCCGGAATCCCATCCAATCAGGCCCCACTGGTGAACGTCGACCTGGCCGGTCCTGTGAACAATGGTCCGGGCTTTTATGAGTGGGACTTCAACGACTGGGCTCCGCGCGCATCGTTTGCCTACTCTCCCAATTTCAAAGGTGGCGTGCTGGGCTGGCTGACAGGCGGCCCGGGCAAGACCTCGATACGGGGAGGGTACTCACTCGTCTACGATCGCATTGGACATGCTTTGGCTACCCAGTTTGATGCCGTGGGCTCTTTTGGGCTCTCTTCGAACCTCTCTAGCCCGTTTGGTGTCAACAATGAAACCAACCCGGCAATCCGCTTCGTGAACGCTACCACGCTCCCCTCTACACTCCCGGTGGCGCCTCCCGGCGGCTTCCCCGCAACTCCGCCTTCCGGCGCAGGCGTAATCACCTCGAGCATAGATCAGAACATTACGACGCCGTTCTCACATACCATGACTCTTGTCATTGGCCGGGAGATTCCCGGCAACATGACCGTCGAAATGGGCTATGTCGGCCGGCGTGGGCGGAATTTGCTCATCCGGCGCGACTTGGCGATGTATGAGAATCTTGTGGACCCGGCTTCAGGGGTGGATTATTTTACCGCCGCACAGCAACTCGCTTCTCAAGTTCTCGCCTTGAACTTGCCGGCGTCTGCTCCTCGTTCTGCCTACTCAGGCATCCCGAACATGGCTTACTGGGAGAACCTGTTCCCGGCCGCGAACCTGGGTCTCGGGCTTAGCGCAACCCAGGAGATTGCGCGCCGCTTCAACCGCGATGCGCCAGATTATTCGACCTCCTTGTGGCTGATGGACCAGTTCTGCACTCCGGGCTGCAGCGTCTTTGGTCCCTTTGCCTACTTTACACCGCAGTACGATTCTCTCGCGGGACAAAGCTCACTCGGCTGGTCTGAATACCATGGATTCCAACTGGTGGTTCGTCGCCGCATGTCGAAAGGTCTGCAGTTTGACTTCAACTACACGGCAGCGAAGTCGCTCGATATCGGCTCCGCCGTCGAGCGCGGCTCTTCCTTTACCGCTTTCGGAAATGGTGGCTATACGGGCTTCCTTCTCAATCCTTGGGATCCCAAAGCTCACTATGGCCAATCGGACTTTGACATCCGCAGCCAGATGAACTTCAACTGGATCTACGAATTGCCGTTCGGCAAGGGCAAGACTTTCGGCAATTCAATGAACAGCGTGATGGATCAGATTGTCGGCGGATGGCAAGTCTCCGGTCTGTGGCGCTGGACCAGCGGCCTTCCGTTCAACGTCTTCAATTGCCGCTCTTGCTGGCCCACCAACTGGAACCTCCAGGGCAACGCCTCGTTGGTCAATCCCGGCCAACTGCCGGCAACCGCCACCACGCGCAACATCGTGGGCGGGCGCCCGAGTCCGTTCGTGGATCCGGTCAACGCTCTGACGTTCTTCCGCCGGTCGCTGCCGGGTGAAGTCGGCCTGCGCAACGTCCTGCGCGGAGACGGCTACTTCGCGATCGACCTCGGCGTCAGCAAAGCGTTCAAGATGCCGTGGGAAGGTCACTACCTGAAGTTCCGTTGGGAAACGTTCAACTTGACCAACACACCGCGGTTTGACACGGGCAACTTGACCATGTTCCCCGATCGCTCAAACTTCGGCCGTTACAATGGTACGCTGGCCACTTGCGACGGTCTGGCGGGACGCTGCATGCAGTTTGCGTTCCGTTACGAATTCTAGGCGCACGCTAACCTCAACCCAAAAGGCCCCGGGCGACCGGGGCCTTTTTGTTTTACATGCGTTCGCAAGGTTTCGGAGTGATGCGGGAAGGATGTGAAAGTTCGTTGGTTTCTGCGATTGCTCTCGCTGGGTTTCCTGGAACGAAGCTGCGCCGCCGAAACAAAAGCGGCTGATCCCCTCTGAGGATCAGCCGCCCTTGTTTTAGCGGTGTGAACCGCCACTTCTTTGTTTGGCCTACCGCGATTCGACTTCTCAGCCACTCCCTGATTTCAGGTTCGGTCCCGTGGTATCCGCACCACCCGCGAAGGATTCAACGCGGGCGTGGCGGACGGTACGCCGTCAGCGGGCGCGGACGCATTCGCATGCGCGGAGCCAGCGGCGGCGGCACGTTTTGCAGGCGGGAGCCGCAGCAGGTGCAGTTATCCGGGTGTTCCTCGCGGACGCGCAGCCAATGGCCGCGCGCGTCGCAATCCGGGTTGATGCACTGCACGGTCCAGCCGGGCAAATACTGCATTTGCTCCCCCAGTCTCCGCCCCTGCGGGGCGGGTTCCGGCGCAACCGGAAATCTGGGAGCGCATTCTCTGCCTTTCCCCTCGTGGTGTCAAGGCCCATGTACACAATTAGTAGTGGTGCGCTTGCTGAACGCCCGCCGCCCTGGCTCCGCCGGAAGCCGGACCAGTGCGCGCGGACCACCGTCTTCTCCCCAATCCGCAACCGGTTTTGCGCGACAGGCTCATCCGCCTGGCCTACAATTGAAGGGAATTGCACAATTCA
Organism: uncultured Acidobacteriaceae bacterium; assembly: GCA_964500065.1. Classification (GTDB taxonomy): domain Bacteria; phylum Acidobacteriota; class Terriglobia; order Acidiferrales; family UBA7541; genus CAZCNH01. The sequence goes on from CAZCNH010000005.1 coordinate 48,043, forward strand.
ATTCTGAGGGAGAGTCCTATGACCATGTTTCGAAATCAGCGCGGCCCGGATGGCGAAGTTTACGTGAACATGAATCCGGGCGCTAACCTGTTTGCCCCGGCAGGAGCGATTCTTGCCGCAGTCGTCGTGTTTCTCTTGTTGTTTTCCTCCATCACCTCGATTTCCACCGGCCATGTGGGCGTGCTCACCCGTTTTGGCCGGGTGACCGGTGACGTGCTGAAGGAAGGCATTCACTTCAAGAATCCGCTCGACCGCGTCACGGAGATGCTCATTCGCACGCGGGAAGTCAAGGAAACCGCCAGCGTGCCTTCCAACGAAGGCTTGATCATGACCCTGGACACTTCATTGATTCTGCGCCTGCAGCCCGAATCTGCCCCGGAAGTGCTGCGCACCATCGGGCTGGATTACCTCACGGTGATTGTGGAACCGACGTTCCGCAGCGCGATTCGTGCGGCGACCGCGGCGCACACCGCCAACGCTCTTTACACCGGCGCCCGCGAAGAAGTGGCCAAGCAGATTCAGACGGAAATGGTCGCGCAGTTGGGACCGCGCGGTATTTTTGTGGAAAGCATCCTGTTGCGAGAAGTGCAGCTTCCGCCCACGCTCAAGGCCTCCATCGAAGCCAAGCAGCGCGCCGAGCAGGAAGCCCTGCAAATGAACTTCGTGCTGCAGAAGGAGAAACAGGAAGCCGAACGCAAGCGGATTGAAGCCCAGGGTATCACCGACTACCAGCGGATCATCGCGCAAGGTTTGACGCCGCAGATCCTGGCCTGGAAGGGGATTGAAGCGACCGAAAAACTCGCCTCCAGCCCCAATTCCAAAATTATCATGATTGGCCGCTCCAGCAGCGGGCTGCCCCTGATCATGGAGCCGAAATAGGGAAGCGCTAGTTGCGGATGGGCAGCGTGCCGGCTCGGCGGGCATCGTCTTCGATGGCGCTGATCTGGCGCTGCAATTCGCCGCGGCGGCGCTCAAGTTGCGCGATTTTGTCCGCGGTGAAGGCTCCCGGAGGGTTGCTGCCGCTATTGCCCAGCGCGGTGCGTTCCTGCTGCATGCGGGAAAGCTCGGCTTCAATCCGCGCCAGTTCGTCCCGTAGCGGCTGAATTTTCGCAGCCCAGGCATCGCGCTGCTCCTCGGGGGTCTTCGGCTCCTCCGCTTTGGGGCCCAGCCGTTGGTGAATGGACTTGGCTTTTTCCTCGAGTTCCGCGAGCTTTGCTTCGGTTTCGGTGATTTCCGTCTTTTTTGCGGCGATGGCGGTATCCTGCGCGGCCAGGTTTGCGGCGCCGGCGCGGTCATTGGCGAAATCCGGCCGGCCATAGAACGATGCTTTATTGAGATTGCTTTCCCGCTCCATCAGCTCCAATTCTTTCTTCAGCTTGCCCAGCTTTTCTTTTTCGACTTGCAATGCGGCTTCGGCTTCGGAGCGTTCCTTTTCATCCGCTTCGCTGGGGGGAGCGCTGGGGCCGGCGTCGCCCGAAGCGGCGGAGGGCGGAGTCGCGATCCCCGTCACGCTGACGGCCGCGCCGATCCGTCCCGCGGGAATCGTGTCGTTGGTAAACTCCCGTACGGCCTGGGCCACATTGCTCTTCTGGCGCTGCTCACGGGCCCGCCGGGCGATTTCCGCAAGAGACTCGGTTTCTTTCTTCTTGTCTTTCTCTGGTTGGGAGGATTGCGCCGCCACCCCTGTGGCCATGAGCGCCATGGCGGACACCCAAGTCAGCCGGCGAAACCGGGAAATCATAAAGACAGACCTCCAACTGCTACCAGAATAGGCCCGCCCACAGCCCGGCGCAAGATTCTTTGTTGCCGCCCGTTGCGAACTGGCCACGGTGGACGCCGGCCCGCTTTTTTCTAGGCGCGCAGCTTGCCGATGGTGGCCACCAGCGAACCTGCCAGTTTTTCCACCGCAGCCTGGCGCTTGGGGTCCACCAGGGCGCCCGCCTCATTGAAGGCCTGCTGCGCTTGCGGGATTGCCACCTGATCGGGCAGGACGATCACGCGGATATTAGCCAGCAGCATCCGCACGACCACCAGGCCGCGCAGTCCACCCAGCGCCCCGGTCGAAGTGCTGAGCAACCCCGCTACCTTTCCATCGAAACATGCCAGGGGCTTTTCGTTGGGGCGCTCCCGCGAAGCCCAATCAATCGCGTTCTTCAGTGCGGCCGTGATCGAGCTGTTGTATTCCGGGCAGGCCATCAAGAACCCGTCGTGAGACTTCAGCAGCTCTTTCAGCTTGGTTGCGTTCTGCGGAAAGGCCTGCGCCTCCAGGTCTTCGTCAAAAACCGGCAGAGGCAGATCGCGCAGATCCAAATAGGTGACATCGGCGCCGGCCGCGCGCGCACAATCCGCAGCCACTCGGGCCAGTTTCTTGTTATAGCTTGCGCTGCGCAAGCTCCCGGCAAAAGCCAGAATTTTTGGGGTGTAACTCATCGATTTTCCTCCCCGCCGCGCGCCCAGCAATGAATGTGGGCTTCACGTGAACCGGTCACGCCGGCCTGCCTGTGGCTGCCTTATCCTTCAGGGACCAGCGCGGAGACCTCGAATCCCTTTTCCCGCCACGCTTGCAGCCCGCCAGCCAGCGGACGCACGCGGGTAATCCCTTTGCGCTTCAGGAGGAGCGCCAGCCTGGCGCTCGAAGCTTCGTTTGGTCAAGTGCAGTACAGGATAATGTCGCGGTCGCGCGGGATTGCATCGTGATGCTCTTCCAGTTCTTCCGCGGCCAGGTGTTGTGCGCCGGGAATCAGCACCGGGTTATCTTCGAAATCCACCGCGTGCCGCAAATCCACGATCAGCACAGGTTCGCCTCCGGTTATTTTCTTCTGCAGTTCTTCCGGAGTGATGCGCGCAATGCGCAGGCCGCGCAGGAAGCGCTGCCGCTGGATGTACTTGAAGAGGACATAAGCCGCCAGGCCGCCCGCCAACACCGCCAGCAACCCGCCGCCATAGTGCGAGACGCGCGTGACCACCGCATCCAACTGGCTGCTGAACGCAAACCCCAGCCCCGCGAAGGCGCCGGCCCACAGCAGCGCGCCCAGCGCGTCGTATAAGGCAAAGCGCAGAAAGTTCATGTGGAAGACGCCGGCCAGTGGCGGCGCTACGGTGCTGAATCCCGGAATAAACTTGGCCAGCACCAGCGACCGCGCCCCGTGCTTCTGGAAAATGGATTCCGTATTGCGGACGCAGCTATCGGGTTCGAGTGAAATGCGGCACAGGAAGTTCAACACCTTGCTTCCGCGCCGGCGCCCGATTTGGTACCAGGCGGAATCGCTGATCAAGGACGCTGCGGTAGCGCACAGCAACACCCCGGCCATGCTCAGCCGGCCTTGGCCGGCCAGCGCCCCGGCTGCCAGCAAAACCGGCAAAGCCGGGATGGGCAGGCCGAGCTGCTCCCCCAGCACCCACGCGAAAGTCACCGCGTAACCGTGTCCAGCCAAGAATTGCAAGGTCTGGTTCATAGAAGCAGAAGTCTTTACTCCGGCAGATCGAGCAGGATCAGCTCCGTATCTTTCGATGCGGAAAATGCCAAAGCCGATTCGCCGGCGATGCGCGCCTGGTCGCCGGAACGCAATATTTCCCCGTTGAGCAGAGCCTCGCCCGAAGCGGCGAAAACGTAGGCCACCCGATCCCTGCCGGTGCCTGTCTTGTGGGTTACCTGTTCCCCCGCGCGCAACGAGGATAGATAAACCGCCGCATCCTGGTCAATCGCCAGTGTGCCGGGGATCGCGCCGCTGGAAACCACCGGCAGCAATTTTCCGGCGCGTTCTTCCTTCAGAAATTCGCGCTGCTCCCAGCGGGGCTCCCGTCCCTTGGTCCGCGGGAAGATCCACAGTTGCAGCAGGCGCAGGGGCTCGCCCTTCGAGTGGTTGTACTCGGAGTGCGCGATGCCGCGGCCCGCGCTCATCACCTGGATTTCACCGGGACGCACCACCCCGGTGTTCCCCAGAGTGTCCTTGTGTTCGAGCGTGCCTTCCAGAACCACCGTGACGATCTCCATGTCGCGGTGGGGGTGCAATCCGAAGCCCTGCCCGGGAGCAATCACGTCGTCGTTGAAGACGCGCAGAGCGCCCCAGTGCACGTTTTGCGGGTCGTAGTAATCCGCAAAGGAGAAGTGGTGGTAGGTCTCGAGCCAGCCATGGTCAGCGAAATAGCGTTGGTCGCTGGGGATGATCCGGATCATGTACCCTCCCTTAATACTCGTTATAACGACTATTGGATGCGGAAAAAGCGGCCAGGATTCCTGGCCGCTATCCACTTGCCGCCGCAGCCGTTAGTTCGAGGGCGCCGGCTGGGGCGGGCGCGGCTTGCCCAGCTCGAGGTCAATGGTGATGTTGACTTCATCGCTGACCGCAGCGATTCCCTCGGTGACGGTTCCCCACACCAGGCCAAAATCCCGCCGGTTGATTCTCGTGGTGGCGCTGGCCCCGCGCCGGGGGCGCCCGTTCAGGGTCACCACCGGCGTGGGCCCTTCCACATCCAGCACGATTTCCTTGGTCACCCCGTGCAGGGTGAAGTCGCCGGTCACGCGGACGCGCCCTGCGCCAGCGCTTTCCACTTTCGTAGACTTGAACGTGATGGTGGGAAACTTCTCCACGTCGAAAAAGTCCGCGCTCTTCAGGTGCTTGTCGCGGCCGTCGTTCTGCGTGTTGACGGTGGTGGCGTCAATGGTCACATCCACCGAGGAACCGGCGAGATTCTTATCGTCAATCAAAATCGAGCCCGTGATGTTGGTAAACGTGCCGCGTACCGTGGAAACGCCGAAATGCCGCACCGCAAACCCCGCCGCGCTGTGGCCCCGGTCAATGGCCCAGGGCTCGGCCTGCGCCGATACCCCGGCGGCCATCAGCAATGCAAAAACAATCAGACCTGCGATCCTACGCATGTTCCCCTCTCCTCGCTGAAATTAGTGAAATCCAACCCCTGCCACAGAACCGGTGTGGCGCCCACCCTGAGCAACGAATGCTATGTTAGATGTTGTTCCCTGTCCCGGGGTTACACAGACCACCCCTGTTGGACGCGGTTCGCGCCTTTCCCCTTCACGGGCGCTCGGTGCGCAACATCTCCAAAAGCCCGGTCAATTCCCGGGTTCTATCTTTTCCGAGCACCTGCAATTGCCGGTCATGCAACTCCCGCACCGGCCGGTCAAGCCGGCTGAGCAAGCGCTGTCCCGCCGGCGTAATCCGTGCCTTGACCACGCGCCGGTCGCGGGCATCACGAGCCCGCGCCACCAACCCGGCCTTCTCCAGGCGGTCCAGCAGCCGGGTGATGTCCGGATCGCGGGTAATCATCCGCGAGCCGATTTCGCGGCAGGGAAGCCCGGCAGCGAAGCTTCCTTCCGCGCGGGCCGCGCCGCGCAGGATGCGCAGCACGTTGTACTGCGGCGGTGTCAGTTCATAGGCCGCGAGCAGTTTTTCCGTCTCGCGCAGCAGCCAGTCGGCGGTGCGCAGGATATTGATGTACGCCTCGACGGCATCGCTTTCAAACGGCCGCGTCTGGCGGAGTTCGGCCTGTGCTTTCCCGCTCACGCCCGGTAGAATGCTCGTTACAACGAGTATTTGTCAAGAGGATTGTTTCACGGCTCCCTGGCAGGGCCATTCCCCGCGAGAGGCCTTTCACGCCTGGATGGTTTTGCGTCTGCTTTCAGGGAATTACGCCGGCGTCCGATAATAGCTTTCCCCGGCGCAGGAGCGGCACACGGTGCGTCCCTCGCGCATCACTTCGCGCGCAAACTGCACCGATTCGCCGCACTGCGCGCAGACGACGCGCGAGCCTTTGTATCCGGGCAAATCCTCCGGGCGGACTTCCACGCGCACCGCTTGCCGCTCGAACAAATCGTCATCGCTCATCTGGCGGTAGGCGCGTTGCTGGCCCTGTTCTTTGGGCAGGCCGGGGAACATCTCCCTGGCTTTTTCTTTGGAGGAATCTTTGGCCGCGATGCGCACCGCGCGCCCGTTTTTCAAATCCACGAACGTGGCCGCCATTTTCCCCCAGTCGAAAAACTTCAGCGCACGCTTGCCCAGCCGGCACCCGGTGACCAGCGCAATGGCGTCGGTGGCGCAGCGGTCGATTTCGACGTAGGTCACCAAGCGCTTGCGCTCGGCCACCGGATCTTCGATTCCCAGTTCGCGCATGCCCAGCATCGCCAGACGCACGCCCAGCACTTGCCCGGCGCACAGGTGCCCGTGGGATTGGGCGGCGAGATCCAAATATTCATCGAGCGATTTCATTGAGTGTCCTGCGAAGCGCAGGGAGCGGAGGAAGTGAACGATTTGAAAGAAAGAAGCTAGCCTGCTGCGCTCGTTTCCTTCACATCGCGCGCCTCCTTCACCTCCTGCACATCCGCACGCTTTTTGCGTTGCTGCCCAAATGCGCCCCAGGTAACCAGCAGCGCCACCAGCAACAATCCGCCATCGCGCAGCAGCGTTTTCGCGCCGAGCTGGTCGCCGGGGCCGAAACAACCGCAATCGATGGATTGACCGAGAAAGTACGCGCGCAGCATCAGCGCGAAAAAGAATCCGAGCAGGGCGGTGGTGCCGGCGGTGGCCCAGCGCAGGCCGACGCCCGTCAAAAGCAGCAGGCCCAGCAGGGTTTCCAGCAGCGGGACCGCGTAGGCAACCGGCGTCACCGCCCATTCGGGCAGGACTTTGTAGCCATTCACGGAAATCGCGAAAATCTGGATCGCCAGTTGCCAGTTGGAAACTTTGAAGGTGAAGAAGTTGCCCGGGGGATAGTTCAGTTTGGCAAAAACGGCATACAGCAGCACGCCTCCCAGGAAGAGCCGTCCGAGCAGGAAAAGCACACGCACAGTTTTCGATGGGTTTTGCATAATGGGTGGTGGATAGCCGCGCACCCGGCGACCCGGCGGGTTTCTCCCGCCCGGTCACAAAACCATAATAGCGCTACCTCTGGGAAAGCATCTGATCCAGCACATTGCGCAGCAGCGAATAACTTGGGCTGCCGGGCAGCGGAATCCGCTGGCCGCGGTGCGTCAGAACCACCGTTGGCGTAGAGCCTACCGGCACCGCTTTGCCCAAGGTCAGATCTTTTTCAATGGCCTGCTCGACGGCCGCGCTGTTCATGGCCGAGCGCACCTGGCTCATCTCGGCGGGGGTGAGCACCGAAGCCACCGCTAGGTCAAGTTTCAGGCGGTCGGTGGACCAACTCTGCTGGGAAGAATAGATCGCCTCCACGACTCTCTCGAACTTGCCAATTTGCGCGGCGGCGTTGGCCATGCGCGCGGCGTCGCGGGCATACGCGTGAATGGCCAGCGGGTTATCGCGATGGATGAGGAAGACCTTTCCCGTGTGCACGTAGTCGTTCATCATCGGCCGCAGGGCGGTGAAGTACAGGTTGGCGCACGCCGGGCATTGAAAATCGCTGAAGACTTCCATAGTGATCGGCGCAGACCGGCTGCCCATTGTCTTGATGATTTCTTTTGCGGCAGGCGGGGCTGGCGCGGCTTTTGCCGGGGCAGCCTTCTTTGCACCCTGGCCGGCAGCACAGATCGCCAGCAGGGCAAATATCGCCGCCAGCCTGAAAGACTTGGCAAAATATTGGTGCACTCCAGATTCCTCCACGTTTGGACTAGCGCGTATTGTACCTGAAACGGCTGAGTTTCCTATGCCCCGGGACGGCTTTGCCGAACAATAGTTTTGGATGCCAATTCACAGGGAAACGGTTTGCAGGCCTGATAAAGACCCTCGTCCGATCCCCAAAGCGAAAGAAATCTGTCATGTAAGCCGCTATTTATGAATATATTGTAACAATCTTGACAAAAGTACACTCAACCTTTATCCTTGTCTCGGATTGCTATGAATTTTGCGTTCCCCTTGGCGTGGGGACGGAGGAGCCATGAGTAAGATTATCGGGATTGACTTGGGTACCACCAACTCGGTGGTTGCCGTCATGCAGGGAGGCGAGCCCACTGTGGTGCCCAACCAGGAAGGGGCACGCACCACGCCTTCGGTGGTTGGTCTGACCAAGTCCGGCGAGCGGCTGGTGGGCCAGGTGGCCAAGCGCCAGGCGGTGACCAATCCGGAAAACACCGTCTACTCCATCAAGCGCTTCATTGGCAAGAGCCTCGCCGAATCCACTGAAGAAACCAAGCGCGTCCCCTACAAAGTTGTGGCCGGCCCGCACAACGACGCGCGCGTGGACATTCTTGGCAAGAGCTATAGTCCTGCCGAGATTTCCGCGATGGTGCTGCAGAAACTGAAGACGGCCGCCGAAGATTTCCTCGGCGAAAAAGTCAGCAAAGCGGTCATCACTGTTCCCGCATACTTCAATGACGCGGAGCGCCAGGCCACCAAGCAGGCGGGAGAAATCGCCGGTCTCGAGGTGATGCGCATCATCAACGAGCCGACAGCGGCCGCGCTGGCCTACGGGCTGGACAAGAAAAAAGACGAAACAATCGCGGTCTACGACCTGGGCGGCGGCACCTTCGACATTTCAATCCTCGAAGTCGGGGAAGGCGTGGTCGAAGTGAAGTCCACCGCCGGCGACGTGCATCTGGGCGGCGACGATATTGACCAGCGCGTGATGGAATGGATGGTCGCTGAATTCCGCAAAGATCAGGGCATTGACCTTTCCAAGGACCGCATGGCCATCCAGCGCTTGAAAGAAGCTGCGGAAAAAGCCAAGTGCGAGCTTTCGCAGCTCAATGAAACGGAAATCAACCTCCCTTTCATCACCGCAGACGCTTCCGGGCCCAAGCACCTGCAACTCAAACTGAACCGCTCGAAGCTCGAGCAATTGATGGAAGACATTCTGCAGCGCACCGTGGGCCCCGTGCGGCAAGCCCTGCAGGATGCCGGACTGAGCCTGGACAAAATTGACGAGGTGGTTCTGGTCGGCGGCTCGACGCGCATCCCGCGCGTGCAGCAAATCGTCAAAGAACTGTTCGGCGGCAAAGACCCGCACAAGGGCGTGAATCCCGACGAAGTCGTGGCGGTGGGCGCCTCGATTCAAGGCGGGGTTCTGGGCGGCGAAGTGAAAGATATTCTGCTGCTCGACGTCACCCCGCTGTCGCTGGGCGTGGAAACGCTGGGCGGCGTGATGACCACGCTGATCTCGCGCAACACCACCATTCCGACGCGCAAGTCGGAAGTTTTCTCCACGGCCGCTGATAATCAGACGTCGGTGGAAATCCACGTCCTGCAGGGCGAACGCCCGCTGGCGCGTGATAACCGCACGCTGGGCAAGTTTCACCTGATCGGCATTCCTCCCGCGCCGCGCGGCGTGCCGCAAATCGAAGTCACCTTCGACATCGATGCCAACGGCATCTTGAACGTCTCCGCGAAAGATATGGCCACGAACAAGGAGCAGAAGATCACTATCACCGCGTCCACCGGCCTCAGCAAGGAAGAAACCGAGCGGATGCGCCGCGAAGCCGAATCCCACACCGACGAAGACAAGAAGCGCCTGGCCGAAATCGAAGCGCGCAACCGCTGCGATAGTCTGGTGTATCAGACCGAAAAACTCATGAAGGAAAACCGCGACAAGCTCTCCGAGCAGGATGCCAAGAGCGTCGAAGACGCTATTGCCGGGTGCCGCGCGGCCTTAAGCGAAGGCGGCGCGGAGAAGATCAACGCCGCCACCGACGCGTTGATGCGCGCGTCCCACCGCGTGGCGGAAGTGCTCTATCGCTCCGGCGGCGCAGCGGGCGCGGCGGGACAGCCGGGCGCGGCGCCCGGAGCGGCGCCGGGCGCTCCGAGCGGCCAGGGCGATGTGATCGACGCCGAATTCGTGGACGTGGACGAAAACAAGAAACCCAATTGAGGTAACCGGAAGAGGAAGGCGGCAGGGATTGGATTCATCCAGCAGAGCGGCAGCAGCGGGCGGAGTCCGGCGGGCAGGTCCGCCGCAGGCGACGCAGAAGGTCCGGGAAGGCGTTTTCGCGATTCAGGTTCCGCTCAGCGAATCGCCCAGCGCGGATTGGAAGCGGTTTTTTTACGATTTGAACCGCGATCATCCGCCGGAGTTTCCGCCGCGTTCGGTGGACGTGAGCGGCGCGACGCTGCGCTTTCGCTGCGAAGCCGAACTGGTGGAAGCGCGCATCACCATGATTGACCGGTGGATAGACCGCGCGAATCAGAAGGAAGCCACCCTTGGCGCGCGCAGCGAAGAGGACCGCCGCCGCCGCGAAGAATCCGCGCGCGAGCACGCGGAGATGGCGGATTGGAACAAGAAGTGGGCAAGGCTGTAAATGGTTTGGTCATCCTGAGCGAAGCGAAAGATCTTGATGCAGTCATTGAGATTCTTCGTCGCAGGTCGCGTCCATCGGACGCGAACAAAGCGCTCCTCAGAATGACGCAGTAACTTAAGTTACGAAATGTCGCAGACGGCCAAACTCGACTACTACGAAGTCCTCGGCGTTCCCAAAAAGTCGCCGGTCAAGGATATCCGCCAGGCTTATCGCCGATTGGCCCGCAAGTATCACCCGGACCTGAATCCCGGTGACAAAGCCGCCGAGGAGAAGTTCAAGCAGATTCAGGAAGCCTACGACGTCCTTTCCGATACCAAGAAACGCCAGATGTACGACCAGTTCGGGTTCTACGACGGCAGCGGTGGCCCGAGCCCCGGGTCGGGCGTTCCGGACATGCATGTGGATTTTGGCGGGTTCGATTTCGGCGGGGGCGGCGGCGCCAGCGGCGCCGGCACCAGCTTCAAGGATCTGTTCAGTCAATTCTTCCGCGGCATGAATGTGGAAGAGGCGGCCACCCAATCGCAGGCCGGCAGCGATCTCGAGTATCAAATCGAAGTGACTTTTGCCGAAGCGGTGCGCGGCACGGAAAAGTCCATCACCATCATTCGCCTGGATAACTGCGCCGAATGCAAAGGAACCGGAGCGGTGGGCGGCGGGGCCAACCAGGTGTGCCCGGGTTGCGCCGGCAGCGGGCGCACGGCGCAGACCACCGGCAAGTTGCGCTTCAATGTCACCTGCACGCGCTGCCAGGGCACAGGCAAGATGCGCACCATCTGCCGCTACTGTGCGGGCGACGGGCGCATCCGGCGCTCGGAAACCATCAAGGTGCGTATCCCGCCCGGCGCGCAGACCGGTTCGCGCGTGCGCGTCGCCGGACGCGGCAACGCCGGCCTGCTCGGCGGACAGCCCGGCGATCTCTACATCATCATGAAGGTGGAAGAGCACAGCTACTTCGAGCGACACGGCGACGATATCCACACCAAGGTTCCCGTCACCGTCACCGAAGCCGCGCTCGGCGCGCGCATTGACGTGCCCACCATTGACGGCCGCGCGCAACTGAAAATCCCGCCCGGCACCAACAGCGGCCAGAAGTTCCGCCTGCGGGAAAAAGGCGCCCCTAACGCGCGCAATCCCCAGGCCCGCGGCGACCAGTACATCGAAGTGCAGGTGGTGGTGCCCAAGCCGAATGATGAGCGCGTGAAGGATTTGCTGCGCGAGTTGACGCGGCTGGCCCCGGAAGATCCGCGCCGCGATTTATTCAACAAGGCGCGCGTATGACGGTTGGATGGAGGTAAGGATGTAAGGAGATCAGGAAGCAAGGAAAAAGCCGGCGCGCCGGACCTTCTTGCCTCCAATTTCCCTGCTTCTGTTTTTCCATGCCACGCGGGCGCAAAAAGCGGACCAAAGCGGGCTACACCATCGGCTCGGTGGCCGAACTGTACAAGATCCATCCGCAGACGCTGCGCTTATACGAGCGCGAAAACCTGCTGCGGCCCTCGCGCTCGCAAGGCAATACCCGCCTGTATACCGACGCCGACCTGGAACGACTGGAGATCATTCTGTCGCTCACGCGCGACATGGGAGTGAATCTGGCGGGCATCGAAGTGGTGCTCAACATGCGCGAGAAGATGATCGAAATGGAGCGCCAGATGGAGGATTTCATCCGCTACGTGCAGCAGGACCTGCTGCGCGGCCTGGGCTCGCTGCAGCAATCGGCCAAGAAAGACGCGCTGGTGCGCGTCGCCAAGCCCAACGTGATCCGCATCAACAAGTAATCCCGCGATCTCTGAACCATGCGGCCTTCTGCGGCTGCCTTAGCCCGTATTTCTCACAAGCGTTCGCGTCCATGCATACGATTCGATCTTTGGAATGGGGATCC